>CAKQSF010000005.1 GCA_934272845.1 uncultured Prevotella sp.
TAGAGCGGAAAACGGGGCTCAAACCCGCGACCCCCAGCTTGGAAGGCTAGTGCTCTATCAACTGAGCTATTTCCGCAGAAAAAAATTTGCGAAGACGTTGCTTCATGTTTTCTCAAATACTCATGGGAATTGTCACAAGAACAAGCGTTTCCGCAAACTCATCATTTCAGAAGTGGGTAGTGATGGATTCGAACCACCGAAGTCGAAAGACAGCAGATTTACAGTCTGCCCCATTTGGCCACTCTGGTAACTACCCTTCATATTATGCGTCCCTTTGCGTCACCTCACCTTCTGGTTTACCTCCTCTCAACGAGGAGAGCCTCTTGTCGGATTCGAACCAACGACCCCGAGATTACAAATCACGTGCTCTGGCCAACTGAGCTAAAGAGGCATGCTCATATGCATCCATCAGATGTTGTTTTGAACGTCATTTCTGATTTCGGATGCAAAGGTACGCATAATTTATGAAACTTCCAAATTTTTTGGTAAGTTTTTTAATATTTTCTTGCTTTTTCTTTGATTTTGGTCAGTTTCACCTTCATAGCGTCCACACAGAGGTCTATTCCCTCTTCAAATGTGTCACACGTTTTCTCAACGAATTGTGTTCCGCCAGGTGCTGTCACAGTGATGCTTGTTGTCTTGTTCATAGCAGCCTGTGGCTTTACGACCTTAAATTGCACCTCTACTTTCTGTATCTCTTCGTAAGACTTAACGAGTTTCTCTACTTTCTTTGTAGCGAACTCTTGCAGTTTCTCTGTTGCGTCAAAATGTAGTGACTGAATTTTGATTTCCATAGTTTTAAGGATTTTAGTTAATCTTTAGACCGAGGATGTGCCCCGGAATACATTCTCTTTAACTCCTCAAATGTCACATGTGTATAGATTTGCGTCGTATTAAGGCTTTCATGCCCTAATAATTTCTGCACGCTTCCCAAGCCTGCACCGTTATTCAGCATCGCTGTTGCAAAAGAGTGTCGTAGCACGTGCGGTGAACGTTTTTTCATCGACGTAACGAGCGACAGTTTACCTTTCACAATACTATATATTTGATCACAGGTTATCTGTCCACCTTTTTTGTTTCTGAACAACGTCCCACTATCGTCCGTTGCTGGAGTTTCTTCATCACGCTTTTTCACATATTGCTGTAAAGCGTCAATCATTTCCTCACCGAGCGGCACTATTCGTTGCTTTCGCCTTTTGCCTGTTACCTTTAACTGTTTTGCGACGTAATCAACGTCTCCATCTCTCAGCGTCGCCAACTCACCGCGTCTTATCCCCGTGCTATATAATAATAATAAAATGGTACGCGCACGCACATCATCCATATCATCATAATCCCAGGGTATCTCGTCAAAGAGTTTATCCGCCTCTATTTCTTTTAAAAAATACGGCAGTGCTTTTTGTCTCTTCGGACCGTTAACGCAATGTGCAGGATCTTTCTTAACAATGCCTTGTCTTAGTGCATATCTATACAGCGACTTCACAGCACTAAGTTTCTTACACGTAGAAGTGGCTTTATATCCACTATCCATCATATTCTCCACCCAGTCTCTGATTATGTCACTATCAACATTCTCTGGAGTCATATCACTGTCGGTCTTTCTGAGGAAAGCAAGGAAATCTCCTAGTGCCTCTCGATATGTTTCAATCGTTTTCGGCGATGCATCTTTCTCTGCCTCCATGTATCTCAGGAAGTCTTCAGTAATCATGATGCGAATTTACTAAAACAAATTCAGTCCACCAAATTTTTAGCGAGTTTTAACACTCTTCGCTCTGACGGAGTTTCTGCACGTAGATAGCGTGCTCCATCTTGAGTCTCTTCAGTACAGAAGGCTTGTTGAACTGCTGACGTGCACGGAGTTCCTTAACGACACCAGTCTTTTCAAACTTTCTCTTAAACTTCTTGAGGGCTCTTTCGATGTTCTCGCCTTCCTTTACAGGTACAATAATCATTGTTTTTGCTTTTTGTTTTTAATGTTAATAATTTGTTCTATGCGGCACTATACCGCAAATTCGGGTGCAAAATTACTAATTTTTCACGACATAGCCAAACTTTTCCTTGGAAATTATTAATATTAAACACTTTAGGGGTTATCATTTTGCTAATTTCCTGTTATCTGGCGAATATAAATAGAATGCGTTGGCGCAATTACGTACTTCACTGTCAGTGTATGCATTGCTGTGTTACACCGCCCTACACCTCAAAACTATCTATGCGTAGTTTCAGTAGTCCTGCTGGCACTCGCACTTCCACGATGTCGCCTTGTTTTTTGTTCAACAGCGCCTGGGCGATAGGTGATTTCACCGAAATCTTGCCTTCTGCCATATCTGCCTCCGTGGGGCTTACTATGGTGTACGACATTGTCCTGTTGTTGCCGAGGTTGGTCATCTGTACCTTGCTCAACAGTCCCACGCAGTCTGTCTTCAGTATCGACTTGTCTATCACTCGTGCATTCTCCAGTCTCTTCTGCTTAAAGCGTATTCTGCTCAGCAGTCGTCCCTGTTCACGCTTTGCAGCATGATATTCAAAATTCTCGCTAAGGTCGCCTTTGTCACGTGCCTCAGCAATGGCATCGCGCACCTGGGGCAGGTCTACTGTCTCCAACTGGCGCAACTCTGCTACGAGTTTATCGTAGCCCTCTTGTGACATATAATCCATCTTCTTTTTCTTTTTGTGTACAAAGGTATTACTTTTATTTGTAACGCCCAAATTTTCTTTGGTTTCTCTGCCCGTGGAATATGCCAAGACGACTACTTTATCTGCTATTGCGTCTTTCTATTTCTAACAGTATCTTCTTTGCTTCCAGTCCACCAGCGAATCCTGTCAAAGTATGGTTGGTTCCTATTACGCGGTGACACGGTATGATAATGCTTATCCCATTTGCCCCTACCGCTTGCGCCACAGCCCTTACGCCTTTTACGTTGTCTACCTTCACGGCAATGTCCTTGTACGACCTTGTCTCGCCATAAGGTATCTCTTGCAGTGCCTCCCACACACGCTTCTGGAACTCTGTCCCCACTGTATGCAGGGGTATATTGAAGGTCTTACGGTGACCTGCGAAGTACTCGTCTAGTTGGCACACGGTCTGTTGCAACACGTCGGTCGATTCTTCTATGTATTCTACATTCATCAGTCGTGCCAGTCTGCGCTTGTTGCACTCAGCACAAGGTTTGTCGTACCAATCGCACAGACACAGTTTATCGTCCACCGAAGCAAGGATTATCCTGCCGCACGGTGAGTCGTAATACTGCACGCAGGCTATGGTTTGTTTCTCGTACCTCATTCTTTCTCCTATTCTGCATGTACACTTCTCTTACTTTATACTTTGTACACTGCCTTAGTGTTCATTTCTCTTCTTCTGTCTCTTTACGATGACAAAGGTATCTATTTTTTATCTAATAAGCAAATTATGATGGTCAAAAGGCCTGTTAGAGCAATTTATATACCCTAAGCCATCTTCTTCATGGTTAAATTGAAGTTAATATTCTTTCTTTTTCTAAAAACACTTTTAGCCATTGCTTTGGCTCCCTGTGTAAGGTCTGTTATTGTATAATTCATTTTTACTAACGCGTTGGTGGAATTTAAACGTATTAATTTTACAGTAAATGCGGGCTGTAAGCCCAACAAGTATAGCCCGCTAATTCCGCCAACGCGTTTTTATTAAGTAAGTATTCAAAATTATTTTTATAAATAAGTAAGTTAATGTTCTTGTATTATTTGGAATATTTAATACAGTCTCTTTTGGTCATCTGCTTCCCCTGTTTTCTGTCACAATGCCCGCATTGCTCCCTCAAACAGTGAAACCAGCTGACTCAAAATAGCCTATATTAAATATTAAAATAATTTTGAACACTTACTTAATATTGAAAAATAAACGTAATTAGATTTGAAACTTTGTCTCTCTTTGCTCTTTACACGTCAGCCTCTCGTACATACGGCAGGAAACTGGCTGGCACATAAACGTTACCAAAACCATATGCAGAGCAGAACAGTGGGGCTATCTGACGTGGCGTATAGCCTGCATTACCACACCCTATGGCTGTCAGCATGAACTTCTTATTAGGATGCAGAACGGCATATTCTGTGAAACGCTCAACTGCCATTCTAATTTCTTCAAACGTGCAACCTACTGAAGGAATGGCATAACTCTGTCCCTGTATGCCTTCCGCCTGTCCCATCACCGCACCGAATCGGGATAAGGCAATATAGGCAGCACCTCCATTGTGCTTTCCAAAGACATTGCTACCAAACACAAAGACTTCATTAGGAGCAAGGGAACTAATAAATTGTGGAGCAACTCGCTCGCCCTCTGTAAAATAGTTCTCGTTCATGGCTCCGAACATTTCTTCGCGTTCTTCTTCGCAAGCATTTCTGAAGGCATCCCTCTTACGCAGATAAGCCATCTTCTTCATATACGCCCCTTGGCTGCGACGCTCACAATCAAACATCTCTTTCATACCAGCATCTGTCTGATCAAACTTCATATAACTGTCTATGCCAAGGTCGCGCGAGGTACTCTTCACATCAATATTCGCCCCTATAAAAGTGAAGAGCCAGCCTTTCTTCTTCATACTTTTAATCAACGATACTATTGAGGCATGACTCCATTGCTTTGAAGCATTCTCATAACCGTCCGTTATAATCGTAACCTTCGCTATTGAGTCTGTACTGGTAGCAATCTTTTGTAGTTTACTAACGGTGTTACCTATTGCATCATAAAGGGGAGTACAAGCATTGGGTCTATAATCTTTTGCTATCAGGTCCTTTACGTCTTCTATGGGTTTGTTCTCAAACAGATAACGTGATTTTGACGTATCAAAACAATAGATAGACACATACTGCCTCTGCTCTTTGTTCTCTTTTGCCGTAGCGCGAATACCATTGAGTGTCTCGTTACATCCAGATATAGTCTGATTTGTTACGCCACCCATTGAACCACTTTCATCAAGGATGATAAGGTTATACACGTCTGAGGTCGGTTCACTTTTGTCATGTGGCTCTGATGCTGCTTCACACGATTTTGGAGCCTCTTCACTCTTACCGCTTTCTTCATCTTTCTGTACCCGTTCTGAAGCGTCTGATACTGATGACTCTACTACTCTTTTCTTGTCTTCGACCTGCAAATTTACAGTGGAAGACTTCTTGCTAAATAGACTTAGAATTTTCATTTCTTTACTCTTGATTAATTATTGTTTTGTGTAAATATAACGCAAAGATATTTATTTTGTTTTGATTAACAAAATGTTTATGTGTATTTCTTACACTAAAGGGCTATTTTTAACTTTTGTTTACAGTCACATTACGTTTAATAACTATTCTGTTCACCACAGGGGCCTTCCCCTGAGCAAAACAGGAAATAACAACACTAGACAGACTCAATCGCAAGTTCTCTGTAACGCAGGGATGATACATGTTATATAGAAGCGATAATTAAATGGCGACTACGTGCAAAGTATAGTAATGGTAACTATGTGCAATGGATAAAATTAGCCTGGAAGGCTGTACTATGAGTAACCGTGGGCGAAGCCTACGGACTTGGCATAGAAAGGGAAATACCAGCCTGGAAGGCTGTACACTACCGATAATGTACAGCCTTCCAGGCTGAGAATAGGGAGAGTATCTTAAATCCGTGGGCGGTGCCTACGGACTTGGCATAGGAAGAAAAATACCAGCCTGGAGGGCTGTACACTACCAATAATGTACAGCCTTCCAGGCTGAGAATAGGGAGAGTATCTTAAATCCGTGGGCGGTGCCCACGGTTACTCATAGTATTGGCTTCCAGCCAAGGCAAGCGGCAAAGCCGAGTTCAGCCAAAGAATTGCTAACGTTGCTTCAAAATATTGGCTTCTTGCTAAGGCAAGCGGCAAAGCCGAGTTCAGCCAAAGAAAGTTTAACTGTGACATAGTAAGAAAGCGCGCACGTAAATGAAGGCTTTGGTTAACGCAACTATCGCTGAATGATTACATGAATGAAGTAACTTTTCAGCGATAATTTAAGGGTGACTACGTGCAAAATATAGTAATGGTAACTATGTGCAATGGATAAAATTAGCCTGGAAGGCTATACTATGAGTAACCGTGGGCGAAGCCTACGGACTTGGCATAGAAAGGAAAATACCAGCCTGGAAGGCTGTACATTATTGATAGTGTACAGCCTTCCAGGCTGAGAATAGGGAGAGTATCTAAAATCCGTGGGCGATGCCCACGGACTTGGCATAGGAAGGAAAATACCAGCCTGGAGGGCTGTACACTACCAATAATGTACAGCCTTCCAGGCTGAGAATAGGGAGAGTATCTAAAATCCGTGGGCGATGCCCACGGACTTGGCATAGGAAGGAAAATACCAGCCTGGAGGGCTGTACACTATCAATAATGTACATCCTTTCAGGCTGAGAATAGCGAGAGTATCTTAAATCCGTGGGCGATGCCCACGGTTACTCATAGTATTGGCTTCCAGCCAAGGCAAGCGACAAAGCCGAGTTCAGCCAAAGAAAGTTTAACTGTGACATAGTGAGAAAGCGCGCACGTAAAAGAAGGCTTTGGTTAACGTGACTATCGCAGAACAGTCACATTACGTATAATTACAATTCTAAGAACCATTCAGAACTTATTTTTTAGCACAGAGAAAAGTCGCTTTACGTATATTTTTACTACCTTTGCACAGAAATTCAAACTATCAGAAATATGGGGAATAGAAAAGGAAAGAATATCATCAGCCGCATCAAGGCTCTGATATTACCAACATTTATGCTTTGTGCTCCTTTGTCGCAAGCATCTGCTCAGGAACTACATTTTGAGTCGAATAAGCCCATAGGCGAGGCTAAAGGCATCTTTCCTGGTAGAGTAACATGGGTAAGAGACTCCCTGGTAGCGCTGTGGAATGGGCATGATGGTCATTGGTGGGACGAAGGAAACATCGACCTGAAGCGTCTTAACGAAATGTACGACCGTTCGCTATGCGCTTTATCTGGAGAACAATCTGTAAAGAAAGCATGGAAAAGTATTTTCAATTACTATAATTCTCATAACAATCGCGGCAGTCACGGTTACAAAAAAGGGGAACAGTTGGTTATAAAGATTAATATGAACAACACTTACAGCACTTCTGACCATGACAACGACATAGACCAATCTCCACAGGCTACCATAGCCATTCTCCGCCAACTGACTAACAACGCTGGCGTGCCACAAGAATGTATCACGGTGTATGACGCTACGATTGGTTGGAAGACAAGGGCCATGCCCGACAGAATTTACCTGCCTGTACACCGTTTGTTCCCTAATGTAAGATGGATGAGTGCCACTGGTTCTGCTGGAGTCGACTCCGCCCACTGGGTGAAGGATGCCATCTCTTACACTGACCCAAGCGTTACTCTTGGCACTGTGTTACCTAAGGCTGTGGTGGAAGCATCTTACATCATCAACATGGCACTGCTGAAGGGCCACGAGATTACTGGTGTCACGCTATGCGCAAAGAATCACTTTGGTTCTATCCCCTTCCCCGCAAAGATGCATAACACGCATACTGTAAGTCAGATGTCGGGCAAGGAAGGCGACTATAGCGCGTATGTTGACCTGATGGGGTGCCCTAATCTTGGCAAGAAGACCTTATTATATATAGTAGACGGGCTTTATGGTATGCAGACTAACGTAGGTGCTCCTAAACCAGAGCGTGACCGATGGAAGATGTTTGGCGGACAGTGGAGCGGCAGTTACTTTATGTCTCTCGACCCAGTTGCCATTGAATGCGTAGGCCTCGACTTCCTTTTTGCGGAGTATGGCAAGGAACTGGGCTTCAGTGGTGCACCACAATTCAAGAAAGGGTCAAGCCTGAACTGCGACAATTACCTTAAAGAAGCAGCGAGAGGATGGAACGCGCAGTGGGGAGACTACCGTCCGAACGGTGTCAAAACTGGTAGTTTGGGAGTATTTGAACATTGGAACAACGCTCAAGACAAACAATACAGCAGGAACATGGGACTCAAGAAAGGCATCGAGTTGTTCATTGTAAAATAAACCATCATTAAGTCCTTATACTGTTTTTGGGTATTTCCATAAGGGTGGTTCTATAAATTACCTCCGTTATGTAAAACTTAATTAATAAGTAAGTATTCAAAATTATTTTTATACATATATCAGTAAGTGAACATTTTTATTTCTGAAATTATATTTAATACAGTCTCTTTGGCGCATCTACTTCCTCTCTTTTCTGTCACAATGATTACATTAACCCCTTCGGTTCCCCCGTTACCGGGGGACAGAAACCCTCAAACAGAGAAAACATCTGCATCCAAATAGCCTATATTAAATATAAAAATAATTTTGAACACTTACTTATAATGACGTTTTGCCGACCAATCGCTCACTCCTATAAGAATATCGCTATGTATATTAATACTGCGAATAGTCACCATATCCATACGGATATTCTTCTTCCTGCTCACTTTCTGATTCATCCCCACAACATAGGGCATTCATTATTAAGTCATTATTCCATCTATTATCTTGATATAAAGTCTTCTGTGTATGTGAAAGTATCTCACTAATCACCATATTGTCCGCATAATCATTATACTGCCATATATTATACTCCTCACCATTTATTGAACTTAAACTAAAACAACCAATAAAATGCTCGCGGTCAACATACAATTCATGATACTTTAAACTCCTGAGTCCCATGCAGCACATAAATATTCCTTTCCCTACACGTTTTAAACTTTTTGGTAATTCTACTTTCTCAAGTGACATATTCATGGCAAAAGCAAACTTATCTATCAAGTTCAATCTTTCACCAAAATCTATCATTGCGAGTTTAAAACAACCATAGAACGCATACTTTCCTATTTGCGTTACATTTTTCATAGTTATCCTTTCAAGTGTAGAACAGGAGTAAAAAGCACTATCATCGATTTTACGAACATTTTCTGTTAACACTACCTCTTTTAGTTGCGGCTGATAAGCGAATGCATATTCTCCTATTTCTTCTACTTCTGGTGGAGTTACATAGGAGCCTGTCATATTTTGACAAGCGATAATTTTCCGTTTATCTGCGGTATATAAGACGTTATCTTCAAAGATGAAATGCGGTGAATACACATCCAAATTAAACATATAATTAACAAAAGGATTACCATAGATTTTCTCCACAGATTCTGGTATCTCTAAGTTTACTAAATTTAAACAAAATTCAAAAGCCCTGCTCCCTATGCTTTTCACAGTGTTTGGAATATCTATACTTAACGCATGAGATCCAGAAAAAGCCTTTGGCGCTATGTGCTCTACCCCTTTAGGTATTACATAGTTCACGCAATCATCTGGTCCTTTTATCAAGATTTTCCAATCATCACTCAGTAGTCCACCGTTACCGTCTGTCCATGTAATCATATTTCAATCTTTATCAATAGTTATTATTGGCGGTTATATTTATTAATCATTCTTCACAGCCTCATTCCTTCTACTAATTTCCGCCATCTCACTCACAAAGGTCTGCTTCACCCTAAAGAAATCGCCAAGAATGGTAGCAAGATAGCCTTCTATACTTGGTATCTCTGGTATAAACACGCATTCACGTTTAGTGTGTACTGCTAATAGTTTCTTATCTTCTTGTATGGTATAAAAAACAGTACACGGACACCTAAGATTTACATTATTAATTGCTTTCCTTACATTACATATCTCATCTATATCATCTAAGTCAACTGTCTTCCACCAAACATCATATATTTGCAAAAACCCACAATTATGATATGTATCTATGCGGAAATGTTCCCCTTGATAAATGAAATACAGTGTATTTTCATCTTCTTCATCAAAGTGCACGTCACAGTTCAACTTACGCAGAGTTTCTACGCACAACTCCTTTATATTCACCTTTTCACTTGATTTATTATCTGTTCCCTCAGCAGCCTTTGTCATGTTTGGCGCATTTACTATGCGCTCCATTTCTTCATCCACCTTCTTATCTCCACCTTGCAATTTCCAGTAGAAAATGAATATTGATAATATTATTATAACACCAATAATTTCAATCATAGTCTTATCGTTAGTGGTTTATTGCGTAAATTTAGTACTTCCTAAATTATATTGTTGCAAAATGTAGGATAAACATTTTGTTTGGTTAGTATATCTATCGCTTGCAAATTTACACATATTATTTAGAACTTGCAAGGTTCATTTCGGTTCATTTATAAATAAGACAACTCTGCACCTTAATAAATATTCTGCTCTGGTGCTATTTCAACGTTAGACCTACCAGTCATCTGCATGGCAGGCTACCGTATTATACTCTTAACGGAGTAGTAAAAAGTTACCATACCATCGCTGAACGGTTTCTACACTTATTGCGTTAATGAAATTGCGCCCAGGCATCGCGCCAAAGAATGTTACGATTTGTAAGTAAAAGCAATGGTTTTACTTACATTTTTTAGAGCACACCGATTGATTTGTAATTTGACCCTGATTACAACGTAATTAAGCCCAAATCACAAGGTAATTTGGGCTTAATTACAATGTGATTTGGGCTCTTTCAGATTGTAAGATTTAATATTTAAGTGAGGGTAAAGATTTTATATTAATCCTCGTCCTCTACAAAGTCTATTGTATTCCACTTTGATAGGCCTGAACTAGTGCTGCCACTGCCTATGCCTTCATCGAAACTATAGCCTGTATCTTCGTTACTTACTGAACCGCACATCATGTTGGCATTAATCTTTACTATGTTGACCGCTGGTGATATATATGTCTTTTTCATTGTTGTTCTAATTTTGCGCCCTCCCCTCTCTCCCCCCTATTAGGAGTGAGAGAATACCTTTATAGGTGGAGGTGGTTTATATTATTTACTATATGTTTACTTAATATACTTCTTGCCGTTTATTATTACGATGCCCTTAGCATTGCCATTCACGCGCTGTCCAAGGACGTTGTATGCAGCATTGCTTGTTGCCTCTGCACCGTTTGCCTCTACCTCTGAGATGGCTGTTGCTTGGTCGCCAAACACAATCTTTAGTCCCTTGGCTAGGCTCGTCACCTCTGTTGCTGGGAGGTATGCCTTATACTGTCCTACGGTGCCGTTTGCTGCTATTGGCATCATGCCTACGGTTTTCTTTGTAGCGTCGGTGACGCCGAGTACATAGAATTCCTGCTCTGTTTCTGCCACTTTCTCTGCATCGGTATTAGCCACGAGTTTATTGTCTGCTACTACGTCACCTTCTGTTGCCTGAGCGAAAGTATATGTACCTGGCTTAGCGCAGATGATGAGTCCTGTGTTGGCAGCAACAGCGGTGTTGTTTACCTGTGTGAGGGTCACGGTGTTATTATTCACTGAGGTAATAGCGTATGCCTTCACTCCCTCTGGCAGTGTTACTGCGCATGGGAAGCCTATGGTAGCGAAGCCTGTCTCACCTACGGTAGCCTGTGGGGCAACGGTGAAGCCGAGGTTCTTGTAGTTGCAGAGGTAACTTGAAGTTGTTACTACTTCAAATTTAATGGATTTCAAACCTTTCGTCATGCTACCAACCTCGAATGAGGTAGGTTTATCCAACCCAAGACTATTGTCAGTGGTAATTTCTATTTCTTTTGATACTTCAGTTTTCCCTGTTTCTATATCTGTTATCGTCAGGTTAAGATGTCCATTGCCATAACGATTAAGTCCGATGTTTAATGTAGCAGCACCTGCTACATCATTATATGCGATATACTCTGCGGTGCATCCATTCTTACAAGAGCCTACGTCGTCTTTGGCTGTTTCATACATATTTGACGCACTATATGTACCTTGAGACAATGTTATTAATGATACCTTATCATAATCATTAATACTTGTTATGCTGAAGTAGCCATAATTGCCTGCATAACTATGTGCTACACTTTCATCAATGACTGTACGGTCCTTCACTGTCAATACTAACGTTACGTCACCCTGAGGAAGATTCTTTAGTATCATATTATGCAATGTGACACGACTCCAACTACCTGTGTTAGGCACAAAGAAAACACTATTTTGCTTATATGTGCCACATGTAACCTCTACATTCACATTGACCGTCATTCCCGTTGTTCCACTACGGAAACTAAATAAATAATCACCCGCAGTTGAATTTTTAAATTTAAAAGTCAATTTTGTTTTCTCGCTCGTGCTACCTACGGAATAAACATCGTTTGTCTCAATACTCGCCTTATCAATTGTCAATGCTCCCTGAGAATTTGCTGTACTAAGGTTTACATATTCACCTCTTTTCATAGGAATAGAAGTTGAAGTACTAACAGCAGCAGCATTCATTACCATGCTGCCCCCCCCAATGAGTAACACTACCATTAGGGCAAAAAGTTTGAAAAGATTCGTTTTCATTTTAGTTTTTAGTTGTAAAGTTGTTAATCATGTTACGTCAGAAAAGCATTGTTTTCCTTAATCAGTTTTGCAATATTTTCTTGCTTGCTTCATTAAAGAAACTGCACGGCAAAGTTAACATTAATATTTCATAAAATGGCATTACAATATACCACAACAGGGGGAAAGACATTATTTTACCCCTACTTTGCACCATTTATACCCCTACATCACCAACACATAACGGGCGGTTCTCATCATTATCACTGCACTACCTCGATAGCAAGGTCATTAAGTGCGTTCTTTTGCTTACTCCATGTTTCTCACATTACGACCTTACATAACACAAAAAAGGCTTACACCCTCACGAGTGTAAGCCTCAGCAAACTTAAACAACCGATAAAAGAAATAGATTGTTTATTGTATCAAATCATTGTCTGTTATTATATTCATTTTCTGCTTCACAAAGATTTTATCTGATGAAGAGCAACTCACGATACTTAGGCAATGTCCAAACTTCGTCGTCTACCTTTGCCTCGAGTTTGTCGATGTGATAACGTATTTCGCTCATCTTTGGCTCTACGGTGTCGTGGTATGCTACTGCCTTCTCACGCTCAGACTCTATCTTGTTGGCTACCTTACGGGCATCGATGAGTGCCTGACAGCCTTCTTCTATTATCTTAACGCGCTCTGATATCTCAGAGATAAGGGCGAGGTTGCTGGCTGCGAGTGCCTTGAACTGGTCGTCTGGCAGTATTGCCTTCAGTGAAGCCACGTTCTGAGCGAGTTTTGTCTGATACTCTACTACCTGTGGGATGATGTGGTTAACAGAAAGGTCACCGAAGATACGTGCCTCTATCTGAATCTTCTTAGTGTAGGTCTCCCACTTAATCTCGTTACGAGCCTCAAGTTCCTTTGCACTCATAATGTTGAGTGACTCGAACATATCGATTGACTCCTTGTCGAGATAACGGTCGAAGATTACTGGGCATGATCTCTCAACGTCAAGTCCGCGAGTCTCTGCCTCTGCTACCCATTCGTCTGAATAGCCGTTGCCATCAAAGCGAATTGGCTTACAGGTCTTGATATCGTCGCGCAGAACGCTGATGATTGCTGCGTGGAGTTCCTTACCACCGGCTACGAGTGCGTCTACACGCTTCTTGAAGTTGACCAGTGCCTCAGCGACAGCAGCGTTAAGTGCTATCATGGCTGATGCGCAGTTAGCCTCAGAACCTGGTGCACGGAACTCGAAACGGTTACCTGTGAAAGCGAATGGTGAGGTACGGTTACGGTCGGTGTTGTCTATCAACAGTTCTGGGATAGAAGGAATGTCGAGTTTCAGACCAGCCTTACCCTCTATGGCGATGGTGTCATCGTTACTGTTCTCAAGGTGGTTGAGCACGTCAGTAAGTTGCTTTCCGAGGAAAGAAGAGATGATTGCTGGTGGTGCCTCGTTAGCACCAAGACGGTGAGCGTTGGTGGCTGACATGATAGAGGCCTTGAGCAGACCGTTGTGCTTGTAAACACCCATCAGTGTCTCAACGATGAATGTTACGAAGCGAAGGTTGCTGATGTCGTCCTTACCAGGTGCGTGGAGCAGTATGCCGGTATCTGTTGAAAGTGACCAGTTGTTGTGCTTACCTGAACCGTTGACGCCATCGAATGGCTTTTCGTGGAGCAGACAGCGGAAGCCATGCTTGCGTGCTACCTTCTTCATGAGTGCCATGATGAGCATGTTGTGGTCAACAGCGAGGTTGGTCTCTTCAAAGATAGGAGCCAACTCAAACTGGTTTGGCGCAACCTCGTTATGGCGTGTCTTACATGGTATGCCAAGTTCGAGTGCCTGTATCTCAAGGTCTTTCATGAAGGCAGCCACACGTTCTGGTATTGCTCCGAAGTAGTGGTCGTCCATCTGCTGATCCTTAGCAGAAGAGTGTCCCATCAGTGTGCGACCTGTAAGGAGAAGGTCAGGACGTGCTGAGAACAAGCCTTCGTCAACAAGGAAGTACTCCTGCTCCCAACCGAGGTTAGACTGTACTTTCTTTACCTCTGGGTTGAAGTACTTTACTACGTCTGTAGCAGCCTTGTCTACAGCGTGGAGTGCCTTCAACAGTGGTGTCTTATAGTCGAGTGCTTCACCAGTGTATGAGATGAAGACTGTTGGTATCATCAGTGTGTCACCAATAACGAATACTGGTGATGTAGGATCCCATGCAGAGTAACCGCGTGCTTCGAATGTAGAACGTATGCCGCCTGATGGGAAAGAAGATGCGTCAGGCTCCTGCTGTACAAGGCTCTTGCCTTCGAACTCTTCTATCATACCACCCTTCCAGTCGTGCTCTACAAAGGCATCGTGCTTCTCTGCCGTTGTGCCTGTAAGCGGTTGGAACCAGTGTGTGCAGTGTGTCGCACCAAGTTCCATAGCCCATTTCTTCATGCCTGCTGCCACCTTGTCTGCAGTAGCGCGGTCGAGTGGTGCGCCATTGTCAATGACATCGAGCATCTTGTCATACACTTTCTTTGGCAGATACTTAAACATCTTCTGCTTATTGAAGACGTATTTACCGAAAAATTCAGATGGACGCTCCTCTGGTGCAGGAACTTCTACGGGACGTTTCTTGAACGCCTCTGCTACAACTTGGAATCTTAAGTTTGCCATTGTATCTAAGTTTTTATTGGTTTGTACTTTGGTTTGCTATATGTCTCCGCGACGTTATCTTTACGACTACATAGCGTCGCGGAGAACATTTGTTTGATTTTGCCTTACAGTACAATGTTAAGTTTGCGCTGCAAAGGTAGTGTTTTTTTCGTATTTATACAAGTTTTTACACCTAATATATATTATGGCGCTACGGTAAAACCTGCTACGAAGTATCCCTTCTTGGTGCTTGGGTTGCATGATGCTTCTGCGAATACTGGTATGCCCCAACTCTTTGTTACCTTTATTTCCTTTGTTGCACGCAACGCAAGGTTTGTCACAGCGAATTTATTGACATCAGAATAGAAACTTGTCCTGAAAGGAACGGCACCTACTGTTGCTGTCCAATCGCAGTCAGCGAGTTTGAATGGTGCGCTCAACTGCATATAAGATGAATACTGCAGTTTGCCTGTCTCGCCACGTGAGTCTGCACCTGCGAAGTTAGTATACCACTGGAAGGCTACTGGTCCGAAGTCATAACCTACGTTGGCTTCCCATACATGACTTGTCTCATGGGCACGATACTCAAAATACTTGTTGTCGGCTCCGTAATTAGAGAACCAATAGTCGGTAACACCTACATTGAATCCGCCTGTAGAATATGCCAACGTGAGGTCAAATTCCTTTGCGTCCTTAGTATTCAGGAAACCGTAACTACCCCATGCTGAGAGGGACAATCCCTTGTAAGACAGTGATGCTGACGGCTGGATAGCGGCATCGCCAAGTGCCTGACCACGCCATACGTAGCGTGATACTACATCGGCAGATACTGAACCTTCTACCTTGTCCTGAGCGTTAACTGTTGCTGCACTCATTGCACCCAGCAATGCGAGAGCCATAATCTTTGCATTTTTCATAAGCGTTTGTGTTTGTTGTTGTGGTTTCTTACTTCTTCATCCACTCTCTTATTCTTCTCATTGCTTCTTCGCAATCTTCTCTTTCACCGAAGGATGTGAATCTTACGTATCCCTCGCCTGATGGTCCGAAGCCTACGCCTGGTGTGCATACTATGCTGGCTCCGTAGAGAAGTTGGTCAAAGAACTTCCATGATGTCATACCCTTTGGCGTCTTTACCCACAGGTAAGGGGCGTTCTTGCCACCAAATACCTCAAAGCCCATCTTGGTAAGTGCCTCGTGCATCAGTGTGGCGTTGTCCATATAGTAGTCTATCACTGCCTTTGTCTGGGCCTTACCCTCTGGTGTATATATTGCTTCTGCGGCACGTTGAGAGATGTAACTTGTTCCGTTAAACTTCGTACTCTGCCTTCTGTCCCACAGATGGTTAAGTTCTACACGCTGCGAACCATCGAGTGTCGCTGCCGTAAGGTCCTTAGGAATAACGGTATATCCACATCTTACGCCTGTGAAGCCTGCCGTCTTTGAGTATGAGTGGAACTCTATGGCACATTTTCTCGCTCCCTTTATCTCATAAATAGAATGAGGTATGTTGTCTTCACGTATAAAAGCCTCGTATGCTGCATCGTAAAGTATGAGCGTATCGTTCTTCAACGCATAGTTCACCCACTTACGTAACTCTTCTTTTGTAAGTACAGTACCTGTAGGGTTGTTAGGGTAACAGAGGTAAATCATGTCCACCCTGTGGTCTGGTATCTGTGGTATGAAGTTATTCTCTGCCGTGCATGGCATATAGTTTACGTTGCTCCAAGAGCCGTTTTCGAATACACCAGCGCGTCCGCACATTACGTTTGAGTCTATATACACGGGATATATAGGATCCGTCATGCCTATGGAGTTATCCCAACGCACTATGTCACCTATGTTACCTGTATCGGATTTGGCTCCATCATTTACGAATATCTCGTTAGGATCGAGGTGGATGCCACGCGGCAGGAAATCATTCTTTATGATAGCGTCACGCAAGAAGTCGTAGCCTCTCTCAGGACCGTAACCTCTAAAGGTGGCTTTATTTGCCATCTCGTCCACAGCCTTGTGCATTGCCTCTATGACGGCAGGCACCAACGGACGGGTCACATCGCCTATGCCAAGACTTATTACCCTCTCCTTGGGGTGTGAAACTTTGTACGCGTTTACCTTCTTTGCTATGTCAGCGAAAAGGTAATTGTTAGAAAGTTTCAGGTAGTGTTCGTTTACTAATGCCATTGTCTCTAATCTTTTTATTGTTGTAAGTTTGCTCCTTGTTACACTTCGTGGTGCTACTGTCTATTCCGGAAGTGCTATTTCGCCTTCAAAAGATATGGCGGCAGGTCCTGTCATCATGAGATGTGCGTCGGCTCCGCCCCACTCTATCGTCAGCGTTCCACCGTCCATGCGAATGTTTGTCTTTGCTCCGCTTCTCCCTGTGAGTTGCGCTGCTACAGCAGTAGCGCATGCTCCTGTACCGCATGCCAGCGTTATTCCGCTACCTCTCTCCCATACTCTCATTCTTACTGTTCCGTCATTGAGCATTTGGGCGAACTCAATGTTGCAGCGTTGTGGGAAGACCTCATGATGTTCAAGTACTTTTCCGTATCGCTCTACGTCGAATTTTTCTACGTCTTCGTCAAGGAATATCACGAAGTGTGGATTGCCCATTGATACGAATGTTCCTTGAAAGGTTCTGTCAAGCGCCATCAACTCATAGTTTTTGGCTTGCCCTCCTTTTACACCGAACTGTGCAGGTTGCTTGAGTTGCGGAGTTCCCATATCCACTGTCACCGTCTCTACCTCGCTGTTCTCATTGAGATGAAGATTAAGTACCTTTATGCCTGACAGTGTTTGAAGGCGTATTGGGTTCTTATCTGTGAGGTGTTTATCGTGCAAGTATTTCGCTACGCAACGTGTACCGTTTCCGCACATCATCGCTTCTGAGCCATCGTTGTTAAATATTCTCATTGAGAAATCTGCTCCTGGTTCCGTAGCCTTGCCTATCATTATCAAACCATCAGAGCCTACTCCGAAGTGATATCTGCTCCATTCTATCGAGGCTTTGACTGGGTCGGGTATATTATATAATAATGTATTTACATATATATAGTCATTTCCCGCGCCATGCATCTTTGTAAACTTTACGGTTTGTTTCATGATTTCTTCTTTTTGTTGGTCATTGGTTGTTGGTTATCAGTCATTACCTTATTATATATTAGCAAGACCTTAAACCTACAACCTCAAACCTTCTTACCATTCGTGTTTGTGTCATTTTCTTTTTCTGCTGCAAAATTACTACTTTTTGTCGGAAACCACAAGCGTTTTTTAACTATTCTGTCGTATTTTTATTAATAAAATAACAATTTGTCACTTTTATGATGTTTTTTCTTTACATTATCATAGCATCTTACTCACTATTACTTACAAATCGAAACTCACTGCATTTTTCTTGTAACGCTTTGCACGTTTAGTGATTGTTTTATTGACATTTTGTTGTAATTTTGCATCAGAATTAAACAAAACGTCAATAATTACGTTTTAAACACAACACAAACACATATATAAATAAAAGAAAGGGTATTAAGTATGAAAAAGATTGAGGCTATCATCCGCAAGACTAAGTTCGAGGATGTAAAAGAGGCTCTGCTTAGTTCCGACATCGACTGGTTTGAGTATCACGATGTTCATGGCATCGGTCAGAGCCGTCAGGAGCGCATTTATCGTGGTGTTCAGTATTCAACAGATGTTATTGAGCGTGTGGCTATCACCATCATCTGCCGCGAGATGTTCGTGGAGCCTACCATAAAGGTTATTATGGACGTGGCACACACGGGAAAGGTGGGCGATGGTCGCATATTCCTTAGCGATGTCATTGACTGTTACTCTATAAGGACCGGAGAACACGGCGACACGGTTTTGGCTGATAAGAAGTAGAGTCGTTGTTTAGTTCTTTAGTTATTTTGTAGTTTTGTGATGTGAAATAGCATGATATTAACAATCACATAACAAACAAGGCAAACTACTAAACAACCGAACGACAAATTTACACAACAACAACTTAACACAAACACAACTATGATAGATACATTATTCGCCACTCCTCTCGCTGCTGTTGTAGAGGAATCCAAAGACTACGTTAACGGTCTTGATACGCTTTGGGTATTGCTCGGTGCAATGCTCGTGTTTTGGATGCAGCCTGGTTTCGCACTCGTTGAAGCAGGTTTGACACGTTCTAAGAATACTGCCAACATACTTATGAAGAACTTTGTAGACTTCATGATGGGCACGGTGCTCTTCTGGATTCTCGGTTTCTCTATCATGTATGGCGAGGGCAACGACTTCATTGGTTGGGACGGTTTCTTCTTTATCGGTTCTGACAGTAACGTCCCTGCTGAGTGTACGTTCATCTTCCAGACCGTTTTCTGTGCTACCACAGCCACAATCGTTTCTGGTGCCATGGCAGAACGCACAAAGTTCTCTATGTATGTAGTATACTCTATGCTTATCTCTGCCTTCATCTACCCTATCGAAGGTCACTGGTCATGGGGCGGTGGCTGGCTCTCTGAAATGGGATTCCACGATTTCGCCGGTTCTACTGTTGTTCACCTCTGCGGTGGTGTGCTCGCTCTCGCTGGTGCTATAGTACTTGGTCCACGTATCGGTAAGTATACTAAGGACGGTAAGAGCCGCGCTATTCCTGGTCATAACCTTACTCTCTGCGCCCTCGGCGTATTCTGCCTGTGGCTTGGTTGGTTCGGTTTCAACCCATGTTCTACTGTTGCCGCTACTGGTTACGCTAACGCTGTAAGCATGTCTCACGTCTTCGTTACCACCAACATGGCAGCAGCCACAGGTGCCATTGCTGCAATGTTCTATACATGGATTATTGACGGCAAGCCATCACTCTCTATGCTCTGCAACGGTGTGCTCGCTGGTCTCGTTGGTATTACCGCTGGTTGCGACACTGTAAGCATTGGTTCTGCAGCCATCATCGGTGCTGTTACTAGTATCTGCATGTGCTTCTCTGTATCATTCATTGATAAGGTTTGTAAGGTTGACGACCCTGTAGGTGCCGTTTCTGTTCACGGTGTGGGTGGCTTCGTAGGTACTATCCTCACTGGTGTATTCAGCGATGTTGCCATCGATGGCTCTGAGGTTAGTTTCACTACACAGTTGATTGGTGCTGTAGCAGTTACAGTATTCGCCTTCGCTGCTGGTATGATTCTCTTCAATGTCATTAAGTACACTCACGGATTGCGTTGCGATCGCGTTATTGAGGAGGAAGGCCTCGATGTTTACGAGCACGGTGAGGCTTGTTACAACTAATGAATTCGTGGTTTGGTCGTTTAGTTGTTTTGTGATTTAGTTAATACAACAGTACATAATCACACAAACAACTAAACGACAAAATCGCCAGACAACTAAACAATTAAGCAGCAAACTTAAACGATAACCTTTTAAAAAGAAAAACTACTATGTGTGGAATTGCATGTATTTTCAACATTCAGCAACAGACTGCTGAACTTAGAAAGAAAGCGCTGAAGATGAGTCAGAAGATACGTCACCGCGGTCCTGATTGGAGCGGAATATACGTTGGCGGCTCTGCTATCCTCGCTCACGAGCGTCTCAGCATTGTTGACCCACAGTCAGGACAGCAACCTCTGTATGCTCCTGACCGCAAACAGGTGCTGGCTGTCAACGGTGAGATATACAACCACCGTGACATTCGTGCGGAATATGCCGACCGCTACCAGTTCCAGACGGGCTCTGACTGTGAGGTTTTCCTCGCTCTCTACCGCGAATGGAAGAAGACTGGCAGCGATGATCCATCATGGATATTCGAGAAAGCGAGCGGTATCTTCGCCTTCGCCATATATGACGAAGAGGCTGACGAGTTCCTCATTGGTCGCGACCCTATAGGTGTTATTCCACTATATATAGGTCATGACAAAGACGGCAAAGTGTACGTAGCCTCTGAACTGAAGGCTCTTGAGGGCTTCTGCGACGAATATGAGCCTTTCTTGCCTGGTCATTACTATTGGTCTCGACATGCTAAGATGGAGAAATGGTACACTCGCGAATGGATGGACAAGATGCCAGGAGAGTGTTCTTCACCTATCTCTGAGATAGCAAGCCTGTCATACGAGGACAGCGTCAAGGCTGTTCACGACTCTCTTGAGGATGCCGTTAAGCGTCAGTTGATGAGTGACGTGCCTTACGGTGTGCTGCTCTCTGGCGGTCTTGACTCAAGTGTAACATCTGCCATTGCCAAGAAATATGCCGCAAAGCGTATTGAGACCGATGGTACAGAGAAGGCTTGGTGGCCACGTCTGCACTCTTTCGCTGTTGGTCTGAAGGGTGCGCCCGACCTCGCTAAGGCTAAGGAGGTGGCTGACTACATCGGTACCGTACACCACGAGATTAACTATACCATTCAGGAGGGACTTGACGCCATCCGCGACGTTATATACTTCATTGAGACCTACGATGTAACGACCGTACGTGCCTCAACGCCTATGTACCTTCTCGCACGTGTAATAAAGTCTATGGGCATCAAGATGGTGCTCTCTGGCGAGGGTGCCGATGAGGTGTTCGGTGGATACCTCTACTTCCATAAGGCTCCTGACGCTAAGGAGTTTCATGAGGAGACGGTGCGCAAACTGAGCAAACTGCACCAGTACGACTGTCTGCGTGCTAACAAATCACTCAGCGCATGGGGTGTAGAAGGACGTGTACCGTTCCTCGACAAGGAGTTCCTCGACGTGGCAATGTCGCTCAACCCTGAATATAAGATGTGTCCTGGCTCCGTAATGGAGAAGAAGTTGGTGCGTGAAGCCTTTGCAGATATGCTGCCAGAGAGCGTAGCATGGCGACAGAAGGAGCAATTCTCTGACGGTGTTGGCTATTCATGGATTGACACTCTGAAGGAGATTACCTCCAAGGCTGTTACTGATGAGCAGATGGCTCATGCAGCAGAGCGTTTCCCTATCAACACACCGCTGTGTAAGGAGGAATACTATTACCGAAGCATCTTCGAGGAACACTTCCCAAGTGACAGCGCAGCGCGTGCCGTACCTCATGAGGCAAGCGTGGCATGTTCTACCGCCAAGGCTCTGGAATGGGACGAGGCATGGAAGAACATGAACGATCCTTCAGGTCGTGCCGTTGCTGGAGTGCACGAACAAGCATATAAATAACCTTAATAACAATAACATTTATATTAAAGTTTATATTAGTTCTATGTCCTGACCACTTGCCATTGTGGTCAGGACTTTTTCGTTTCTTCTCGCTAATTATAGATACCTCTGCTCTATCAGAGTGGCTACATCACCATAAAGGCATACGACCCAGAGACCGACCTCTACACTCTCGACCTGCCCAACAAGGAGATTCGCGTAGGACTCTACCGCTGTCTGTTGCCTGACTATATAGGTACGAACACAGTAAAGGGCACCACCACCATCGCCAAGATGTCGGCACTCATTCGTCGGGGCAACATGGACGGGGCGTTACAGATGCTGCAAACATACCTCGCTACAGTCCCCTACTGCGCCAATACTGACTCGGAGGGACATTACCAGCAGATGATGTACGTCATTTTCTCCATTCTCAATAACTACGTTGACCTTGAGGTCCGCACCGCCTTCGGACGTGTTGACATGGTTTTGCGCACCGCAACGCACCTTTACCTATTTGAGTTGAAACTAAACAAGGACGCTGCCACCGCCATGAACCAAATAAACCTAAAGGAATACCCAAAGCGTTTTGCCCTATGTGGACTGCCGATAGTGAAGGTAGGCGTCAACTTCGACGTCACGACTCGCAACATAACCGACTGGCTGATTGAACCAGTAGAGGCGTAAAGACAATATAAATAAATCCTCGTTGCTATCTGTTACGATAACAACGAGGAATTATTTTAATCATTACATTACTCCTTTACACCATTCTTAAAGCACGATAGTAGTTCCTTAAATACCCCAAATACTATAGTTAAGGAACAAGTATAAGCGATAGCAGTTCCTTAACTATGTCAAAAATGGTAGTTAAGGAACTGCTATCGTTGTGCTCTTACATGAAACGTGATACACATTCCGCATAAAAATAACAAAAATATTATACCACTTCGGGTGTAATATCAATATTTTTTCGTAACTTTGCCACCGAAAGGGTATAATCAACATAACGCTATGAGTAATATATTGTCTGCATACGTGAAGGAAATGCGTCGGCAGTTTGGGCTGACGCAGGTGGATCTTGCCGCTAAATCGGGTGTGGGACTGCGGTTTGTGCGTGAGTTAGAGCAAGGCAAAGAGACACTGCGCCTTGACAAAGTGAACCAGGTTCTGATGCTGTTCGGGCACGAAGCGGGACCGGTGCCTATTAAAAGGGAGGAATAAAGACAAATCAAGCATAGTATAGCCTTAACTGTTATACCATGCTTGATAAATTAAATACGATTATTTCATTTTAGGAAGTTGCTTAGCCAAGGCCTTCATTGCTTTTGTGAAACGATCAGTTTCCACATAATCATAACTTCCTTTTAAGTGCACCTCAATTTTTAACACTGTCTTTCCTGTTTCTTTCTCTATCACAGACAGTTCTCCATGTATCTTCATACAAGCCGTCAATGCACCTATACTCTGTGTTTTCCTTTCAAACTCATCAACGTGTAGCACCATCTTGTACTTGGCAGGAGTATTGTCGGTAACAATCTTTAGTCCTTTTGAATACTCATTAAAATATTCAGGAAAGAAATCCTTCATAAGACTCACGCGGACGTCATAATCTTTACCACACCATGCCTTGAAATCTTGTTTCCTTTCAAAAGTACAGTGGTCAAGGTCAAGCACGAACTCCGCAGTTGCATTTTCTTTTAATACCGCTGTAGAGCCTTCTTTCACTTCAAGTGACTTTGCGGACATGGTCATAACACAGACTACAAGCAGAAGGAATGTTGTTATAATCTTCTTCATAACGCCTTATTTCATCATTGCTATTTTGCCTGTCTTTAGGAATTTGCTTACTGCTTTACCGAAACATTCACCTGCCTCCTTCATAGGGTCGCGCAGGGTGATATAGTCTTTGGAGTCACCGTCAGAACCTTTAAAGTATAATATAGCCTCGGTATCATTCGTTGAGACGTTGACAAGCAGAATGTCGGCAATGATTTTTCCACCGTTGTCTATACTCTTCACCTTCACAACGATTTTGTAGTTAACGTCTTTTGTATCATTACTTGCAGTAATGGTAGTTACCTCGTCATTAAACCACTCGTAGAAGTACTCCATAGACTTCTCCTTCCATTCTCTCAGTCGCTTTGCTTTTGCAAGGTAAGCATCGAATGATTTGCCTTTTGCCCACGTGGTCTCTGAGCAATCTATTACACCCGTCAGATACTTCTCGTTACGCAGACATTCCACGCTGCCGCTAACCAACTTTAGGTCTGCCGCCATACTTGCCATGCAACAAAAACATAGCAAGGCTGTAAACAAAATTTTTCTCATAAGAACATACGTTAAAAATAATTACTAAAAATCAAGTGCTACACCTATATCAAGACCACTGTAAGTCTTTTTTTCGCCATAATAACGCCAACCATAAAATTCTGTATTCTGCAAACAGTAGCCAACATTTACACTAAGTCCCACCTTACTATCACCGAAATAGAAATGGCAACCCAAAGAAGGATTAAAGAAAAAGCCCTTTACATCGGCTGCGCTGCCACCTATTTTCATATCAACATACGGTGAAATTCTTTTTCCTAAGAAATCACTTCTTAAATGAAGGAAGATGGGGACACTCCACATTTCCTCAGTCCTAAACCTTGAGTTTTCTTGCTCGAAGTAATATTTTACACCGACACCAACACCTGCATACAGTCGTGGAAGTATCTGACATCCATGTGACGTCCAAAGAAATTCACAATCAGGAGTGTAACTTGATGTACCGATTACATATGAATCTCCTACAAAACCACGATACCTAGGCGCACGAGCATAGCCTGGCTCCTCATCTTCTTCATCATTATCACTGTTAGTGTATGACGCAGCCTTGGTTATTTTGCTTACTTCTGACATTTCATAAACAAAGACACTACCGTCAGACGTAGTGATTTTCAGGTTCTCATCAGGATTTATCTCCGATATAGTACCGTAGATAATACTGCCATTCTTAAGATAAACGACATCCTTCACCCCCCCCGAAGCATAGGCTCCACAAACGAAAAATGCTACAAGCGCAAGCATTGCTAGTAATTTTTTCATAGTCTTTTGTTTTGTTATATAGTTAGATAATGTTTGTTATCAAATCTATTACGCTACTAATTTTTGCTTGCAAATATACTAACATTTTTCGAAACCTACAAGTTCATTTAGGTTCATTTCACCAACAAAATTTTTTTAGCCACAACTTACAATCTGAAAGCGCCCAAATCACGAGGTAAAAGCATAGTGTTTACCTCGTGATTTGGACTTAATTACACTGTAATTAGGTACTGATTACATTGCGAGCGCATGGCTCTAAAAATTGTAAGAAAACAAGTATGTTTTACTTACAGATTGTAAGGAAAAGGCGTTTTACCCACATTACCCACTCCAACAAGTTCTCAGGGGTAATGACCGCCTTCTCTTTTACTTCACTAAAGGTTTGAATTGCGCATCCATTTATCATAAAGACAGGACATGCAAACTTACGAAAAAAAGGCCTAATCCCAAAAAGTACTATACTTTTTAGGATTATAATCCCCAAAAATACTATACTTTTGGGGATTAGGCATAAATTTAATGGTAAGTTACAGGCAAGGGATACAGGTAAAAGAGGTAAAAGAAACGGCGTAAAAGGTAAGTATTATTCAAGTCTTTTTTTATAAATTTGCATCACAATAATACTATATTAAATATCGTACTATGAATTTTGTTACGTTAAACAATGGGGTTAAGATGCCCCAAGTGGGCTACGGAGTGTATCAGGTAGCCCCCAAGGAGTGTGAACGTTGCGTGCTCGATGCTATCAACACGGGCTACCGACTGATTGATACTGCCCAGGCTTACCATAACGAAGAGGGCGTGGGCGAGGCTATTAAGAAGTGTGGCGTGGCGCGCGAGGAGTTGTTCATCGTTACGAAGATATGGATTTGTAACGCTGGCGAGGAGAAGGCGTATGCTTCCATACTTGAAAGCCTGAGGAAACTGCAGAGCGACTATGTTGACCTTCTGCTCATTCACCAGCCTTTCGGCGACTATTACGGCACTTACCGCGCCATGGAGCGTGCCTACAAAGAGGGCAAAGCACGTGCCATAGGCATTAGCAACTTTTACCCAGACCGCTTCATCGACCTGCAGGAGCACGTGGAGATAAAGCCTATGATAAATCAGGTGGAGACACACGTGTTTAACCAACAGGAGGAGGCTAACGCATACATGAAGAAGTATGGTTGCCAGATAATGTCGTGGGGACCTCTCGCTGAGGGCAGAAATGGTTTCTTTGACAACGCCGTCTTGCACCAAATAGGCGAGACTTACGGCAAGAGCGTTGCTCAGATTGCATTGAGATACCTCTTGCAGCGTGGCGTTGTTATCATTCCGAAGAGCACGCACAAAGAGAGAATGGAGGAAAATCTCGACATTTTCAACTTTGAACTCTCTGAGGCTGATATGCAACTGATTAAGGCTCTTGACCTTAAGCACAGCCTATTCTTCTCGCATTACGAGCCTGCAATGGTTGAGCAGTTCATGCAATGGGAGAAGATGTTGTAAGCCAACGCTATGCGTTTCTCTCACAATGCCACGAGAAATGCGTAATCCTTAAATACAGAAAATCCCGCTACCCTTGCGAGGTAGCGGGATTTTCTGTATATGGTAGTTATCTGAAAAATGTCTGATTATAGTGGATTACTTATGTTTCTCATAGTAATCTATAGCAGCACGTATGTTCTTCTGCACCGCCTTGGTGCTGAATGTTGCACCAGTGCAGCCGTCCACCTTTGTTTTCTCCGTCAGTTTCTTTGCCTTTGAGAGTTTCAGGTTGTTATACATTGGCAGCAGAAACTGCTTTACTCGTGTGAAGTAAGGCACCGTTTCTTCGTTCTTCAAGGCTACTACCTTTACCACGTTGCCTTTGTTTATGTGTACCTCCACTGGTGTTGCCTTGCGGTAACCACGTGCGTTACAGATGGTGGTGGTACGTACTACGTATGTGCCATCTGCCTGCTTCGTCATCACGTTGTCTGCATTGACAGCGAGAGAGAAAAGGAGTGAGAGGGCAATAAAAATTGATTTTGTCATAATAAAAAGTTAAAGCCCCTCCCCTTAACCCCCTCCCCTGGGAGGGGAGAAGATACTGGAGAAGGTTATTAGTTATTGTTTGCAACCTACATTATTAAAAGTCACCTTAATAATCTAACGCCCTTCCCCCCTCTGTAGTATCTTTTCCCCTCCCAGGGGAGGGGATTTAGGGGTGGGGTCGGAACTTAGATTGCGTGGGTTTTATTGTTACTTCATCGTTACCTGTATGCGGTTCTTAGCCGCAATGAGTTGTTTGCAGAAGTCGCGAATGTCATTTGTCGTGAGATTGTCAACCTTCTTCATGTAGTCTTTTTCAAAGTCGATGCCCTCACGCAACTCATGATAGCGCACATACTCCCACCATCCGTTAGTCAACACGGCGCGGTCGTAGTTCTTGTGCTCGTATTCCTTAACCTTATTTAATTGGTCTTGAGTAGGGCCTTCTGTCGCTATGCGCTGCAACTGCTCGTCGATGATAGGCAGAAGTTCCTCAAACTTATTAGGATCGCAACGGAAGTTCACTGTCATAGAGCAACCTTCTGAAGGATATTTCCAGAACTGTCCGCTGACACTAACGCCGTATGTGCCGCCCTTCTCTTCACGAACCTTCTCTGTATATATGGCACGCATAATCTGAGAGAGCACGTCTAACTTCAGATCATTGTCGGCTGTGTAAGGCAAGTCGGCTGTGTAGAAGATGTTGGTCTGAGCCGATGGCGTCTTCATCTCCTCGTGGAACACGTTTGTTACCTGCCCACGCTGAATGTCGAGGATATGCTCTCCTGGCTTGCAGTCAGTGTTCTTACCCTTCTTACCTGGCAGACTTGCTACGTACTGGCATATCAAGTCCTCAAACTCATCCTCGCGAATGTCGCCCGTAACGATAAGGTTCATGCCAGAAAGGTCAGCGAAACGCTCGTTGTATATCTTGTACATACGCTCAAAGTCCACTTCCTTCAGACGCTCAGTCGTCATTGGTTCAGTGCGCTTGCTCTTGCCATAGACGGCGTAACGCAATGAGTCGTTATAGGTAACGTTAGGGTTTGCGTTACGGTTCTTGAGCATAGACTCCTGCTTTGCTATCGTGTTCTGGAAGATGTTCTTGTCCTTACGTGGCTCGGTAAGGTAGAGATACATAATCTCGAGCCATGTCTTCAGGTCAGAAGCCACGCATACTCCTCTTACGCCCTCTTCTTCAGAGTCGATGTAAGGCACCACGCGCAGAGCCTTGCCGCGACGTTTTTTCTCAAGAGTAAGGTAGTCAAAGTCTGCCGCACCGCTCTCTCTTACCACAGAACCGAGGAACTGTAGCGTAGCGGCATCAGCGTCTGGGTAGAGCGAACGACCACCAAGGCGGAACATATTTATCGTAAGTCGGTTAGGCTCTATGTCTGATTGGCGTGCGCTAACCTTGATACCGTTAGAGAGAAGATACTCCGTGTAGCCGTTAGCAGCCTGCTTCTTTGCGATAATCTTGCCCTTCTTAGGCAGTTTCTTCATGAAGGTAGGGTCTACCTCGTTGTTCTTATTGTCGTCAGTATACTCCTTTTGCTGTGCGCTCTCAATCCAGTTCTTAAACTGTTCCTTAGTAGGCATGGTGTAAGGCTTGCCGTCATACTGCGTAGGACCAAAGACAATGCACACCTGGTTTTGATCAGTCACAATCTCTTTCATCGCTGCGTTAACGTCAGCGAGTGTTACTGTGGCAGAGAACTCTGCCTCAAGGGCAGCCTCATACTCAATGTTCATGCAAGGTTCAGCACTACAGAAGTTGCCGACAATGTTCTTGGCGTACTCCGCATTGCGTGTCTTGTCCTTATTGTCAAGGCGATGCTCGATGTTCACAGTGTGCTGAACCTTGGCGTGTTCTAACTCAGCCTCGGTGAAACCGTAGCGTCTTGCCTTCTCTACAATCTCCAGTGCCGCGTCAATACCAGCCTGAGGATTGTTAGGCATCAATCCGATGTTAAGGGCAAAGGCATCCTTCTCTGGCGTAACATAGAAACTATTATCGCGACAACTTGCCGACATCACCCTTGGCTGAGCCTCATGTGAGAGTTGAGCCAAGCGTTGACGCAGTATAAACATAGCGAGTCTTGACTTGTATCCGCCAAGGAACGCCTCGCGAGTGTCCCTTGTTTCGCGTGGCTCAGCGTCACGCTTCATGTAGAGAGAGAAGTTAAGCGTAGGCTGTTCTTTATCCGCTTGCGTGTAAACTATCATGTCCTTGTTGTCTGGAACACTATAGTATGTGCGCTCAGGAGCACCCTCTGGCACCTTGTCTTCTGCGAAGAGAGCCTTAATCTTGCCCTCAATCTCGTCCACGTTAACGTCGCCTACAACTATGATACCCTGCAAGTCAGGGCGATACCACTTGTGGTAATAGTCACGAAGCACCTCGTGTTTGAACGTGTCCACAACCTCCATGTTACCTATAGGCAGACAGTCGGCATACTTAGAGCCAGCATATATCACAGGCATAGCGTCTTCCATCATGCGTGTAGAGGCAAAACGAGAGCGACGAGTGCGCCATTCCTCGCGTATCACACCACGCTCCTGGTCTATCTCTTCGTCCTTCAGCAACAGCGAACCAGCCCAGTCGTGAAGAATGATAAGGCAGGTATCGGTCACTCCTCCCTTAGTGACAGGGGCGTTAGAGATGTTATATACCGTTTGGTCTATCGACGTATAGGCGTTGAGATCGGCGCCAAACTTGATGCCATTCTTCTCACACCAGTTGCGTACAGACATCTGTCCGCCGTTGCCATCAGGGAAGTTGCGGGTGCCATTAAATGCCATATGCTCCAGGAAGTGAGCCAAACCGCGCTGCTGTGGCTCCTCTAATATAGAGCCAACACGCTGTGCTATGTAGAAATCAGCCTGTCCTGGCGTCTGAGCATTGTGCCTTATGTAATAGGTCAGCCCATTGTTGAGTTTGCCTTTGCGTATACAACTGTCCAAAGGCAGCGTCTGCGCTTCGGCAGCCATAAAACTACCAAGGCAAACAAGTAGCGATATTACTTTTGTATGTAGCATATAGGTTGCCCCCGACCTTACCTCCCCAGTTGGGGAGGAGAGGTGTTTCTGTGGGGAATGTTTATAGATTAATACTTTATACTCTTTATTTTCACGTAGCAGTATTACTGCTCTATGCCAGCAACATTGTATGTCTTGCCGTTCTTAACGATAACGATAGTACCGTTCTTAACGTAAGTTCCGTTAGCGACAGTAGCGTTATCAGCGTTAATATTCTTCACCGCTGTGATGTTAGCGTCATCAAGATAGAGAGCAGTCAGGCCTGCAGCGATGGTGTTGTCAGCCTCTTGCTTAATATTAGCGGCACCACGGATGTTGCCGATAGAATTTGTCTTTTCCGTTGTTGACACCTCACCGTTGTTGGTACAACCTGCTACTGACACAACAGCCTCATCACGTGCGCTGTTGCCTATGATGCCAGCAACGTTGACACCAATGCTACTTACAGTACCGTTATTGATGCAGTTCTTCACAGTAAAGGCTTGGCTGTCACCCTTCATTACGTTGCCAACGATACCAGCGACATTGTTTACACCGTTGATGTTACCATTGTTGGTGCAGTCTTCCAGGGCTACAGCGTAACTAATAGTTGCAACAATGCCTGCGGTGTACTGTTTTGACTTAGCCGTTCCATGTGTGTCGTCAGCGTTACCGTTGTTTGTGCAGCCCTTGATAGAGCCTGAGTAAGAACCTGCTATACCTGCGGAACCAAGGCCATTAGTAGTAGAAAGGTCACCATTGTTGGTGCAGTTCTCTATGAGGTAGTTGTATTCCGTAACCGCAGAACCTGACTGTGAGCCGCCACAGATGCCTGAAGCGTATGTCATAGCCTTGATATTACCGTAGTTCTGACAGTCTTTTACGGTACCATTACCATTTACCATGAATCCGCAAATGCCTCCAGCAGCGAAGTTTGTAGCCGTGATATCAGCATAGTTAGCGCAGTTTTCTATTGTGCCTTGGTTCAATGAAACGACCGAACCGACATAGTTGCAACTGTTAACATAGTTATCCTTGCCAAAGATTACGTTCTTGATAACACCTTCTTTGTCAACAAAACCGAAGAGACCGTTATACTTTCCTTCCGCATTATTACCGTTGTTGGTGTGGTATATGCCGCTGATGGTGTGGTTACCACCATCGAAAGTACCATTGAAACCACCAGAGATCTCTGCTATCTTAGCATTACCGTCCTTAGCAATAGCAGGAAGTTGCACAGGGTTCTCGGCAGAACCGCCGAAGTCAATGTCGTTCATCACGAGGAAATACTCTCTCTTATCAGTTTTGGCCGTGCTGTAGTTGTTCGCCATAGCGGTAAAGTCAGCAGCGTCAAAGAGGCGATATGGATTGCCCTCAGTGCCGCGACCAGCCAGTCCCCAAGCGTTGTCTGCGGTGTAGAAGCCATCGATATCGTAAGTGAGAGCCATTGGCATCGTACCGTATGTAAACGTTATCTCGAGTGTAAGTTCACCAGTTGCGTGGGTGTACTTAGCCTTAAGTGCTGAACCAGTAATGGTTTTCTCCTTGCCATCAGTACCAGTTGTGGTAGTGATGAAGTTGTCAGCGTTCCACTCAAACGCCATGTCGCCAGTAGGATAAGAACCTGTCATGGTGTAAGTAAGTCCTGAAATGGTGAACGACTTGATGGTCATACCCATAGCAGCGTATGTCATATCAGGAACGGTTATAGACTGATCGTTAGCGTTCATGGTAACCTGAACAGCGTCTTTAACGGTCTTGGTGAGAGTCTGTTCCTTCATTGCAGGTAGGTAGAACTCTGAGTTACCGATGAAATTCATTGCGCTGTGCATCTGTGCCATTGCCGAAACGGCGGCTACGCAAGCGATGATAAGAGTAAAGATTTTTTTCATTTGCTTTTTGTTTTTATTGTGTTTTGTTTATTTTTTCGTTGTTTGAGGGGCGATAATGGCGTAGAAACGCCATCACACAAGGACGGAAACGCCATCACACAAGGACGGAAACGCCATCATGCAAGGATGAGAACGCTGTCACATGAGGATGTAAACGCCATCATGCAAGGATGTGGCTTTAAAAGGTTGCGGCAGCAGTAAGGCTTACTACATTGCGTGTCAGTCCCTTCATGTCGCCGCCCGTTGCGGTGCGGTAGTCGTAACTCAGCGTGAGACTTGGTCTTACTCGTGTGCCCTGCACTGGAATTTCGTATGCCAAAGCCGCGTTAGCAGCAAACTGTTCCTCGCTTCCCGTCAGCACAGAGCAACCTACTTGCGCTGTCCACAGCGACGAATTGTGCGTCAAGATGCCGTGTTTGGCGGTTAAGAAGGGTGCTATGACGTGACGTTTCGCAGTGTTAATATCGGGAAAGACGTATGCAGTCTGTCTCCTTGTCCAGTAGTCTACGCCCCCCTTTACATGCCAAAGGAATATCTCGCCAGCGGGTTTCCAGTATGCAGTCACAGCCACTGTGCCGTAGGTTTGCGTCTTGTCCGCCATCTTTGTAGGCTCAAAATACTCGTAAAAGGTAGCCACCGTACCGTCAGTAGCAGTCGTCTTACGATAGTTTTCGCGCTCAGCGGTGAGGCGTTCCGTAGTCATTCTTAGGTCAATCCATGTCAATCGCTGGGTGTTTTGGGCAATATCGTAGCGCAGATGCAGCGATAAGGCGTCGCCATGATGTTGCTCGTGCGAGGCGGTATATTGCGATTGCTTGCCGTAGTAGCCCTTGCGGTGGGCGTATGCCATGTCGATAAACATCCAGTTCCATGCTCCCTGCATTGTGACCCCTACATACTCGTTAAGCAATGGCAGTTCGCGGTTGCCATCCGTGAATCCTTCCGTGCCAAACATCTCCGTCTCTCCCTGACGGTTGGCATAGTCAATGAACGTAGTATATATTTGGTCTGTCGTGCCGTATGTCTTGAACAACATCGTCTCCGTGCGTCGACGGTAGAGAAATCCTGCACCTATCCCACCATTATCTGGCAGTGCTAGATGGGCGTTAAGCCTTGCATTGAGGTCCATCAGCGTGTTACTGTGTCTCAGGTCACGGTGTTTAGCATAGGTACCAGCAGTGTAGTCTACCCTTGCCCCAACCGAAACGTTGCGCCATGCCGTCCATCCTATCGCTCCATTGATGCGGAATGTCTCCATTCGCTTGTCGCCAGCGTTGTCTGATGAAGCGTCAACAAGGTCGAAAGGCATCAATTCTTGCGTCGGAATGAACATGCTTCCGTTTGCCTGTGAGCCGTAAACATTGCTATATGTCATACTACCAAATGCCACAATGCTTGGTGACAGTCGATAATAAGAACGCACATCAGCATTCACAGCGTCCACCCTTCTGCCCTCAGAGAGTGAACGTAGCGCACCTCCCGTGTGGCTATAGCCAAGTGAAGCATGCGCAATGGTACTGTCCTTCAGCGTCACGAGCGCAGCGGCATTGTTCGAACTGAGCCACGCATTGCGCTGTTCCGTAAGCCCAAAGTCACGTTGCGCCATGACAGGCAGGCACAAGAGGTTAGCGAAGAGAGCAATTATCGGCTTCATAGAAATCGTTTGTTGAGTTGTTAGTGTCTTGATATACGGCATGGCCATTTACTGTTTTCTCCACCTTTCTTACGAGGGAGTGGCCGTAACCGCCCGTTAGCGTGGCATAACCATTATCAAGGTCGGGAGTTATACGCTTCTTACAGTTAGCCAGCGCAGTGGCGTTGTACACCTCTACTGCATCAATCACCCACTGTCTTGGTACCTTTAGGCAAGCATACACAATGTTTCCTTCCCTGCCAGTAGGGTAAATTATATTACTTGCGTTATCCCCGAATGTCTTTGGCGTTATGCCCTCAGTGCGGAACATTATCACGGCTGGCGATGTTTGGCTCATAGCCCAAGCGTTACCCTTGCCATATTTCACTGCTTTCAGATAGTGATTAGTCGGAATCACGTCGGCAGGTGATGGGTAATACATTGTGTTGCTATACTTTCCTCCATCGCTGCTCGTTGTCTCCACATCGTACATGCAGTAGTATGCGGCATTAGCGTAGTTCACGGAGTTACTGTATGTCAGCGTATTGTCAATTGCCCCATGTACATTCACCACGAGTTCAGAGTATGGTTCCAGCGTGTTTCCGTCCTGGAAATACCATATTCCGTTCAGCGCAGGAATCCAATCGGCGTCAGCATAGTCCAGTTTTCCACCGTTAAGGAAGGAGTGCGTACTGGCCTCAGCATTATATGGCTCCACTATACCGAAGCCAATATTGTCGAGTGACACTGCCTCAGAGGAGTTATTGTATATTATTATGCACTTGTCTATGGCGAATTTGCCCGACCCATCGTTTTTCTGACATCCGCCATTGTATATTTCTTTTATGACGATAGGGTTAGATGTCTGCATGGATGTCACGGTGATGGGCAGCAAAACGTTAGTCTTTGTACCGCTGATGGCGATGTCCGCCAGGGAACCATTGCACACTCTGCGGAAGTAGCCATCATCCGTTACCTTCGAAGCATTGGCACTGTAGATACCTGCAGGCAAAGAGAAACACGCCATACCGTTACTGTCTGTCAAGGCAGAGAAGGTGTGTCCTGTGGAGTTTGTCAGTTGCACAGGCACGGAATCGAGTGCTTCGCTGAGGGTTACCTCTACTTTATAGGTATCGAGATGTTCCTCGTAACTGCACGCTGCGAGGAACAGAACCGCTATGAAACAGGAAAAAATATGACGTATTGTTTTCATTTCTATCTTCTTATTTTTCATTAACGGATGGCGTAGAAACGCCACCGCACGAGGAAAAACTGTATTATTCATCTGCATTGAAACGCCACCGCACGAGAAAAAACTGTGTTATCCATCTGCATTGAAACGCCACCGCACGAGGAGGAACTTTTACAGTTTCACTCTGACTGAGGCTCCATAGTAGAACTTTGGGATGTAACCACTGCCGAAGAGCGATGACTCTAAGCCCGTCTGTGAGTTCTTTACCATCGACATATTGTTGAGGAAGTTGTTGGCATAGAATGAAATGCTGACCCATCTGCCTATTTCTTTCGTTACGGAGAAGTTGGCGGAGTAATAGGCAGAGATGTCTTGGGGATTGAAATAGTATGCTGTGTTGCTTCTAACAATAAGTCTGCTCAACTGTTGGTACATCGCGGGGTCGTGGTCTTTAGCGGCAAGTAGTGCTTCCGCAAACGGCACTCGTTCTGCTGGGTTGTCCCACGTTGAGTAATATTCAGGATATACTGCCACGTAATGGTTTTCCTCTCCGTTGTACGTTGTGCCCGTGATGTCGCCCGCCTCTTTCAGCAATACTGTGCTTCGTTGCTCAGAAAGATTACGTCGATAATTAAGGAACGTAGCCTCAAGACGCATTGTCATGATGAGCCTCAACTTAGGAATGCGCGCTGTCAGCGTGGTGTTCAGGCTGCAACCTTTGTTTAATACGCCGTTGCTTACCGTTGGTGTGCTTGCCGAAGAGGCTGATGTAGCGTTGCTTCCTATATAATATCCTATCAGTGGTTGTAGCGTTGCATTTGCCGCCTGGTCACCGATTCCGTTCGGACTACCTGCTATGAGCGTGTTGTCAATACCTTTATAGTGGTAATATTTGCCGTCAAGGCGCAGTGATAGTCCTACGGCATGGGCGTTACTTACCAGTGGCATCTCTGCCACCCACTCGAGCCCATAGCGCGTAACTGGCGAACCGTTCACGTACTGACGGTTAGAGAGGAAGGTATGTCGTTCTGAATACGGCAGTGTAACGCTGCTTCCATCGGCTGTTGACGTCACTGTGACCACACCTGTCGCTGGGTTAACGCTGTAATCTCTGTCTGCTACTGCAATCCCGCATCCCTCCAGCGCTGTCTGTGATGTCTGGTTATAGGCGAATGGGGTATAGATGTTGACCATCTGATATGGATTATACGTCTTGTTCCAGAAGGCAGACAGACTGAAACGTGCCTTGCCCACGGTAGCGTCTGCTCCTATTTCCCACTGCTTTGAGTGCTGCCACTTGAGATCGGGGTTATACAATGCTCGCTGCACGTTGGTGTAATAGGCGTAGTATGCCTTATTGTCTGCCGTTGACCCTGGCGTAAACACGAGACGGTCGGTATAGGTGTCGGCAGGATAAAGCACCTGAAACGATGGCAGTTTCACGCTTTTTCCGTAGCCTGCATGTAGCGTTAGCGAGCCCGTCTTACCTTTCAGCAGATCGTAACGTGCGTTTATGCGTGGTGATAGACTTGAAACATTGCCGTATGCTGAACCGCTTATCATCGTTATATCGTCACGAAGTCCTGCCACAAGGAGCAGTCTGCCTGCCGTTATGCGTTCCTCCAAAAAGAGGGCGAGGTTGCGCATCGTTGGCAGTTCGCTGTAATCATAAGGTCGCCACGTGGGCGCAACGCTCATGTCTTCGTAATAAGAGCCCTGCCCATTGTTGCGAGAGGAGTTCAACTCGGTGCCAAGCGTCACTTTGTTAACGGCTCCAAGTAGGCGTTTTGTCCACTCTCCCTTCAGTTTCAGTTGCGTAGTGAGCGGCTTTTGGTCATTAAAAGAACGTACATACCAATAGCCCGTAGGTCCTAGTATGATGCTCCCTGTGCCCATACCGAGAGCGTAATCCTGCGCTATGGCATAGCCATCACTCATTGTGTGGAGGTAAGCCTGCGTAGAAGATGATGATGTATTGGTATAGTTCTCTGTGCGTTTATCGGCTGTAGAGAATGCTGCCTGCAGACTAACATTGAACACTCCCGCTCGTTGCGAGTTGTAAAGCCAGTCCAATTGCAGGTTGCCGCGCAACAGGTTGTCACGCTGTTTCTGGTAAGTATAACTAAAAGCGTCTGGGTCTGCCTCTGAGTTATATCCTCCCACGTTGCCCGTCAGTCCTGCTGTGAGGTTGAGGGTAGACATGCCGAGGCGGAAAGCCTTGCTATAAGTAGCAGAGAGTATGTTACGATTGTAAGCGGTATAGGGCGATGCTATCTCGGAGAAAGAGCGTGCATGCTCAAAAGAAAAGTTCAGTGTGCCTGCGTTTCGTCCCAATATCAGGCCTTTGCTCAGCGCCACTTGGCGTGTGTATGGGTTTATGGATCCCTCTATTATCCAAGGTGAGTGACCTTTTCGGGTGTTCACTTTTACTACGCCGTTTGACACATCACCGTATTCTACTCCTGGTATTCCGGCTATCACCTCCACACTCTCAATGTTAGAGGCGGAGATATTACGTGTGGAGGCAGAGAGCGTCTCGCCCATGTTTGCGTTATTGTCAAGGCGCACGCCGTCAACTTCTATAGCGGTACCAAAGGCAGCGTTACCTCTCTCTCCACTGCCTGCGCGCAGAGCGAGGCGTGAGTCGTTCACAAGTGATGAGTTAACGGTCTGTCCGCCAGGGAGTAACGCAGTAATATCGCTGAGCGATAGCACCTGTGAATGGTCCAGTGTGGTGCGGTCCATGGTGTAGGTTGTTGTTCCCATAGACGTCTTCTTGCGTGCCGTCACCTCCACTCCTGGGATACTGAGGTTATCCTCTTTCATACGTATGTTCTTCAAGTCAGTGTCACGGTTAAGGCGAAACGTTACGGTGCGCGTCACGTAGCCTAATGTTTTCACTTCTACCACTACTTGTCCGTCGGGCACATTGGCTATAACAAAGTGTCCGTTGTCGTCAGCCACAGCCCATAGTTCTACGTTCTGAATTCTTACTGTTGCGTATGAGAGGGGTTTCATTGTGCGGTCGTCAAGTATTGTGCCCGACACAGTAAAACGCCCTGTGCCAGCCATAGCCGCTATTGTTGCCATAATAAACACCAAAATTGTTATTCCTGTTCTCATACTTCTTCCTATAAATCTCGGTGCAAAGGTACTTCAATTTTGCGACCTACACAATACCTAATCGTAGGTATTATTATACAGTCTCCTAAATTCATAATCTATATCAGTGCCTTCTATGCATACGGGTTGTTCAGTTTCCATAATTTACCATTTTCTCGTCGTTTCTATAAGCATTTTGTAAGTAACTGTTTTTCAAACACCTACACAGCAACCAAGTGGTTGCTTACAAATCAAGTTGTAATTAAGCCTTAATTACCCTGTAATCACTATCCTTTTACAACGTAATCAAGCCTTAATTACTCTATAATCTCTATGCTTTTACCTTGTTTCCAAAATTTACCATTTTTCTCACCACTTTACGCTTCCCTGTCCATAATTTTCTTTACAATGCTTATTTCGTTGTAATTATAACTCTCGCCGAGGGCTGTTCGTATCTCTGTGAAAGTCATGTCGGGGTTGGCAGCGATAAACTCCCTAAGTTTGTTTTCATGGGTTGTGGATACGAAATCGCGTATGCCAATCTCTCCATCCGCCACGAGTTGCGCCAGATGTCCCATCACGGTGCTCTGCGCCAGATTGCGCTCTCGGGCTATCTCGTCGGGTTTCATGCCGCGGTTATACATTTCGAGCGTCATCTTGCGCGTGGCTCCTTTTTCTGGTTTTGGCTTCTTTGGTTTCTCTGGAGCAGACCTCCTGGGCACAGCCTCTTCTTTATCATCCTCACCAAGGAGGTAACGTGCCTTGCGCTTAAGGTAGTCGCTGACGGTAAACCCACCGCCGTGGGCGTAATAGGTGAACAGTTTCGCCTTTACCTCGGTTTCCTCTCGCAGTGCCTGAAAGCGGTCAGTGAAGAGTGTCATGGCGTTTTTGTTATCGCTCTTGACGTTAGTCATGCTGACAAGCGACCGAATTATGGCGTTCTTGTCGGCAAAGTATTCTGCACCTTTCCTTATTCTCTCCTGCAGGGCGGCATCGCCCACATTGTCAGTGGCATAGAGCATGCGCATATATTGCTGGTGAAAGGTCTGCGCCACACTGATAATAGTCTTGAATATCACGTCTTTCTGACGGTATTCGTCGATGAGTTTCGGGTATTTCGTTGAGAAATACTCTATCATGGTGCGCACGAGGAGGTCGTACTTGTCGTGCATCGGTATGAAGTTAAAGAGTTCGTCTATACACTGCACTGTAAAGCGACGCTCCATCTCGCTTACGGTTTCCTCATCTGGTTGGCGCATGCTGTTGGTGAAGGCGTCTACTATATCGTCTTTTATTATTGCTCCTTGCGAGAGTGGTTCGCTCAACACCATACCTTCCAGCGACTTACAACGGCTCAGCGCCACGTAGGTTTGCCCATGTGTGAAGGAGTGTGAGGCGTCGATTATGGCGTGTTCAAAGGTCAGTCCCTGACTCTTGTGTATGGTGATAGCCCATGCCAAGCGCACTGGATACTGGCGGAAGGTGCCCTCTACGGTTTCCTCTATCTCCTTAGTGCTTTCGTTAAGGGTGTACTTAGAGTTGGTCCACTCGGCTGGGTCCAGTGCGAATTCTTCGCCTGTATCGCGGCTACGCACCGTTATTCCGTCGCTGTCTATGCTGACAATCTCGCCTATCATACCGTTATAGTAGCGGTGGTTGGCGTCGTTGCGTATGAACATTATCTGTGCGCCAGCCTTTAGTTTCAGCGTGAAGTCGGCTGGATAAGACGTCTCTGGGAACGTACCTGTTACGGTGGCATCAAATGAATGGAGCGTGGCGTCTATCTGTTCCAGTTCCTTTTCGTTAATCATCTGCGCCGGGCGGTTATGGGTTGTCAGGCGTATGTAGTTATCCTCCTTGGCAGGTTTGAAGTTTGGTATGTAGCGACGGTTCAGTTCGGCCAACGTGGAAGCAGTGGCGGTATTGTTGCGTATCTCGTTAAGCAGAGCAACGAAACGGTCGTCCTCCTGACGATATACTTTTGTCAGTTCCACGGTCAGGTAGCCCGCCTTCTGCAACTGCTTGCTGGAGAAGAAATAAGGTGTCTCATAATAACGACTGAGTATGCTCTCTTCATCGCCCACGGTGACTGGTGCCAACTGGTGGAGGTCGCCTATCATAAGTAGTTGTACGCCACCAAAGGGTTTGTCGCGGTCACGATAGCGGCGCATTACGTCGTCAATGGCATCGAGGAGGTCGCTGCGCACCATACTTATCTCGTCTATAACGATGAGGTCGAGCGTACGGATAATGTTACGCTTCACCTTACTGAACTTAAACCTGCGGTTCTTATCGCCACTGTTGAAGGCTGTACCGGGAATGAAGGGCGAGAGGGGCAGTTGAAAAAAGGAGTGTATAGTCTGTCCCTCGGCGTTGATGGCGGCTATGCCAGTAGGTGCGAGCACCACCATGCGTTTGGGCGATTTCTCACGCAACGAACGGAGAAACGTGGTCTTGCCCGTGCCTGCCTTGCCCGTAAGGAAGAGATTTACACTTGTTTTTTCTATTATGTCCTGGGCAAGTTTTGCCTCTGCACTCATTTCGTTTGTCATAATTATCGTGACGATGCTATGTTAATTATTTATACAAAAGTAATGAATAATTCTGAGTCTGCCAAACAATGCCGCATCATTTGTTGAGAAAAATGGACCGATAGTTGAAAGTTTTTTCGCTATTCACGTGGTTTTCGTATCTTTGCATCATAACAACTTTTCATAACATTTTATATTGTAAGATTTATTCCCTTAGTTTTTCCTATCCCTAGTTTGCAACCTCGTCATAGCCTTACTGTCTGTTCTTGCCTGGTTTACTAGCAAAGAACAGTAGGGGCTGTGACTACCGTAAAGGAAAATGGTAGCAAACAATGAGCAAGAAAAACTAACTAAGGAAACAACAAAACGGCATGTACTTCGTTATATTACTGATGAAAGGACAAAAGAAAGTCGAAATTATACTCTACATGGTGCTGTGGGCAATACTGTTCGCGGCGCCTGTACTGTCTATGTATATAGAGAAAGTAACGTCAAACGCTACCGTGCTTGACTGGGAGGGGCTGTATAGTTCATGGAAACTGCTCTCTATTTTCTTCATAGTGTTCATGTTTCATAACCTGTTTCTCGCCCCATTGTTGGTGTATAGCAACAAGAAACGCCTTTACGCTGTCGCTGTTGTTACGCTGATAGCCGTCTTTGAGGTGTACCACTGCTACCTAAGACCACGCCCAAGGCATGACGATGACCACCAGCCAAGGATGGAAATGCCACTACGGGAACCGCTAGAGAGAATGGAGACGTCGCCTGATATGCTGACTAAAACTCCGCCTCCACCTCGCGATATTCCCCCAAAAAGCAGGAAGAAAGAGCCGCCCAAGGCATTCGGTGGACAGGACACGGTGGCTACGGTGATAATGTTGCTGCTACTTGGGCTTAACGTTGGCACTAAATATTTCTTCAAATCACAGGACTATCGCAAGCGGATGCGTGAACTGGAGAGGCAGAATCTGAGGCAGCAGTTGGAGTATTTGAAGTATCAAATCAACCCACACTTCTTCATGAATACTCTCAATAACATTCACGCACTTGTGGATATAGACCCAGAACAGGCTAAATATACCATAGAGGTGCTGTCGAAACTGATGCGATACGTGCTCTATGAGGGCAATAAACCGATGGCACCGCTGCGCAAGGAACTTGCTTTCATGAAGAATTATGTGGAACTTATGAGCATACGTTACACCGAGCGGGTGCGCATTAACTTTGATATACCTGAGGAAGTGCCTGAGGGTAACATTCCGCCACTGCTGTTCATTACCTTCGTGGAGAACGCTTTTAAGCACGGTATTAGTTACGAAAGAGAGTCGTTTATAGATGTTTCGGTGACTACGGACAATGAACACATTACGCTAACATGCCGCAACAGCATACAGCCACAGAAGGAATCAAAGCATGGAGGCGTAGGACTGGAAAACGCTTTCAAGCGACTTAAACTGATATACGGAAAGCATTACTCGCTAAGTATCAGTACCGCTAACGAAGTATACGACGTAAAACTGTGTTTACCATTAACAATTAAGGACTTTAATTATGATAAAATGTCTTGCCATTGACGACGAGCCACTGGCGTTACGCCAACTGGAGAGTTACCTAAAGAAGGTGCCCTTCCTCGACGTTATGGGCTGTTGTCAGAGCGCGATGGATGCTATGCGCATTTTGGAAGAGGAGGAGATAGACGCTATTTTCATCGACATCAATATGCCAGACCTCAACGGTATGGAGTTTGTGAAGTCGCTGCAGCACCCGCCTCTCGTTGTCTTTACCACAGCATACCAGGAGTATGCCGTGGAAGGATATAAGGTTAACGCCGTGGACTATCTGCTGAAGCCGTTCGGTATGGCAGACATCATGCGAGCGGCAGAACGTGTTAAGGAGCGTTACGAACTGCTGCACGCCGCTACCGCGTCGCCAGTGGACGAGGATGACGCCTTGTTCCTGAAGACGGAGTATAAGGTGGTGCGTGTCATAGTGACCAACATCGTCTACATTGAGGGCATGGCGGAATACCTACGCATATACCTCGACGGGCAGGAGAAGCCACTGATAACGCTCCTTAGCATGAAGAAGATGGAGGAAAGGCTACTGGGTAACGCCTTCATGCGTGTTCATAAGTCGTACATTATCAACCTGCGCCACATCTCGGAGATTAACAAAAGCCGCGTGATTCTCGACACTGGAGCGAGCATTTCCATTGGCGACAGTTACCGAGAACGCCTTACGGAGTACGTGAACGCGAAGTTCTTGGGAAGGTAACACTAAGGTTTTTCTATAAGTAAGTGTTCAAAATTTTTTTTATATTTAACATAGGCTATTTGGATGCAGATGTTTTCTCTGTTTGAGGGTTTCTGTCCCCCGGTAACGGGGGAACCGAAGGGGGTTAATGTAATCATTGTGACTGAAAACAGAGGAAACAGATGCGCCAAAGAGACTGTATTAAATATTATTTCAGAAATAAAAATGTTCACTTACTGATATATATAAATAATTTTGAATACTTACTTAAATTACTCACTTACACTTTGCCCACTGCTCACTAACACTTTAACCACGGCAATACCCTCGAAATACGATAAAGGCGATTTTAGGGTACCACCCTAACAGAAAAGTCCTGACAGGAAGTTATTTCCCGTCAGGACTTTTTCTATATTCTATTATCTTTTATTCTTTACAGTATTATAAAAGACAAGTATTTTTATAACGAAAGCGTGCGTTTTACTCACGTAATGCGCCACTTTCTTTGTCTTACTTTACCTCCCAGATGTCGTTAGTCTCAAGGAGTTCAGCGAAGTTGTGGTACTTCTTGGCTGCCTTTACCTCTTCTATCTGAGCTGTAACAGCATCATCATAGGTAGGAGCCTCAACGTCACGGATTACTCCGAGTGCTACGGGGAAGCCGTCACCGTTGCCCATCAAGGCTAACTTCAACTGCAGAGTGTTGTCCTCGCAGTGTGCATCGTGAACGAGAATATCCTTCTCTGTAATGCCGTTCTCGCCTATCTTCACTACTTTCAAGCCGAAACCTTCCTGCACAAGACCAAACTCGTTGTTCTCACCGAAGATTAATGGTTTGCCGTGCTCTACGTAGATGGCGTTCTTTGCGCGTCCTGCCTTGTTATAAACAGCGTCATGACAGCCGTTGTTGAAGATTACACAGTTCTGCAATACCTCTACAACGCTTGCTCCCTTGTGTGCGTTTGCTGCCTTCAGCACCTCTACAGTGTGAGGTCCGTCAGTAGCAACGGTACGTGCGAAGAAGTGTCCGCGTGCGCCAAAGCATAGTTCTGCTGGGCGGAATGGGTCCTCAACGGTGCCGTAAGGTGATGACTTGCTGACGAAGCCACGTGGTGATGTAGGTGAATACTGACCCTTGGTAAGACCGTAGATACGGTTGTTGAGCAGTATCATGTTAAGGTTTATGTTACGGCGATTAGCGTGAATGAAGTGGTTACCACCGATGGCGAGACCGTCACCGTCACCACTTATCTGCCAAACCGTAAGGTCTGGGTTTGTTACTTTTGCTCCAGTAGCGATGGCAGCAGCACGTCCGTGGATGGTGTTCATGCCGTAAGTAGCCATATAGTGAGGCAGACGGCTTGAGCAGCCGATACCTGAGATAACAGCAGTGTTCCATGGTGCTACGCCTATCTCTGCCATTGCCTTGTGCAATGATGCGAGGAAGAAGTGGTCACCACATCCAGGACACCAACGTGGCTGACCTTTTTTGAAATCAGAAGCCTGAAATTCCATATCGTCTATTGTTTTAATAGTTATTACAAGACTGCATAGATATTCTATGATTCCTATACATTCTAGTATTTTACTTGGTGTTCTATTCTTATATAAGTTTCTTAAACGCCTCTACCAATTCGTTTACTACGAATGGCTGACCCTTAACTTGATTGAACTGTGCAGGCACAAATCCGTCGACCTTCATGCGGAGGAAGCCTGCGAGTTGTCCCATGTTCTGCTCAGCAACAACGACTTTAGGATACTTCTTAAGCACTTCCGCGGTGTTCTTTGGCAGTGGGTTGATGTACTTAAAGTGTGCCTGGGCTACCTTCAAGCCCTGAGCGCGCATCTCTTCCATAGCGGCACGGAGATGACCGTATGTGCCACCGAAGCCTACTATGAGTAGATCTGCATCGTCAACGTCACCTATTACCTCAAGATCAGGTACCTCGATGTTGTTAATCTTAGCCTGACGCTTGCGTGTCATAAGGTCATGGTTCTCTGGTGCGGTAGAGATAGCACCTGTCTTGTCGTCCTTCTCCAGTCCGCCAAGGATGTGCTGGAAGCCTTCACGACCAGGCACTGCCCAGTAACGTGTACCGTTCTCCGCACGCATATATGGTGTCCATGTGCCCTTCAGTTCCTCTGGGACGTATGGAGGGTTGATGGCATCCATCTTAGTAAGGTCAGGAAGGCGGAACGCTCCTGAACCGTTTGCTACGTAAGCATCTGTAAGAAGCACTACTGGTGTCATGTGCTCCAGTGCCATCTTTGATGCTTGGTAAGCGGCGTCGAAGCAGTCTGTTGGGCTAGTAGCGGCTATTACTGGCATTGGTGACTCACCGTTACGGCCGAAGAGTACCTGAAGCAGGTCGGTCTGCTCTGACTTTGTGGGCAGACCTGTAGCAGGACCACCACGCTGTACGTCGAGCACTACGAGCGGAAGCTCCATGATTACGGCGAGGTTCATAGCCTCTGACTTCAGGCATATGCCAGGACCTGAGGTAGATGTTACTGCCAATGCACCAGCGAAAGAGGCACCAACAGATGATGCGCAGCCTGCGATTTCGTCCTCACACTGTACTGTTGTTACGCCGAGTGACTTGTGCTTTGACAACTCGTGCAGCACGTCTGTGGCTGGGGTGATAGGGTATGAACCGAGATATAGTTTCAGTCCTGCCTTCTCTGCAGCAGCGATGAAACCGTAAGCGGTAGCCTTGTTACCTGTGATGTCCATGTAGCGACCTGGTGTCTTGACCTTTGACTCTACACGATATACGTTAGTTGCTGATGAGTGTGTATTGTGACCGTAGTCGTAACCAGCCTGAATAACCTTGATGTTAGCCTCTGCAACGCCTGGTTTCTTGGCGAACTTCTCTCTCAAGAAGTTTGCGACGAGGTTGAGGTCACGGCTGAAGAGCCAGCAAACAAGTCCGAGAGCGAACATGTTACGACACTTCAGCATTGCCTTGTTGTCCATGCCGCTATCAGCGAGTGCGTCCTTTACCATCTGTGTTATAGGGCACTGGATAACGCGATCTGGGTCGATACCCATCTCTCCGAGGTAGTCCTCGGTCTGGAACTGTGCCTTATCGAGGTCAGCCTTTTTGAAAGAATCGGTATCAATTATTATTGTAGCCTGTGGCTTTGCATACTTATACTGTGTCTTTAGTGCAGCAGCGTTCATTGCAACGAGCACGTCGCACTGGTCACCAGGGGTGAACACCTGTCCTGCACCGATATGAACCTGGAAGCCGGATACGCCTGTCAGCGAGCCTTGCGGGGCGCGGATGTCAGCCGGATAGTCTGGGAATGTAGAGATACTGTTACCTACGGTTGCTGATACCGTAGAGAAGATGTTACCGGCAAGTTGCATACCATCGCCGGAGTCACCAGAGAAACGAACCACAACCTGGTCCAGTTCCTTAATGTCCAATTCTTCTGCCATAATTATATTTTTGTTTATAATATATAATATCCTTTCTAATAGTGCCAACACCAACTGCGTTGACTAATCTCATGTTGCCAAGTGCATAATCCTACAGAATCGGAAGTATTGTTGCTTAGCGAGTGCAAAATTACTCATTTATGATGAAACAACAAAACATTTTGCAAGAAAAATGGCCTTAATAATAGCATTTTGTTATCATAGAATAAGTATTCTCACTACTTATGCAAAATTCTTTGGCACCACTATTTATTTTTCTCTTCTTCTCTTTCTTGTAGATACCTCATGTAGATGCGTATCGCGAGTTCCACCATTTTGACGCATGGACGCTTGCGGTAATACTCATCCGTACGCTCATCGGGCACAGGAACGGTGCTAACGTTTTTCACATACCCCTTAAGTAGGTCTCTACAGAGGAGGCTTCCCGTCTCTTCTTTAAACTGAGCGGCAAGGTTCTGCACCACCTTATAATTAAGTGCCTTCACTTCTTTGTCCGCTTTTTCACTCGCCACCTCCAGTCCGGCAAGCATAAACATGCCCGATGCCGTGCCGCAAGTCTCGCGCATACGCCCTATTCCCCCACCAAAGGATGCAGAGATGCGCGCCATTAGTCCTTCGGGCACGTTATACCAATCGGCGAATGTGAGTGTCACCGACTGAGAACAGTTATATCCTTGTTTAAAGAACGCCACGCCTTTAGCCACGCGTTCTTCTGTTTCTTTCTTCCAATCCATATTTTTTTTCGTTTGATTGCTTTGTCGTTGCGTCGCTTTATAGTAAGACTGTTTACATGTTATGCTATTCCGTTTTCTCTATTATGCATGTGTTGCAAGATAAAGCGATAATAGCCATTTGCCTGTTTTACTATTCCACAATCTCTACTATGCCAACGTTACACGTATGCTTAATAAAGAATTCGTCCGAGATGATGCAATATCCATGGTGTCCCCAGTTGCTACCGTAGGAGTTCCTACACAGGAATCCACCATTTCTTACCTCCACTATCGCCATGGCATGGTCTGACGATGCGCCTCCACCCATAGGTTGCGTAGTTTCATTTTTACCATATTCCCAATACACGGCATGCCCTTGTCGCACCGACTCGCGCACCATGTTGAGAAGTTCTTTCATTGGTTTGTTCACATACTGGCAATACCTTCTATTGTCAGGTACCTCTAATGCCACCTTGGTGTTCCACACATGCGTCTGTTCTGAGACATACCAGCGCCACTTTTGGTAATACATCACGCTCTCAGCAAATTGCTGTGGTGTATAGCGCATGGACAGATAATAGAACGACTCTGTCGCGTCATCCTCTATATCATGCGTAGACTTAGTGTGCCTTGCCACCGTAAAACGCGGCATCAACGGTTCTATTCTCTCCAATAACTGTTTTCTATTTTGCTTATGCGCCACCGCGTCTGCCGTCATCAGTTCCAATTTTCTCTCTAACACGCGGCTACTGTTAAAGCGTGAGCGCTCCTGCTGATAGGGCACCAGTCCATAGTTGTTTATTAGGCGTAGCACATCCTGCCCCACTCCACGCATGGATATGGTACCACGTCCACCCTCTTCCAGTCTCTCCTTGTCCGACAATATCTCGTAACGTTCCAGTGTCTGCTCCTCCATCAGATGGGCCATGAGCCACTGGCGCGACAGCAACACACTGTCACCACGTAGTGCTGCCTCATGCTCCACACAGGCACAGAAGGCATATATCCAACATGCTTCAGTGTGTTTTTGGTCATATACATCACTAACATAACTCGTTGTGGGCAAGGCGAGACTATCATCCTCAGCACCATCAGTATATTCTCCACCTGCACGGTGGGAACACGACAGCACAATACTCACAATGAACGCAAGCGACATGTAATATATTGTATTAAAGAAATTCATATTATCATTCTATAATCCTTACTATATTGTAATATATCTCTGTTACATCATAAAATTCTCTCCATCTCATCACTCCTCAAATGGTTCACGTTGCAAAAGTAATAAAATTTCTCCACATAAATTAATTTATACCTATATTTAATTAAAACATCCTCAAAACAACTGACATTTATCACCTTTTTTGCAACATTGACTTTACAAAATGATTAAAAAATCGTTATTTTTCTCCCTTTTATAATTTATTATCACTTATTACTGCTTGCGGAACAAAATATTTTTCGTACCTTTGCAAACGAATTAAGGCGCCTTGCGTTCACTCCTAGCAATACAGTGAAGCAAAGCGGATTATTCAGGAACAACACATATTTATATCTTAATAAATTTTCAGTAAGTAATGGCAACATTAGATTTGACACAGTATGGCATCACTGGTTCTACAGTGATCGCGCACAATCCTTCTTACGAGAAACTTTTCGAAGAGGAGACAAAGGCTGGTCTCGAGGGCTTCGAGGTAGGTCAGGTAACTGAGCTCGGCGCAGTTAACGTAATGACTGGTATCTTCACTGGTCGTTCACCTAAGGACAAGTACATCGTTGACGACGCACAGTCTCACGACAAGGTATGGTGGACTACTGAGGAGTATAAGAACGACAACCACCCAATGTCAGAAGAGGTTTGGGCACAGGTAAAGGACATCGCAAAGAAAGAACTTTCAAACAAGAACCTTTACGTTGTTGATGCTTTCTGTGGTGCAAACAAGGCTACACGTCTCGCTGTACGCTTCATCGTTGAGGTAGCATGGCAGGCACACTTCGTAACCAACATGTTCATCAAGCCAACAGAAGAAGAACTCGCTAACTTCGAGCCAAACTTCGTTATCTACAACGCTTCTAAGGCTAAGGTTGAGAACTACAAGGAACTCGGTCTTAACTCTGAAACATGTGTTGCCTTCAACACTACTTCACGTGAGCAGGTTATCATCAACACATGGTACGGTGGTGAGATGAAGAAGGGTATGTTCTCAATGCAGAACTACTACCTCCCACTTAAGGGTATCGCTTCTATGCACTGCTCTGCAAACTGCGACATGAACGGTGAGAACACCGCTATCTTCTTCGGTCTTTCTGGTACAGGTAAGACTACTCTTTCTACCGATCCAAAGCGTCGCCTTATCGGTGATGACGAGCACGGATGGGATGATGAGGGTGTATTCAACCTCGAAGGTGGTTGCTACGCTAAGGTTATCAACCTCTCTAAGGAGAACGAGCCTGACATCTATGGCGCTATCAAGCGTAACGCTCTGCTCGAGAACGTAACTGTTGACGCTAACGGCAAGATCGACTTCGCTGACAAGAAGGTTACAGAGAACACTCGTGTATCTTACCCAATCAACCACATCAACAACATTCAGCCAGGTTCTTCAGCACCTGCAGCAAAGAACGTTATCTTCCTTTCTGCTGATGCTTTCGGAGTATTGCCTCCAGTTTCTATCCTGACTCCTGAGCAGACTCAGTACTACTTCCTCTCTGGCTTCACCGCTAAGTTGGCTGGTACAGAGCGTGGTATCACAGAGCCTACTCCAACATTCTCTGCTTGCTTCGGTCAGGCATTCCTCGAGTTGCACCCAACTAAGTACGCTCAGGAACTCGTTAAGAAGATGAACATGTCTGGTGCTAAGGCATACCTCGTTAACACTGGTTGGAACGGTACTGGCAAGCGTATCTCTATTCCTGATACACGTGGTATCATCGACGCTATCCTTGACGGTTCTATCCTCAAGGCTGAGACTAAGAAGATCCCTATGTTCGACTTCGAGGTACCAACTGCTCTGCCTAACGTTAACCCTGCTATCCTTGACCCACGCGACACATACGCTGACGCTTCTGAGTGGGAAGCAAAGGCTAAGGACCTCGCTGCACGTTTCATCAAGAACTTCGCTAAGTACACTACTAACGAGGCTGGTAAGGCTCTCGTTGCTGCTGGTCCACAACTCTAAGTTGAACATACCAATAGCGAAGTAGTTGCTTTGGCAACATAAAACTCTATGGCACCGCATTGCGCACATCGTAATGCGGTGCTTTCTTTTTTATCTTTACTCTGATTATGCTTATATGCCACTTACACGACGTTTCCCCACATGATTAAAGAAAACAACATACTTTACCATACAGTGGCGTTTCTTACCGTTGCTATATGGGGCACCACCTTCGTCGCAACCAAAGTACTGATGATTAACGGTCTATCGCCAGCACAGATATTCATACTGCGATTCTCTATGGCTTACATATTAATGCTCGCCATTAACCATAAACGATTATTCTCTAACTCATGGCAAGATGAGATTAAGATGCTGTCGCTCGGCATCTCTGGAGGCTCAATGTACTTTCTCTGCGAAAACGAGGCCATGAACTACACCACAGCCACTAACACTTCACTAATAGTCTGCTCCTGTCCACTCTTCGCCACACTGCTGGTACGACTCGTATACCGCTCTTCACGCATCAACATCATACAAATCTTAGGGTCACTACTCGCCTTTGCCGGCATGATTATCGTTGTACTCAACGGCAGATTCGTACTACACCTCTCACCTATAGGCGACACACTGGCATTCACAGCATGCATTAGTTGGGCTATATACTCACTATTAATGAAATCTGCATCCGAAAAATACAGTGCGGCCTTCATCACACGCAAAGTATTCTTCTACGGAACACTCACCGCACTGCCCTATTATTATATAACAGGACACCAAACGCCATCGTTAGAAATATTCATGAGGCCACAGGTCATAGGTAATCTAATCTTCTTAGGATGCCTCGCTTCAATGATATGCTTCCTCACATGGAACTGGTGCATCTCAAAACTCGGAACTGTAAAAGCCACCAACTGGGTATATTTCAACCCAATTACAACCATTATCTTTGCAGCATGGGTGCTACACGAGGAGATAACAGCATATTTTCTAATCGGTGCTTCATGCATACTGATAGGGATGTATATCGCTGACCGAAAAACTCACACTGAATAACAATAACTCTGCTATCTCCACTTTGCAGAAACTGCTACAACATACCATTTTCGTTGACCAACATCAAGTAATATTAGTGATAAGAAAGAAAAGTCTTAAAAATGTTGTGTGCGCACACAATTCTCACTACCTTTGCATCAGAAAAAGGAAAGAGACCTAACAAAGAGGTCATAATTCCTGGAAAAGATTAAAAGGATAACAAGTCAAACACAAAGACTGTAAGGCAGTGATGCTGAGCAGTTCTTACTAAAAAAAGAGAAAGGAAAAAGTTATGATGTTAACAAATTTCGCAACAATGCTTATGATTGGTATGGTAGTTGTATCAGTAATCTGCGGTGTTTCATCACTCAAGAACGGTCGCAACGCCCGCTAAAAAGCATGAATCGCTAAAATTCCGATAGGAATGATAGCCTTTTTAAAGTAATCAACCCACTTAAAATAATGAGTCCTGTCTTCAAATATTTTGATGACAGGACTTTTTTTTCATACATAAGACAACACTGCTCCATTTTACTATTTCCAGAATTTACCATTTTTTAATAGAAAAGATGCAAAAGGCGTAATACTCTCATTCACAAAACATTACGCACGAGAAAAGGAGCAACGTACTGATTACAGCGTAATTAAGCCCTTTTTACCCAGCAATCAAGCCCTAATCACCACGTAAAAAGCACCAGATTACAAGGTAAACTGTATCATTCTACAAACATTTCCCAAATTTACCATTTTACATTTTTTTCCACATTTATTTCGTTATCTCACAGAAATTTATTAACTTTGCACGCATTCTCTATATACGTATGCCATAATTGTGCCCGTACGGACACACCCCCGAAGTACAGAACAACTATAAACCTACCATAGAGACAATGCGAAAAGCAATGGCACACAATGCCATAACTAACCCGAGGAAATAAAAAATAAAATAAAAACAAGTTAAACCAAAATGCAAAACAAAGGAATTGTAATTGTAACCGCCATTCTCTTGACGCTTGCAAGCATCTTCTATTTGTCATTCTCGGTGGCAACGAGTTATTACGACGCTCAGGCTGCCAAGATCAGCGACCCTATCGCTGCGCAGGACTATAAGGACTCCGTGAAGTATCTCGGCGTATACTCTTATCAGAACTGTCAGGAAACCCAGATAGGTCTCGGTCTTGACCTTAAGGGCGGTATGAACGTTATTCTCGAAATCTCCGTTCCTGACGTGGTAGAGGTACTTGCTGACCACAAGACCGATGCTGCCTTCGTAAAATCTATGAAGGAGGCAAAGAAGGCGGAAGAGACAAGTCAGAGCGACTTTATCTCTCTTTTCATCGACGCCTACAAGAAGAACGCACCAGGACATCGCCTGGCTGAAATCTTCGCTACACAGCAACTGAAAGGCAAAGTTACCACACAAAGCACTGACAAAGAGGTGGAGCGCGCGCTCCGCGAGGAAGTGCAAGGGGCTATCGACAACTCTTACAACGTTGTAAGAAACCGTATCGATAAGTTCGGCGTGGTTCAGCCTAACATCCAGAAACTCGAAGGACAGGAAGGACGACTGATGGTCGAAATGCCTGGCGTACGTGAGCCAGAGCGTGTTCGTAAACTGCTTCAGGGTTCTGCTAACCTTGAGTTCTGGGAGACATATAACGCTGCTGAGGTAGTTCCTTACCTCGTGCAACTCGACACACAACTCGCCAACGGCGCTTCTGAGACTAAGGCTGACACTGCAAAGGTGGCTGCAGATGCTAACAAGGAAGTGGCCGCAGCAGAGGCTGACACTGTTAAGAAAGAGGCTACTCCTAAGTTCGAACTGAAGAAGGCCGACAACAAAAACGCTGACGCTGAGAAGGCTGCGAAGAACAATGACGCACAGATTGCAAAAATGAAGAAGCAGCACCCACTGCTCGCCATTCTTCAGACAGCACAGGGACAGAGCCTCTCTACCGTTGGTTACGCTAACGTTCGTGACACTGCAGAAATCAACAAACTCATCCACAGCGCTGAAGCCAAGAAGGTTATCCCTTCTGACGTAAAACTCCTCTGGAGTGCTAAGGCAATGGAGGGTATGAAGAACATCTTTGAACTTCACGCACTGAAGGTAACGTCGTCTAACGGTCGCGCACCATTGGAGGGTGACGTAGTAGTTTCTGCCAAGGACGAGTTTGACAACTACGGCCGTCCATGCGTATCAATGTCAATGAACAACAAGGGCGCACGCCTTTGGGCACAACTTACCAAGCAGAATGTAGGCAAGGCTATCGCCATCGTCCTTGACAACGCTGTATATTCAGCACCACGCGTGAACGGTGAAATCACTGGCGGTAACTCTCAAATCTCTGGTAACTTCACCATTACCGACACAAAGGACCTCGCTAACACCCTCGTTTCAGGTCGTATGCCTGCCCCTGCACGCATCGTACAGGAAGAGGTTGTAGGTCCTACACTCGGTGCACAGTCAATACAGCAGGGTATCATCTCATTCGGTATAGCCTTCGTACTCCTTATGATATACATGGTAATGATGTACGACCTCATTCCAGGTATGATGGCTAACCTCGCACTGTTGGTTAACATGTTCTTCACCTTGGGTATCCTCACCTCATTCCAGGCAGCCCTTACAATGTCAGGTATCGCAGGTATGGTGCTCTCTCTCGGTACGGCGGTGGATGCCAACGTGCTTATCTATGAGCGTATCAAGGAGGAACAGCGTCGCGGACTGGGCATAAAACAGGCACTTGCCGCTGGTTACAGCAACGCCTTCTCTGCCATCTTCGACTCTAACTTGACATCTATCATTACAGGTATCATACTCTACGTATTCGGTACAGGTCCTATCCGCGGCTTCGCTACGACCCTCATCATAGGTCTCGTATGCTCATTCTTCACCGCAGTATTCCTCACACGTATCGTCTATGAGAACCGTCTGAGCAAGGACAAGTGGATGAACCAGAACTTCACCACACGCTTCTCACGCAACCTTCTTAGGAACACTGACATCAAGTTCATGTCAATGTACAAGAAGACATTTAGCGTGCTCGTTGTTCTCGTGATTGTCTTCATAGCAAGTTTCGTCGTTCGCGGTCTTTCTAAGAGTATCGACTTCACTGGTGGACGTAACTACGTAGTAGCCTTCGAGAAGCCAGTACAACCTGAGGAAGTGCGCACAGTGCTTACAAAGGCATTCCCTGAAGGTACCACCTCTACTGCTATCGCACTTGGTACAGACAATAAGACAATACGTATCTCTACCAACTACAAGATTGAGAGCAACGACCCAACAGTTGACGACGAGGCAGAGACACTGCTTTACAACGCTCTTAAGAAGGACGGCCTCGTTAACCAGAAGGACGTACAGGCATTCAAGAACCCTGACATCCGCACAGGTGGCTCTATCATCTCATCAACAAAGGTAGGTCCATCAGTGGCTAAGGACATCACATACGGTGCTATCTACAGTGTGCTCATTGCCCTTGTAGCCATCTTCCTCTACATCATGGTACGTTTCCGCAACGTAGCATTCTCTGTAGGTTCTACCGTTGCACTGGCTGTGGATACACTCATCGTGCTCGGTATCTACTCACTCTGCTGGGGATGGTTGCCAATGTCTCTCGAGATAGACCAGACATTCATCGGTGCTATCCTTACCGTGATAGGTTACTCTATCAACGATAAGGTGGTAGTATTCGACCGTATTCGTGAGAACCTCAAACTGCATCCTAAGCAGGACCTGCAGACTACCTTCAACGGTTCTATCAACCAGACGTTGACACGTACCATCAACACGTCACTGTCTACACTCATCGTGCTCTTGATGATATTCATCTTCGGTGGTGATAGCATCCGTTCATTCTCATTCGCGATGATTCTCGGTGTTGTATTCGGTACACTGTCTTCTATCTTCGTGGCTGCTCCTGTAGCATACCTCACTCTCGGTAGAAACATTGAGAACCGCCTTGAGAAGATTGAAGAAAAGTAATTATGTAAATTGCGTGGCGATATAACATTGCCATCAATAACTGATATCAACAAACGTTTGTGGTAAAAAAAGCCTTATGGCTTTGCCACAAACGTTTTTTTTTGTAATTTTGCAACACATTTACTAACAAACATCATTCTACTCATCTAAACCAAACGCAATATGAAGAGATTCTTTAAAGTGCTTTGCCTCACCGTTGCGGGTGCATTGGCAGCATTTTCATTAACACAAGCCCAGACTACAACGCCGAAACCGGTGCGCTCTGTGCCGCAGACTTTTACTATTCCCCACCCCAACTACAAACAGAGTCCACTGACAGGCATGGACCGTCAGGCATGGATAGATGCCGCCACGTATCTTCTCGACGGCGCATTCACATATATAAAGGATATAGATGACCCTATGTATTTCCCGAAACAACTGGACAAAACTTATCCACGCGATGAGGGACAGGTGCCAACGGCAAAGTTAGAAGGACTGTGTCGCACGCTCTTCGTTGCCGCACCGTTGCTGAAAGAAAACCCTGACCTGACGTTAGGAGGCATAAAAGTGGCAGAATACTACCGCCACCAGTTGCTCAACCTTACCGACCCTAAGAGTGCAAGTTACATCAAGCACCGCACAGGCGGACCCAGCCAGATACTCGTAGAGTTTGGTGCTCTCGCCATATCACTCGGTACTGCCAAGCAGATTTTGTGGGACCCACTCACCCAAGAGCAAAAAGACGCTGTAGCATCAATGATGCTCAGTTACGGCAACGGACCGACAATAGGATCCAACTGGATGTTCTTTAACGTCTTTGTCATGAGTTTCTTCAAGGAACAAGGATACCAAGTTAACGACAAACACCTCAATGACTTGTTACAAAAAATACTCGCACGCTACCGTGGTGAGGGTTGGTACAACGACGATCCAGCGTATGACTACTACAGCATGTGGGCATTTCAGATGTACGGACCTATATGGGCACAGACCTATGGACACTTCTACCCAGACTACGCCAAGCAGTTTATGAAGAACCAAAGGGAAATGGCAGACAACTACCCCTATATGTTCAGTGCCGATGGTAAGATGAATATGTGGGGAAGAAGCATCACATACCGCTTCGGTGCTATTGTGCCACTCGCCCTCCTAGGCTATCAACACGACGCCAACATCAACTATGGCTGGATGCGTCGCATAGCGTCATCAACACTCCTACAGTTCCTTCAGAACCCAGACTTCCTGCAAGACAACGTGCCGTCGCTCGGTTTCTACGGACCTTTTGCACCTGCCGTGCAGATATACAGTTGTCGTGGCAGCGTGTACTGGTGCGGAAAGGCATTCCTAGCCTTACTGTTACCAAAGGATAATCCATTCTGGACCGCCAAGGAGAACAACGGACCATGGGAGAAGGAACTAAAGAAAGGCAACGTCTACAACAAATTCCAGCCAGCCACCAACCTCCTCATCACCGACTATCCTAACGTGGGCGGAGCCGAGATGCGCTCATGGTGCCACGAGACTGTTGCAAAGGACTGGCAGAAATTCCGTAGTTCCGAGAATTATAACAAACTCGCTTACCACACAGAGTTCCCATGGATGGCAGACGGAGAAAACGGAGAGGTGTCTATGAACTACGCTACTCTCAACGCAAAAAAACAGTGGGAGGTGCTTCGCCTGTACGACTTTAAGGACTTTAAAGACGGCATATATCACCGTACAGCAGTCCTGGAAACCGATGCTAACGTAAAATATAGCCTGTCAGAGATACCAATGCCCGACGGAGTGCTGCGCATTGACCGCGTTAATGTACCCACACCCACCACCATTCGCCTCGGACATTACTCATTGCCACAACTCGGTAACACACCCGTAACCGAGAAGAAGAACGTTAAAGTTCCTGCCTCCACCATCATAACAAACGGCAATTACTCGCTCGCCATGGTGCCACTGGCAGGATGGGACAAGACAATGGTCACACGAACACAGGGACTTCACCCCGTAAGCAACAACTGCGCACTCATACAATGTGAGAAAAACGTTGAGAAAGAAAACGTCATGGTCACCCTGATGCTGTGGAAGAAAGGCAATAAAGACTTCACAAAGAAGGAACTCTCACCCGTAAAAGACGTAAAGATAGCCGCAGACAACACTTCAGTTACCGTCACATTCAGCGACGGAACAAGCAAAACAGTAGTGTTCTAAAACTGAAACACAGTACTCAGAACACTGAACCCCACTCATAAAAACAACGACTTGGCGGAATAAAACAGTATCAATTTTACAGCCCACTAACTCCACCAACACATAAAAACATCATTATGGTAGCCAGACACACCGCTGACTGGCTACCATAATTTTATATATCACGTAACAATCACAAGTAAGCAAGAACAGAAATATTAGCCATTCGCATTAGCATTATATACTATTATTAAGGAAAAATCGAACAATCTGGTAAAATATTTAATCATATTTACCACATAACATGGTGCCTATATGGAAATGTTTTAGTACCTTTGCAGTCATAAACCCATAATGCGAAGACATAGCAGAAAATGATAAAAAATTGGCACAAGGCGGCAATCATAGCCGGAGACCGCAAGGTTAGTTACAGCGAAATGCTTGGACGAATAAACCTTTTCGCACAGCATACACCACAAGAGCATGGCTGTAAGACACTGATATTAAGCGAAAACCGCGAAGGATGGATCTATGCCTTCTTCTCAGTATGGCAGAATCAGGGCATAGCAGTACCCGTGGACGCTTCATCTACGGTCAGCGACGTGGCATACATCATGCGTGACTGCCAACCATCATGCGTGTGGGCATCAAAGGATAAGGCTGAGGTTGCGCGCCAGGCAGCACAAGAAACGGGCATAGACATAAAGATCCTCATCATTGATGACTATGAACTGGCACCATCAGAAGACAAAGAGGAGTGGTGCGGCATTGACAACATGAAGGAAATGGGCGATGAGTGCGCTATCATTATATATACCTCTGGCACCACAGGCTCACCTAAAGGAGTAATGCTGTCATACAAAAACCTTATAGCAAACATACACAGCGTATCGGTAGAAGTGCCTATCTACACCTCCGAACGACGCGCAATGATACTCCTTCCCTTGCATCACGTGTTGCCATTGCAGGGCACTCTCATCGGTCCTATCACCGTAGGAGCCGGCGTTGCCATCTGCCCAACAATGTCAGGACCTGACATTATGGACACACTGTGCCGTGGAAAGGTAGGCATCTTCATCGGTGTACCACGCCTATGGCAGACGCTTTACAGTGGGATTAAGAAGAAAATAGACGAGAAATGGGCTACACACATACTCTTCAACCTATGTAAGAGCGTAGGCAGCCGCACACTCTCACGCTTCGTTTTCAGTGCAATACAAAAGAAGATGGGCGGACACCTAGACTTCTGCGTTAGCGGTGGCGCCGCACTCGACAAGGAAATAGGCGAAGGTCTGCGCACACTCGGACTGGATGTGCTTGAAGGTTACGGCATGACAGAGACCGCTCCAATAATCGCTTTCACACGACCAGGAGACATAATACCAGGCTGTGTGGGCAAGGCTATGCCCTCCGTGCAGTGCAAAATAATTAATGGCGAACTCTGCGCAAAGGGTCCTAACGTCATGCTTGGCTACTATAACCGTCCTGAAGAGACCGCAGCAGTAATAGACGAGGATGGCTTCCTGCACACGGGAGACCTAGCACGCTTTGACGATAAAGGCAGAATATACATCACAGGACGCTCAAAGGAGATTATCGTGCTGTCCAACGGCAAGAACGTTCAGCCAGCAGAGATAGAGTATAAGATAGAGAAATACACCGACAAAGTAAAGGAAGCAGCGGTGCTTCAATACGGAGACATGCTGCGATGCATCATCGTTCCGCAGGAGAATTGGGCACAAAACATGTCCGACAAAGACGTGGAAGAAGCACTGAAGCGAGAAGTTATAGAACCATACAACCTCACAGTGGTCAACTATAAGAAAATAATGAGCATCTTCGTCTATCGTGGTGAACTACCAAGAACGAAACTCGATAAACTGAAACGCTTTATGCTCAAAGACATCTGCGACGGCAAAAAAGAGGCTGACAAACCCGCTGACGATGGTAATGACAACGAGAACTACACTGAAGAGTTTCGCATCTTGAAGAAATATATTGAGGGAGAGAAGCAGATTAAGGTAAAGCCTACATACCATTTGGAGACAGACCTTGCCTTCGACTCACTCGATATGGTGAACCTTCAGGGCTTTATAGAACAGTCATTCGGCGTAACTATCAATGCAGACACAATGGCTTCTTTCCGCAACGTGCAAGAGATTGCCGACCGAATAGCAGCATCCAGCACACATAAGGAGACGGAGCACATAGAGAAACATAACCTGCTCGACGAGGCTTCTGACCACCTAGAACTGCCAATAGCAGGACACTCACACCGCATTTACACCAAAGCATTCAAGGCTTTCTTCAAGGTCTACAACCGAATGACGGTTCGCGGAACTGAGAATATCCCCCACACAGGACCGTTTATCATGGCTGCCAACCACCAGAGTTACCTCGATGGCGCAATGGTCATGGCGGGAGTGCCATGGGATGTCATCAATAACTGCTACTTCTATGCTACAGAGGAGCACGTGAACAACACCACTCTGCGCGCTCTTGCACGCCGCCACAACATCATTCTCATGGAGCGCAGAAACCTAAAGAACTCTATTCTGAAGTTGGCTGAGGTACTGAAGCAGGGCAAGAGCATCGTGATTTTCCCTGAAGGAACACGCTCTCGCAACGGTGGCATGACTACATTCAAGAAGACTTTCGCCATACTGAGCAAGGAATTGGGCGTCCCCGTGCTACCCGTAGTGCTCAACGGTGCCTATAATGCTCTGCCACGCGGCACACATTTCTATAAACCAGTGAAGATAGATATGGAATATCTCCCACTGATGACACCCGAAAAGAATGAGGATGCTGCAACCTTCGCCAAACGAGTAAAGGAAACTATCGAAGCGAAAGTACGCAGATAGGAAACACGTCACAGTGATACCCAACTGCAACTTTTATAAGCAAAACGTCGAAAAAATGTAACATTATTTTGTCATTTCGCAAAAATATATTACCTTTGTGCGATATTTTACTTATAAATGTTAACAGAAACAGCATGATTGATCTAATAAATCAACTCAACGATTTCCTTTGGGGCTACATCGTTATAGCAATGATGGTAGGCTGCGCCCTATACTTTACCGTCAGATTTAAGGCGGTACAGTTCACCATGATTGGCGAGATGTGGCATCTCTTGACCCACTCAACAAAGAAAACTGATACTCTTAAGGACACGATGGAGGCTGGTTATGCCACTGCCACCGATGAAAAAGAGAAAAAAGCCATATCTCCCTTCCGCGCCTTCGCTGTAGGATTGTCCAGCCGTGTGGGCACAGGCAACCTTGCAGGCGTTGCTTCCGCCATCTTCATTGGTGGTCCGGGCGCTGTATTCTGGATGTGGTTGATGGCTCTGCTCGGTGCTTCATCATCATTTGTTGAGTCATCTCTCGCCCAACTTTATAAGCGTCGCGACAAGGAAGGCGGTGTATACTACGGCGGACCTGCATACTACATGCAATATGGTATGCACAAAAGATGGATGGGTATCATCTTCGCTGTGCTCATAACGCTCAGTTATTCCTTGGCAACACAACTTGTTCAGGCAAAGACCATGGCTGACGCATTCTCCGTTAGCATCGACATGGCGATGGGCAATGCCCCTGGCACCAGCATCATCTACGTGGGAATTGCTGTCACCATAGCCACTGCACTCATTATTTTCGGTGGCATTCAGCGCATCTCTCGCTTCGCCGCACTCGTTGTTCCTGTAATGGCTATTGGCTACATGCTATTGGCTCTTTACGTAATTCTGACCAATATCACCGCCATTCCCGGTGTGATACGTCTCATTATCAACAGTGCTTTCGGCATAGGACCGGCCGCTGGTGGCATGGTAGGACTTGCTGTCATGCAGGGAGTGAAGCGTGGACTCTACTCTAACGAGGCTGGCGAAGGCTCTGTGCCTAACGCTGCCGCTATCGCTGAGACCTCACACCCCGTTAAACAGGGACTTCTTCAGGCGTTAGGCGTATTCTGCGACACCATTATTATATGTACCTGCACCGCCTTTATAGTACTTATCTCAGGGCTATATACCAATGGTGAGGACGGTATCTTGCTCACGCAGAGTGCCCTTGAGCATGAGATGGGACCTATAGGACGTTACTTCCTTACGGTTGCCATACTGCTCTTCGCTTACAGCACTATCATTGCTGGATACTTCTACGGTGAGACAAACATACGATTTATCTTCGGTAAGAACGCCAACCCTAACGGTAGCGTACGCAATGAGAAAATAGCCATACTCTTCTTCCGACTCGCTACGGCAGGCGTCATACTTGCAGGTTCGGTAATGACACTGCAAGACAGTTTCTCTATCGTCGACCTTCTGATGGGATTCATGACCATTACCAACCTTATCGCTATCATTTGGCTCTCTCCTCGCGTCAAAATCTTGCTCGATGACTACCTGCGTCAGCGAAAGGAACATAAAGACCCGGTATTCAGCAAAAGTGTTATGCCAAAGGAATTGCAGGATGACATAGAGTGTTGGTAAACAAAGTAGGCAACAAAAATTTCTCTATCATACAACAAGTTAAGCACAACAATAAAGCCCGTCATCCACAATCGGTTGGCGGGCTTTATCACATACATTTGGTATATCATTGCCCTTAAAAGGTGATTGCTCATAAGTAGGAAAAGCAGTACCTTTGCACCATGAAAAGTAAGATAACAGTTATATCACGAACCAGTCCGTTGGCGTTGCTCCAGGTTGAAGAAACCGCACGCCTACTGCATGACGCCGGTGTGGAAGTTGACTTCGATGTCATCACCACCACCAGTTACGGCGACAAGCATAAGGACGTGTCGTTGATGCACCCCGAACTGCCTTCTGACTTTTTCACACGCGAACTCGACCGTGCTCTCCTTGACGGCACAGCACAGATTGCAGTTCATTCCGCCAAAGACCTGCCTTACCCATTGCCTGCTGGCATAGAGGTGATCGCCCTGACAGAGGCAGAAGACAAGAGCGACTCACTCGTGGCACATGACGGTCTCACCCTCGCCACACTGCCATCAGGCGCAAAAGTGGGCACCAGTTCATCGCAACGCAAGGCTGAACTGCTGCAACAGCGCCCCGACCTCACCGTGGTTCCTATACGTGGCACCATTGAGGAGAGAGTAAAACAAGTAGAAGAGGGCAGCGTTGATGCCCTCATCGTAGCCACCTGCGCACTGAAACGGCTCGGCATAGCACATCTCGCAACAGAGCGTCTGCCCTTCGCCACCCACCCATTGCAAGGCAACCTCGCTGTGACTGCCACGACAACGGTGAGCGAAGAGATAAGAGAAGCGTTCTCACGCATCGACATCCGCCGCCGATACCGCAAGGTTCTCCTCGTAGGCTTCGGTCCTGGAGACCCCGAACTCATAACCGTAAAAGGGCAAAAGGCACTGCAAAACGCTTCAACAATATACTATGACGACCTCACTAACGAGGCTTTCCTAAGCCAGTTTGAGGGCGAAAAGAAATACGTAGGCAAGCGTTCTGGACGGCATAGCCATAAGCAAGACGATATCAACGAACTGCTTTTCCAAGCCGCCATACAGCCATCTCACGACAAAGACGCTAACCCTACACAGCCGATAGTACGCCTAAAGGGTGGAGACCCGATGCTATTCTCACACGGCAGAGAAGAGATTGACTTTCTGAAACAGCGCATGGTCAGCGTAGAAGTGATACCTGGCGTAAGCAGTGGCAACGCACTCGCCTCGCTAACGCAGATTCCTCTGACATACAGAGGAGTGTCACGCTCCGCCGCTTTCGTTCTTGGTCACGCCAAGATACCGCAGAATCCTGATGCCGACACTTTGCTTTACTACATGGGAGGCGCCAATGTCAGCACTATAGCACGCACACTTCTCAAGGCAGGCAGGGCATCATGGACGCCCGTAGCACTCGTTACCAACGTCTCACTGCCTTCGCAGCGCACCATCATCTCTACACTCGGCGAACTGCAATGGGCTATATACAAGGCAACACCAGTGCTCATCATCGTTGGCAATGTGGTCAAGTTCGTCTCCAATGACAGGCTACAGAAGGTGTATTACACAGGCACCACGCCACCTGTAAACGTGCAACCCTACGACCAAGTGACCTTCGCGCCACTGATAACGATAGTCGACAGCGACACTCCGCAGCCCACCCCCGACGGTTACGACTGGCTGATATTCACCTCACGTCATGGCGTTCGTCATTACAAACACCCCATACAGGGCGTCAAGGTGGCCAGTGTAGGACCCGTAACAAGTGCAGAACTGAGAAAGAAAGGGGTACAACCCGACTTTGAATCGCCCACGCAGTCAGCCGAAGGCATCATAAGTTTCTTTGCGTCGCAGCCCCATTCGCGCATACTTCTACCGCGTTCCGACAAAGGACTGAAGGCACTGGCCGAGGGATTGAAGCAACATGACGTGACAGACCTGCACGTTTACCACAACAGGGTCAACGACAAGGCTGTGGCACAAGACCTCACCGACTTCGATAAGATAATATTCTCATCGCCCTCCGCCTACGAAGCCTTCCGAAGACTGTATCCTGATGCCGACCTAACCAACAAACTATTGGTGGCAAAAGGGGGAACAACGTATCAATTCATAATTCACAATTCATAATTCATAATTGCCTTGCGTAATACATATATGATTGTGACATTGAGAAGAATTATAGAATTGGCGGACGAAGATTATGAATTATGCATTATGAATTATGAATTAACATGAAACGTTTCAGACAATATAGAACCACTCAAGCGGTGCGCGACCAGTACGCTGACGTCACTCCGCTACAGCCAGCAGACTTCATCTACCCCTACTTCGTACAGGAAGGACAGGGCGTGAAGGAAGAGATAGGCACCATGGAAGACGTTTATCGCTTCTCCATCGACACCCTTCTCACCGACATTGCTGACCTCCTCACGCTCGGTGTAAACAAGGTTCTCCTCTTCGGAGTTATCCCTGAGGACGAGAAAGACGAACGAGGAACAGCGGCATATAGCCCCGACAGCATTATCTGCAAGGCGGTAAAAGCCATAAAGGAACGCTTCCCTGAGGTGATAGTATTTACCGATATATGCCTCTGCGAATATACCAGCCACGGTCATTGCGGACTGCTCTATGAGGACGGCAAGCCTATCCCTTACGATGAAGAGTTGAAAGCGTTGCGCAGAGGCGGCTGTTCTTGCGGACGAAGCCACGACAATGTGGTCATTGACAATGACTCCACACTGCCTCTCCTCGCCGAAATGGCATACCAACACGCCCTTGCTGGTGCTGACTTCGTGGCGCCTTCAGCCATGATGGACGGTCAGATAGAGGCACTCAGGCAGCGTCTTGACAGCGACCCCGCTACCAAGCCGACTCGCATACTCGCCTATTCTGCCAAGTATGCATCAGCATATTACGGTCCGTTCCGCGATGCGGCAGGCTCCGCTCCGGGCTTTGGCGACAGAAAAAGTTACCAGATGGACTACCGCACTCACGACCAGGCACTCGACGAGATAGCCGCCGATATAGAGGAAGGAACCGACTGGATAATGGTAAAGCCAGCCCTTGCTTACCTCGACATCATATACCGGGCAGCGCAGAAGTTCCCTGATTACCCTATGGTGGCATACCAAGTGTCTGGCGAATACTCAATGCTGATGAACGCGGCACGCCAAGGTTACTTCGACGAAAGGCGCATCTTCCACGAGTCTCTCACCGCCATACGTCGCGCAGGAGCACAGTATATCATCTCGTATTACGCCAAGAGATTCTTCAGAGAGGTATAAGTTGGCGCCATCAACAAAACAACCGAACCACAAAACAACAAAATAACGAACAGCCAATGAACTTCCTTCCCATAAACATCAACATCTCTGGCAGCCGCATAATAATAATAGGCGGAGGAAAGGTGGGGCTTCACAAGGCAACGATACTCAGTCGCTTTACCACAGAAGCCACTGTCATAGCCCCAGAGTTTAAGGAAGGTTTCGAGTCATTACCGTTCACTCTCATCAAGAAAGTGTACGAGCCACACGACCTTGACGGCGCAACCCTCGCCTATGTGTGTACGGAGAACCACGAACTGAACCGTCGCATCTATGACGATGCACACGAACGCCACGTTCTTGTCAGCGTTTGCGACAATCCATCGCTGTGCGATTTCACCTCGCCAGCCATCTTCCGCAAGGACAACATGACCGTTGCCGTGGCAAGCGACGCAAAGGATGTACACCGCAGCATGAGTATTCGTGACAGTATTCGCGACAACTTCGAACTGATAGAACAAAGGGCTAAAGCACCAAAAAGCATTTATCGTAATTCATAATGCATAATGCATAATTCATAATTATCTAATGTATAATTAATAATGCATAATTGATAGTTCATAAATCGTCATGCAGAAGCAACAATATATATTCACCTTCCCCTCCGCTTATGGCAGCAACGCCCACGGTGTACGCCTTGAGACCTGCCAGCGCATAGAGCAATACAGCGGTGAGGGCAGCGTTACCGAAGAAGCAGCACGCCACCTCTTTCGTGTGGCAGCAGGACTGGAGTCACCGTTGCTTGGCGAGATGGCGATACTAAACCAGATAAAAAACGCCTACGAAGAGGCAAAAAAGAAGGGCAAACTGCCTGCTGGCATCAACCGCCTCTTTCAGACCGCCCTCCACGTAGGGCACAGAGCACGCACAGAGACGGCAATATCACGAGGTGCGGTGTCATACTCACAGGTCACGGTAGACATTCTTTGCCACGAACTTCCTGACCTCGGCGACAAGACAGTGAGCATAATCGGAGTCAACGACCTTACGGAGTCCATACTCAACTTCCTCACGGCACGCGGCGCATCAAACCTCATCCTCGCCAACCGCAGCCTCGATAAGGCATCAGCCATGGCAGAACGCTACAACGCTGTGGCGCTGCCGCTGACAGAGAAGAGACACTTGCTCAGTCTCTCTGATGTGGTAATAAGTGCTACCTCAGCACCCCACACACTGATACACCGAGAGGATTACACTCCGAGCGACCGCCAACAACTGCTCTTCGACCTTGCAAATCCGCAGGATATAGACCCAGAAGTAAGGTGGCTGATAGGCAAACGCCTCTATAACCTGCACGACATAGAACGGCAGGCTCAGCAAAATCTGAAGAAAAGACAGCAAGAAGCCGTGCGCTGCGAAGAGATAATAGAAGAAGAAATAAGTACACTCATGCAATGGCAGGAGTACAGAAAGAGAATGATAATATGAACAACAGACCACGAAGCATACAGGCTTTTGAAGAAGCCCAGAAGGTAATACCTGGAGGAGTGAACTCTCCTGTGCGCGCATTGCGTAGCGTTGGCGAGACACCTCTGTTCATAGACCATGCCGAGGGAGTGACACTCCACGACATCGATGGTAACTCCCTTACCGACTTCTGTCTCTCATGGGGCGTCTTTATCGTCGGTCACGCCAATCCTACGGTACAACAGGCGGTGCAACAGGCTATCGTGCGAGGCACCAGTTATGGTATTCCTACCCTCGTTGAGACGGCACTGGCACAGCGTGTTAGCCAACTCATCCCCTCCATGCAGCGTGTGCGCTTCGTCAACTCAGGCACCGAGGCTGTCATGTCAGCCATCAGAGTGGCACGCGGATTTACAGGACGCGACTACATTGTGAAGTTTGAGGGCTGTTACCACGGCCATGCCGACCACCTGCTTGTTGCAGCCGGCTCAGGCGTCGCCACCTTCGGCATCAGCAGTTCGGCTGGCGTTCCTGGCGATTTCGTGAAATACACCCTCGTAGCACCCTTTAATGACCAAGCCGCCGTTACCGACATTTTCAACCGCCTTGGCGACAAGATAGCAGCAGTGATAGTAGAACCAGTGCCAGCCAACATGGGCGTGGTGCCAGAGCAGGAAGGCTTTCTGAAGTTCCTGCGTAGCATAACAAAGAGCCACGGTTCGCTACTCATCTTCGACGAGGTGATAACAGGTTTCCGCCTCACCCTCGGTGGCGCACAGAAATACTACGGTATCGACCCCGACCTCACTACAGTGGGCAAGATAGTAGGCGGTGGTTTCCCAGCAGCCGCATTCGGTGGCAGAGCCGAGATAATGAAGATGCTCGCGCCAGAGGGTCCCGTTTATCAGGCAGGAACGCTCAGCGGCAACCCTATAGCGATGACGGCAGGACTCGCCACACTCGGAATACTATCAGAAGAAGGCACCTACGAACGCCTCAACGCTAAGGCAGAACGCTTCATAGAGGCACTGCAAGAGGCAGTGAAGGACAAGGGCATCGTGATAAGTCATGTGGGCAATATGTTCACCCCATACTTCACCCACGGCAAGCAACCCAAGAACTTTGCCGACGTCAACAACAGCGACCTCACGGAGTTTGCACGATTCTGGCGTTATATGTTCCACAACGGCATATATTTCTCGCCATCACAATTTGAGAGTAACTTCATCTCGCTGCAACATTCGGAAGAGTTGTTACAACACGTGGTAGAGGTTGCGAAAGCATACAAATAACACCCCCTTCGTAATCACTACCAAATTACATCGTAATTAAGCCCAAATTACACGGCAATCAAGCCCAAATCACATCGTAATTAAGCATATATTAAAAATCACATAAAAACAGCACAAACTACTATGGCAAAATTAATCGTAAACGGAGAAGACCAGGAAGTACAACTTCCATTGACAGTAAGTGACCTCATCAAGCAGAACAAGGTGTTCCAGCCAGAGATGGTCAGCGTACAGGTAAACGAGGAATTCGTAGAGCGTGAGGATTTCGATACACTCAACCTCAACGACGGTGACTCTGTAGACTTCCTCTACTTCATGGGAGGAGGAGCGAGATAATTCATAATGCATAATTCATAATGAATAATTCATAATGAATAATGAATAATTAGGCTGACGCCGTATCAGCGCAATTTGAGATTTGAGATTATAAGTTGTGAATTATGCATTATGAATTATGAATTTTGAATTATTAATTATACATTATTAATTATTAATTGATTACCATGTTTGACTTTTCAGAAGAAGAACTGCTCCGCTATAGCCGCCACATCCTGCTTCAGGACGTAGGCGTAGAGGGACAGGAGAAGATAAAAGAAGCCAAGGTGCTCGTGGTAGGTGCAGGAGGTCTCGGTGCCCCTGTATCGCTCTACCTCGCCGCTGCTGGTGTAGGCACCATAGGTATAATAGACGGTGATGTAGTAGACCTCTCTAACCTACAGCGCCAAGTGATTCACTTTACCAAGGACGTAGGCACGCCGAAGGTAATATCAGCGAAGGAGAAGATGCTCGCCATCAACCCTAACGTGAAGGTCAACGCCATTCAGGACCTCCTTATGGCTAACAATGCCCTCGACATTATCAAGGACTACGACTTCATCGTTGACGGTACGGACAACTTCCCTGTAAAGTTCCTTATCAACGACGCCTGCGTCATGGCAGGCAAGCCTTTCTCTCACGGTGGCATACTCCGCTTTGAGGGACAGACCTTCACCCACGTTCCAGGTACAGCCTGCTATCGTTGCCTCTTCGGAGCACCACCACCACCAAACGCTGTGCCTACCTGTTCTCAGGCAGGTGTGCTCGGTGCCATAGCAGGCATGCTCGGTACCATTCAGGCTGCGGAGACATTGAAGTACATTACGGGTGTCGGTGAACTGCTGACTGACCAACTACTCACCTTCAACGCTAAGACTATGGACTTCCGCAAGATTAAGGCGCACAAGAGTCACCGCTGCAAACTCTGCGGAGACAACCCTACTATACACGAGTTGATAGACTACGAGCAGGCACAGTGTGACCTGAAGAACCACTAACGGTTAATTAATAATTGATAATTAATAATGAATAATTAGTCTGACGCCGTATCAAAGCATTTGATGACTATGCATTATTAATTATTAATTATTTTAATTATTTTAATTATACATTATGAATTATGAATTAACCTACGGTTGGACTGATAGCGGCAAGGTAATCCACATTACTGCCGATGCATACGCCTCTATATTGGAGCAGGCTAAGGCTGATGCACCGATAGAGAGTTGTGGCTATGCACTCGGAACGGTAGAAGAGGACGGCACACTGCTAATCACGTACAACTATCCTATAGAAAACATTGACCACGCCGAGGAACACTTCACCATGGATCCTCGACAGCAGTTTGCCGCGATAAAGTATGCACGCGCCAACAAACTGAAGGTCATCGGCAACTGGCACAGCCACCCAGCATCGCCCAGTCGCCCATCAGAGGAAGACAAACGACTGGCACTCGACCCTAACATCCTGTATCTTATCATGTCGCTCGCACCAGAACAGTCAGGACTGCCTTACGTGACAGACGGCTCACCAGTGCTCAACGCCTTTGAGATAAAGGAGGGAAAGGTACTGAGATATGGAGTAATAATAAAGAAGTAAGCCCCCTAGAACTTCTAGAATCCCTAGAACTTCTAGAAATTCTAGAAAAACTAGAACTTCTAGAAAAACTAGAACCTCTAGAAAAACTAGAACCTCTAGAAAAACTAGAACCCCTAGAAAAACTAGAACCCCTAGAAAAACTAGAGATTCTAGAAAAACTAGCCCCTCTAGCCCCCCTAGCCCCCCTAGAAAAAAAAACTAGAAAAACAACAACCAAATGCACAAAGAAACCCTTGCAACCCTTACCGACTACCAGAAACGCGATGCTTACGGTGCTCTGAGTATGCCTGTATATAACTGTTGCTCCTTTGAATTTGATACGGCAAAGCAGATGAGCGACGTGTTCTGTGGACGAGTGCTCGACCCAGAATACTCTCGCGTAATGAACCCTACGGTGACATTCTTTGAGAACAGAGTGAAGAGTCTGACAGGTGCCGCCAACGTCTTTGCCTTCAACAGCGGCATGGCGGCCATTGCCAATATACTCATGACCTTCGCAGAGGCTGGCAAGAACATCGTGACAAGTAGCCACCTCTTCGGCAATACCGTGGCATTGATGCGTAACACGCTGAAGCCTTTTGCAATAGAGACACGTGAGGTTAACCTGCTTGACCTTGATGCGGTGAGAGAGGCAATAGACGAAAACACCTGCTGCGTGTTCCTCGAGATAATAACCAACCCACAGATGGAGGTGGCAGATGTGCCTGCACTTGCTGCCATTGCCCACGAAAAGAACGTGCCCGTCATAGCCGACAGCACACTGATACCGTTCACTGAGTTCGACGGAAAGGCTCTCGGCATGGACGTGCAGGTGGTAAGCAGCACAAAGTATGTCAGCGGTGGAGCAACCAGTCTCGGTGGACTGGTCATTGACTACGGCACATTCCCGAAGGTTAACCGCAAGATTCGCTTTGAATTGCTCTTTAACCTCGGTGCCTACATGACGCCACACGCTGCCTATATGCAGACGCTCGGACTGGAGACGCTCGATGCCCGCTATCGTGTTCATGCAGCAAACACCCTTGAACTCGCCAAGAGACTTACGAAGGTGCATGAGATAAAACGTGTGAACTACCCTGGACTGCCCGACAATCCTTTCCATGAGATTGCACAGAGGCAGTATGGTAAGACTGCTGGAGCAATGCTGACGATTGACCTTGAGGATAAGGCGCACGCCCTACAGTTTATCAACAACCTGAAGGTGATACACCGCGCGAGCAACCTTTTCGACAACCGAAGCCTCGCCATACACACCGCTTCCACCATCTTTGGACCGTTCTCTGGATCACAACGCAGGGCGATGGACGTGTACGACACTACCATTCGCCTCTCCATCGGCTTAGAGAACGTGGACGACCTGTACGAGGACATTGTGCAAGCGGCGAAGAATGAATAAGTGACGGTTAATGCAACTATCGAAATTACGCTTTATAGTAATTCGGATAGTTGCATTTTTTTTGTTAGTTCTATACATATAACACTTGCAAACGAAGACTATATTTTGTAACTTTGCAAAATAAGTAAGTGTTCAAAATTATTTCTATATTTAATATAGGCTATTGGGATGCAGAGGTTTTCTCTGTTTAAGGGAACAATTAATCATTGTGACCGAAAACTGAGGAAGCAGATACGCCAAAGAGACTGTATTAAATATAATTACAGAAATGATAATGATCACCTGCTGATAGATATAAATAATGTTGAATACTTATTTATAACCAAGAGATATTTCAAGGGCAATGGACAAAAAACAAGATAAGGAACTGACCACACGACAGCGTGCCGTACGCGACTTCCGCCGACACATTAGGCTGATGCGTGGACTCTCTGACAATACTCTGGAGGCTTATATGCACGACGTAGGGAAATTGTTGGACTGGTGTGACGATAATGAGAAAGACCCTCTGACCCTGAAACTGAAAGACCTGGAGGAGTTCTCAGCATCGCTACACGACCTCGGCGTAGCCTCATCAACCCACGCACGCATTCTCTGCGGTGTACGCGCGTTCTACCATTTCCTTGAACTCGACGGCTACGTGGAACAAGACCCTTCTGAACTCCTTGAATCACCAATACAGGAAAAACACCTGCCCGAGGTGCTTTCTACGAAGGAGGTGGACGCTCTGGAGAACGGTATCGACCTGACGAAATGGGAAGGACATCGCAATAGAGCCATAATAGAGGTGCTCTTCTCCTGCGGACTGCGCGTTTCTGAACTCGTCACACTGCGGCTTCATGATATATATGAGGAGGAAGGCTTTGTTAGGGTGACGGGCAAGGGCGACAAAGAACGCTTGGTGCCTATATCAAAGGTTGCCATACGCGAACTACACCTGTGGTATGACGACCGATGCCACATGAATATTAAACCCGGAGAGGAGGACTATGTGTTCCTTAACCGCCGCGGTGCACACCTTACTCGCACCATGATTCTTATCATGATAAAACGTCTTGCCAAGGAGGTGGGTATAAGAAAAACTATCTCTCCACACACCTTGCGACACTCTTTCGCAACGGCTCTGCTGGAGGGAGGGGCATCGCTGCGCGCAATACAAACCATGTTGGGACACGAAAAAATTGGTACTACCGAGATTTATACGCACATCGACATGACTACCCTACGCGAGGAGATTGAGCATTGCCACCCGAGAAACATACATAAACACACTTAAACCCCACTTAACTGATTGTAATTAATGCCCACGTACATCGCCATAGATCTTAAATCATTCTTTGCTTCTGTAGAGTGTGTTGACAGAGGACTGGACCCTTTGTCAACAAACCTCGTCGTGGCTGACCCAAGCCGCACGGAGAAGACTATTTGTCTTGCCGTTTCACCATCGCTGAAGGCATACGGATTAGGGGGCAGAGCAAGGTTGTTTGAGGTGGTGCAGCGTGTGAGAGAGGTGAATAATGAGAGGAGATTCAACGCTAAAGGCATGTTCAAGGGAAAGTCTTTCCTCGATGCTGAACTAAAGGAACATCCCGACTGGGAACTGGACTACATTGTGGCACCGCCAAGGATGAAGCGCTACATGGAGACAAGTACGCAGGTATACAAGACTTACCTTAAATACATTGCGCCTGAGGATATTCACGTTTATAGCATTGACGAGGTGTTCATGGACGTTACGCCATACCTTAAATCGTACCGAATGACAGCACACGAACTGGCAATGACCATGATACGCGATGTGCTGGCAACCACTGGCATCACTGCAACGGCTGGCATCGGCACTAACCTATATCTATGTAAGGTGGCGATGGATATCGTGGCGAAACATATTCCTGCCGATAAAGACGGGGTGAGAATAGGCGAACTGGACGAGATGTCGTACCGCCGCACGCTGTGGGACCATAAACCTCTTACGAGTTTCTGGCGCGTTGGCAAGGGCATTGCCGAGAGATTGGCTCCATACGGCATTGACACAATGGGAAAGATAGCACGCCAGTCTATAAAGAACGAGGGACTGTTGTATCGTCTTTTCGGTGTGAACGCAGAACTGTTGATTGACCACGCGTGGGGATGGGAGCCATGTACCATAGCCGCAATAAAGGCTTACCGCCCCATGAGCAGTTCGCTGAGCAACGGACAGGTGTTGCAATGCGCCTACGACAACCGTAAGGCGCGGGTCGTTGTGCACGAAATGGCGGAGACAGTGGCACTGAGTCTTGTGGAGAAAAAACTGGTAACGAATCAAGTAACACTGACGGTGGGATATGACATCGAGAGCCTTACGAACCAAGATATTAGGGAGCACTACCATGGTGACGTTGCTACTGACCACTATGGGAGGCAAGTTCCGAAACCTGCACACGGCACCGCAAACCTTGACAGATACACTTCGTCGACGAAAATTATATCTGACGCCATACTGAAACTGTACGACCGCATAGTGAACCCTGCCCTACTCGTGCGACGACTGAACGTTACCACTAACAGACTAATGCGCGAGGAAGACATGAAGGAAGACCACTCACCACGCCAACTGGACCTTTTCACTGACTACGAGACACAGAAACAGGAGGAGGAGAAGGAGCAAAAGAGATTGGAAAAGGAACGAAAAATGCAGGAGGTGCAACTCGCTATTAAACAGAAGTTTGGTAAAAACGCTATTCTTAAGGGGCTAAACTTTGACGAAGGGGCTACGGCTCGCGAACGTAATAGCCAGATAGGTGGTCACAAGGCATAAAACATCTGCTCCTCATGAGGACGTGGATAAATAACGAGACCACCCAAGTAAAAGAAAAATCAGGTACAAAGAACCCTATATTCAGATAGAAACTATAGGGTTCTTTGAACCTGACTATTTTATGTCTATATTATTATAACACTAAAAACCTAACGTTACATTGTATTCCCCACGCTTCAGTGGTTGCATGGTGTTAGATTCCTTGTCCCACCAAAGCAGTTGGTCACCAACGAGAGGTATAGTAAATTGCTTTGTCTCGCCTGCCTTTAGCGATACTCTTTTGTAGGCGCGTAGTGAGGCAACAGGACCTTCAGTATCCTTAGGCTTAGATACATACACTTGTACAATCTCGTCACCATCACGCTTGCCTGTATTGGTTACGGTAACATCAACAGTACAATAATCCTTATGACATTTTACCTTCGCACTCTTCTTGAAGGTAGTGTATGACAGTCCGTGACCAAACTTCCACAGGGGTTCACCACGGAAGTAGCGGTATGTGCGTCCCTTCATAGAATAGTCAAGGAAGTCAGGCAACTGCGAATCGTCTTTATAGAAGGTGATAGGCAGTTTTCCCGATGGGTTGATGTCGCCAAAGAGAGCCTCGGCAATAGCCGTACCCCCCTGTTCACCAGCATACCATGCCTGCATGATGCCATCGCAACGCTCTGCCTCAGGCGTAAGTGCCATAGCGCCACCTGAACAATTGACGAAAACTATCTTCTTGCCAGCCTCGGCAAGCATCTTCACAATGTCGCGCTGTGACTGTGGTAACTCTATGCTAGTGCGGTCGCCACCCTTAAATCCTGGGTCGCTCACCTTCATCTCCTCACCCTCAAGGGCTGGAGATATGCCGCCAACGAATATCACTATGTCGCGGTCAGCAACGCTATTGATGAGTTCTGACGGTGTTACTGTCTTCATAACGCCCACATCAAACTTCAATGCCGCCATGGCATCGCTCTGCATGAACTCCACCACTACTTGGTATTCCTTGCCAGCCTCAACCTTGTATTCCTTCTTGGCAGTCTGCACACGAGCACGGCTTTTCCATACATCCACCAGTGTATCACCGTTGATGATGATGCGCATACGGTCGTCCGCGGCTATATTGAAGAGCAAACGCTCCGTCTTGTCCGCCTTGTATATGCCTTCATATCGTGCAGAGAAGTCGGTAAGGCTAACGCCAGGAGCGAAGACCGTATTACCACCATTGGAGAGGTTGAGCGATGCTGTGTAATTAACCCTCGCAACAGGTTCACCCTTCATCTCGGTATTGTTCCAGTATACGCCCGTCATGCCCGGCTTGCCGTCAGCGGTATGGAAGTTTCCGAAGCGGCTAACAAGTTGCTCGTTGCGCGTATATCCACAGCCTTCAATGTACTTTACGTCAGTGGCACGTGCTTTAATTCCTTCGAGAATGTTGACAGTCTTGGTGGCATAGCCCGTATAGTTACCCCAAAGCATGAGCGAATCGGTAGCGTTAGGACCTATAACAGCGATACGTGCCGACTTCTGAAGTGGCAGAATGTTGTTACGATTCTGAAGTAGCACTATGCCCTGTCGTGCTGCCTCGAGTGCCAGTGCTTTATGCTCGGGCGATGCTACGCATGAGGACGGTATGGCGGTCCAGTCTACGAGGTCGTCGCTGTCGAAGTCGCCAACCTCAAAACGTGCCTTCAAGAGGCGAATAACACTTTGGTTTATCTGCTCCTCACTTATCTGTCCAGCCGCTACAGCCTCTGGCAGTGATTTGTATTCGCTGCCACACTCCACATCGGTGCCACTCAGCACAGCCTTGGCAGAAGCAGCCTTCGGGTCGGCACTGACCTCGTGTCTGCCTGGTTTCCAGAAGTCGCTAATGGCACCACAGTCTGATACTACAAGTCCGTTGAAGCCCCATTCACCCCTAAGTATCTGCTGCAGGTAACGGTTGTTGCCACAGCAGGGGTCACCATCAATACGCTGGTAAGCGCACATCACCTCGCGCACATTGCCCTTCTGCACCAGACTTTTGAACGCTGGAAGGTATGTCTCCCACAGGTCACGCTCTGGCAGTTGCTGCACATCAAAGGTGTGGCGGTTCCATTCAGGTCCGCTGTGTACGGCAAAGTGTTTCGCACAGGCAAGAAGTTTATAGTATTTATGCCCTATGAGTTGTCCTGTTTTGAAATCAGTACCTTGCAGTCCGCTGACAACAGCCAGTCCCATGCGCTCCGTTAGGTATGGGTCTTCACCGTATGTCTCCTGTCCCCTGCCCCATCGTGGGTCGCGGAAGATATTGATATTAGGTGTCCACACGCTGGTGCCCTGATAGCGTTTTACGATTCCGCTGTGTCGCGCCTCGGTGTTCTTGGCGCGCATCTCATCAGACACTTTATCGAAGACATCATGTACGAGGGCATCGTTCCACGTAGCCGCCATCATCATTGTTATTGGGAAGACGGTGCTGTAACCGTTGCGTCCCACGCCATGCAGTCCTTCACTCCACCATTCATATTCTGGCACGTGGAGACGGTCTATGGCACGACTACCATTCATCATTATCTGTGCCTTCTCTTTTAGTGAGAGTCGCTGACATAAGTCCTCCGCACGTTGTTGCGGTGTGAGGGCAGGATTTTGATACGGCAACATCTCCGTAGCACTAGGGGTGTATGGGATAGGCTGGCGTTGCGCATAGGCTGATGTTCCTAGCATCAAGGCAACGGCAATAATAAGTTGTTTCATATTGTTTAGTGGTTTGGGGTTGATAGTTTAGTGGTTGGCAAAGTTACTCAATTATTGTCAATTAAACAAACGTTAGTGGTTAATTGCATTATTTTTCCACCCTTGTGACACGAAAAAGCACCCATACCACAATACAATTAAGGTGCTTAACTGCATTGGGATATGAGTGCTTTGGTTTTCTATGACGCTTCTTTTTACTTTACGTATTTCTTGCTGTCACTGATTACAATGCCCTTATAGTCCTTGCTTACGCGCTGACCAGAGATGTTGTAGAGAGCATTGCTCTTTGACTTTGACTTAGCATCAACGTCGTGCTTATTGTTGGCGACAACATTCTCAACACCTGTTGGGTCTGCCACAATATAAATCTTGCCCTTGGTATAGAGGTCTGTAGTGTCCCACTTCAGTCCTTCGGCAGGAACCTTTGGGAGTATGGTAGTGAACTCACCCGTAACAGTGGTAGGTGCAGTAGCGAAGACGGTGAACGCAGCACCTGCCTCAAGGTCCTTAACGTTAGCCATGTCGAACTCAAGCGTTGCACCGTTAGCAATGGTGAGTGTAGAACTGAGGGCAAGGTTGTTTTGGCTACATACTCCCTCATTGTTATAGAGAGGTATACGCAATGTTGAACCTGTCTCAAAGGATACAGCCTTCTTAATTGTCAGTTTTGTGTTATACAACACAGTGTCACCGGCTTCAATTGTACCACCGCTCTTAACAGTAACGGCTCCTGCAATGGAACCCTTGCCTTTGAGCGTAGCACCATTTTTGACAGTTACTGCGCCTGTGCCACTGTTTGTTCCGTCAATGATAAGCGCACCACCGTTAACCACTGTCGTTCCGCTATATACGTTGTTGCCAGTCAGTCTCCAATAGCCTGTACCTACCTTCTCGATACTTACGGTACCAGCATGTGAAAGGTCGGTAGCATAGTTATTAATGACGCCATTAAACGTTTCATCGGTATTTGCTCCGCCAACAGTCCATGAGCACTCAAAGCCTTTGGTCTTCTTACTTGAACCTATGATGTATGTGCCTTTATCGCCTGATATACCACCAACAACATTGGATGCGATTGTAGTCCACGCAGACATACACGCCTTGCCCTTAAGAGTTACCACGAGGTTAGGACTGTTCCACTGTGATTGGTGCATGAAGAGCGAATAAGTGCCTGATGAAGGAACGCCATTAGCAATGACACGTCCCTTAAAGTTTGGCATATTTGTGTTAACATAGAAACGCAGATAAGGTATAATCATCTCCAAACTGCCCTCGCCTGTCACATCGCTCTTGAAATATCCGTGCGTAGGAGCATAGAACTTTGAAGTAGTTCCATCGTTAACCTGTATTGGGAACAAGTAAGTTTGGTAGTCTTCATTCCCACATACAAACTTCATTGCACCACCGTTCATTACAACCTTATGGCTACTGCCCGCGAAGACCTTACAACCTTTCTCTATGTCTGTAAATGACAGCGTGCCACCGTTGAGCACTGTCTCGCCAGTGTACTTGAAGAAGTTGGCGGCATCTTCTATGGCGAGCGTGCCCTTACCGTCGAGTGTCAAGCCTCCGTCGCCCTCAAATGAGCCATTCTCTGTTATGGTAGCAGAACTGTTGGCTATATTCAGCGTTGTCTGCTGCATCAGTTTCGCGCTGCGGTCGGTAGTTACAGAACCACCAGTGTAACGGTATGTGCCACCGTCCCATACCCAGTTGGCAGGGAAATTGAGCGATGCACCGATGGCAGAAGGCTGCCCGCCATTGGCGAGAGAATTGAACTCAAGCACACCATCGTGCAGCACTGTTGCGCCTTTGTACGTATTCTTACTATTGAGAATGAGCGTGCCCATATTGCCTTTGTTTATGCTTGCATCGTCACCACCAATAATACCGTTCAGCGTCAGCGTGCCCGCACCATTCACTACTACAGCCTTTGGTGCCATCTCGCCTGCAATACTGAGTGTCTTTGTACCACTAGTGTTCAGCAACACGTTATTGCCATCAACGTAGGCCTTGCCTTCTTTCCATGCTGTTGTTGTGTAGTTCCATGCTGTTTGCGCATTGCCAAGGGTTACATCTGGCTGGAAGGTATCAATGTCTACTATGCCCTGTTCTATTTGGCGTGTAGTAAATGTGCCTGTAGCATAGTCAGAACGCACTTCCTCTCCATTATGCTTAGCGAAGGCAAAGGCGCGCACCTCATACTGAGTGCCTGGCTCCAGGCCCTCTATGGTGCATGAAGTAGCATTTGCCTCTGTGCGTACTGCTTCCTTCCAAGTGCCGTCCGCCTGCTTTATCTCTACGCCAAAGCCCTCCTCGGCGTATGTGTAGTCGCGCCATGTGAGTGCAAAAGTCGTTGTTGTGGCATTACTGAGTTGCAGCGTAATAGGCTGGCGCAGGAAGAACTGGCGATCAGATGCCGTTATAGAGTTGATGTAGTTCTCTATGTTAAGGTATCCGTTAGCGGCAAGAACGGTAGCGTCGTCCTTGTTAGGGTCGGTGCCATTGGCAATCTCCCAAGCGTCAGGCATACCGTCGCCGTCGGTGTCTTTCACAGTCTCTCCTTTCCACCATGCCCATGTATCTGGTGCACCGATAGGCAGACTCGTCTCGTAGGTGATAATCTTTCCCTGCTTACCGTATGACATTACCTCGTCGACCATATAGCAGTCAGACTGGTCACGGTATGGCAGGCTGGCGCCTACGGTAGGTATATTCTTCTCAAGCAGTTCGTTGCCAGGATAGAGGTCGAGCGTAGGATAGTCGTAAGGTTTGTCCACACGTGTGGCGGCACTATAGTCGGTAACGAGGTCTGGGTCGAATACGCCATCCATATTTTTATCCTGCCAGTTGTCATCGCCATAGCAGTGGAAGTCTGCGTTAGCACCACCAAAGCAGTTGCCGCCCTTCGCCGGACCGTTAATGAAGAGGTTTGACTCGATGTTCACGTAAGAAGAGCCCTGCGAGTCACCTCCCATGATGTAACAACCGTTCTGCCAGTTGTAGACCACGTTGTTGGCATACTGGTTTATGCCCTTAATTTTATTGTTACGAGTAGAGTTGTCGCAGTAGAAGTTACGGTAGAGAGTGATATAGTCTGCCTGCATAAGTCCTCCCGCAGAGTGCGACAGCAGTCCCTGACCGAAGATACAGTTCTGTAGCGTTATGTTGCCAAGGGCGCCCTTGCCGTCAGGGTTTATAGAGAACGTCTCATCAAGACCCCATGAGAAAGAGCAGTGGTCGAAAATCATATTGGTACCGTTAGCGATGCCGGCACAGTCCTTACCGCTATCGCCTCCGTGGCCCATGCGTACACGAAGGTAACGGCAGATGATGTTGTTTGCGCCAGAGAATGACACACCGTTGCCATACACCGTGACGCCCTCACCAGGCGCAGTCTGTCCTGCTACGTAGAGATTGCTGGAGAAAATTATTCGACTTTTGATTTTAATGACGCCTGATACGTCGAACACTACGATACGATTGCTCTTAGACACAGCGTCGCGCAGTGAGCCAGTGCCACTATCGTTAAGATTAGTAACATGATAAACTGTTGGCGCAGAAGATGCGCGCGCTCCCTTAGCAAAGCGTCCCCAGCCTGCCGCGTCGGGGAAAGCCAATTGGTCAGCAGCGGAAACATAGGTAGTCCCAAGCATGCCTGCCGCTACAAGAGCAAGAAAATTCTTTTTTGAAATCATTGTTAGGTTTTGTTTTAGACTGTAGTAACGGTATATTCATGCACCTTTTCTCGTCATGGCAAAGACAAAATAATCTTCACTTTGTTCATTCTGCTTAACGAAAACGGTCTGTGTTGTCACCGCGGTCAGTTCTTTTCTATATGTTAGTCAGTTGTAGGCGTAAGTGCAATATGCACCATACAATATGCAAAATTAAGAATAAATAAGCAAAAGGCAAAATGTTTTACACCTTTTTTATAACATACTTCTATTTTTTCCTTATTGTAATGCGATGATTGGGAAAGAATTATTACCTTTGTGCCACGCATCATATGCGGTGTAATGTAAAGTAAATCTTAATACGATGGCACAGGAACTCATACAGACACAGGAACAACAGCAACAACTTCTGCAACAGCAGCGTCTTACAGCGCAGCAGGTTATGGTAGTGCGTATGCTCGAAATGCCGTTGGCCCAGTTGGAACAAAACGTGCAAACTGAAATGGATGAGAACCCTGCACTGGAAGGAGAGACGCCCGATAGCGATAATATTGAGAACGCTATGGGGCCAGATGATGCCATGGACGATAACAGTGATGCCACATTTGAGGAACAGGAGGAGCGTAAGGAGCGCGAAGACGAACTGGACACGGCACTCGACAGCATAGACAAGGACGACAGACTGGAAAACTCTAACTACGAGAGAGCAAACAATAACGACCCCGATGCAGACCAAGAGGAGCGTGTTTATGGTGACACAGAGTCCTTCTACGACAAACTGCATGACCAGATGCACGAGCAGACGCTGACGGAAAGGCAAGAGATAATAATGGAATATCTCATTGGTTCACTCGACAACGACGGACTCTTGCGCAAGGATATCTCGTCATTATGCGATGAAATAGCCATAAAGGAATATCTTGACGTTAGCGAGGAAGAGATAGAACAGTGTCTCACCATACTGCAATCCTTTGACCCCGCAGGCATAGGAGCACAGTCACTGCAGCAATGCCTACTGATACAGATACTGAGAAAGAAGCCGTCTTACATCACCAACCTCATGCACCGCGTCATAAATGAGTGCTACACTGACTTTGAACGCAAACATTGGAAGAAGATAACGGAACGCCTCAATATAAGCGACGAAACTGCCGAGGAGGTGTTTAATGCAATAAAGAAACTTAATCCACGACCTGGTGCTGCACTGGGCGAGACAATGGGAAGGAGCGTTCAGCAGGTAACGCCTGACTTTATCATTGACACTGACGATGAGGGCAACGTAACGTTCAGACTCAATCAGGGCAAAATGCCGGAACTATACGTTTCAAAAGAGTTCACGGACATGATTGACGCATACCAAAAGAACCCTAAGTCCATGAACCGAAGCGATAAGGAAGCCTTGCTCTATATGCAACAAAAGGTAACGCGTGCCAAGTCATACATTGATGCAATAAAACAGAGGCAGGCCACTATGATTGCCACAATGAGAAGCATCATATCCCTACAAAAACCTTTCCTCTTAAGCGGAGATGACGAAGACCTGAAGCCAATGATACTAAAAGACGTGGCTCAACGCGCTGGCGTCGACATTTCAACAGTGTCAAGGGTATGTAATTCTAAATACGCCGAAACCCCATGGGGCATCATTTCACTTAAGTCATTCTTCTCTGACGGATACGACACGGGGCAGGGCGAAGCGGTATCAACAAGGATAATTAAGAACGTACTACGCGAGATAGTTGACAACGAGGACAAGAAGAAACCGCTGTCAGACATCAAACTGGCTGCGGAGATGAAGAAAAAGGGCTACCCTATAGCCCGACGTACGGTGGCAAAATACCGTGAGCAACTCGGCATACCACAGTCAAACATGAGAAAATAAAAAAGCAAACAACACAATACAATGCCCAATCGTCACGAAATAAGCAAGAAGGCAGCCAATGAACAACGCAGGATGATATTGCTCATGGCACGTTACATAAGCATCATCTTTACACCACTCTATCTCCCTATGATGGGACTTGTGGCACTCTTCCTGTTTACATATCTCAGCATGATGCCCTTGGCATACAAGGTCTTCGTACTGTTAACTGCATATTGCTTCACTATCCTGTTCCCTACAACACTGATACATCTATATCGCAAGTATCAAGGATGGTCACTGCTGAAACTCATTTCACGCGAAGGGCGAATGGTTCCTTATGCCATATCTATCGTATCATACCTGGCATGCTTCTATACCATGAACGCCATGCACTTCCCACACTTTATGAGTAGCATAGTGATGGCAGCGATAATGGTACAGATAATATGTGCGGTGATAAACAACTGGTGGAAGATTTCAGCCCACACCGCAGCGATAGGAGGTACTACTGGTGCGGTGTTAGCATTCTCACTAATACTGGGTTTCAACCCTTTGTGGTGGTTCTGCATACTCATTCTCCTCGCTGGTGTGGTAGGGACGGGTCGTATGCTTTTACGCCTACACTCCTTAGGAGAGATTGTCGGTGGCTACCTCGTCGGACTTTTCGCTGCGGCTGTTACGGTGTTAATGGTGTAAGATAATGCATAATTAAGCGTTGCAACCAAACAACCAAACAACCAAACAACTAAACAACTAAACGATCAAACCACCAAACAACTAAACAATCAAACAACTAAACGACTCAACTACAAAACAACAAAACCACCAAACAACAAAACGACTCAACTACAAAACAACAAATATATGACTCCAATAGTAAGCATTATTATGGGCAGCACAAGCGACATGCCCGTAATGGAAAAAGCAATGAAATTTCTTGACGAACAGAAGATACCTTTCGAGGTCAATGCTCTGTCAGCGCACCGCACGCCAGATGCGGTAGAAAAGTTTGCACGCTCTGCTGAAAGCCGTGGCATTCGTGTCATCATAGCAGCAGCAGGTATGGCAGCAGCACTGCCTGGAGTTATCGCAGCAAGCACTGCCCTCCCTGTCATCGGTGTGCCTATCAAGGGTATGCTCGACGGACTCGATGCCATGCTCTCTATCATACAGATGCCTCCTGGCATACCTGTCGCTACCGTTGGCGTTAATGGCGCAATGAATGCTGCCATCCTTGCCATGGAGATGCTCGCACTAACTGATAAGGACATTGCCGCACGCCTAAAGGAATATAAGGCTGGTCTCGGTGCGAAGATTGAGAAGGCTAACAAGGAACTGGCAGAGGTGAAATTTGAGTATAAGTGTAATTAGTTGGTTGGGGCGTTTAATTGATTGGTTGTTTGCTTGATAGTTAATAGATGTTGGTATCAGTATTAACTAAACCGCCAAACAACTAAACCACTAAACCACCAAACAACTAAACCACCAAACAACCAAATCACCAAACAACCATGCAAAGACGTAAAACTACAACCACTACTGTTGGCAACATCGGCATAGGCGGCGACAACCCCATCCGCATACAGTCGATGACCACTACAAATACCAACGACACCGAAGCGTGCGTGGCACAAGCCAAACGCATCATCGATGCCGGAGGAGAACTCGTCAGACTTACCACTCAGGGTAGCCGTGAGGCTAAGAACATGGAGAACATCTCTGCCACACTGAAGGCTGAAGGCTATATGCAACCACTCGTGGCTGACGTTCACTTCAACGCTAACGTGGCTGACGTAGCGGCTCTCTACTGTGAGAAGGTGCGCGTGAATCCTGGCAACTATGTTGACCCCGCACGCACATTCCGCAAGTTAGAATACACTGATGAGGAATATGCCGCAGAACTAAAGAAGATAGAAGAACGCTTCGTGCCGTTCCTAAATATATGTAAGGAGCACCACACCGCCATAAGAATTGGCGTAAACCACGGCTCGCTCTCCGACCGTATCATGTCACGTTATGGTGACACGCCTGAAGGCATCGTAGAGTCGTGCATGGAGTTCCTTCGCATATGCAAGAAAGAACAGTTTAACAATGTGGTGCTATCCATAAAGGCGTCAAACACCGTAGTCATGGTAACGTCAGTGCGACTGCTTGTCAAGGCGATGGATGCGGAGGATATGCACTATCCACTACACCTCGGAGTAACAGAGGCTGGTGAAGGCGAAGACGGGCGCATCAAGTCTGCCGTAGGTATTGGCGCACTGCTGACCGAAGGCATTGGCGATACCATTCGCGTATCGCTCTCTGAGGAGCCAGAATGCGAGATACCAGTGGCACGTAAGTTAGTAAACTTTATTCCGGAATGTGCCGAAAAACGTGAGCATGCCGACATCAACGCTGACGGTACGCTGACGCTTTCTTTTGCCGAAAACAACATGGAAGACCTGCAACTGAAGGCTGCCATGACCGCTGGCGCACTGCTGATAGATCGTCACGCTACTGACCTTATTATAAATAATGAGGGCTGTGGCACCGCGGAAGAGTTGCAATCACTTGCCGACTCTATCCTTCAGGCAGCACGAGTGCGTTTTACTAAGACAGAATATATCTCTTGTCCTGGTTGCGGCAGAACGCTCTACGACCTACAAGGCACCATTGCTCGCATCAAAGCGGCTGTTAAGGCTGCCGCAGAGACTGACAAACGTTTCTCTACCTTGAAGATAGGCATCATGGGTTGCATAGTGAACGGTCCTGGCGAGATGGCTGATGCTGACTACGGTTACGTTGGCGCAGGCCCTAACCGCATCTCTCTTTACAAGGGAAAGACGTGCGTTGAGAAGGCTATACCTGAGGAACATGCAGTAGAGAGGCTGCTGAAGTTTATTAAGGAGGATTTAACCCCCTCTCTGTCCTAACGGACATCTCTCCCCCAGGGGAGAGAAAAAGATACTCCATATAGTTGTAAAGCGAACGAATAGATAAAATAATTATTAACCATTTATAAACCCAACACCCCATTCTTTTTCTCTCCCTTGGGGGAGAGATGCCCATAGGGCAGAGAGGGGGTATTTCATATTATGACAGTACAAGAAGCATTCGCAGAAAAACTGCTTGCCGTAAAGGCTATTAAGTTACAGCCAAACGACCCATTCACATGGGCATCAGGCTGGAAGTCACCAATCTATACCGACAACCGCAAGACGTTGGCTTATCCAGAACTCCGTTCTTTCGTAAAGCAGGAATTGGTACACCTCGTTCACACTGAGTTCCCAGAGGCTACTGCCGTTGCTGGTGTTGCTACAGGTGCCATAGCACAGGGTGCACTCGTTGCCGATGAGTTACTGTTGCCTTACTGCTATGTTCGTCCGAAACCAAAAGACCACGGCATGGGCAACCAGATAGAGGGCACCATACCTGAGGGGGCGAAGGTAGTGGTAATAGAAGACCTCATCTCTACTGGCGGCTCATCACTGAAGGCTGTTGACGCTCTGCGCAAGGCAGGCTTTGAGGTTGTGGGCATGGTAGCAAGTTACACCTACGGCTTCCCTGTTGCAGAGGAGGCTTTCAAGGCTGCCAACGTGCGCCTCGTAACACTCTCTGACTATGAGCACACCACTGCCATTGCCGCTAAGACAGGATATATTAAGGAGGAAGATCTCGAGGTGCTTGCCGAGTGGCGCAAGGCTCCTGAGAAGTGGATGGTAGATTAGTGGTTTAGTAGATTAGTGGTTTGATAGATTAGTGGTTTGGTAGATTAGTGGTTTGGTAGATTAGTGGTTTGGTAGATTAGTGGTTTGGTAGATTAGTGGTTTGATAGATTAGTGGTTTAGTAGATTAGTGGTTTGGTAGATTAGTGGTTTGGTAGATTAGTGGTTTGATAGATTAGTGGTTTGGTGGTTAGTTTCTATGCCACCAGTATAAACCAAACGACTAAACAACTAAACAACCAAACAACCAAACAACCAAACAACCAAACAACCAAACAACCAAACGACCAAACAACCAAACGACCAAACAACCAAACAACCAAACGACTAAACGACCAAACAACCAAACAACCAAACGACTAAACGACCAAACAACCAAACGACTAATCTACCAAACAACCAAACGACAATAAAACATGGCAAAATACGAAAGTAACATAAAGCAAATCAACGCCCCTGTGGAGCGTGTCTATGAGAGGCTCAGCAACCTTGAGAACTTCCGTCCCGTGCTTGAGAACATGCAGAACAACGAGATGGTGAAGGAAAAGATTCGTGAGGCTGGGCAAGACCCTGCGCAGTTAGAGAAACTAAAGGACGTTACTCTTACTGCCGACAGCGTCTCCTTCCCTGTACCGATGATGGGCGAGATGTCGTTGAGGATAATAGAGCGCGAGGAGAACAAGACTATCAAGTTCCAGACGGAGCAATCGCCTATAGATGCCAACTTCTGGATACAGGTGCTCCCTGTTACCAACCTCACATCTAAACTTCGCCTTACGCTCAAGGCAGACCTCAACCCTATGGTAAAGATGATGATAGGCTCAAAGTTAAAGGATGGCATAGACAAGTTTGCAGATATGCTGAGCATGATACCGTACTAATGCGTTATCAAAGTAAGACTTACAATAAAAGCCGGCTGTACCTCCATGGTGCGGTCGGCTTATTTCTTTCGTTAAGTAATGTTGAAAAAACTGCACGATAATACATCACTGGTACAATAATAAAATTGGGCAAGTTATTTTTTTAACATTACTAAGTGTTCTGAATAATTTTGAATATTCACGGTAAATATTCAGCAATTATCAGTATAGGGTAATTGCCCCATTAGGGGCTTATATACGGTAGCCTGCCATGCCAATGGCTGGTATTATGGCCATTCACACATTAACCGCGCCTCTATGTGCGGTATAAATTACTTGTCGCACACCTAAAGGCGTGCCTGCCAATTCACTTGACCCACCAGCCATTATATGGCTGGCTACCATATTTTACTTCTAATGGAGTAGAACAAAGTTACTATATTACCGCTTAATAGTTATTACTCACATATTGTAATAAAAAATATTATTATTTGGGAGTTAGCAAGAAAATTCTTACCTTTGCAGCGTATAGGATAAAATTAAAAACTGAAACGATATGAACAACACTATAAACATACAGTTAGAAGTTCCCTCTACGGGTAAATACACACTTGAGGAGTTTGTAGCCAAGGTAAAGGCGTATGCTAACAAATTGTCCAACACAGTGACGAAACCAACCAAAGCGTATGAAGAACCTTGCATGACGCAAGCCGAACAAGAAGCCTATGTAGCGGAAAGCCTTAACCGTGCCCTTGACCAAATGGAAGCGCACAAGAGGGATGGTACGAAGCCTATGAGCGCAAGAGAACTCCTAAGGATACTTGAGACGGAGGAATAGTATGAAAGTTACTATCTACACAGAAAAGGAGTTTGAACATCAACTTAAGAAATTGTCCAAGAAATATCGTTCAATAATAAAGGACTACGCTTATTTTCTTGATGAACTTGAAAATAACCCTTATCAAGGCAGTAGCCTCGGCAAAGGCGTAAGAAAAGTGAGAATGGCTATAGCCAGTAAAGGGAAAGGAAAGAGTGGCGGTGCAAGAGTCATAACATACAATATTTATCAAGAAGAAGAGACAATTGTCATTGACCTTCTGACCATATATGACAAAGGCGAAATAGCCAACATAACTGATGACTTTATAGAGTATCTGCTTGAAAAGCGTACTAATACATAAAATCCAACAAGTTATTCACCACAACAATATCAAAAAAAATCTGTAAGTTAAAAGTACATTTTTACTTACAGATTTTTTTTAAAATATGCCCACAGCGTGATTTGGGCTTGATTACGTGGTGATCAATACCTAATTACAGTGTAAAAGAGACCTGATTGCGAAACGATTTATATGCTTTCAAATTGTAAGCAAACGGTTGTCACACTTTTTCTTATTCTATCTTCCAACGGTCTTTCCAGTGCAACACCGGCAGACCGTTCTCAAACTCTATCGGCAACCACACGTAACGGCTGTCTATAGGGTTAGCAGGACGCCATTGGTCTGCCATGAATATGAACATATCCTTCTTGCCCTGTACTGGCAGTATGAACGTGCTCTGCGCTTGGAACGTCTTCTCTGCTCCATTGCCACGGCAGGGATTGTCGTGGCGTGTCCATGTGCCCATAATACTGTCCGCCGTGAGCAGTCGCGCTGCATTAGGATCCCAGCCGGTGCAGCCAGAGGTTATCATGAAGTAACGTCCGTCCTTCTTGAATATGGCAGGAGCCTCATTGCTTCCCCCAGCGTCAATGCGTATGTAGCGCCCTGTATGGTCCAGATAGTCTGGCGTCAGTTCCGCTATCTGCAGCGTGAGGTTATCCTCTGAGGCATAGATGTGGTATGCCTTACCGTCATCGTCCACGAAGAGTGTCATGTCGCGCGACATCTGTCCGCCTTCCATATCGCGAGCGGTGAAGAGACCTTTCTTTATATCCTCTGTCCACTGCGGTGTCCACCATTCTTGGGCGTATTTGCCTTTGAACGCCTTCTGTAATGCCTTGGCTGTAGTACCGAGTGGAGCCTTGCTTGGATTAACACGACCGTTCTTTATGAATCGGAATGGCCCCACGGGAGTGTCGCTTACTGCCACGCCCGTATTGGCAGCCTCGTAGCCTCGACCTTTCAGTTCAAGATGGAAGTACATTACGAACTTTCCCGTCCTTGCGTTGTATATCACCTTTGGTCGCTCTAGTATGCAGTCTTTTACAATAGGGCTCTGCGGGTCGTCACTGACAGGCAGTGCTACGCCCTCATATTTCCAGTTGTAGAGGTCAGCAGAAGAGTAGCATGTTACGCCAACGAGGGCGTTGACCGATGCTTCACCCTTATGCTCCCCATACCACCAGTAGCGTCCGCCATGATACAGTATGCCTCCACCATGGGCGTTGATAAGCCTCCCGTCGATGTCAAACCACAGTTTGCCCGGACGGAAACTACTGTGAACAGCGTTTGTCACCTCTTGCGCGCCAACCGTAAGCGACAAGATGGTAAGGAAAAGTAATAATATCTTCCTCATCGTTCGTTAACATATTAGGAAAAGGGCTATGCCCCCCAAGTTATAACTGTCGTTAGGATTAGATTATCTTTTCCAGTTCTGAGATATTCTTCTGCACCTCCTCGTCTGTCACCTCATAGTCCTGAAGCGAACCAGCAAGGAACTGGTCATAGGCACTCATATCAATAAGTCCATGGCCTGAGAGGTTGAAGAGAATAACCTTCTCCTCGCCCGTTTCCTTACACTTATTGGCCTCACGTATGGCAGTAGCAATGGCGTGACAAGATTCTGGTGCAGGTATGATACCCTCTGACTTAGCAAAGAGCAGTCCTGCCTTGAAAGACTCCGTCTGCTTAATGTCGGCAGCCTCCATGTAACCATCCTTCATGAGTTGCGAGATTATCATGCCAGCACCGTGGTAACGCAGTCCGCCAGCGTGTATGTTAGCAGGCATAAAGTTATGGCCAAGGGTGTACATTGGTAGCAATGGGGTAAGCCCCGAGAGGTCACCAAAGTCATATTGGAACACACCGTGGGTCAACTTAGGACAACTTGAAGGCTCAGCGGCAATGTAGCGTGTCTTCTTGCCCTCAAGAATGGTGTGACGCATGAATGGGAAACTGATGCCAGCAAAGTTTGAACCGCCACCGAAGCAACCAATAACGATGTCAGGATACTCCCCAGCCATCTCCATCTGCTTCTCTGCCTCAAGACCGATAACAGTCTGGTGAAGAGCCACATGGTTTAACACAGAACCGAGTACATACTTACAGTTAGGTGTCGTCATGGCGAGTTCTACAGCCTCAGAGATAGCCGTACCGAGCGAACCCTGGTTGTTAGGATCCTTAGTCAGGACATCCTTGCCAGCGCGTGTTGACATAGAAGGCGATGGCGTAACCTGCGCTCCGTATGCCTGCATGATAGAGCGGCGATATGGCTTCTGGTTATAAGAAATCTTAACCTGATACACGGCAGCCTCCAGTCCGAACACCTTTGCAGCGTAAGACAGTGCACATCCCCACTGACCAGCACCCGTCTCTGTGGTAACATTAGTGATACCCTCCTGCTTGCAGTAGTATGCCTGCGCCAAAGCGGAGTTCAGTTTATGAGAGCCTACGGGGCTGACAGACTCATTCTTGAAGTAGATGTGGGCAGGAGTACCGAGAGCCTTCTCCAGTCCGTAAGCACGAACGAGCGGAGTAGAACGGTAATACTTATACTGCTCAAGCACAGGTTCTGGTATATCAATCCAAGCATCGGTAGTGTTCAGTTCCTGTTTACATACCTCCTTGGCGAAGATAGGATAGAGATCCTCTGCCGACATTGGCTCGTGGGTCTTCGGATTAAGCGGAGGGAGAGGTTTTGTAGGCATGTCAGCCTGAATATTGTACCACTGTTTAGGTATCTGTTCCTCGGTCAGGAAGAAACGCTTTTGCTTGTTGCTCATAACGATTTTCTTGTGTTTTGTTTTGGGGTTATAATTAGTTTTAGTACTGGTAGAAAATAATCTACAGTGCAAAGATACCAAAACTTTGCCTAACAGCAAAACATCCTCACCAGTATGAAGGCTCATTTATGTTATTTTTTATTTAAAAACATTGTAATATGAGTTTTTCTTTGTACCTTTGTATATTGAAATGGTATCTTCAGACGGCCTTTCGTCTGAGACAATTGAGAAAAACGAACAGAATGATAGAGATACGTACAGTTTCAACAGCAAAAGACATAGAACGCTTCATTGACTTCCGTACCGCGCTGTACAAGGATGACCCCTACGCCGTGCCGTACCTGTTCAAGGACGAGAAGGATACGCTTACACCTAAGCGTAACCCCGCATTCGACTTCTGCGAGGCGGAATACTATATGGCATACCGCGACGGTAAACCAGTGGGCAGAATTGCCGCCATCATCAATCGCCACGCTAACGAAAAGTGGGGAAGGAAGAATGTACGTTTCGGTTACTTCGACTTTATTGACGATAGGGAGGTTTCTGGCGCACTTATCAACAAGGTGTGCGAATACGGACGCCACCATGGCATGGACACCATTATCGGACCTATGGGCTTCACTGACATGGACAGAGAGGGGATGCTCATTGAGGGGTTCGACGTCATGGCGTCTATGCATGCGAACCATAACTTCCCATACTACCAAAAACACATGGAAGCAATGGGCTTCAGCAAGGACAATGACTGGATACAGCAACTCATTGCCATGCCAAACGGGGTACCACCGAAGTTCGCTAAGATAACATCAATGATAGCACGACGCTACAGCATTGTGCCTAAGAAACTGACTAAGAACGACCTGATGAAGAAGGGCTACGGCAAACGTTTCTTCCACATACTTAACGAGTGTTACAAGGATCTTTACGAGTTCTCTGAACTGTCAGAGAAACAGATTGACAACCTCGTGAAGGAATATATCTCTATGGCCGACCTCAACCTCGTGACCTTCATCTTCGACGAAAGCATAAAGACCGACGACCCTACTGAGCGCATGATAGGCTTCGGAGTAAGTTTCCCTTCATTCTCTAAAGCACTACGACGCACTGGCAACGGAAAAATGCTACCGTTCGGATGGATACACCTCCTGCGCACACTCTACTTCCATGACACGGACACCGTGGACCTAATGTTGATAGGAGTGCTGCCAGAATACAGAGCGAAGGGGGCCAACGCCATACTCTTTGACGACCTCATAAAGTGGTATCAGAAGTACGGCTTCAAACAAGCACTAACGCTAGCCATGATGGAGACCAACGAAGGAGTACTCTCGGCATGGCAGTATTTTGACGCGAAGACGGTAAAACGCCTAAGAAGTTACAAAAGAGAAATATAGCGCCCACCGGCCTTGTGCAACGGTGTTTCTACACTGATGACAACCACAACCCAACACCCAACAACCTTAAAAAAACACAACTATGGTAGAATATACCGAAGACAATATACGAAAACTTTCAGACGTTGAACATATCCGCACACGTCCAGGCATGTACATTGGTCGCCTCGGCGACGGAACACACGCTGAAGACGGTATCTACGTGCTGCTTAAGGAGGCGATAGACAACTCTATCGACGAGTTCCGCATGAATGCCGGAAAGCGAATTGAGATAGAACTCATTGACAACAAGGCTATTTCTCTGCGTGACTACGGTCGTGGAATACCACAGGGAAAGATGATTGAGGCAGTCAGCCAACTCAATACTGGCGGTAAGTACGACTCGAAAGCCTTCAAAAAGTCTGTGGGGATGAACGGTGTCGGCATAAAGGCGGTGAACTTCCTCTCTACGAAATTCGAGGTAAGATCATACCGCGAGGGCACGGTACGCACCGCAATCTTTGATAAAGGACAACTGGTAAGTGACACCACGGAGCCTACTGAAGATGAGACGGGTACATACATTTACTTTGAACCTGACGCTACACTCTTCAAGAACTATGCCTTCCAGCCCGACATAGTGGAGACCATGCTGCGCAACTACACCTACCTCAACACCGGACTTGCCATCATGTTCAACGGCAGGCGCATCCTCTCACGCAACGGCCTGCAAGACCTACTGAAGGACGAGATGACCACTGAACCTCTCTACCCTATCATACACATGAAGGGGGAGGACATAGAAATAGCATTTACACACACCAACCAGAACGGTGAGGAGTACGATTCTTTCGTCAACGGCCAACATACTACGCAGGGAGGTACTCACCAGTCTGCATTCAAGGAGCACATTGCAAAAACTATCAAGGAGTATTTCGGCAAATATGAATATGGAGACATACGCAACGGACTCGTAGCGGCAATAGCAGTAAATGTAGAAGAACCAATATTCGAATCGCAAACAAAGATTAAACTCGGATCTCTCACCATGTCGCCCGATGGCGTTTCCGTCAACAAATACGTGGGAGACTTCATTAAAACGGAGGTAGACAACTACCTGCACCGCAACCTCGACATAGCCAACATCATAGAAGAAAAGATAAAGACATCTGAACGTGAGCGCAAGGCTATGGCGGGAGTAGCAAAACTGGCAAGAGAACGCGCCAAGAAAGCAAACCTGCACAACCGCAAGTTGCGCGACTGTCGTGTGCATTACTCTGACGCCAAAGGCGACCTTCGTGAGGAATCATGCATCTTTATCACTGAGGGTGACTCTGCGAGCGGTAGCATCACTAAGAGCCGTAACGTCAATACGCAAGCGGTTTTCTCATTACGCGGCAAACCGCTAAACTGTTATGGACTGACCAAGAAGGTGGTTTACGAGAACGAAGAGTTTAACCTTCTTCAAGCAGCACTTGACATTGAGGACGGTCTCGACAACCTGCGCTACAATAAAGTCATCGTGGCAACAGATGCCGACGTGGACGGAATGCACATCCGTTTGCTCATCATAACATTCTTCCTGCAGTTCTTCCCCGAACTGATAAGAAAGGGACACGTTTACGTTCTGCAGACACCACTGTTCCGAGTGCGTAACAAACGCACCAAGATTAAGAACAAAAAGGTAATAGCAGAGGAAGACGCTAAACTGAAAGAACGCGGTGAGAAAACTAAGGATTTTATCACTCGATACTGCTATTCTGACGAAGAGAAACAGCAAGCAATATCTGACCTCGGACCTGACCCAGAGATAACACGATTTAAAGGACTCGGAGAGATATCGCCAGATGAGTTCGCTGGCTTCATAGGACCAGACATCCGACTGGAAAAAGTTAAACTCCACAAAAGCGATGAGGTGGAGAAACTGCTGGCTTACTACATGGGAAAGAATAGCATGGAACGACAAAACTTTATCATTGACAACCTCGTCATTGAGGAAGATAAACCAGAAGAAGATACTTACGAATGAAAATTGGCAACATAGACTTGGGCTACCGCCCACTGTTCCTCGCACCAATGGAGGACGTTACCGATATAGGCTTTCGACGACTATGCAAACGCTACGGTGCCGCAATGGTCTACACGGAGTTCGTAGCAGCAGAGGCCTTGGTACGTTCCGTTAAGGCTACGGTAAGAAAACTAAATATTTCTGACGATGAACGCCCCGTAGGCATACAGATTTACGGTCGCACCACTGCCGACGTGGTAGAGGCCGCACGCATCGTGGAGGCTGAAGCACATCCCGACGTAATAGACCTCAACTTCGGGTGCCCTGTAAAAAAAGTTGCAGGGAAGGGGGCTGGAGCGGGTATGTTACAAAACATTCCGCTGCTCCTTGAGATGACAGAGGCCGTGGTAAAGGCTGTCAACACTCCCGTTACGGTAAAAACGCGATTAGGCTGGACAAGCGACAACCTCGTAATCACTGACCTCGCACCACGCATTCAAGACTGTGGTGCAAAGGCACTAACTATACACGGCAGGACAAGGGCGCAAATGTACACAGGCAATGCCGACTGGACACTGATTAAAGAGGTTAAGGATAACCCAGCCATCACCATACCTATAATTGGCAATGGCGACATAACATCCCTAGAACAAGCCGATGAAGCATTCGACAAATATGGCGTTGACGCCGTGATGATAGGCAGAGCAACATTCGGACAGCCATGGATCTTCTCACGAGAAGCCTGCGCCACCGATGGCACCGGCCTGACAGACTCACAGAAGATAGACGTGCTCCTTGAACTGTTGCACATCAACCAAGAGTATATAGGAGATGACTACCGCGCCATACTGCACACACGCCGACACCTTGCTGCCACGCCTGTGTTCAAAGGAATACCTGATTTTCGCCAAACACGCATCAAAATGCTGCGTGCCAACACCGTGGCGGAACTGGAAGACATACTAAACGAAATAAGAGTAAAACTCTTTAGTTAAGTTATTACCCCTAGAACTTCTAGAAAAACTAGAACTTCTAGAAAAACTAGAAATTCTAGAAAACCTAGAACTTCTAGAACACCTAGCCCCACCATAAAAAAACAAAAAAAACAATGGAAAAACTAACAATAGTAAAAGTAGGCGGAGCCATCGTTGAAGACCCAGAACAACTCTCTGCCCTCCTCGATAACTTCTCTGCCATAGAAGGAAAGAAACTCCTTGTACACGGAGGTGGACGACGCGCTACGAAGATAGCAGCACAGTTAGGCATAGAAAGCCACATGGTAGGCGGACGACGCATTACTGATGGCGAGATGCTATCAGTCGTAACAATGGTATACGGAGGCCTCGTAAACAAAAACCTCGTGGCACAACTCCAGGCTCATGGCGTCAATGCACTCGGACTTACAGGTGCCGACATGGACGTTATACGCTCACACAAACGCCCACTGAAGAAGGTACGCATGGACGACGGCACCGAACAGATGGTTGACTTCGGATTCGTTGGCGATGTGGACCGCGCTGATGGCGAACGACTCGCACAACTCATCGATAGCGGTATCACACCTGTGGTGGCACCACTGACACACGATGGCAACGGCAACATACTCAACACCAACGCCGACACCATGGCATCTACCGTGGCAAAGGCACTCGCCAACAAATACGAGGTAACACTAATATTCTCATTCGAGAAAAAAGGAGTACTCTCAAATCCTGACGATGACGACAGCGTCATACCGGTAATAAACCAAGAACTCTATAATAAATACGTAGAAGACGGCACCATCTCAGGGGGTATGAAACCTAAGATAGAAAACGCACTCGAAGCCGTTGACGCGGGAGTAAAGAAAGTTATCATAACACTCGCAACTAAGATTGACGGTAAACACGGCACAGTAATAAATAAATAAAACCATACAACCAACACCCTAGACGACCCTTGATAGATGTAAAACGCGACATATTACCCATGAAAAACGTCATGTACCGCATGGCGCTGCGACTTACGCTCAACAGCCAAGAAGCAGAAGACGTGGTACAAGACGTCATGATAAAACTATGGAGCATGCGCGAACGCCTTGAGGAAGTAGAAAACCTCGAAGCGTTCGCTCTGCGTATGACGCGTAACCTTGCCCTCGACAGACAGAGAATGAAAATAAACAATACCGAGGACATTGACAATATAGAACCGGACCACTACGTTACAACAGACCATAACGACCGCAACGAGCAGTTAGAGAGCATACGATTGATGATGCAACAACTGCCAGAAAAACAACGTAGCGCTATGCAATTGCGCGACTTTGAAGGATATTCATATAAAGAAATAGCAGAGATGCTCAGCATGACAGAAGACCAAGTGAAGATAAACATCTTCAGGGCAAGACAATTCATAAAAGTAAAGTTAACATCCTTTAACTAACATCACTGTAACTTTTCCCTCTTCCCATACGTCATACTAATAGAGAGGGGCAGATAAGCGCGCCCCTATCGCTAAGCAAATTAAATCTGTAAAACAAATTTTTATTAAACACACAACCATGACAATGGACTACACATACATAGAGCAACTGCTCGATAAATACTTCGACTGCGAGACATCGCGCGAAGAAGAGCAGATACTCCGTGCCTTCTTTGCACAGGAGACAGTACCAGTGCGTCTGTTGGCATATCGTCAACTCTTCACCGAAGCAGCACGAAGCAAGGCTGAGGATACACTCAGTGCAGACTTCGACGCAAAGGTGCTCGCTGCTATCAATGCAGAACAGAAAGAAGAGCCTATAAAGGTAAAGGCGAAAGTAGTAACCATGCAACGCAGATTGCGCCCACTTTACAAGGCCGCAGCATGCGTAGCAGTTGTACTCGCTCTCGGACAGGCTGCCCAAATGCCATACAACGAGAGCAATGAGGCACAGGAGAACGTTGCCATAACACATCCGCAGATACAGAAAGACGAGAATGCGGTGGCAAAGAGCGACTCCGTTTCAAAGTCAACAAAAACTTTGGAAGTGCCTGTAGCAAATTGACAAAATTTTCTATGCTTTATATAATATCCTATTAAAACAATTAAAAACAGTGCTGCCGTAAATCCGTGAGGCGATAACAGCAGTCGCAATCTTTTTAAAACAAAATATTGGGAGGACATTCAGCAACAAACATACTGCTGAAGTCCTCCCTTATTTTATCTCACCTCCCACATTCTCTTTCCGCCACAGAGGCAATCCCGCACGTGGTATCTTGTATCGGTATTTCGACATATTATAAACGCCACGGTAAAGAAGGCTTACCAGCAATGTTCATAATGGAAGAATTAATCTGCAATACACCTAGTTTTTGTCAAAAAGTCATGAAGTACTCATTCTGACGGTGGCAGTGGCGTTTCTGACGGTGTTGATGCAGTGTTAATCATATCACTGTAACCCGTCAGCGCCGCAAAGGCTGCAAACTGAGCCGCACGTGCCTCCATAGACATCGGTTTATGGTTTGCCGACACATGGTGGGGCAGGTTTATTATATCATCATATTTTTCACTCATTATGAATTATGCATTATGAATTAACTTATTCCTCCGTCAAGATATTTTCTTGTAAGGTCATGCTGCGGATTGTTGAACACATCGCTCGCCGAACCTGTCTCTATTACCTCGCCTAAGTACATGAATATCACGTGGTCAGCAATACGCATGGCCTGCTGCAGATTGTGGGACACCATCACGATAGTATAATCTCGTTTCAGATCAACGAACAGTTGCTCTACCCTCTTTGATGATATAGGGTCTAACGCTGATGTACTCTCGTCTGCCAATAGCACCGTAGGCTCTACCGCCAATGAGCGCGCTAGGCATAGACGCTGCTGTTGACCACCCGACAGACTAACGGCAGGAGCGTTAAGACGACCTTTCACCTCGTCCCATAACCCCACGGCACCAAGGTAATGGCGCACCACGGCATCGAGCGTCTTGCGATTACTTATGCCATGAATACGACAACCATATTTTATATTGTCCTGTATCGACATAGGAAGCGGACATGGACGCTGCGGAACCAACCCTACATTACGACGCAGTTCCACTATCTCTGCGCCCTTAACCTTCGCTATATTACGGTCGCCCAACATAATGTCGCCACTTATGTTTATACCTTCCACATCATCGTTAAGGCGATTAAAGGTGCGTAGCAACGTTGTCTTACCACACCCTGAAGGACCTATGATACACGTAATCTTGTTCTTCGGGATGAGTGCCGACACATCTTTCAGTATGTGCGCATCGCCAATATGCAGGTTAAGATGGCTGATGGTTATGCCAGAGTATTCCAATCGTGGAAACAGGCTGTGCCACTCACCATCGGTCTGAGGAGTATCATTGTTTCGTTTCAAAAAATTAAATATCATAGTCTGTGCTTGTCTTGTTGTTTTTATAGTGCAAAATTACTCATTATCTTGTTACGACGCAATAACCATTGTATGTGATAAGGATACCCACTTGGTGTTATTACATAATATAGGAAATAAGAGTAACTTTGCATCGTAAAACCAACAACAACCAAACATGATAACCGTAATAGTAACCCTTCATAACCAGGAGCGCAGCATCATCTCAGCCCTCCAGTCGGTAGTGGCGCAGACAGCGCAACAATGGGAATGTGTAGTGATAGACAATGCCTCTACTGATGCTAGCGAATTCCAAGTACGCTCATATCTCATTGACAGACGAATGCGATACTGCAGGCTGGAGCAACATGTTTCTACGCAAGAGGCACGCCGCATAGCCCTTGCCAACACTACAGGCGAATGGGTGGTATTCCTCGATGGTGCTGACTATCTGGAGTCTAACGCTTTGCAGGCACTGTACCTTGCTGTTAAGAAATACGGTACGAAGTGTGGCGTGGCAAACTATGCTGTCATGCGCAATGGCGAACCACACCCACATAACTACCTTCAAGGACAGAAACTTTCTGCTGAGCGCATACGCAACGGCGAGGTTAGCGTGGTGACTGGCAACTCTATCTTCCATCGCTCTATAGCCGGTACGCCAGAGGTTTGGACTAAACTGGACTATGCCTACACTGAACACCTTATATTAATAAGCGGTGAGGCCGCTGAACCATTGGTAAAAGCAAAAAAGAAAAAGAGTTTGAAAGACTTGATAACAGGATTGTTCAAGAAAACGAAAGAAGAATGAATCGTATTACGAAAGATAAATTGGCAGGCGGCATTATGACCGCCTTCACCATTGGGTCTATGTTACTCGTGGTGGCAATGGCTGTCGGACTATGGCTTAAATCGACCGACATCCTTGCCGAGCACTCTATTTGGCAACTCTTATCGTCAAGCGAATGGAAACCTATGAAAGGGGAGTTTGGCTTCCTTGCCTTCATCGTTGGCACATTCTACGTAACGGCTGTGGCGATACTCTTAGCATTACCTATAAGTCTCCTGATGGCCATACTGCTGACGGAATACTCGCGGAGCGTAGTGCGTAGATACATCTATCCACTGCTTGACATTCTTGCCGGACTGCCCTCTGTCATCTATGGCGTGTGGGGCACACTGGTAGTGGTGCCCATTGTCAGTGGTATCATTGGTCCAGCAGTTGGCACTGCCACATCGGGCTACACACTCTTGTCGGGCGGTGTCGTGATGAGCGTGATGATATTGCCGTTGCTCGTCAGTCTCTTCGTGGAGATATTCGATAACGTCAGTCGCGAACTGCGCGAGGCATCGCTCAGCGTTGGAGCCACACGGTGGCAAACGACAAAGCACGTTGTGTTGCGCGCTGGACTCTCTGGCATCATTGCCAGCATAGTGTTAGCGGTATCGAGAGCCTTAGGCGAGACAATAGCCGTGCTCATGGTCTGCGGTAATCTCATTAAGATTCCTCATTCGTTGCTCGATGCTTGTTACCCCATACCGGCACTCATAGCCAACAACTACGGTGAGATGTTGTCGCTGCCACTCTACGAATCTGCACTGATGTTCGCCGCCTTCATATTATTCTTTATCATATTAATCTTTAATCTCGGCGCAAGACTGTACCTCGGTGGTCAGTTCTCCCGTTTACTTTCATTATGCGTATTCTCGAAGAAAAAATATTCAAGGTCTTGATGTGGCTGTCGCTGCTCCTCGTAGCGGTGTTCGTGGTCAGCGTGTTATGGACCATTTTCAGTAAAGGACTCCCCGTTTTGACATGGGAGATGATTACCACCGTACCTGGCTCTGGCTTTTATCTCGGTGGTGACGGAGGTTTTCTTAATGCTATCATCGGCTCACTGTATATCGTTACGGGCGCAACAGTTATAGGACTCATCATCAGTATCCCCGTAGTGTTTTACCTTAACGTATATCTTAAACCTACATCGCGCTTCGGTTACATTGCCCGACTGGCGTTCGACGTGCTCTATGGCGTACCAAGTATTGTCTACGGTGCTTTTGCCTTCACTATCATGGTGCTCATGGGCATACGTGCCTCACTGCTTGGTGGTATCATAGTAGAAACCATGTTAATAGTCCCCATACTGATAAAAAGCATGGACGAGGTGGCACGCACCATACCACGCGGACTGCTCGAGGCTGCCTTCTCGCTCGGTGCCACACGCATTGAGACTATCGGGGTAGTGGTAAGACAGATTGCTCCTGCCATAGCCACTGCCACATTGCTCGCTATTGGCAGGGCAATGGGCGATGCGGCAGGTGTTATGTACACCGCTGGCTTCACAGATTATATACCAGAGTCACTGACAGACAAGGCGGCAACACTGCCTCTATCGGTATTCTTCCAGTTGTCGGTGCCACAGGAAGAAGTGCAGAACCGTGCATACGCTGCCGCTGTTGTACTGACGGTAATAGTGCTGGCACTAAGCCTTTCAGGAAGATTTATCCTAAGAAAGTTTAGTAAAAACAAAGTATAAATATAAAAAAGTGACGATAAAAGCATACTAATACCAAACATTAGTGATATGAATAGCCATGAACTGCTATTGCCCATATCCTCAAATCACAGTAACTTTGCACTCAGAAATTAAAACAAACACAAATAGAATATGGCACAGAAGATTACACACCTTAAAGAACTTGAGTCAGAAGCGATATACGTTATACGTGAAGTCGCAGCGCAGTTTGAGAAGCCTGTACTGCTCTTTTCAGGCGGTAAGGACTCTATTGTAATGGCACACTTAGCCTATAAGGCGTTCTATCCAGCACCTATACCGTTCCCATTCCTGCATATTGACACTGGTCATAACTTCAAGGAGACTATTGATTTTCGTGACGAACTGGTAAAACGACTTGGCGTTAAACTCATTGTTGGCTCTGTACAGCAGAGTATTGACGAAGGAAGAGTTGTTGAAGAGAAGGGCTATAACGCCTCACGCAACAAGTTACAGACCGTCACACTGCTCGATACGCTTGACAAATACAAGTTTGACGCTGCCTTAGGCGGAGCACGACGCGACGAAGAGAAGGCTCGCGCTAAGGAGCGTTTCTTTAGTCATCGTGACGAGTTCGGACAGTGGGACCCAAAGAATCAGCGCCCTGAATTGTGGAATATCTTTAACGGTAAGAAGAACATTGGCGAGCACTTCCGTGTATTCCCTATCTCTAACTGGACTGAGATGGACGTTTGGCAGTACATCCTGCAGGAGAATATACCTCTGCCTTCACTCTATTACACACACGAACGCGAGGTGTTCCAGCGCGACGGAGTATGGCTCGCACACTATCCTTTCATGCAACTGAAGCCAGACGAGAAGTTGGAGATAAAGAAAGTACGCTGCCGCACCATTGGTGACATCACCTGTACTGGTCTCACACTCTCTACTGCAGACACCATTGAGGATATCATCGACGAGATAGCATCATCAAGAGTGACCGAACGCGGAGGCAGAGCCGACGATAAACGCTCTGAGGCTGCAATGGAAGACCGCAAGAAGGCAGGATACTTCTAAATAGATTTTAGGTTATTTATTCCTCGTGCAATGACGGTTCTACGTCATTGTATCACAACAATCAACTAAACAACGAAACTACATGAGCACAAATACAAAAGGTGGCGCAGGCTACCTCGATATGGAATTACTCCGCTTCACTACTGCAGGAAGCGTGGACGACGGCAAGTCAACACTCATAGGACGACTGCTTTACGACTCAAAGTCTATCTTTGAAGACCAACTGGAGGCTGTGGAGGCTGCGTCAGAACGCCTCGGCAACGCTGAGGTTAACCTCGCACTCCTTACCGACGGACTGCGTGCGGAGCGCGAACAGGGTATAACTATCGACGTGGCATACCGCTATTTCGCTACTCCTAAGCGTAAATTCATCATCGCTGACACTCCGGGACACATTGAATATACACGTAACATGGTGACGGGAGCCTCAACAGCCGATGCCGCTATCATTCTGGTTGACGCACGAAACGGTATCATTGAGCAGACGAAGCGTCACTCTTACATTGCCGCTCTCTTGCAGATTGACTACGTTATCGTGGCTATCAACAAGATGGACCTCGTGGACTTCTCTGAGGATGTGTACAATAAGATTAAGGATGAGTACGCTAACATCGCCACACAACTGGGCTTGAAGCACGTTTACTTCATTCCTATCTCTGCCCTGAAGGGCGACAATGTGGTTAACCCTTCAGAGCATACGCCTTGGTATAAGGGTGAGACTCTGCTCCATCTGCTTGAGCAGGTGCCACTGAAAGAGGGCTTGGAGAAGCAGCCTTTCCGCTTCCCCGTACAGTATGTAGTGCGTCCTCAGACCGCAGAATGGCCTGACTACCGTGCTTACGCTGGTCGCATTGCCAGCGGAACGATAAAGGTTGGCGATGAGGTCACGGTGCTTCCGTCACATACTCGCTCTAAGGTGTCACGCATTGATGAGGGCACTAACACCATTAACGAGGCTCAGGCACCACAGAGCGTAAGCATATCACTTGAGGATGACGTTGACGTTAGCCGCGGTTCACAGATTGTTAAGACCTCAGAACTGCCACTTGAGGGTCAGCAGGTATTGCTCCTCGTATGCTGGTTGAACCATCGTCCACTACAACTTCGCAAGAAGTACATCATTCGTCATACTACAGACGAACTGCAGGGCATGGTGACCGACGTAGAATACAAGGTGAATATCAACACCCTTGAGAACGTGCAGGGAGACAATAACATAAACATGAACGACATAGCGAAGGTTACTCTCCGCGTCTCTAAGCCACTATCGTATGACCTTTACGCTAACAATCGCACCACAGGTTCGCTCATCTTCATTGACGAGGGCACTAATGAGACGGTTGGAGCAGGAATGATAGTTTAGGCGTTTGGTAGTTTGGTGGTTTAGTTTTTTAGTTGATAGAAATACTAATCACTAATCCACCAAACATCAAGCATACTAAATCACGAACCAACAAAACAACAAACCCATGACCAACGCTCAGCAACTCAACGAACAATTTGCCTCTGCCACACCGCAAGAGGTAATAGCATACTTTCTGAAGACATACGGAAACCGTGTGGCTCTTGCCTCCAGCCTTGGACTGGAAGATCAGGTTCTCACCGACATGATAGCCAAAGCAGGCGGTGGAAGGGTCTTCACTATTGACACAGGAAGACTCTTTCCTGAGAGTTATCAGTTGATAGACCGCACCAATGACAAGTATGATATGCGCATAGAGGTATTCTTCCCACGCCACGATGGTGTAGAGGAGTACGTGAAAGAGCATGGTATCAACGCTTTCTATCAAAGCATCGAACTGCGTCGCGCTTGCTGTCACTGCCGCAAGTTAGAACCATTAAAGCGTGCTCTCTCTACTCTCGACGTCTGGATTTGCGGACTTCGCGCTTCTCAAGCAGTGACACGCACACACACTCACGTTGTAGAATGGGACGAGAACAATGGTCTGCTGAAGGTAAACCCACTCGCTGCTTGGTCGGAAGAGGACGTATGGCAGTACATTCGCGCCAACAAGGTGCCGTATAACAAACTGCACGACAAAGGCTTCCCGTCAATAGGTTGCCAGCCTTGCACCAGGGCAATAGAGCCAGGCGAGGACGTTCGCGCCGGAAGATGGTGGTGGGAAGACCCTGAACACAAAGAGTGCGGACTGCATAAATAATTTAATAGTGGTTTAGTAGATTAGTGGTTTAGTAGATTAGTGGTTTAGTTAATGGGAATGCTATTCACTAAACTACGAAACAACCAACCCACTAAACAACCAACCCACTAAACAACCAACCCACTAAACAACTAAACAACCAATATGAAACTGACAGACGATAATTATAAAGAGATACTCGATCAACCCGACAAACTTACCGTAATAGACTTCTGGGCCACATGGTGCGGACCATGCCAGCGTCTCGCTCCCATCTTTGAAGGAATAGAGAAGGAATATGAAGGCAAGGCAAACGTGGGCAAATACAACGTTGAGAACAACGAGGAACTGCTCGAACGCTTTGGCATTCGCAACATCCCTACTATTCTTTTCATAAAGAACGGCGAGGTAGTCGACAGAATAGGCGGTGCCGTTAACGCTGCAAAGTTGAGAGAGTTGATAGATAAGAACCTCTAACACGCTACAGCCCCTCCCTTACCTCACCCACGTGGGAGGAGAGATGCGTGGGAAAACGCTATCTCTGGAGACACAAAGGGAGGAAAGATGTGTGGAAAACACTATCGCAGGAACGTGTAATATAAAGAGAAAGAAAAGTTTAACAGCAGATAAATATACCCCGAAAGAGTATTTCCTTCTCCCCCATGGGGGAGGTTGGGAGGGGGCCTTCACTATGTACAAGATACCATCCAGCCTTACACAAGACATAAATAAGTTCGGCACCCTTGCTAAGGGTTATACCGATAGCACTGTCAGCACAACGGAGTTTAAGGCATTCCGTGTGCCGATGGGAGTATATGAACAACGCAAGAACGAGGTTTATATGGCGCGCATTCGTGCCACAGGTGGTGTCATCACACCACTGCAGTTGCTCAAAGTCATTGACATTGCTGAGAGCAACGGCTCTAACCTGCTCCATATCACTACGCGTGCCGAGGTGCAGATACTTAACCTCGAACTGAAAAACGTGCAGAACGTGCTCACACAGTTGCAGGAGGCAGGACTCGCTACAAAGGGTGGCGGTGGCAATACCATACGCAACATTATCGTCAGTGAGTTCTCTGGCATCGACCCTAAGGAGGCATTCGACGCTACTCCTTACGCTATGGCACTGACAACGGAGATGATTGCCGAAGCCGACTCATACCTTATGCCACGTAAGATGAAGATAGCCTTCGCCAGCAACCCTAACGTTGTGGACTACGCAGGCATCAACGATGTAGGTCTCGTGGCACAGGTGCACAACGGACAGCGTGGCTTCAAGGTCTACATCGGTGGCGGTGCAGGCTCAAAACCAACCGTAGGCTGGCTCTATCGCGACTTCATTCCTGTTGAAGACCTTTACGCTCTTATCAAGGCGATGAAGAAGTTCTTTAATGCTAACGGCAACCGTAAGAACAAACATCAGGCTCGTATACGCTACATATTCTATCGTTTGGGGAAGGAGGAGACCTTCAAACTCATTGATAATTACTTCAACGAGGAACTGAAGGCGGCGCACAGGCTCGACGTGCAGGCATATACCACACCGAAAGCCGAGGGCAACAACGCCACAGTAGTATTACCTTTCAAGTGGGGCAATGTATGGCTCGACGACAAAGAGAAACTCGCTGCCCTGCGCCGACTCCTCATCCTTTTATCTGAGATAGGCAATGATACACTGCGTTTCACCACGCGTCAGAACATCCGTCTGCGCAATATTCCGCAAAATCGACTTGCTGACGTTGAGTCTGCGATACGCGAATATGACGCCGAGGCTTACGACCAACCCGCTGTTCTTTCTAACATCGTTAGTTGTACTGGTGCCGACACCTGCCGACTCGGTATCTGTCTCTCTAAGGGACTGGCTGACGCCATCTTCGCAGCACTGCAAAAGAGCAGTGTAGACCTCTCTATTCTTGACGATGCTCGCATCAACATCACGGGGTGCCCTAACCTTTGCGGACAACCATTGTGGTCTGACCTCGGCTTCGTGGGTAAGGTGTTACACACTGACCACGCCTATCCTGCATACCAGATATACGTAGGTGCCGACTACATCAATGAGCCTCGACTGGCGCAGAGCGTAGGAACCATTGCGGCATACAACGTGCCTCGCTTCGTGGTAGACCTCGTAAAGCGTTACAGTGAGGTGCAGGGCATAGCCAAGACTCTCGGCTCTGACCTCTCATTCGGTGCATGGTTACGTGGCGATGCTGGCAAGGCTGACGCTGAAGCAATAGCACGTCGCTACACCGACATACCACTCTTCGAGAACGACAAGAACCCATACTTTGACTGGGGCAGCGAGGAAGTGTTTAAGGTTACACAGCGCGGCAAACCAGAGTGCTCTGCAGGACTGTTCGACATGATAACGGTTGACAACGACAGCATTGCCGATGCACGCGGCAAAGACAACTACGCCGTTATCTTCCACGCCTCACGTATGCTGCTCGTAACTCGTGGCGTAGACCCACAGGATGCTGCAGGCGTGTTCGATGCCTTTAAGGAATACTTCATCAATGCAGGTCTCATCTCTAAGTCTTTCCTCCCTCTCGTTGAGCAGGCTAAGGCAGAAGGCAGCGAAGGAAAGTACGACCAGTCACAGGCTGACGCCCTTGCCGATGCGGTAATAGCATTATATAAGACCATGGACGACTCGCTGCAGTTTAAGGTTAGCGAAACAAATAGTTCTGACGCACCAAGTAATACTAGTGCCTCTAGTGATTCTAGGGTTTCTAGTGATTCTAGTTCTTCTAGGGTTTCTAGTGATTCTAGTTCTTCTAGTGCTTCTAGTAATTCTAGTTCTTCTAGTAATTCTAGTTCTTCTAGTGATTCTAGTGCCTCTAGTTCTTCTAGTGCCTCTAGTGTTTCTAGTTCTTCTAGCACCTCCGCAGCCCAGCCCGATCGCAAGAAAGACCTTCGCGGTGTGCTATGCCCAATGAACTTTGTGCGCACCAAGTTAGAGTTAGCAGCAATGCAGTCTGGCGACATTCTTGAGATACTCCTTGACGATGGCAAGCCTATAGAGAACGTTCCTGGCTCCGTTAAGTTAGAGGGACATGAGGTGATATCACAAAAGCAAGAACCAGAAGGCCACTGGACAGTGTTGATAAGAAAGAAATAAAATATTAAATAGGCCACTGGACAGTATTGATAAGGAAGAAATAAGATATCAAATAGGCCACTGGACAGTATTGATAAGAAAGAAATAAAATATCAAATAGGCCACTGGACTGTGTTGATAAGAAAGAAATAAAATATCAAATAGGCCACTGGACTGTATTGATAAGAAAGAAATAAAATGTTAAATAGGCCACTGGACAGTGTTGATAAGAAAGAAATAAGATATTAAATAGGCCACTGGACAGTGTTGATAAGAAAGAAATAAGATATCAAATAATACTCGAAAGAAGCGTAACAGCAAGGTGTAAAGCCCTACTGTTACGCTTCTTCTTTATTCATAACATCATAATTACTACGAGAATATCTTAATGGTAATACACTAAGAGACACTTACTCATTTATAAAGAGTGATTTTAAATACTTACTTATGTAATTCTCTATTTGATGTAATGGTGTTAAAACGTAAACTGTCCACGTATGGGGTAATGGTCAGATGCCGTTATTGATTGGTCTACAAAGAAATTGTACGGTTTGATATCACTGGTACATAGCGCGTTATCAATACGTACTCGCATGGCGTAACGCGAGAAGGAATAGCCTGGTCCGTTGGCGGTTGCTTGATAACAGTCGGTAAGGTTATGCGCTATGGCATAGTGGGTGTATGACTGCGGTATATCGTTAAAATCACCACACACAATTATCGGCGTGCCAGTGTCTCCATGATGGTGACGTCGTATGAACGTAGCGACCGCCTCAACCTGTGGCACACGCTGGCGCGATGATGCGAGCAACTGTTTGAAAGTGCTCTTTGATACCTGTTTTATCTTCTTGTCGTTCTTACCATGCACCATTTCAGAGAACTCTTGTCGCTGTTCTATGGACAGTCCTGTGCTCTGCAGGTGGTTATTGATAACAATGAGACTGCGACCATTGACATTGAGCCAGTAGGCCGTACTTCCGTTACCATTATTGCTATGTGCCAGATACTCCGTCTTCGTTATAGGGAAACGACTGAAGATAGTCAGTTGGGCATGCGCAGTATCACTGTTAGAGGCAAAGTATTTGTATTTCTTTTTGAGTATGCTGTCCACGTTCTCTGCTGGTACACCGTTGATGGAACTTTCCTGTAGGCAGATTATATCGGCATCGCTATCCGCCAGATATTGTATTACCGCCATTCCCTTATCATTCTCTTCTGGCAGAGCATCACTCGTTCCCCAGTAATGAGTGTTATATGACACAATGGTCAGCGCATCCTCAGGGACGCTCTGCTCTGTGTGGAATGGGCAGTAAAGTGTCACGGGGTGGTATGCCAGTACAAGGGCTAGAAATGGTATAACGAGGTGGCGTTTACGTGTAAAGACGGCAAGGACCATGGAACCTAACGTCAGTAGCAGGAAAAAGGGGAAGGCATATCCCGCCAGTGCTATGATGCCAAACTTTACAGGGTTCAAAATGTAAGCATAGCCCGTGGCAAGCATGCCAAGGGCTATGACTGTATGTATTACGATAAAGATTTTTTTCACTTCTTGTCAAACAGTTTCTTTTTCTCTTCGTCGGTCAGTGACTGATATCCTGAGCGTCGTATTTTATCGAGAATGCGGTCTATCTCGTCCTCTTTCTTTTTTTCACGTGCGTTATAGTCCCAGTCCGTCTGGTGGTTTGAGGTGGTATTATGATGCCCATAGTTAAGGTCATCATTATTTTCCTTGTCAAGGTGTAGCCACTTCCTTATCTTTCCGAGTATGGTTTGCGACTTATCCTTCACCTCGTATCCGTCCCATCCATTGAACGAAGAACTGCTCTTTCTCCACATCTTTATCAACAGATAACCGAAGAGCATTCCTCCGAGGTGTGCCACGTGTGCCACTCCGTCTCCTCTCTGGCCCATAGCCATGAAGAGTTCGAGGGCAGCATAACCACATACAAACCATTTAGCCTTTATAGGTATAGGCAGTGGGAATAGGAACATGCGCTGTTCAGGGTACGTCATGCCGAACGCCAAGAGCACACCATAGATAGAACCTGATGCACCTACGGTAGTCATACCGTTGAGGGCAGTTTTGTCGAGCGCAGAGAGGTGCACGAGGTCAGATAGCGTTCCACCCTGTTGGGCTATCAGTGAGTAGACCAGCACGCCCTGTGACAACTCTTGGCAGAGCGCGGCACCTAGTCCGCAGACGAGGTAATATATAAGGAAGCGTTTCTCGCCGAAAGTGCGTTCGATGACACTACCGAACATCCACAGCGCGAACATGTTGAAGAAAAGATGCATGAACGACGCGTGCATGAACATGTATGTCAGCAACTGGTATATCTGGAAGTGTGAGGCCTGCATGTAATGTAAGCCGAAGACGCTATTAAGGTCTATCCCCCTGCTTTGCAAGACATAATATGCAAGGTAGCATATAGTGTTGATAATAAGCAGGTTCTTTGTGATTGGCGGCATTGTGCGCATAAGTCTTTCTTGTTTTTTATGCAAAAGTACGAAAAAAGGAGGAGATAAGCGTTGTTTTAATTAATAATTAAGAATTAATAATTAAAAATTATGATTACCATGTACTGTTCATAAGGACATGATGTCGATAATCTGTCATGATAAAGAATAATTAATAATTAATTCTCATAAACTCTGTGATTTTCGTCTTTAGTGTTTGGGGTGTACCTGTTGTAAGTGCTCCATTGTTCATGAGCCATACGTTGTCGGTTATTTTCATTGCTGCGTCTAGATCGTGTGTGGATAGCAGTATTGTTTTTCCTTCCTCATGACACAGGCGCTGCAGTGTGCGCATTGTAGCAATCTTTGATGGGTAGTCAAGGAAGGCTGTAGGCTCATCGAGTATTATCAGCGGTGTCTGCTGTGCCAAGGCTTTGGCAATCATTACCTTTTGGCGTTCGCCATCGCTGAGTGCAGTCATAGAGTTTTGTGCAAGGTGCTTAATGTCTGTCATTTCTAACGCTTTGTCAATGATGGCGTTGTCGTCGTTTGACAGTCTTCCCCAGAAGCCCGTGTATGGTGATCGTCCCATGGCAACCATGTCTCTTACTGTCATATTGCCTGGTGCTGTACGTTCTGTCAGCACCACGCCTATATTTTTTGCTCTCTGCAGTGGTGATAGTTTGGCAATGTCTGTTGGTTGTGGCATATTTATGGTAATGCTACCACAGAGCGGTGGTTGGAATGTTGCCACGGTACGCAGCAGCGTTGACTTTCCGGTGCCGTTACTACCTATGAGGCACGTGAATGCTCCCCTCTCAAGATGTGCTGAGAGGTGTTGCGCTACGGTCTTGGTGCGGTAACCTATGGATATGTCGTTGAGAGAGAGCATGGGGGGAAATTAATAATTAATAATTATGATTACTGTTATTCGCTATGATTTCTTTTGCTGTTAGTTGGGATATCATACCTTTATGTTTTATGACATAATAACAATTCCACCAACGTGTTTCTGTTTAGGAATAATAACTATACAAGTTAATCATAATTTTTAATTCTTAATTTTAATAAGGTCCTGCACAGGCATATTGCGACCTATTATTTTTCCGTTTTTTATTTTCAGGTTATATGGCACGGTAGTGATGCCGAGGTCTTTCACTATTGGTGAGTCCCACATCATGCCGTCGCATACCGTTGTTAGCGACTCAGCGTCGTTGCCTTTGAGCGACTGTCGGCACTGCTTAGGGTCTGCATCAAGACAGATGGTCAGCACGTGGTCTATGCGTGCAGAGTCTACGGCATATTGTTTGTTTGTAGCCAGTTGTCGCAACACGCTACAACTCTCGTAACTCCATGTGGTCCAGACGCATACTACGGTGATTCCTTTGAGTAAAGCCCCGTTTGTTACGGGTTTGCCGTCAATATCCTTAGCGGTAAAGCGCGGCATGGGGTCACCTATATTCAGGCATTTCAGTTTATCTACGTCGTGGTACATTCTTGATAGTATCAGTCCTGTGCCTGTGGCGCGCTCGTCAGCACTCATGGCGTTATACATGGTCTTGAGCATTGCCTGCGCCTTCTTCATGTCGGGTTTGTCCGTGAGCATGAAGTACTGACGTATGAGCCACAAGGAGACTATCGACTTAGGGTTATCCTTCACGAACAGTTCTGCATGCTTTTTCATCTCTGGCGGTGACAGTTTATCACAGTTTTTTCGCCATTCGGTGAACTGTTTGTTGTCGTCCGTGCCCTTAATGTCCATATCTTTCAGGTGTGCGGCGTTCGCCTCTATGGATATGCTTGCTCCAGGTTTTACGAATACTGGCATGACGGCGAAGTTAGGGAATACTATCACCACCGTGCCCTCGTGAGCAATATCTTTTTCGTATACAAAGCGACCTCCCGCCACGTTGATGGTGTCTATGCCACTGATAACGCCATCAGGTGAGTAGACATAGAAGTTAGCCTGGTTCATGTTTAGGAACCTGGCGTCAATTTTAAATCCTTTGCCGTTGGATGAGCATGCAGACAGTATAAAAGCAAGAATAGCCACGGCAAGTGCTGTTGCCATGACTATTCTGTGTCTAATGAGATGTTTCATCAGCATTAATTTATGTTTCTTAAAGTGCCGCGAGCGGGACTCGAACCCGCACGACCGTTTCGGGTCAAGGGATTTTAAGTCCCTCGTGTCTACCAATTCCACCATTGCGGCAGCCGTAAAGCGATGCAAAGGTACTGAAATAGTATGGAAAAACCAAGAGTTTTTACACTATTTAACGGTTTTACTTCAATTCGTAATTATTCAGTGATAATTAAATGGTGACTACGTGCAAAATATAGTAATGGTAACTATGTGCAATGGATAAAATTAGCCTGGAAGGCTATACTATGAGTAACCGTGGGCGAAGCCTACGGACTTGGCATAGGAAGGAAAATACCAGCCTGGAAGGCTGTACACTACCGATAATGTACAGCCTTCCAGGCTGAGAATAGGGAGAGTATCTAAAATCCGTGGGCGGTGCCCACGGTTACTCATAGTATTGGCTTCCAGCCAAAGAATTGCTAACGTTGCTTCAAAATATGGGCTTCTTGCTAAGGCAAGCGGCAAAGCCGAGTCCAGCCAAAGAAAGTTTAACTGTGACATAGTGAGAAAGCGCGCACGTAAATGAAGGCTTTGGTTAACGTGACTATCGCTGAATAGTTACTTCAATTCATAATTCATAATTAGGCTAACGCCCAGTAACTAACAGGGGTTAAGCGCTAGGACAATTATGCACTATGAATTAACTTACAATGGTTGGCTGCTAAGATAATTATTAATTAATCGAAGATATGCAGGTTAAACTTTAGTCCTGTCTTTAGTGGTTCACCTTTTATATATGATGCGAAGAAACTGATGTCGAGCAGTTCGTTGCTTAGTCCGTAACCGAATTCGAGGTATGGTGCGAGACCTTCGGTCATGAGTGCATTTACGTATAGTCGTTCTGCACGTATCACACGTGTGCTGATATTGCCAAGTAGCAGCATGGGACTTTCTATTACAGCATGTCCGCGTAGGTAGTGGTAACTGTTGTTATAGTATTTTTGGTCGAGCAGTTGGAATACACCACTGCGGTCATCGTCCCAGTTGTAGGCAGTGATGCCGTTGTTGAAGAACTCGTACTGCACAAAGTCGGCATGCTTTCTGTTGGTGAACATGCCTCCTCCCGTCTTCCATATCAATCGGTGTACTGGTGTCAACTGCGCACCTCCCGTAGCCATACACTCCCATCGCTCATAAGAATTAGTGCTTCCTAAGAAACCATTGATGCCCCGTTCGTAGTTTAGCACGAATGTAGGCCACAGGCTTTCTGTTCTCACCTTTCGTTGTCCTATGCGGTAGTAGTACTGTCCTGGTGTGTATGTCAGTGTTATTCTTGGTGAGAAGTCGCGGTAGCGGTCACGCAGTTGCAGTTCTGCGCTATGTTCCTTGGCATAAGCCTTAGGTCGGCGGTGGTGCATAACGATGCCTACGGATAGGTCCATGCCATTGATAATCTCGCGGCTGGCATCGAGATGCGTATAGAAGTCTGTAAAGTCGAGTGTCCCAATGGTTTCGTTGCCCTCGCTATCCTTATTATTATAGAGCAGCGTTTCGTTGTTGGCATTAATACTCTGCATTCCCGCCTCGAAGGCAATCATGCCGTTTTGCCTTGGTAGCAGCATGAGTTCGCTGCGCAGTCGTCCTGTCAGTTCGCTGCGTTTGAATGAGTATGCCACCCTTGGCACTATGCTCCATCGTCTGCCGTTTGACATGTAGCGAGTGTATTCCAAGTCCTGTCGATACGTAAAGCCACGATAACCTGTGTATCCCACTGACGGTGAGAGGACGCGCAGACTGCTGTAACTATTTCTCATCAGGTCGTAGTCGTTGAAGAAGAACTCTCCCACGCTGCCCAGTTGTTTTATCCATCGCGGTGTGCCGCGGTGCGTTGTTAGTGCGGAATCTCCCTGTATAGCACTAATATTTTTTCCATCTCTCTCATCGTAGAAGGCCTTATCACGAGGGGTCAGCGGCAGTGGACGGTGACGAGCGATGTATGAGGAGTCATACTTTGCTTGCGTAGTGTCGAGCGCAAGCATGTATTGTGGCGTGAGGTCATACTTGTCTTTTATGCTCTTAGGTCTGAAGAATTTGTGACGCACCACGCTGTAGTCATGCGTATAAACAGTCTTGCCGGTGAAGGTGTTGCCATAGTACCAGTAGTCATAGTCCATGCTGATACGCTCTGGCCAGTAGCGGCTATCGCCCACGCTGCCCATTACCACGTGTTCACGAAAGGAGATGAAGTTATATCTTCCGCTGAAGGTGATGCTTGCTATGTAGTTATCATGCAGGTCGTAGACGAATGAACCGTTGACCAGTTGCATGTTACGTCGCTTACGTCTAAAGGAAAAGAACACCTTGTTGCCCTTTACCGAGTCGCATGAATAACGGTAGTATATGAGGTTCTTGCGGTGGAGTGGTGATAGCAGGTGGTCGCCGAGTAGATAGGCACCGTTTAGGGTGACGTTAAAGAAGTTCATGATGTAGCCGTGCGACACGTCGTAACCTGGTACAGAGCCATACGTGTGGCGCAGTTTGCGTATCAGCGTGTTAGGGCTATAAAACTCCATGTCGCCCATGTCCTCGGTCAGTATGTCCTTGCCGTCCTTCATGTAGAATCGGCGATTAGGATTTGAGAGTATCACGAGGTTTTTGCGATTAAGCCTTACCGCACCACGATAATAATACGTACCGCTGTAGTACCACAGTTTCTCGCTGATGCTATCGGTAAGGGCGAAGACGCTCTGCAATAACTCACTGCGCCCCTTTGCACAGCACGTCAGTACAATGCAGAGGGGCAGCAGCAGGGTTATGAGAAGTCGTCTATAATTCATAATTCACAATTCATAATTCATAATGAATAATATTCATTGTAAGACATTGTTGGTCAACGGCGTTAGCCTAATTATGAATTATGCATTATGAATTATGCATTAACTTCTCCACCAATGGCATCACGACCTTCTTCAGCACTTTCTCGTTTAGGCGGTGCTCGCCCTCAAAGCGTGTGCAGTTAGGGTAATGTTTATGGAAGAGGTCATAGGTATGGCATACGGGGTCGTTTATGCCGAAGAGCCCGTAGACATCCTCCTTATCCTCCTTGGTAAGGTTCTTAAACTGCTGTCGCTCTACCTGGTTGTGGTGCTGAATGATGTCGCGCGTTATCTTAAACGTCTTCTGATGGTCTTTGCGCCCATTAAAGAACTTGTGCTCGCCTGTCTTCAACACACCGCTCATTGTCGACATGTTGACAGCGGGGTTAACGCATATGCGCTTGAAGCCATGCATCTGGTGGGCATACATGCCCCCCATGCTGGTGCCGATGACGAGGTCGGGCTGCTCCTGCTGGCATAGGTCGCGCAGGTAAGGCAGTGCCTCTTGTGGGTCAACGGGAATGTCAGGGGCTATTACCTCGGCATCTGGTAAAAGTTTGCGCAGCAACTCTACGGTGCCGCTGGCTCCTGATGAGCCGAATCCATGAAAGTAAACTATCTTCATTGTTGTTTAGTGGTTTAGTGGTTTAGTGGTTTAGTGGTTTGGTGGTTTAGTGGTTTGGTGGTTTAGCGGTTTCGTGATTTTTCCTGTAGACTGAAAGTCACGGGGAGTGTGTAACGTATTCTCACGGGCTGTCCGTTCTTCATGGCTGGCGCCCATCTCGGCATGGTGGAGATTACACGCACCGCCTCCTTGTCAAGTGCTGGGTGTACGGATTTAGCCACTTTCACATCGGTGATAGAACCGTTCTTCTCCACGACAAACGAGCACACCACCCTACCGCTAATGCCATAGACCTCAGCACCACGAGGATATTTTATGTTCTCGCTGAGATAATTAAGCAATGCTTCCTTACCGCCAGGAAACACGGCGAAGACATCAACATTTTTAGCAGGTGGTTCTATGGGGCCCTTGTCAGGTTTGTACATATATCCTACTGCTTTTTTTTCTGGCTGATATGCAGATGACGCATCAGTTGTCTTTTCATCCTTTGATGGCAGTCTGAATGTTATGGGTAGCGTGAAAGCACATTTAACGGCATGCCCATTTGCCTTGGCAGGAATCCAGCCATTAAGCATATTTACCACTCGCAGTGCCTCCTGGTCAAGCAAAGGGTGTACGGATTGTTTTATCTTTGCATCACTCACTGTACCGTCTTCGTTAACTATGAAGAGGCATAACACCCTGCCAGAGATACCCTGTTCCTCTGCCTCAACAGGGTAGTGAACATTATCGCTCAGAAACTGCAACAGACTTTGAATCCCTCCTGGATATTGGGGCATTTCTTCCACAACTAAGAATGTCTTAGGCTTCTCTTGACTTGTCTGTGTTTGCTGTGCATTGCCAGTTGTTTGCGCCATTGCCGTTGAGCATATCATGGAGAGAAACAATAGTAAGGTATTTTTCATATTAAACCGATTTTTTGTCATTGCAAAGGTAATAAAAATTCTTGTATGCACAACGTTTTTTGCAATCATTATCCTTTTACATCGTAATCAGGTACAAATCACACTGTAAAAGCATAGTCATTACCATGTAATCAGGGCATGATTGCAACATACTGAGAATCAAGCGAAAGCATAAAGGGAATATTGTAAGTAAGTATTCAAAATTATTTTTATATATTAGTAAGTAAACATTTTTATTTCTGAAATTATATTTGTTAGTAACCGTGGGCGAAGCCTACAGACATGAAGATGAACACCATACTTCTATATAACATGTATCATCCCTGCGTTACAGAGAGTTTGCGATTGAGTCTGTCTAGTGTTATTTGCGCCAACCAAAGTCTTCATTTACGTGCGCGCTTTCTCACTATGTCACAGTTAAACTTTCTTTGGCTGAACTCGGCTTTGCCGCTTGCCTTAGCAAGAAGCCAACACTTTGAAGCAATGTTAGTCTTTCTTTGGCTGAACTCGGCTTTGCCGCTTGCCTTAGCAAGAAGCCAATACTTTTAGTAACCGTGGGCGCAGCCTGCGGATTTTAGATACAAACATTGTTTGCTGCCTGGAAGGCAGTACGCTGCAGATTATGTACTGCCCTCCAGGCAGATGTCCCAACACACCATTATATCCGTAGGCTTCGCCCACGGTTACTCATAGTATAGCCTTCCAGGCTAATTCTGTCTATGCTTTACACATAATCACCCTTAAATTACCGCTTCTATATAACATGTATCATCCCTGCGTTACAGAGAGTTTGCGATTGAGTCTGTCTAGTGTTCTACTTTCAGGCGAATCTGTAGCGCAGAGATGGAAATGTTATTTCCCGTTTTGCTCAGGGGAAGGCCACTGTGGTGAACTGAATAGTTGCATAGGGAAAATGTTTCAGAGAAAAAGCGTTAAGTTATTTTTCAACATAACTTAACATTATTATATTAACGTATTCGCATTTTTTTTCGTAACTTTGCATAACAGAAGATAAAACCTAAACCAACAACGTTAGGGACAAACAGATTAATTATTAACCAAACAATTGAAAATGAATCTACGCAAGACCTCATTGGCAATGCTCATGATGGCGTCGGCACTCAGCATGAACGCCCAGAAGAGCATGACCGCACCGCAGGGTGGCAAGCAAATCAGTGACGAACTTATAGGTATCTTCTTCGAGGACATCAGTTCTTCCGCAGACGGTGGACTGTATGCTGAACTGCTGCAGAACGGCGCTTTCGAGTTTAACGTTTCTGAGCGCGACGGATGGGGACCTAGTACCGCATGGCGCGTGATACGCCCTGGACACTCCCTCGGCATGATAGAGTCGCTGCAGGCTGACCCTCTGAACGAGAATAACAAAAACTATATGCGCCTTCACGTGGAGCGCACAAGGGAGTTTGACGACTATGACGGCTGGAAGGGCTTTGGCCTAGAGAACAACGGCTTCGACGGCATAACGGTGAAGAAAGACGGCAAGTACGACTTCTCTTTCTTTGCTCGTAACGTAGACAAGACGGCTAAGAAGGTGCGCGTGGTGCTCGTTGTTCCTGGTAAGGAGAAGAAGGTCCTTGCCGAAAACACCTTTACCATAAACGCTGACAAATGGACTAAATATGACTGCACACTGCAGGCTAACGCTGACTGTAAGAACGCTGCACTGCAGATTCTCGTGCTCGACAACGGTGTGATGGACGTTGACGCCTTCTCGCTCATGCCACAAGACACCTACAAGGGTCACGGTCTGCGTCGTGACCTCGCAGAGGCTCTCGAGGCACTCCACCCTAAGTTCCTGCGCTTCCCTGGAGGATGCGTTGTACACGGTGGCGGTGACGGTTTCTGGAACACATACCGCTGGAAGACCACTCTCGGTCCGAAGGAACAGCGCCGACAACTGAAGAACACATGGGGCTACCACCAGTCAGTGGGCTTAGGCTACTATGAGTACTTCCAGATGTGCGAAGACATGAATATGCAACCGTTGCCTATACTGCCTTGCGGCGTAAGTTGTCAGGGCACTAACGGTGGTTGGGGCATGTGGCCTAAGCAGGCACAGGATGTCGTTCCGATGAGCGAGATGGACGAATGGGTGCAAGATGCCCTCGACCTCATAGAGTGGGCTAACGGCGATGTCACCACAAAGTGGGGCAAGGTGCGCGCTGAGGCTGGCCACCCCAAGCCTTTCAACCTGAAGTATCTCGGCATAGGCAACGAGGAGAAAATATCTCCTGAGTTCGCTGAGAGATTTAAGTATATGTATGAAAAGGTGCACAAGGCACACCCCGAGATTGTCATCGTAGGCACCGCTGGCCCTGGTTCTCACCCTGGCAACCCCGACTACGATAACGGCTGGAAACTGGCTGACGAAATCGGTATGCCTATCATCGACGAGCACTACTACGAGCCTTACACCTACTTCGAGACAAGCCGCCAGTACGACAAATATCCTCGCGACCGCAAAACGAAGGTGTATCTTGGCGAATATGCATCAAAGGACAAGAAACTGCGTGACGCACTGGCAGAGGCTCTATACCTGTTGCACGTGGAGCGCAACGCTGACGTTGTAACAATGACCAGTTATGCCCCACTCTTCGCACGCAAGAACGCTACCAACTGGAACCCTGACCTGATATACTTTGACAACGAGCGTCCTTACCTTACCTGTAGTTACTACGTGCAGCAGATGTTTGGTAAGTCATCAGGCAACTACTATTACGGCGACTGCGTGAAGTTCCAGGGCGAGCAGACTAACCTGCAGGAGCAGTCAGTGGTGCTCAACACTAAGACACGCAAACTCTACGTTAAGGTATGTAACGCTTCTGCCGACGTCAAGAAGATAGACCTCGACCTCTCACGCTTCAAAGGCATGAAGGCTATGGCGGTGAAGACAACCGTCACTGGTCTACCTGAGAGCGAGAACAACTTTGACAAGCAGCAGGTTGTTCCTATCGTAGAATACGCTAAGATGAGCAAGAAGATGACGGTAGACGTGCTGCCTTACTCATTCGTGATGTATGAAATAAGTTTGTAAATCTTTAAAAAACAACCAACCCCTAGACCCTAGACCCCTGTCCCCTCTCCCTGCCCTCCCTCAAAGGGGAGGGAAAGAAAGGCGTTGTTCGCTGATATAGTAAGCAAGGAAGAACGGTGCTGTCCGCTGATATTGTAAGCAGATAAGACATACTCTCCCTCCCCTTGGTGGGGAGGGCAGGGAGAGGGGTTATTGGGGTTGTTGGGGTTGTTGGTGTTCTGGTTGTGAATCTTTTATATTATATGAAAAAAATATTACTTACCATTACCGCTTTCCTCTTCATCTCCCTCACCGCAACGGCACAAAAACTGTGGTATAGCAGTCCTGCCAAGTGGTGGCTGGAGGCATTGCCCATAGGCAACTCACACCTCGGAGCCATGGACTTCGGAGGTACTGAGACGGAAGAACTACAGATTAACGAAGAGACTTTCTGGTCAGGAAGCCCGTATAACAACAACTCAAAGACCTCGCTGCAACATCTTGCCGAGGTTAGACAACTCATCTTCAGTGGCAAGGAGAAGCAAGCGGCAGCCATCATAAACAAGGAATTCATACCAGGACCTCACGGTATGCGCTTCCTCAACGTGGGAAGCATGAAGGTGACATTCCCTGGTCACAGTGCTGCTACAGACTATTACCGTGACCTCAACCTCGCCAACGCTACAGCGACGACGCGCTATAAGGTGGGCGACGTGACATACACCCGCACCACCTTCGCCTCTATGACCGACGGTATCATAGTGATGCGCATAGAGGCAAGCCAGCCTGGTGCACTAAGCATGACCCTCGGCTACGGCAGCGAGATGGAATATACCGCCACCGCCAAGGGAGGCACCCTCACCGCAACAGTTAAGAACGACGAGCAGGAGGGCATAAAGGGCGGACTGACGGCACAGTGCATCATGCAGGTTAAGGCCGACGGAAAAACTGTTGGCAAGGGTAACACGGTGAACGTGACCAGTGCTACCACGGCAACGATATACGTTAGTTGCGCCACTAACTTCGTGAACTACAACGACATCAGCGGCAATGCCCTCAAGAAAGCACAGGGGTACCTCAAGGCAGTAGCCAAGAAACAGTACAGCGACCTCCTCGCTGCTCATACAGCGGCATACAAGGAGCAGTTTGACCGCGTAAGACTGTCGCTGCCCGAAGGCAAGAACGCCAAGTTAGAGACCGACAAACGCGTGGAGCGTTTCGCCAAAGACGGCAACGACCAGTCGCTCGTGGCACTCATGTTCCAGTATGGTCGCTACCTCCTCATCTCTTCATCGCAGCCTGGCGGACAGCCTGCCAACCTGCAAGGAGTGTGGAACGCCAAGAAGAAAGCACCGTGGGACTCTAAGTATACCATCAACATCAACACCGAGATGAACTACTGGCCCGCTGACGTCTGCAACCTCTCAGAGACCGCCGAACCACTCTTCAGCATGGTGCGCGACCTCTCCAAGACTGGTAGCGTGACGGCAAAGCAGATGTATGACTGCAATGGCTGGGTGGCACACCACAACACTGACCTCTGGCGCATTGCCGGACCCGTAGACGGTGCACCATGGGGAATGTTCCCTAACGGTGGCGCATGGCTCTCAACACACATCTGGCAGCACTACCTGTACAGTGGCAACAAGGCGTTCTTGAAGTCATACTACCCCGTACTGGCAGGTGCGGCTCGTTTCTATCTCGACTATATGCAGAAGGACCCACGCAACGGTTGGCTCGTGGCTGTACCGTCAGTGTCACCAGAACATGGACCGAAGGGCACGGGAACTCCCGTCACCGCTGGCTGCACCATGGACAACCAGATTATCTTCGACGCACTGACACAGGCTCTCTCAGCCCTGAACGTAGTGGAACCAAGCAACAAGGCGTTTGCCGACAGCCTCAGAGTAGCCATAGCACAGTTGCCGCCAATGCACGTAGGACAGTACAACCAGTTGCAGGAATGGCTGCAAGACGCCGACGACCCTAAGGACCAGCACCGCCACATCTCACAACTCTACGGACTGTTCCCAAGTAATCAGGTTTCGCCTTACCGCAACCCAGAACTCTTCCAGGCAGCACGTAACACGCTCTTGCAGCGTGGAGACATGGCTACAGGTTGGAGTTTAGGCTGGAAGACCTGCTTCTGGGCACGTATGCTCGATGGCAATCACGCATATAAGATTATATCAAATATGCTCCATCTCCTTCCTAACGAGGGGCAGGAGAAGGAACATCCCGACGGAAGAACATTCCCTAACCTCTTCGATGCGCACCCACCATTCCAGATAGACGGTAACTTTGGCGTCACTGCAGGCATTGCGGAGATGCTGATGCAGAGCCATGACGGTGCGCTACACCTGCTCCCTGCCCTACCCGACGCATGGCAAAAAGGCGAAGTAAGCGGACTGGTGGCACGCGGAGGCTTCGTCATCGACGAACTGACATGGGAAGGACAACAACTAAGTTGCGTCACCATCACATCACGTCTTGGCGGCAATCTGCGCCTGCGTTCATACGTTCCGCTGAAGGGAGAGGGACTGAAACCTGCAAAGGGAGAGAACAACAACACGTTCTATACCATTGCCGACATCAAAAAACCAGTCATCAGCGAAAAGATTAACGCACAACTGCCTATGTTATATAAGGTTTATGAGTATGACATAGAGACAACGGCTGGCGGACAATACACCTTCACACGCCAGTAACTACATAGCCCAGGGCACCGCTCGGCTCTGCCGCTTGACTTTGCAAGAACGTCCCTGTGGCAAAAATACTAGTTAATAATTAAGGGTGGTTCTATAAATTACCACCGCTATGTAAAACCTAACTGACGTAATGACAAAGGTCATTTATAGAACCACCCTTAAGCCAAAGGGCTAATATAACTAAACAAAGGAAGATTCATAATTCGTTCAAAAAACATTGAGAATTATGAATTTTCCTTTTTTTATTACCTTTTTTCTCTTTTTATAGCGAAAACCAATATCTATTATTTTATTATTTGCCATATTTTTCGTAACTTTGCAAATCACATTCCTTTACGATGTAAAAATAAAAACGAATAAAGCCAGCCGCATGGAGACTGACACCCCATTACCATGCCATGGAAACGATAAAGCATATAAAAGGGAACTAAAACTAAACTAAACATAAAAATGCAAAGACTTACAGTATACATCATAATGCTGTTGGCTATTATATTTGTCTCATGCTCTGACGATACAAAGCAATACAAAATAGGTGTATCACAAAACGCCAATGATGTGTGGCGCAATAAGCAGAACAACGAGATGAAGATGACAGCCTTCTCTGAAGGAGAGGTGGAGTTGTGTTTTGCCAATTCAAACAACAATAAAGAGACGCAGTCAAGGCAGATAGACAGCCTTGTCAGCCTTGGCGTAAACCTACTCATCGTGTGTCCTGATGCTGTGACGGATGTTCAAAACGCTATTGACCGCGCCTACGAGCATGGTGTGCCCGTCATTGTGTTCGACAAGAAGGTCAACTCTAAGAAGTTTACTGCCTTCATTGGCCCTGACAATTACACCATGGGCTATCAAATGGGACTTTATATAGCGCATAGACTTGACGGCAAAGGTCGTGTGGCGGAGATTAATGGACTAAAAGGATCTACGCCTACAATAGACAGACACAAGGGATTCTGTGATGCTATGAGCAAATACCCTGGCATAAAGATAGTAGAAACTCTTGACGGCAACTGGACAACGGAGGTTGCATACACACAGACAAAAGAGAAAATCGCAACGATGTCTACCGCCGACGCTGTGTTCGGAGCCAACGATCTTATGGCTTTCGGTGCACGAAACGCCTTGAAAGATGCTGGCGTGCTTAAGAATAAGCACATTATTTTCTGTGGCATAGACGGTCTGCCAGGGGAAGAGGGAGGCATAAAGATGGTGTGTGACTCCATTCTTGACGCTACTTATATCAACCCTACCTTTGGCGATAAACTCATAGAACTCGCTATGAAGATACTTAAGGGTAAGGAATACAAGCGCGAGCAATATATGTCGTCACTCATCGTTACACGTGAGAACGCTAACCTGCTCTACATGCAGAACCTTGAGGTGGACAACCAAATGGAGTATCTTCACAACTTGCAATCAAGGGAGATAAAGACCCTGCACCTGCTTGATGACCAACGCGTATACCTCTTGGTGGTAGCACTCATTGCCTTGCTGCTCAGTGCTGCGTGCGGATATGCCTATTATGCCTATACCGCCAAGGCGAAATATAGCAAAAAACTGAAGGAAAGTTACGATAAACAAATAAAACTGACCCACGAGGTGGAGCAACTGACCGATGCACAACTGTCGTTCTACACCCACGTGAGCCATGAACTGCGCACACCGCTAACTCTTATGGCTGACCCTGTGGAACGACTGCTCGACAGTAAAGACATCAAGGGCCAAAACCGACTACTGGCAGAGACACTGAGCAGAAGCGTTACATCACTCATGAATCTTGTAAACGACATCCTCGACTTCCGTAACATCGATGATGGCAAGGCACGACTAAGGCTCTCACGCTTTAACTTTGCTGAAGCATTGACACACTGGACGGAAATGGTTGATGACATTCTGCGCAAGAAGTATATTTCAATAAAACTCGATACGCAGGAAGCGGAGGGCGAGTTAATTGTGGCAGACTACGACAAAATAGGTAAACTCTACCTCAACCTCCTACAAATAGCCATAAGATATAATATGGCTGGCACCATGCTCTCATTTAAACTAACTAAGCATGGAGACACATTCACATTACATTGTGTGAACGGAGGTATACCGTTTGAGGACAGAGATATAGAAGAACTCTTCATGCGCTTTAAATATAAGAAAGGCATGACGGGAGGTACTGCCATCAGTCTTGCCAACATTAAGGGCATAACAGACCTGCACCACGGCACTGTAAAGGCACAGAGTCTTGAACAGACGGGGGTAGAACTGTTCTTTACATTCCCTGCCACACAGCCAGAGGCATTAGATAATAATGACATAGAGATAATTGATGAAAAGCAAGATAAGGACTATGCCATGCGACTGGCACTGGAACCATACTCCAACTCTGACGTTGCAGGTAAACGTAACACGGAAAACGTGACTGCAGAGAAAACAGAGAATAAGCCCGTATTGCTCGTAGTGGACGACAACGCTGAGATAAGAAACTACGTAAAGACCATCATGAAGGAGCAGTATAACGTTATAGAGGCTACTGATGGACGCGACGGTATGGCAGTAGCACTGAAGGAGGTGCCAGATATTATCATCAGCGATGTCATGATGCCTTATGTGGACGGCATAGAAATGTGTCGACAACTGAGGGAAAACACTGTAACAAGCCATATTCCGATAATATTGCTCACGGCACGCGCTCTTGACGACCAGCAGGCAGAGGGACTGACCAACGGGGCTGATGCTTACATAAAGAAACCGTTCTCATCAAAGGTTCTGATGGCGCAGGCTGACAGTTTGCTGCGTAATCGTACGCTACAGAAGGTGCGCTGGAGCAATGCACAGCCTGCGAAAGTGGAGACACAGAAGAATACTTCGCAGGATGATGCCTTCATACAGCGACTGCGTGACATCATTAATGCTAACCTTGCCGACAGCGATTTCGGCGTAGAGGACATTGGCGACCGCATGGGCATGAGCCGCGTGCAACTTTATCGTAAGGCAAAGGCGCTGACAGGAGTAACACCCGTAGAATTGTTGAGAAAAGCACGCCTTGCCAAGGCGCGCCAGATGCTGGAAACTCATAATGGCACAGTGGCAGAAATCGCATACAAAGTAGGCTTCGCTACACCGTCATATTTCAGCAAATGCTTCAAGGAAGAGTACGGCATACTACCAAATGAGGTAAAGTAATATTACATCTAAGTTCTGAAGGCAAACTCTGTGGCCTCCAAAGGTAAACTCTGTGGCTCCAAAAGGTAAACTCTGTGGCTCCAAAGGTAAACTCTGAGCCTCCAAAAGGTAAACTCTGAGAATGCTGGAAACTCATAATGGCACAGTGGCAGAGATCGCATACAAAGTAGGCTTCTCTACACCGTCATATTTCAGCAAATGCTTCAAGGAAGAGTACGGCATACTACCAAATGAGGTAAAGTAATATTACATC
>CAKQSF010000006.1 GCA_934272845.1 uncultured Prevotella sp.
TCATCGTGACATCTTTGTGTAATTGTAGAGAATACAGAGAAAATATTACACAATGATGTATGGCGATAACAGAAAAAAGCCCTCAACAACGTATGTGTTGAGGGCGAGTTTTCTTTAACGAGATATACGCTTTAATGTTATAGTAACCGTGCCTGCATTTCTACCCACTGCACGGGGAGCATAATGACTTATTGTAAGAATGTCACCTTTTATACTGACAATCTCATAATATAAAATCATTTTCCTAAGTTTTGAATAATATATTATATGTGTTCCTGTGTCTATATTACCTACTTTGGAACTATCGTAAACATTAGGTATCCCTTTAGATAGATAATAGGACAACTCATATTTACTGGTATCTACCTTATTACCATAAACATATTTATCTTCTACAGTAATACTTGTTTTTTGGAAAGTCCACGTCTCTGTATCTACTTTATATATTTTTTCCGTACGTTGCCACTTTCCTTGTAACTGTTGAAGTGTTGCCAATGTCTCTGATTTCACTATATTACAAGAAACAAAAACTATAATTAACATCAAAAGATTTTTCATAAAATCCTAAATTTTTGAATATATTTTATCCGAATTCTTTATTCTTTTGTATTTCGTTATAACATTTTCATTACGCATCCAATACGCACTTCGAGGTGAAACCAAAACCATCTTTCCTTCTTTCTTATCGAAGAATTTTATCTGGTAATAATCAAACTGTTCCTTGCCCCATTTAAGAGATTGTATAACAATATAACAGCCGGTGTTTTGTTTATATGCCTTTGGTCTCTTATAATGTGAAGGAACATTAGAACTCAGATAGTATTTATACTTATGAACATTAGGATTTCCATTATTCCAATAAGTCCATACCATATAATCCTTAGTAAACTCATAAACATACTTTTCCCCTGATATAGTTACGCACTCCCATGTCGTACCTACAAGTTCTGAAACTTTTATTTTTGCTTGAGCAAAAATATTGACTGCACCAAGAAGTAATAGTACCACAAGATAAAAGAACTTTTTTTTCATTTGTATGGTGTATTAATTTTACTTATAGTATAAATATTGTCGTAAGACAATTCATTCTTTTGATAAATTGTAACCTGGCCTTTGGGATTGCCTGCCGCACAATAATAATAGTCATTATCATAACCTAACACCACCACAGCATGCAATTCTGTAGAGATAAGCATAGGTGAAACACCTATATCTACGTAATGTTCTACATTGCCTAAATTAAAAGCCGAGATATTTATATCACAATATCCTTGCATTGTTTCTGATATTTGGCATGCAGGAATACCATTTGACACTAAATTATAACCTGCATTCATAGCCAGTTCTGTACATTTGTTATACGCTACATCGTAATCATATCCTTGCATTTTTGCTGCAAGTGCTATAGCACGTACTACACACTCATTTGTCTTTGTTTGCACAGGTAGAGACAATGGAAGAGAAAGTACAGATACCAATTTGACATTTCTTTTATATTTTAGTTCTTTAACAGAAATGTTTCTTGATGCTTCTTTGGGTATACTGCCAATAATAGTCGTTCCGACATTCGTTTCGTTATCACCATAAGAATTGCCATTAGAACTGTTGTTTGAATCTTCGCGTTGGTAACACATACATTCATTTTTAGGTAGACCACATATTGAGCAAACCCTATCATCTTCTTCCTTATACCCCGCAGCAATAGCGCACGCTAGACTTCGTTCATAGTGTTTATTCAAGTCACTCACTCGGGAATGACAATATTCACACTCATACCAACACTCATGACCTTCTTCTGGGTCATAAAAGTGACCGCATGTTTCACATTTTTCATTCGTACTACCTACATCTACATCGGGCAACCAATTAGAACCGTCCTCGTATGTCCAGTGTTGAGCCTTGACTGCTGAACCGTCAACAATACCAAGCAACAGGAACAAAGTTAGTAAAAATATGACTAACGACAAAATCCTTCTCTGCATTTTCATTCCTTTTTAACGCTTCTTGCGACAAAGGTAGGACAATGAGAAGTATTCATCGTGACATCTTTGTGTAATACTAAAGGACATACAAGAAATATTACACAATGATGTATGGCGATAACAGAAAAAGCCCTCAACTACGTATGTGTTGAGGGCTAATATTTTCTCTTTAGGTGCTTTGTCTTCAAAGGCGTTACAATGTTGGCAACCACGTCCAAATCCATTCCACTAAAGGAGAAGGACAAGCGAGCATACCACAATTGTATCGCAAGTTAAGGAAAGAGAAACGGATGCGATGTTTTGGATGGAAACGGTCGTTGTAAACGACGATGCTTCGTCCGCTGACACAGTTCTCTGCCTTTACCTCAATAGGGATAATCTCTGTTCCCCATTGGATTACGAATTCAACTTCCGCTTTGGCTTCTGACGACCAATAGTAAGGTAGGCTTTCACAGTGAGGTAGCAAGTTTTGCAATACTGCATTCTCTGCCATAGCGCCTTTAAACTCCGTGTAGTTGGCTATGGGGTCTGTTACTACAGTACCTGGCAGATTGGCCAGTTTGCGCAACAGGCCACAGTCGCTGGCATAGAGTTTAAAAGCGTCTGGTTCTTCATAGGCGGCCAAAGGCATCCCTGGCTTGGAAATAGAATTGACGCGATATACCATTCCTGCATCTTCCAACCATAGTAAGGCATCCTCGTAGTCTCTGCTTCTGGCTCCTTTCTTTACAACCTTATAGATGAACTTGCGGTTTTCCTTAGCCAACTGGGATGGTAGGGAGTGCCAAATGGCGTGGATGCGTGGTATCTCACGTGGTTCGGCATATTTAGCAAAATCCAGTTCGTATAAGTCGAGTATTCCTTGCAAGATGGCATCCACTTGTTGCATTCCTTGGTTCTCCAACATGGCGACGACCGCTTCTGGCATTCCGCCGCATACCATAAATCTCTTATATTCAGACTTCAATTTGTCTAATATAATCAATGGTAAATCTTGAGGTTGCTCCACCGTCTCAAGGTATTCGTAAGTGGAGGGGTCGCATGAGCGCAAGAATTCTTTAAAGGTGATTGGATACATTCTCATCATTTGCACCTTGCCTACAGGTACCGTCATTCTGCGTCTCTTCACGGCAACCCCCAACAGAGAGCCTGCCGCGATGATGTGCCACTCAGGTGCGTCCTCGCAGAAATACTTCAAGGAGTTGAGGGCCTCTTCGCATTCTTGTATCTCGTCGAATATCAGCAATGTCTTGCCTGGAATGAGAGGAACCTCGCTATATAGAGAGAGTTCTTTGATGATTCGTACCGGCTCTTTGGATATGGCAAAAACAGATTTCAACTCTTGCTGTTTATCGAAATCAAACTTTGCTGTATATTCAAAGCAGTCCTTTCCGAACTGCTCCATAGCCCAAGTCTTGCCGATTTGTCTGGCTCCTTTCAGGAGAATAGGCTTATGCCTTTCAGCCTTTTTCCACTCCTTGAATTGTTTGATGATGTCTCTTTCTATTTTCATAAAAATACACTATTAACTTCTGATTTGTGCCAAAAATGACTTTTTTTCGAACTTGTTAGGTGCAAAGGTACGTTTTAAAATTAATTTTGCCAAATCTTTTGGCGATTATTTCAAGTAGGAATTACACTATAATGTATGGCGGGCATATTACGAAAATGGGATTGCAACAATTTTGCTGCAATCCCATTTTCTTTATCTCAAGTATGTCTTACTGCTTAAACTTCGCCATGCCGCGTACCGTGTGGCGCAACGCGCTGAGCAACTCCTGCGACTCCTGTACCACGAGGAGGAAGAGTGTCATTGATTCAATGTTCAATTGTCCACGCTGTATGTCGTCCATGATATTCTTTCTGTACAGTGAGAGCGATGACTGCAGAGCCATAGCGTCCGTACGCAAGGTGCTTGCGATAGAAGCATTACCATTCATCATGAACTCACTGGCACGGCGGTAGAGTTTCACTATCTCGTTACGATAGTTAAGGAACGACGTTACGTAGTCACCGTCTATCGGCAAGAAGTTGTTCGCCACGTGGTCACGACATGGGTCGTTGATACGCTTCAAGCAGTAAAGCATCTGCTCTACAGAGTTATTTACGAGGAAATACCATGTGTTTCTCTCTAATGCAAGTAGTGGACTTACACGGCGCAGACCTATGATGTCACGTCTACGTTCCCTCTTCAGGTTCTTACGTTCATCCTCTATCTCACCCGTAGCACGCTTCATGCGGCGATACTCCTCACGGAAGAAGGCATCGGTCACATTCTCATACGCATCTGTAACAAACTTCAAATGGGTCTCACCACACATGCTGACGTGCTTGCGAAGAAGATCCCAACGCTTATCCTCGTCTGTCTCAGCAAGGAGTTGATGGAACACGGCATCTACCTCCTTCTCCTCATTCTGCTTCTTTGAGTAAGCAAGGTTACTGCGTATAAGTAATACTATCGCTACCAGCACCGCCAACGCCATAGCGATGAACTTGCCGAAGAACATGAGGTTGGTTATAAGATAACACATAACAAACGCTGCTCCTGCCGTAACAAACCATCCACCGATGACTGACATCACACCCGTGATACGGAACACTGCGCTCTCTCTTGTCCACGCTCTGTCTGCCAATGACGCTCCCATAGCCACCATGAAGGTAACATACGTTGTTGAGAGTGGCAGTTTCAGCGATGTGCCGATGGCTACCAACAGTCCGGCGAGCACAAGGTTTACAGACGCTCTGATATGGTCAAAGGCTGCGCCATCCGTCAGCACGGCAGCATCGGGATTGAAACGTGAGTCTATCCAGCGTCTTACTGGCACAGGTATTGCCTCTACCACCACACTGGCAAACTTAGTCGTATTGCGCACCAATGTACGAGCCACTGCCGAAGAGCCGAACATCTCGTCGCCTTCGTCGCGACGACTCAGGTCCACACTGGTTTTTACCACCTTCTGTGCCTTCTTCGAGAACACCAGCGAGAGCACCATCACCACGCCAGCCATTATCAAGTACAGCATAGGCGTCTTAGCACTGTCCATGAGACTTACCATCATGAAGGTGTCTGAAGTACCATTACCATTGGCTACGTAGTCATTATATGCCTCCAGGCCTGTCAGCGGCACACCCACAAAGTTTACGAGGTCATTACCCGCGAACGCCATAGCAAGGGCGAAGGTGCCAAACAGCACTACAAACTTCAACACTGGCACACGGAACGCGCTGAGCAGCGTCATTATAACTGAGAACAACACTATGCCACCAGCAATGATATACCATGTGTTAGCGTTTATCACCTCCTTCATCTCAGGAGTCATGAGCGTAGAGTTCTTCAGACCACTGATAAGCAAGAACCACAGTATGCTCGTCACAGCGATGCCTGAAAAGATACCTATCTTCAACGAACTGCTGATAATGCCACCCATGTTACCCGTAACGTCTGTTGTCTTACCATTTACACGATACGTGAAGGTGAATATCAGTCGTGCCACCCACTGCACCAGTGTACCGAGCACAAAGGCTATGGCTACGCTGAGGAATATACCGATAATCACGCTCAACGCCTTCTCCGTATTGAGCAAGTCGCCCAAGGTCAGCAGCACACCGTCTGCATTCGTCGCGCCACCGATAATCTTCAGCAATGCAATGGCAAAACTACCGCCTAACAGTTCGAAGACCATGCTGACGGTAGTAGACGTAGGCATACCGAGGGTATTAAAGATGTCGAGCAATATGACATCTGTCACCATCACGGCAAGGAAGACGCACATCACGTCATAGAAAGAGAAGTACATTGGCGTCATGATACCATGGCGCGCCACATCCATCATACCGTTGCTCAGTGCCGCACCAGCAAAGACACCAACCGAGGCAATGATAACAATAGTTCTGAACTTCGCCACCTTGGCTCCTATCGCCGAGTTGAGGAAGTTCACCGCATCGTTGCTCACACCCACGACAAGGTCGAACACTGCAAGCACGATAAGGAAAATAACAATACCTAAGAAAAATGTGTTCATATCTGTATAACTTTTAATTTTCTGCGGCAAAATTACTATCATCTGGTTACCCATATATTACACAGATATTACAATATTGTTTCAAGCCATACCAACACACACTTTTTTTATGGATAATAATCAATCACGCCCAAAACGAATTGCGATTTGGGCGTGACCGTTCGCCGTTTCATCTCATTTCTTAGAAGACCATCCATATCCGTTCTTACCGTTATTTGTTACATATGTTTTGTTGGTATAGCAAGCCGCATTGGCATACCTAAAGACTATATGCTATATAATTGGATAGCATTACCGTGTTACATATCTCTACTTATATCAATGGGATACCACAGGTTCAGCAAACTACAACACTCAAAAACCATTAAGTATTTAAGCAAGATTTCATTTTGTCTGTTCCTTGCCCAACTTGTCATTATATGGCAAGGGGTCAAACTATTTATGGAATATATAGACTGTGACAGTAATATTCTTAAAATATTTCTGTCAGCACTCATTGTATTCATTGTCGCCAACATATTCCATTTTTGCATAGAAAGACCTGCAACCAAATATTTTATGAAGAGGACAACTTGTTTCAGGTAAAACACAATGTTCGCTATCACGCCCTAATCACTTTATAATTTGGGCGTGATTACATCGTAAAAGGATAGAGATTACACGGTAATTGGGGCCTTTTTACTGATGTACATGGAAACTGCTGTCCTCCAACATGTTACAAACATGCCATTAAACACACATAAACTACAACCTTAAACTAACAAGAATGCAACACAGTCATAAAGCGTTCGTTAATTAATTTTATTTAAATCCTAACATTAATTAACTAAGTTTTTTCGCCATTGAACTATTTGTGCACACTATACGATTAACTTTGCACCCAGAAACAAGATGTATAACCCATCTAAAAAAAATAATTAAGTTATGAAAAACGTATATTCAGTTTACAACGCACAGCAGTCAGTATTCAACGCAGGCCTAAAACGCATCATCAACAACCCTCTTTACATGTTGACATGCACCATGCAGGTATTACGCTCTATATCACGTCGTGCTGAACGCAAGCGCATGGATGCACTTATAGCAGTGGCACGCCTTTACAGCACAATACTTGAGGAGAGGGTGTCAACGAAAAAGGCAGCCCTACTGCTTAAAGCACAGGCTGCCTTCCTCGGAATATTGATTTTCTCTTATTCTCCGTTGCTATGCATCGCTTGCGTCATCTGGTTCGCCAAGTCGTTGATAGACATCAAAGTGGCATACGAATAAATACGAAAAGAGCATAGTGATTTGAGGATATTTATAGATATCGAATTATCACTTGATTATCCTCTCCTTTATCTCTGCCACCTTCTTATATATGTCAATAGGGTTCACACCGCACATGAAGCGACCGTCCTCATAGAGAATGTTGCCATCAATCATCGTCATCTTCACGTTCTGCTTCGAACCACTATATACGAGGTTTTTCTCTATATTATTAATAGGTTGCATATTAGGCTGCATGAGGTCTATCATGATGATATCAGCCTTCTTCCCTGCGGCAAGAACGTCACAGTCATCAAGGTGCATAGCCTTGGCACCATTCACCGTTGCCATGCGCAACACCTCACGAGCATCGAGCGCGGCAGCATCATTATCATGCAACTTCGCCAAACCTGCCACAAGGAACATCTCACGGAAGAAGTCTAAGCAGTTGTTTGATGCCGGACCGTCGGTACCTATCGCCACTGGTATGCCGCGGCGTACATACTCCGTTACGGGGGCTATGCCAGAAGCGAGTTTAGTGTTAGACCCAGGGTTAGTCACTACATACAGTCCCCTCTCCTTCATCACACGGAAGTCCTCTTCAGACATGTGTACGCCATGGTATATGCCACCACCATAGTTAAAGAGTCCCATACTGTCAAGGAACTGCACTGGCGTCATACCGTAACGCTCCACACAGCCCTCTACCTCTGCCTTGGTCTCGCAGGCATGGATATAAAGCGGAGCCTTCAGGCGTTGCACTATCTCGGAGATAATGGTGAGGTTAGCCTTGCTTGTAGTGTATTCCGCATGCACACCGAGCATGTACGACTGCAGGGAGCCTGGTTCGTTGAGCGTGTTATACATACGCTCTATCTTCGTAATGTCGTCTGAGAAATCATTAACACCGCCCACCTGCACGCAGCGGAAGCCCATAGCATCCATAGCCTTCGCCATCGCCACGTTGTCAAGATACATATCGAAACATGCTGTAATGCCACTCGTGAGATACTCTAAAGCGGAGAGTTGACTCATATAATACACATCATCGGCTGTCATCCTCGCCTCAACGGGGAAGATATCCTTATGCAACCACTCGTCAAGCGGCAGGTCGTCAGCCAAAGAGCGTAGCACACTCATACCGCTATGGGTGTGAGCGTTCTTAAAACCTGGCATCAACAGATTGCCACCACAATCTATCTCACGGTCAAAGTCACCGTCTTTCGACTCTGCTCCAACGTATGTTATACGAGAATTCTCTACGTGTATCTCGCCACGGAAAATCTTTTCGCCCTCAACCATGGTAAGGATGCGGGCATTGTGAAGTCGTAATTTCATGTCAATGTAGTATGATTTTTGATGCAAAAGTACAAAAAAAACACCACACCGCTATATTATATGAATAAAAAAATATAATTTTGCAGTATCAATATCCAAACAACCAAACAACTAAACAACTAAACAACTATCATAATGAAAAAGACTTTCATAACCTTACTTGCTGCAGCCACCTGCCTTGGCGCATCGGCACAGTTTGAGTCTGCCCCTGCCTTTCCTGGAGCGGAAGGCTTCGGTCGCTATACCACTGGCGGACGTGGCGGAGCGGTCTATCACGTAACATCCTTGGCTGACGACGGCAGCGTGGGCACCCTGCGTTGGGCGTGCCAGCAGAGCGGTAAACGTACTATCGTGTTCGATGTATCGGGCACTATATACCTCACTAGCGAACTGTCACTGAAGAATGGTGACGTCTCTATACTCGGACAGACAGCACCTGGCGATGGTATCTGCGTGGCTGACTATCCCTTTACCATCAACTCCAGCAACGTAATACTGCGCTTCGTGCGCTTCCGTCTTGGCAACCGCAACGTGGCTTACCATGAGGGCGACGGATTAGGAGGCATGGATCAGGCTAACATCATCGTAGACCACTGCTCTGTTAGTTGGTCTATCGACGAGTGTCTGTCGGTATATGGTTCAAAGAATATATCCGTTCAGTGGAACATTGTTGACCAGAGCCTCGTGAATGCGGGCCACTCTAAGGGGGCTCACGGCTACGGTGGCAACTGGGGAGGCAGTGGCGCATCATACCATCACAACCTCTTGGCACACCATACAAGCCGTACTCCACGCCTTGGCCCACGTCCAGGAACACAGACTGACGAGCGCATGGATATGCGTAACAACGTTATATACAACTGGGGAAGCAACGGATGCTACGGTGGCGAAGGCATGAACGTCAACATTGTGAACAACTATTACAAACTAGGACCTGGCACTAACACTCGCAGCACTACCATACAGCAACGTATTGCCGCTCCTGGCATACGCACCACGGAATACACTCACCACGGTACTGCTAATCCTAACCAGTGGGACGTGATGTGGCACGTATGGGGTAAGTATTACGTTCAGGGAAATGTTAACTCTAAGTGGGCTGCCGTAACAAAGGATAACTGGACCTACGGCATCTACAATCAGATTGACAACAGCGCGAACGATGGCACATACACTGCCACTACCAAGGACACAATAAAGATTGATACACCGATACCTTACGGCTTCGTGACCACACAAACGGCAGAAACGGCTTACGAGAAGGTGCTGGCTTATGCTGGAGCATCGCTGAAACGTGACTCTCACGATACCTACATTGCCAACGATGCAAAGACTGGTACGGCATCACACTGCTCACCTGGTAGCACAACAGGTTTCATTGACAACCAAGATCAGGCTGGTGGATGGCCAGAACTCAACAGCGAGGCGGCTCCACTTGACAGCGATGGCGATGGTATGCCTGACGCTTGGGAGACGGCACACGGACTGAATCCTAACGATGCTTCTGACAAAAACAAGTATAATCTCGACTCAAAGCGTTACTACACCAACCTTGAAGTGTACTGCAACTCTCTCGTAGAGGACATCGTTAAGGCGCAGAACGCTGACGCACAGAGCGACGTTGAGGGTAGTTTCGAGGAGTATTACCCCGACTATCAGAACGGTGAAATGGAGGAAAGCAGCACCATTTACGCTCATATCGACGGCAAGACGAAGGCCAACAGCATGACGTGGGAAGACGGAGCGAAACTTGTATTGACTGGCAATGCGTCTAAAACGCTCGACCCTGCTACTGCCATCACCTACGAGGACCTTACTACCTACGGTAAGTCTATCAAGTGTTCTAACGGCGCACAGAACACCTTTTACTGCCCAAAAGGTAAAGTTGCCACTTCTATAACGTTCATTTCATACGTCAATGGCGACGCTACCAGCAAGCCATGTTACTGGAGGGAGGTTGCCGGAGTGGAATATACTGAAGACAATGCCACAATAATGAAGTCTTCAAAAGATGCCGCTAACCCTGATATCATTACCTTCTCACTACCTAACCTCTCTGAATTCACCTTTACAAACGAAGGTATTCAGCCTTGCATTATGATGGAGATAACGATGACAAGTGCTACGGGAGTTAAGGGAGTTAAGGCTACCAACAACGATGAAATGGGCTATAATGTCTACACCATCAGCGGTACAATGCTCGTAAGCGGGGCAAACAAGGAGCAGATTAACGCTCTGCCTAAGGGTATTTACATTATCAACGGCAAGAAAGTGGTGAAGTAAAAACGCACAAATACATACAACCACACATAACGAATAATTACGAAAACGGCTGCAAACGAGATTCGCTTGCAGCCGTTTTCGTATTCTAACAATTTATTATTTATTATGAATTAACTTTCATTCTTCGGTGAAGTTGATACAGTGCTGGCAACGCTATCAATAGCGAACTGCCTACAGCCTGATACATCGCCATCTGGTTGCCATGGAAATAATCTAAAAGTCCCGCATCCATCGGAAGTGAGGGGAATAGTTTCACCAATACATATGCTGCACTGTTGTTTATCCAGTGGATAAGGAAACATGGAACAAGGCTTCTCGTGCGCACATATATCCAGCCTAACAACACTCCTACTATCAATGCATGGGGTATCTGGGCAGGATTGAGGTGAACAACAGCAAAGAGCATCGCACTTACCACTACTGCCACCCACTCTATCTTATACATATTAGCAGCGGCAATATCACTGGAAGCAAACTTCTTCTTGCCCCATTCTACTAAAGCAGTGATTACCGCACCACGGAATACTACCTCCTCAGCAAGCGGTGCAAGCATACATATAACGAAATATCCCTCCGTAGTATTCAATGCTCCTGCCAGTACATCACCTATAAGATCTGTCTTCATACTATCGGGGATGAGTTCTTCTATCCATGCCAAGGGAATTATCATACCCAATGCTAATAGCACAGACCAAAATAACGTGCCCCATGGACGGCTGCGAACGTAGTCACGACTGACTGGACACCACTTCAGACCTGTAAATAAACCCACCAAAATGACGGAGTTCAACCCCGTGCATATTAGTATCTTCAGCACCTGCATGCTGCCATACTGTATAGAAAACAACTTAAGACCGTATTCTACACCTAAACCTATCGCAAGGTTCAGGATGATAAAGAGCAGGAAATAAATTATCGCTTTCTTCATGTTTCTACCTTGTTTATCTCTAAAGTTCTAATACATTATATAAAAAACTGCTGCCCTTACGGGACGCATCATCTTTAATACTTCATTCACCAGGCTTTCTTGCTAAGGCAAACGACAAAGCCAAGCACAGCCCGTTAATTCCACCAACGCTTAGACTACATGGCTTCTATAACCTTCCTGTCTTCTTCTATCTGCTGACGCAGTTCCTGTGGCGAATCGAAATGACGCTCTTCACGCACCATTTTCTTCAGCGATACGGTGATAACCTTGCCATACACGTTACCGATGAAACCGAGGATATTCGTTTCTATCGTCACGCTGTCGCCATGAAACGTTGGTCGTGTGCCAATGTTTGTCATACCCTTACGCACTCTTTCATCGCCCTCTATGCGTACCTCTGTAGCATACACCCCATTAGGAGGCATCAACTTGCCGTCGGGAGGCATGATATTAGCGGTTGGGAAGCCCATCTTGCGTCCCTCCTCATAGCCATGTACCACGGTGCCAGTGATGCTATAATCATAGCCGAGGCACTCATTGGCATGCTCCACGTCGCCTTCCTTTATCATTTTACGTATGGCAGAGGAGGAAACTCGCACCTCACCCACGTCAAGAGGTTCGGACATCAGCACCTCTATGCCGAGTTCTTCGCCATATTGGCGATATACGTCAAAGTTCTCATTAGGGTTTGTTTTACCAAAGCGGTTATCGTAACCAAGAAGAAGAAGGCGAACGTTAAGTTCGTCACGCAGCACATTCTCCATAAAGTCACGGGCACTGGTATCTGCCATTTCCTTCGTAAAAGGCAACACCTTCACGCATTTCTGCGCTTCGTCCACATCGTCAGGACACAGTGCATGGTGCAACATGGTGATGCGTTCTTCCTGTGTTGTAAGAAATTCTGGATGAAAATCAGCCTGAAACAGCGACCGCGGATGGCGGTCAAAGGTTATCGCCAGTGGTTCTAACCCCCTCTCGGCTGCTAATCGACACAAGTTGTTTATTACGGATATATGCCCCTTATGCACACCATCAAAGTTGCCTATCACCGCAGCCCTGCCGTTTCCGCTCAGCATTATGGGCAGTTTCTTCATCCATTTATCGCCCTTTGGGTCATACAAGGTGCGTATACCGTTACGTTCCGCAGCCCTACAGTTTTTCTCGGAGTCATCGATAAAGAGTACGTTCTCTGCCTTCTCGCCCGTTTCTCGCAGCATTTCCTGATAGATATCATCATCAGGCTTCACTTTGTTCATGCGGCATGAGAGGAATACATGGTCGAAATAATCGTCCACTGTCAACCCATCTACGGTAAAGAACTCTTTTATTGACTTCTCCCAATGTATCTCGTTGGTGTTTGACAGTATGGCGGTGCGGTAACCAAGATCTTCATGCAGATGGCGAATCATGCGCAGTTTCTCCACGGGAACACCCGTAAGAAGTTCGTTCCACGCCCAACATATCTCCTCGTTAGTAGCCGTACAGGGATGAAAAACACCCATTTCATCGGTATAGGCTGACTGTCGGCGCGCCTCGTTACAGAAAGCCTCCACGCTGCCGCCTACCTCCAGTTCGTGAAACAAGTCCTCCTGGCGACATTCGTCAACGTAGTACGCTATTCTCCCGCAACCTATCTTGCGCAGCGCCTCTATGCAACGCTGCTTTGACAGCCCCGTGAGCACCGCGCCAAAGTCGAATAATAGCAATATGTTAGAGCAATCCTTCGATTTCATCATCAAGGTTTTTAATCTGCGTATCACGCTTATAGAGGGCGTTATTGCGGTCTATAAGGAAGAAAGTTGGTATCTGCTGCACGTTGTATCTTACGAGATAACGTGAGTCCAGCGCGTCATCGTCATGCACATTAATCCATGGTAGCGCTGCTGTCTGCGTCTTCCAGAAATGCTCATTAGGGTCAACAGACACCTGATATATCTCCAGTCCTCGTGAGTGATACTTATTATACAGTTCGCGAAGCATCATGATGCGCTCTGTACTGTGGGGCGCAGAGAAGGCGTGAAAGTCAAGAAGCACCACCTTTCCTTTCAGTTCCTTGAGGGAACGCTGGCGTCCTTTATTGTCTATCAGTGGCACATCAATAATGCTTGTCACCTCTATCTGCGATGGGTCGATGGCTGGTCCCATAGCCCTCTGCTGCTTTATGCGCATGGTTTTCAGTCCTTCTATGGCTATATTGTGCAGATTCTCTCCACGCTCACTGCCTGGATAGTACGTATCCCACGCTGTAGCGACTGCTGCAAAGCAACGTATGTCAGCATCAGACTCACGTGGATTGAATATCAGTTGGTTGCCGAGAGTTTGGAAAAGTGCAAAATAAGCATACGCCTTCTGTGGCTCCTTGAAGATATAATCACGACTAACATTTGTCTTATACACCTCAACAATGCCCTTGATGCTATCTTCCGTCACCTGTTCGCCAATGGTTTCATTGCGCGAAATGGCAAGGGCACGACCCAACAACTGCATCTGTAGCAGCGAGAGTTCCTTGATTTTCTTACAGTTCTCGCTACCTTCTACCTCGTATTGCGTAGCCATCGTAGGGTAAGCAGCATTAAACTTCACTGTCTCTGTGGAGTCTACACTCACATTGATAATATTGTTGGCTATGCGCAGACGGTAAAAATCGGGTTCCTTCACACCGTCACCCGAGAATGAGAACTTGCCATCAGTGTCAAGAACGACTGAGTCTGCTACGACAACACCATCCAGTCCCATGTGCTCAAGATAGAGAACGGAGTCTTTTGCCTCAGTAATAGCGCCCTCAATGTGGAACTTATTATTGTCACATGAGGCAAGAGCAAGCAACGCTGCTGCTGCAGCGAGGCAGTGTCTAATGTTTATTTTCATTGTCATCATTATTGTTTTATACAACAAGAGTATAGGGTAAATTTGATGCAAAGGTACATTAAAAGGTGTAAATTGCAAAACAAAATGCACGTTATTTGACAATTTTACAGTCAAAAGTATATGCGATATAAAAAATTATATGTACTTTTGCAGTCGCATGAAGTCCATTATCATATTGTTATCATTGCTTCTCTCCATGCCAATCATGGCGCAGAAGAACAAGAAGGTTAACCCGGAAGACCGCCAGGTTGACATGGATAGCCCTACCTTCGTGCCGATGGTAAGAGTAGGAAAGGTAATGGAGGCAGGCGACAGCATTAAGTATGTGGAGATGAACAACGTATACGTCTATGCACCACTCACCTTCAAGAACGACAAACAGCGTCAGGCTTACAACAGATTGGTATACAACGTAAAGAAAGTGCTACCAATAGCGAAGGAAGTAAACCGTGCTATTCTTGAAACATACGACTACCTTCAAACCCTGCCTAACGAAGCAGCACGTAAGGAACACATAAAACTCGTAGAGAAAAGCATCAAAGAACAGTACACACCAAGAATGAAGAAACTGACCCTGTCACAGGGAAAACTGCTCATAAAACTCATTCATCGCGAGACGAACTCTTCGTCATACCAACTGGTACAAGCGTTTCTTGGCTCATCACGCGCTGCTTTTTACCAGACATTCGCATGGATGTTCGGTGCATCTCTGAAGAAGGAATATGACCCACAGGGCAAAGACCGTCTGACAGAGCGAGTAGTAAGACTCGTGGAAGCAGGACAGTTATAGGTTGAAATATCCCTAAATCAGAAAACCTAGAACCACTAGAACCACCAGAAAATCTAGAACCTCTAGAAAATCTAGAAAAACCTAGAACTTCTAGAAAAAACTAGAAAATCTAGAACTTCTAGAAAAACTAGAACCACTAGAACCTCTAGAAAAAACTAGAACCACTAGAAAGCCACCAAACAACTAAACAACTATACATGAAACCACTACTATCTCTACTCTTCGCGCTGCCGCTTTGCGTACCGCAGAGTGCCAGTGCCGCAGACCAACTGCTTGCTTTTCCAGGAGCAGAAGGCTATGGTAAGTACGTCACAGGAGGCAGAGGCGGCGAGGTATGCTACGTTACCCGCCTCGACGATTGCTCTGACAACGATCTCGTGCCGGGCACACTGCGCTGGGCCTTGCGTCACGACAACGGAGGGAAACCACGTACCGTGCTCTTCAACGTATCGGGAACCATCTATCTTACGTCTAAACTCAAACTGCAATATCCTGACGTCTCTATCCTCGGACAGACAGCACCAGGCGGCGGTGTAACCATTACGGGTTACAATATGTATATCTGCCGCAACAACATTATTGTGCGTTACCTGCGTTTCCGTGCAGGAGACGTGCCCTCAACGTCTATGACGGGACTAGATATAGAGAATGCTAACAACGTTATTCTGGACCATTGCTCCATGACATGGAGTATGGAGGAGTGCCTCACAGCGTATGACACGGACTACACCACGGTGCAATGGTGTATCATTGGCGAAGGTCTCTATAACTCAAAGAACTCTAAGGGCGCACGTGCCTACGCTACTCAGTGGGGCGGTGAGCACTCTACGATGCACCATACGCTTATAACGAACTCTCATTCACGTGCTCCTCGTTTCAACGGTGTGCGTTCGTCAAGCAAGACAAAGGGTGAACATGACTATCAGGTAGACTCTGAGTTTGCCAATAACGTGGTGTTCAACTGGAGCCAGTCGGGCAACCAGTATGGCGGTGAGTATGACAAGGCGAAGGTGGAAGTGGCTGATTGGTGCGCTAACGACCCTGGCTACGACCGCGTTTACCTCATTAACAACTACTATAAACCAGGACCTTCTACCAAGAATGGGGCGGCAACGGCACGCTACTGGTGCTCTCCATCAAGCCCTTACGGACAGTGGTACCTCAGTGGTAATAAGTTTGAGGTGGACGGCAAGTTCTCTACCAAGATGGGAGTATGGAGCGCTGCAGAATTGAACAAAGTGAATGCCGATAACCTTTACGGTGCCTCTGACGGCAACGCAAGCCGTGGCATCAGCCTCAGCGGAAGCCTTTTCACTCAGTATGTGATGAAGGAACTGCCCTACTCTCTCTCTGGCATGACTTACGAAACGGCTGACGAGGCGTATAACAATGTCGTTACTAAGGCTGGAGCATCGCTGCCTCGCTACGATGAAGTAGACCGCCGATTGCTCGATGAAGCCGCAGGAAAGAGAGATCCACAGTTTGTCGGAGCATCACTGAAGGCTACTGGTGACTATGGTATCATCGACTCACCTGACGATATTACCCTAACACGCACCAGTCAGTACGCTGTTGACGGCGTGGTTTACAACAACTTCCCGTTTGTTGGTATGCAGGAAGGCGACAAATATGCCGTTGATACCGATGCCGACGGTATGCCTGACGCATACGAAGACGCTATGGGACTGAACAAGGACGATGCCTCTGACGGTGCTGCTGTTACAGCAAGCGGATACACAAACCTTGAGGTATACCTCAACGGAGTGGCTGACGGCACTATCAACAAGGCGACTTACGAGACCAGTGACGTGCCTGTTAAGCCTGGTTCTAACGTCCTGCCTGAGAGCATCGATGTAAATTTCTCATGCAAGGATGCTGACGTAAAAGGCGTTACACCCGAAAGAATGAAAGTAAAGTATGGTAATGAGGTTACTATTCCTGAGAATACAACGCTCTACAAGGAGGGCTACACACTGACGGCATGGACTGGCGACAACTACACTCTGTATGCCGGACAAAGCGTTCTCCTTACACAAGGCACCACACTAACGCCTGTTTTCACAAAGAACACTACGTCATTGCTAACAAGAACAGCACCCGTAGTGACCGTCTTCCAGAATAAGGATAACGTTCTTGCCGACAAAGGAATCATTGTTACACGTACAAAGGTGGGCGATAAGGACATTGACCTTGCCGTAACATTATATCAAGGCTATCTAACCCTGCCAGTCGCAACAGGCTCTTACGCTGTAATAACATTTGCTGATGGTACATCTAAGACCACAAGCGAAGAACAAATAATAACTGCCGACGCTGAGATTAAGCAGATAACAGTTGTCTTCCCTTACAAGAAACAGACTGAAGGCGTGAGCGGTAGCGGCGATGCTACGGTAGCGTGGGAATGGGCTGGCACCGCAACCAAGGGCGGAGCGGTAACTCCTACCAACATAGAGGGTGCGTTCGCAAGTGTCACTGGCGCAGTGAACGAAGATGCTTTCACCGTGGGCAGCAGCACAAAGCCTGGCTCTAAGTGCGTGGCTGTAACGCCAAAGGTTAAGGAAGATGCCTTTGCTACTACTAACAATGGATACATTACCTTCACTGTAACACCAGCGGAGGGCGTAAAGTTTAAGGCTACCGCACTATCTTTCAAGGCTGGACACTTCGGAACGGACGGTGGTACGCTTGCCGTTACACAGAAAATAGGCGAGAATGGAACAGAAACCATTATCAGCAACGCAGTGGCTATTAACCGCGACTCATACAAAGATGTGTCTCTCACTTTGCCAAATACCGCGCTTTCTGCAGAGCCTTATATAATAAAGGTGTACGTATACGGCCTTGGCACCAACAAGCAAGTAGGTATCCGCGACATCACCGTAACGGGTGCATGGGAGGGGGCTGCCGCTGCCGCGGAGACATACACCGTGATGCCAAGCGTAATTCCTGCCAAAGCGGGCACTGTAAGCGTAGCGCCTGAAGAGGAATCATATGCAAAGGGCAAGACGGTTACACTCACCGTAACACCTAAAAGCGGCTATAACTTCATAGGTTGGGAGGACGTTGACGGCACTATTTTGTCAAAAGCGCTGTCTTACACCACAACTATTGAGAGCGATATCTACCCTTGCGCACGCTTTAAGGCCGACTCGGAATACGCTAACATATTCAAGGACACGGAGCCTTACGATGCTGTGGTGTCTTCAGATGATGAACTTCTCATTGCCCTCGCCACCGCTTCAAAACGTGAGGACATGACGAAGCGTTACCGCATATTCCTCAAAGACGGCAACTATGACTTCGGAGTGAACGCCAAGACCGCTGTTCCGCAGAACACATCACTCATCGGTGAGAGCCAAGAGGGCGTGCTGATACAGAACAATCCCGGCGTGGTGGCAAACTATCAGGAGCAGACTCCTGTGCTGTTTATTGACCAAAACCAGAACAATGTCTACATGCAAGACCTGACAATACGCCAGGCTCGCGACTGGGAAACGAAGAAGTCTGCCGGGCAGGCTATCGCCTTACGTCAGCGTGGCAAACAGGCTGCATACAAGAACGTTACTATTCAGGGCGTGCAGGATACGTACTACCTGAACAAAGCCGATGCTACGGCATACTTTGAGGACTGCACCATTGCCGGAGAAGTGGACTTTATCTATGGCGACGGTACCATGTTCTTCCAGAACTGCACACTCAACCCACTGTCATCTGCGGCATATATCACTGCTTCTAACGCACAAACAGGCTACAAAGGCATCGTTTTCAACAGTTGTACCATCACTGGCGATGCGTCAGCAGCAGGCTATCGCCTCGGAAGACCATGGAACGACTCACCTGCCGTAACATATCTCAACACCCGCATGAACATACTCCCAACCGCAAAGGGCTGGGGCAGCATGAAGAGCGGACTGGTTTGCCGCTTCCATGAATACGGCTCTGTTGACGCAGAGGACAACCTCCTCGACCTCTCTTCTCGCTCATTGGCAGACTGTGGCGCAGCAACAACATCAGACAACCCTGTCATTGACGCTACACAAGCAGCAGAATACAGCATCGACAAGGTATTCCCTACATGGCAGCCACAGACATTGACAGCACAGATCACGGCACCATTGCCATCTATCTTCAACAACACTCTGTCATGGAACGAGACAGAAGGTGCCATAGGTTACGCTATATGCAAAGACGGAAAGGTTATCGCCGTAACAACCAAGACATCGTATGACATTGACGATGCAAACGCCAAGTACACCATTCGCGCTGCAAACACAATGGGCGGACTGGGCAAACAGTCTGACATCGCCACAGGTATAGGTTGCATCTCTGCACCAAACGCAGCCCAGCAAGCCGACAACGCGATATACTCAGTAACAGGTGTTAAGGTTACAGATGGCGCAACACGTCATAATCTCGCACCAGGCGTATACGTAAAGAACAACAAGACGTTTGTAGTTAAGTAACAAACGACAATATACATAAATATTCTCCCCACGCTATCATTTCACAATGCCAGCGTGGGGAGTTTTTATACTAACCAAACTATATTCAATCTATATCTGAGTTTTCAATAATTACCAATCATATCATTTTCCGAGAATTACCATTTTTGCCAGTAGAGTTCACTTTCAGCATATACATCACAATATCAAGCAGTTATAACACCGCTTCATATTTTATATCATATTAATCTGTAATCACTATGCTTTTACAATCCAATCTCTATTTGATTGCATGGTAAAAGCATAGAGATCACATTACAATCAAGCCTCTTTTACCCAATTTCCAAAATTTACCATTTATACCAGTACAAAAAAGGCTTATCATCAACACCCCGTTACAACGTCAGATGAACATTAATCATCGGCGTACCGCGCCATGTACGTGGGCGAGGTGCTTTAGGAGCAGGAGCAACAGGGCGTTTTGTCGGCATAACCTCGCAGTAGTGGCAAACCTTCTTGCTGTGCTTCTTGAAGTACTTATCATGATGCTTCTTATTCTTATAGCCGTGGTATCCACCGTGATGTCTCTTCTCAACGCACTCCTTTCTAACCTCTTTATGATGGCAGTCACGTCCGTTACATGGATGAGCCATAACAGTCATAGTACCGAGAACCATTGTCATTACGATGCCGAGAATATACTTTTTCATAATCTTTTACTTTTAAGTGGTTAAACATTCTTGTTATTTTCTGAGTGCAAAGTTAATGCCTTTTGCGTTACCCACAAACATATTTTCCCTACACTGCAGGCGGAAAGCCCTATAAGCAATAGGGGAAACCCCACCAATCTACCAATCTACCAAACACCCAACCCACCAAACAACCAAACGACCAACCCACCAAACAACCAATCTACCAAACAACCAATCTACCAAACAACCAATCTACCAAACAACCAAACAACCAATCTACCAAACAACCAATCTACCAATCTACCAAACAACCAATCTACCAAACAACCAATCTACCAATCTACCAAACAACCAAACAACCAATCCGCAACTAATTCATTAAAAAGTGATTAAATTTCTTGCATAATTCAAAAAAACTTCGTACCTTTGCACCGTTCAGTGGAATGAGGGGCTCACAACAGAGTCCCTCATTCGTTTTTTACAAGCAATTGGATACAATTCTCCCTATACAACCGAAAAAGGTAAAGAGTAAGAGACAAGAGATTTCCGTAATATAATATACTGACAATGATCGAAAAGAAAAAAGTTCAAGAAATTGTCGAGGAATGGCTCAACGACAAAGAGTACTTCCTCGTTGACGTAGATGTAACTCCAGACGACCGCATCGTGGTAGAGATAGACCATGCCGACGGTGTATGGATAGAGGACTGCGTAGCCCTCAGCCGCTTCATAGAAGAACGCCTGAGCCGCGATGAGGAAGACTATGAACTAGAAGTAGGCAGTGCCGGTTTGGGACAGCCATTCAAGGTGGAGCAACAATACATCAACTGCATCGGTAAGGACGTTGAGGTCCTCAGTGCCGACGGCAAGAAACAGAAAGGCACCTTGAAAAGCGTTGAAGGACGTAACTTCACCATCTCTACCCAAGAAAAGCAAAAGGTGGAAGGCAAGAAACGCCCAGTAATGGTAGACGTGGAGCATACATTCTCCATGGATGAGGTAAAATACTGCAAGTATCTCATTAATTTCTAAAAAAAATAAATAAACATCATACAATGGCAACAAAGATTACAGAACAAGTACCTAACATGATTGAAACGTTCAAGGAGTTCAAAACTACCAAGAACATCGACCGTACTACTCTCGTCAGCGTACTGGAGGAGAGTTTCCGCAATGTAATAGCAAAGATCTTCGGCAGCGACGCCAACTTCGATGTCATCGTAAACCCTGACAAGGGCGACTTCGAAATCTACCGTAACCGCGTGGTTGTACCTGACGGCGAGGTTTCAGACGAAAACAAGGAAATCGCACTCTCTGAGGCACAGAAGATAGAAAGCGACTACGAAGTGGGCGAGGATGTCAGCGAACGCGTAGAGTTCGCCAAGTTCGGACGCCGCGCTATCCTTAACCTGCGCCAGACTCTCTCAAGCAAGATACTTGAACTGGAACACGACACTCTCTACAACAAATACAAGGACCGCGTAGGTGAAATTATCACTGGCGAGGTTTATCAGATATGGAAGAGAGAAGTGCTTGTCGTTGATGACGAGGGTAACGAACTGTCATTGCCTCGCGCAGAGCAGATTCCTACCGATGTTTACCGCAAGAACGAGGCTGTAAAGGCTGTTATCGAGCGCGTAACAAACGACAATAACAACCCTAAGATTATCCTTTCACGTACCTCTACACTCTTCCTTCAGCGTCTGCTCGAGGCTGAAGTACCTGAGATTGCCGATGGACTCGTAGCCATTCGCAAGATTGCACGTATCCCTGGCGAACGCGCAAAGATTGCCGTAGAGAGTTTCGATGACCGTATTGACCCTGTAGGCGCATGCGTCGGTGTTAAGGGCGCACGTGTTCACGGTATCGTAAGAGAACTGTGTAACGAAAACCTCGATGTGCTTAACTACACTCAGAACACTAAACTCTTCATTCAGCGTGCCCTCGCTCCAGCACAAATCAATAGCATCGTGCTCAACGAAGAGGAGCATAAAGCAGAGGTTTACCTCCGTCCTGAGGAAGTTTCTCTCGCCATCGGCCGTGGTGGACAGAACATTAAACTCGCCAGCATGCTGACAGAATACACCATCGATGTATTCCGCGAACTCGACGGAGAGAATGCTAACGAGGAAGATATCTACCTCGACCAGTTCAATGACGAAATAGACCAGTGGGTTATTGATGCTGTAAAGGGAATAGGTCTTGACACCGCTAAGCAGGTTCTCAACGCACCACGCGAGATGCTCATCACCAAGGCTGACCTTGAGGAAGAGACCGTTGACCACTTGCTTGAAGTGCTGAGAGCCGAGTTCGAACAGCAGTAAAGAGAGCCAAAGGTTATTGGTCTTAGGTTTATGGTTATTGGTCTTAGGTCATAGTTATTAATCCTCTCCCGCATAACAAGAGATTAAAGAACATTTTCATTAAGCCAGATGAGCAGAACAAAGTTTACTTGAGTTCTGCCATGGCGAGAAAAGGTGCATGAATATGAACACTATCATTCCAATCCACAAGACCTTTTAACCCACAACCTCCAACCATCAACCACCACAAACAACTAAAAAACAGACAATGAGTATAAGACTAAATAAAGCATTATCAGATCTCAACATCGGACTTCAGACTGCTGTTGACTTCCTTGAGAAAAGGCCAGACCTAGGTGAGGTAAAAAAAGAGGTGACGTTCAAACTGAATGACAAACAGTATGACGCACTCGTTGCCGCATTCAAGTCTGACAAGGAAGTACGCGTGCAGGCAGAGATGTTGCAAAAGAAACCTGAGAAGAAAAAACAGGACAAGGAAAAGAATAAGAAGGACGTGAAGAAGGCATCACAAGCCGTGACACCAGGAGACAACATGGTGACACGCAAGGAGGTTAAACCACTCGGGAAAATAGACCTCAGCACCGCTGGAAAACCTGCGAAGAGCAATAACAACGCTAAACCACAGCAGAACAACACTGCTGAACAAAAGAACATCGCTGCACAACCAAAACAGGATGCACCTAAAACACAACAACCTAAGCAGGATGCACCTAAGCCTGCTGCTGTACAACCCAAGCAGGATGCGCCTAAAGCAGAGCAGCCTAAGAGCGAAGACAGTAACAAGTCAGGGATCTTTACTCTCCGCAGCGAGCGTACGTCAATAGCGCGTCCTAACGTTATCGGCACCATCGACCTCTCTGCTCTCAACCAAAACACTCGTCCTAAGAAGAAGAGTAAGGAAGAGAAGCGCCGCGAGAGAGAAGACAAGGCACAGCAGAACAACAGCGAGAAGAAAAAACGCACACGCATAGGTAAGGAGCGCGTTGACATCAACGACGCTGCTAACCAGCCTTCAAAGAACGGCAAAAACGGCAAGAACGGTCGTAACAATAATAACGGAAACGGTGGCAACGGTAAGAACAACGGTGGCAACGGTAACGGAAAGAAGAACAAGCAACGCGGAAAGCAACAGCAAGAGGTCAACGATGAGGACGTAGCACGTCAGGTAAAGGAGACCCTCGCACGCCTTACCAGCAAGGGAAACCAGAATAAGAAGGGTGCCAAATACCGTAAGGAAAAACGTGACGCAGCGGCTGAGCAGCGCGATGCAGCAATGGCAGCAGAGGCAGCAGAGAACAAAGTGCTCAAACTCACAGAGTTCGTAACTGTCAGCGAACTGGCAACCATGATGGATGTTCCTGTAACAAAACTTATAGGAACACTCATGTCAGTAGGCATCATGGTGTCTATCAACCAGCGTCTTGACGCTGAGACCATCAACCTTGTGGCTGATGAGTTCGGCTTCACAACAGAATATGTCAGCGCAGAGGTTAGCGAGGCTATCCAAGAGGCAGAGGACGATGAGAACGATCTCGTAGCACGTCCACCAATCGTTACCGTCATGGGTCACGTAGACCACGGTAAAACATCTCTCCTCGACTACGTGCGCAATACCAACGTCATCGCAGGTGAGGCTGGTGGCATCACACAGCACATCGGTGCTTACAACGTAACACTTGAGGATGGTCGCCACATCACGTTCCTCGATACCCCTGGTCACGAAGCATTCACTGCCATGCGTGCCCGTGGTACACAGGTAACGGATATCGCCATCATCATCATTGCCGCTGATGACTCTGTCATGCCTACCACCAAGGAGGCTATTGCCCATGCACAGGCTGCCAACGTCCCTATGGTATTCGCCATCAACAAAATTGATAAACCTGGTGCAAACCCAGACAAGATACGTCAGGACCTCTCTGCAATGAACCTCCTTGTAGAGGAATGGGGCGGTAAATACCAGTGCCAAGAGATATCAGCCAAGAAGGGTATCGGTGTAGAGGAACTCATGGAGAAAGTACTTCTTGAAGCAGAAATGCTCGACCTCAAGGCTAACCCTAACCGTAAGGCAACAGGTTCTATCATCGAGTCATCACTCGACAAGGGTCGTGGTTACGTCTCTACAGTGCTCGTAAGCAACGGTACTCTGCGCCAAGGCGATATCGTTATTGCCGGTACTGCATGGGGTCGCGTAAAAGCAATGTTCAACGAGCGTAACCAACGCGTAGAGAAGGCAGGTCCAGCAGAGCCTGTTATCATCCTCGGTCTTAACGGCGCACCACAGGCAGGTGACTCTTTCCACATCATGGATACAGAGCAGGAGGCTAAGGAAATTGCCAACAAGCGTTTGCAATTGCAGCGTGAACAGAGCCTGCGCACCACCAAGACACTGTCTCTTGAGGAGATTGCGCACCGCGTAGCATTGGGCGAGTTCCACGAACTCAACCTCGTAGTGAAGGCCGACACCCAGGGTTCTGTAGAGGCTTTGAGCGACTCTTTCATCAAGATGTCTACCGAAAAGGTACAGGTAAACGTTATCATGAAGGGTGTAGGTCAGATTTCCGAGAACGATGTAATGCTTGCTTCTACCGCCGAGAACGGTATGATTGTTGGCTTCCAGGTTCGTCCTTCTGTCCCAGCCAAGAAGTTGGCGGAGCAGGAAGGCGTAGAAATCAACACTTATTCTGTCATCTACGACGCCATGGACGACATCAAGGCAGCCATGGAAGGTATGCTCGACAAGATTAAGAAGGAGGTTGCCACAGGTCAGGTTGAGGTTAAGGAGGTATTCAAAATCTCCAAGGTCGGCACTGTTGCTGGTGCTATGGTTACCGATGGTAAGGTACACCGCACTGACAAGGCACGTCTCGTTCGCGATGGTATCGTAATACACACCGGTGCTATCAACGCTCTGAAGCGTTACAAGGACGACGTTAAGGAAGTTGCCACAGGACTAGAGTGTGGTATCTCTCTTGTCAACTTCAACGACATTCAGGCTGGTGACATCATTGAGACCTTCACTGAGATTGAGGTAGAACAGAAGTTGTAAGGGAAACTAGAAGAACTAGAAAGACTAGAAGAACTAGAAAGACTAGAGAAACTAGAAAAACTAGAAAGACTAGAAAGACTAGAAAGACTAGAAAAACTAGAAAAACTAGAAAGACTAGAGAAACTAGAAAAACCAGAAAGACTAGCCCTCCCATTAGATAATAGCAAAAGCGGCAGAGGAAAATTCCTCTGCCGCTTTTATTTTATATCACTCAAACACCTTGCCACGCTTACTCAAACATCTTGCCACGCTTACGCCTCTCATATTCTTTCCTAAAATCTGATGCGAAGTTAAACACTGCGTAAGTTATAACGCCCACAACTATACCATCACTTATGCTGCACATAATGGCCATCACTAGTATTGTCAGTACAGAAGGAATGGCTTCTACAGGATCAGTGAAATTAATGTGTTTTATAGCCGATAACATCTGTACACTTACCACAAGTAATATTCCACCCGTGACACACGTAGGAATGGCGAGGAACAATGGCGAAAAGAACAACGACACAAGAAAACACATAGCCGTTACCAATGACGTGACTCCTGTTCTACCGCCTTCTGCTGCACCTGCTGCACTCTCCAAATACGTTGTACAGGTAGTAGTGCCCATAATACCGCTAAGTAAAGACGAAGCAGCGTCTGCCTGAAGTATTCGCGTCATACCATTAATCCTGCCGTTAGCCCTAACTACCGTAGACATATTACCAAGAACACCAAGAACAGTACCAATGGTATCAAATAAATCAAGAAAAAGAATTGATATCACACATACCAACATATCTACAGAGAATATTTCATCGCTCCACTCCATTTGGCAAAATAGCGGTGCTGGTGAGTCAGGTAATAGTGCTACCTCACGAAACTGTGTCAGTCCCATAGGAACACCAATAATCGTTGCCGTTATAAGACTATAGAAAATAGCGCCTCGCACCTTGTTTATTATAAGCACTCCAGCAATGAGCACCGTGATTGATAACAACTGCTTATCTGGATCCGTAAACACACTGGCAAGGGATATTATGGCTGTTGTATCAACAGAGACGCCTGCGTTCTTTAAACCTAGTGATGCCAAGAAGAAACTAACTCCTACTCCTATACCACTTCGTAACGATAGTGGTATGCACTCTATTATTATAGAGCGCAATCCCGTCATCGTAAGGATAGTAAACAGCATTCCCTCTAAAAATACCGCAGTCAAGGCGAAATGCCAAGAATAACCCATCGTGGAGCATACCGTACCGCTTATAAAGAACAATAGTCCCACACCTGGTGCTACGGCAAGCGGCTTTCTTGCATAAAAAGCCATCAACAGAGTTCCTATGGCACTTACTAACGCTGTTGCAGTAAAAAGCGCCTGCGCAGGAAATGGGTCATCCTCACCACCTATCCCACTGAATGAAGCCGGAGCAAGAGCAAGGATATAAGCCATAACGATAAAGGTACTGAAACCAGCATATATCTCCGTAGGCAGCGAATGAACTGCCTTTCTGTAACCTAACATTTTAAGTAGTCTGTCCATCTTTCCGCTCTTTTTTCTCAGGTATTATAATATTCAACAATACTCCAACAGCCCATGCCACAACAAGCGACGAGAGATCCACGCCCATTACATCGATATTGCCACTGTGGTAGAACTTTATATAGACCGTTATTCCTAACACTGCTAACACTATAAGAACGGAGCGCAGAGTCAGTGTTTTCTTTCCTTTAGCATACAACGTACGGATTCCTACCCATATCACCATGCAATACATCACCTGCGTTATGCCCCCTATCGCAGCAATAGGTATCACCCCTATCATGGCTGAGAGTTTCGGAGAAAAGGACAACAATATCATCATTATGGCGCATAACCTCAATAGCCACGGGTCACAGATTCTATTAAGTGACAGCAACCCTGTTGTCTGCGTATAGGCTGTTGATGGTGGTGCTCCAAACACTGCGCCTAGTGTAGTTCCTAATCCATTTGCACTCAGCGTACGAGGCAGTCCCACGGTTTTCATATAATCAATTCCTACTGTGCGCGATACCGCCAACACGTCTGTGATATGCTCTGCCACCGTAATGAAAGCGAAGGGCAACGACGTCATTATCGCCAGCCTCAGCATCTCTGGATCATAATCCTCCAGTATGCCAAAGGCTATGTTCTTACGTGTAAATGGCTGATGTATCCACTCGGCTTCCACCACCCTACTGATGTCTATGCCATCTATTAAAGCCACATACACCACTGCTATCACTACGCTAAGGTTTATCGACATTAAACCTATAACGCCCCTTGAGAGCACCATTGCCCCTATCAGTACCGCAATGGTTATAACGCCTACTAATGGCGACACACTGATATTGGCGGTTGATGAGAACAACATGTCTATTCCCAACGCCACAATAAATGATCCTGTTACTACTGGTGGGAATATTCTCTTTATGGCTACATTGCTTACTCTACGCAACAGTTGCGCCACTATAACACACACAATGCCTATTATAAACACTCCAAAACTCACGTAACTTAACGCCATGTCTTCTGACATTCCTCGAGCAACGCACGACTGGCGTATGAACACCATGCCTGCAAGCATAGTAAAGGAACTGCCATAATAAAGCGGCATCTTGCCACGGGTAAAAAAATGGAACACTAACGTTGCTACGCCAGAGAAAAATAATGCCACAGAGACAGAGAGACCAGTCACTATGGGCACGAAGACTGTTCCTGCAAAGACTGCCAAAAGGTGCTGGAACGCCAAACCTGTCTGCAACAAGGGCGACATTCCCTTTACCTTATGTATCATACCGCTACTCATAACTCCTCCTTTTTCACTTTCAGCACTGATTCCATATCTGAGAGTGTTTCCATCTTGTCCAGTTTCTCCGCTACCTCAGTAATGTTCTCCACCACACTCGTTAACTGTTGGCAGCCTTCAAATACATACTTCATCATCTCATTACGCGATGCATCGTCCAGTTCCATAGTGTCATCTGCAAGCAGTTGCGCAAAACCAAACATCTGATGGAGCGGTGTACGTATCTCGTGCGACATATTGTCGATAAACACTGACTTCACCTTCGAAGCATGCTCTGCAATAGCCCTTGCCTCATCCAGTTCCTTATTTGAGCGCATCAGGGCATTATTCTTACGTTGCAACAACATAAGATGCTTCCTGTTGCGTTCCCTTATGCCCCACATGAAGAATATCATGATAACACATATCACAATGAGCGATGAAAGGAAGTTGACATTGCTACGTATGCGCAACAAGTCATTCTCTGCCTGCAGTTCCGCCACCGTCTTTGCTGTGGCACGCACTACATACAGAAATGAGATTATTATAGTTATGAGGTAGTTTCTCATTGAGAGATATTGTATTGTGACAATTAGGTAAATAACATCTGTTGCAAATTTACTGTTTTTTTTTTGAAAACGACATTTTTCCCTCTCTTTTTTTTGAAAACAATACATTATTTTCCACACATAGAGGGGAGCCCTCTATGAGAGGGTGCAAATTGTGTTGTTATCGCTATCTTATCCAAAAGTAATTAGCACCAAATTACAATGTAATTTGGTGCTAATTGCAACACTCTAATTTACTGTTTACTACAAAGTGTTTTCTCTTCTTCCTCTAAATCACATTGGTAATAACCACTTCAGGAAGTTCTCCACACTCTCATCGTAGGCGTAACTGCCCGTCAGCGGAACGCCCTCAGCGTCTACTATGACATAGAACGGTTGCGCTGCACTGCCAAATTTATGTGTTTCTAGCAGTGCCCATTTGTCTCCAACGGTGCGGAGCGTCTTTCCTTCAACATGAAGTTGCTCTGGTAATGGAGTGCGGTCGTCCACATACAACTGCACCACTATATAGTCACGCTGCAAACGTTCCTGCACTCTCTGGTCGGTAAACACCGCTGCCTCCATCTTGCGACAGTTCACACAGCCATAGCCGGTGAAGTCTACAAAGACGGGTTTGCCGCTACGGGCTGACTCCTTCAACGCCTCATCATAGTCATACAACACCTTGTGCTCTGCATTCTCCATCGGTGGCAAGAAGGCAGAAACGAGCGTGCACGGTGCTCCCCACAGACCAGGAACAAGGTATGCCGCTATTACATAACACACCACAGCCACCTTTTGGCGCAGCAATGGGTTGAGACGACGACGCTGCCAGTCTACACTATGATACACGCCACAGGCAAGGGCGAGTACTATCCATATTATAAGGAACGTGGTACGCGATAGCAAGTGCCACCCATACGCCATGTCTGCCACGCTGAGGAACTTCAACGCGAAGGCTATCTCAAGGAAGCCCAGTGTTACCTTTACCCTCGTCATCCAGGTTCCCGACTTCGGCATACGCTTCAGCCACTGCGGAAACAGTGCGAAGAGCGTAAACGGCAGAGCCAAGGCAAGGGCGAAGCCCATCATGCCTACTATCGGTGTGAGCAATGCCGTTATGCCTCCACCGCCTGATGTTGCCGACGCTATCTGCACGAGCAGCAAGCCCATCACTGGTGCGGTACACGAGAAACTGACCACTACCATGGTCAACGCCATGAGGAATATGCTCACTATGCCTGTAGTCTTACCACTCTGCTCATCAAGGGCGTTGGCCCAAGAGGAAGGCAGACGCAGTTCAAAAAGACCAAGAAGCGACACGCCGAAGAGTATCAGCACAAGGGCACAGACGATATTAAAGACTGCGTTTGTCGACAATTGGTTTAGGGCATTAGCACCGAAGAATACGGTGAGGACTATGCCGAGCGTCACAAATATCACTACTATGCTGGCCCCATAAAGCAATGCACTGCTTACGTTGCCACCTTTCTTACCCTGCTTCTCACCTTGTCGCATAAAGAACGACACCGTAAGCGGTATCATAGGCCACACACAGGGGGTGAGAATGGCAAGAAGTCCACCGCCGAAGGCAAGGAGAAAAAGCGTGAGCAGTCCCATGGCGGCAGCATCGTCTGCACTGTCCACACCGCCATCGGCATTTTTCTCATACGCCTTCAGTTCGCTTATCACGGGCTTCCATGCCTTTGTGGCAAGGAAATCAGGAGTCTTCACCACCGCTATGGTACTCTTCACACTATCCGCCACTACAGCCTCTGTGGGCAAAGCCTCAGCGTTTGCCTCTTCCTGGCACTCTTCTTTTGCCGCTACCACCGTGCCATGGTGTGAGAACTCCACCGTCTGCGGTGCGAGGCATGACCTATCCGTACATGCCATATACTGCAGGTAACCACTTAGACGATATTCTTTACCTTTTACAGAAAACTGCTGCTCATAGGTCACCACGGTGCTACCATCACCTGATGCCGACTCCTTCTGCGTTTCCTTCAAGCCCCCCTGCGGCGTTATGCCCTCCGTCTGCTCAAGGTGCAGACTGCGGTCGCTGATGTGCCAGCCGACATCGAGAGTACCCGTAACGGTAAGCAGAAGTTCATTAGGCCTGGGTTCACTTACCTTCCACGTAAAATTGGTCTGTCCCGAAACTACAAGGCAGAGCGTGCTAAATAGCAATGTTATAATAGTTTTTGTCATATTCCTTTCATCAACTTATAATGTGTTTGCAAAATTACGCTTTTTATTTGAAGTCAACCATAAGTCTTTTTGTTAAAAAAAACAAAATGATACCTATATAATAAGGTGCAAAGAAATTTATTTGTACTTTTGCACCGAAAATAAAAAACATAGACTTACATAACATGCAAGACAACTTAGTTATCGTAGAGAGCCCTGCCAAGGCAAAGACCATTGAGAAGTTCCTTGGCAAAGACTATAAAGTAATGTCAAGTTACGGCCATATCCGTGACCTGAAAAAGAAGGAAATAAGCATTGATATGAAGACGCTCGAACCGGAATATGAGATTCCGGAGGAGAAGCGCAAACTCGTTGCAGAACTGAAGAGCAACGCGAAAAAAGCCAAAAAGGTATGGCTTGCATCCGATGAAGACCGCGAGGGAGAGGCCATCTCATGGCACCTTTGTGAGGTATTGGGACTGGATGAGAAGAACACTAACCGCATAGTGTTCCACGAAATAACGAAGAACGCCATTCTGAAGGCTATTGAAAACCCACGCCACTTGGACATGAACCTTGCCAATGCGCAGCAGGCACGACGCATGCTCGACCGCCTTGTGGGCTTCAACCTCTCGCCTGTACTGTGGCGTAAGGTTAAACCTTCGCTCTCTGCCGGTCGTGTGCAGTCAGTGGCAGTACGCCTCATAGTTGAGAGGGAGAGGGAGATTCACGCCTTTAAGAGTGAGCCTTACTTCCGCGTTACGGCTATATTCAACACGCATGGCAGCGACATCAAGGCAGAACTGGACCGCCGTTTTTCTACTCACGAGGAGGCTCTCGCCTTCCTTGAGAAATGTAAAGACGCTGAATTTACCATCACCAGCATACAGAAGAAACCACTGCACCGCACTCCAGCACCTCCGTTCACTACCTCTACACTGCAACAGGAGGCTGCACGTAAACTCGGCTTCACCGTGGCACAGACCATGATGGTGGCGCAGAGACTATACGAGAGCGGTTATATCACCTACATGCGTACCGACTCTGTAAACCTTTCTTCACTATGCATAGGCACTGCGAAAGAGGCGGTAACAACACTCTATGGCGAGAAATACAGCAAGTCACGCAACTATACCACCCACTCTAAGGGTGCTCAGGAGGCACACGAGGCTATACGTCCTACCTACATGGACAAGCAGGAGATTGAAGGCTCACAGCAGGAACGCAGACTCTATGACCTGATATGGAAACGCACTGCCGCTACACAGATGGCTGATGCTGAACTGGAGAAAACGGTTGTGGAGATAAAGGTATCAGGAGCAGAAGAGATGTTCGTGGCTACGGGTGAGGTTATCACCTTCGATGGTTTCCTGAAGGTATACCGCGAGAGCGATGGCGACAACGACAACGACAACGAGAAGAACGCTGACAGCGGCATGATGCCAGCAACGATGGCTGAGGGCGACACACTGACACGCAAGGAGGTGACTGCCACTGAGCGTTACTCACAGGGACCTCTGAGATACACGGAAGCCTCTCTCGTACACAAAATGGAAGAGTTGGGCATAGGAAGACCATCTACCTACGCACCTACCATTTCTACCATACAGCAACGTGAATACGTGACTAAGGGCGACAAGAAAGGCGTGGAGCGAGAATATACCATCGATACCTTAGGCGCCAAGGGCATTACGACAAAGACGAAGACCGAAATGGCGGGAAGCGAGAAGGGGAAACTCCTGCCTACCGACATAGGAACGGTGGTTAACGACTTCCTGATGGAGTTCTTCCCTAGCATCATGGACTATAACTTCACGGCTAATGTGGAAAAGAAGTTTGATGCCATTGCCGAGGGACAGGAGGACTGGCACGAGATGCTCAGCGACTTCTACAAGGACTTTGAACCTACGGTGGAGAAGACCATCAAGTCTCGCAGCGAGCACAAAGCAGGCGAACGCATACTGGGCAACGAACCTAAAACGGGTAAACCTGTATCGGTTAAGATTGGCAGATACGGTCCGGTGGTACAGATAGGCACCGCTGACGACGAGGAGAAGCCTCGCTTCGCACAGTTGCCTAAGGAGTATTCTATTGAGACTATCACCTTGGAGGAGGCGTTAGAGTTGTTCCGTCTGCCACGCACCGTAGGACAGTTTGAGGGCACTGACGTGGTTATTGGCGCTGGACGCTTTGGCCCTTACGTACTCCACAACAAGAAGTATGTCTCTATACCTAAGGACATGAACCCGCTGACCATAACGCTCGACGAGGCTACCACGCTCATTACCGACAACCGTAAGGCTGAGCAGAAGCGTCACATCAAAACGTTTGAGGAAGACGCTAAACTCGAAGTGATGAACGGTCGCTACGGTCCTTACATCGCATACGATGGCAAGAACTACCGCCTCCCTAAGCAACTGCACGAGAAAGCGGCTGAACTGACATACGAACAGTGCATGGAAATAATAAAAAATTAATAATTAAGAATTAAAAATTAAAAATTATGATTACCTTCAAAAGTTGACAATAAATGAACGCGAAAGCAATCTTTATTTAATATTTAAAAATAGTAATCATAATTTTTAATTCTTAATTATTAATTTTTAATTTAAGCAAGGATGAAAAGAATTATTCTTATAGGTTACATGGGAGCCGGCAAAACGACAGTTGGCAAGGCTCTCGCTCACGAGTTAGAACTGCCTTTCTATGACCTCGACTGGTACATTGAGACACGTATGCACTGCAAGGTGAAGGATATCTTCGACGAGAAAGGAGAGGAAGGCTTCAGAAAGATAGAGCGTAACATGCTGCACGAGGTGGCAGAGTTTGAGAACGTCGTTATCAGTTGCGGCGGTGGCACACCGTGTTTCTTCGACAACATGGAATATATGAACGGGCAGGGCACCGTGGTTTACCTCAAGTGCTCACCAGAAGTACTCTTCAAACATCTCAAAATGGGCAAGGGGGTAAGACCGCTATTGCTCGGAAAGAACGACGATGAACTCATGGAGTTCATTAAGGAACAACTGCAAAAACGTGAGGAATACTACATGAAGGCCAACAATATTGTTGACGTAACACTCATGGAAAGCCCTGACAAGATAGCCTTAACGGTAGAGAAAGTAAAAGCATTAGTCAATAACGAGGAGTAAAAGGAATAGGAATAACGCACACACGCAATAAAACTTAATACCACAGATGAAGAAATGGACCATTGAAGACTCTAAGGAGTTGTACAACATGACTGGATGGGGCACATCCTACTTCAGCATTAACGACAAGGGCAACGCCTGTGTGTCGCCACTGAAGGATGGTGCGCAAGCCGACTTGCGCGAGATTATAGACGAACTCGCACTGCGTGACATATCCACCCCCGTGCTGTTGCGCTTCCCTGACATTCTCGACAACCGTATTGAGAAAACCGCATCATGCTTCAAAAAGGCTGCGGACGAATACGGATACAAGGGCGAGAGTTTCGTGATTTACCCTATTAAGGTCAACCAGATGCAACCTGTGGTGGAGGAGATTATATCTCACGGACGCAAGTTCAACCTCGGTCTGGAGGCAGGCTCTAAGCCTGAACTGCATGCGGTCATTGCGGTGCAGTGCCAAAGTGACTCGCTAATCATCTGTAACGGATACAAGGACCAGGCGTATATAGAACTGGCTCTGCTGGCACAGAAGATGGGTAAGCGCATCTTTATCGTGGTGGAGAAACTTAACGAGATTGACATCATCGCCAAGGCTGCTAAGAAACTCAACGTGATGCCTAACATCGGCATACGCATAAAACTGGCTTCGTCTGGCTCAGGTAAATGGGAAGAGAGCGGTGGAGACGCATCGAAGTTTGGTCTTACGGCTTCTGAACTGCTGCAAGCACTCCAAAAGTTGGACGAACTCGGCATGCACGACTGCATAAAACTTATACACTTCCACATCGGTAGCCAGATTACTAAGATACGACGCATACAGACCGCACTGCGCGAAGCGGTGCAGTTCTACATCAATCTACAGAAGATGGGCTACAACATTGAGTACATTGACTGTGGCGGTGGACTGGGTGTAGACTACGATGGCACTCGCTCAAGCAACTCTGAGTCGAGCGTTAACTACAGTATTCAGGAGTATGTGAACGACTGTATCTATACTTTTGTTGACGCAGCAGACAAGAACAACCTGCCCCACCCTAACCTTATCACGGAATCTGGACGCTCGCTCTCTGCACACCACAGCGTGCTTGTCATAGATGTTCTTGAGACGACATCACTGCCAGAGATGCCTGAAGAGTTTGAGCCGAAGGAGGATGACCACCAGTTGGTGAAGGACTTGTACGACATATGGTGCAACATCGACGCACGCTCCATACTGGAATACTGGCACGATGCGGAGCAGATACGCGAAGAAGCACTCAGCCTCTTCTCAATGGGCATGGTGGACCTCAGAACAAGGGCGGAGATAGAGTCTATGTACTGGAGCGTATGCCGTGAGGTACTGACTATCACTAAGGGCATGAAGCACGTGCCCGAGGAACTCAGAGGCATGGAGAAACTGTTGGCGGACAAATACTTCTGTAACTTCTCCCTCTTCCAGTCGCTGCCCGATGCATGGGCTATCGACCAGATATTCCCTATAGTACCGATACAGAGGCTTAACGAACGCCCTACTCGCCTTGCCACATTGCAGGACGTAACGTGTGACAGCGATGGAAAGATAGCGCACTTCGTTACCTCAAAACACCTATCGTCCGCCCTGCCTGTACATGCGTTGAAGCAGCACGAACCTTATTATATAGGTGTGTTCCTCGTAGGAGCATATCAGGAAATCCTTGGAGATATGCACAACCTCTTTGGTGATACCAACGCTGTCCACATATCTATGAAGGACGGTAAGTACCACATAGACCAGATATTCGATGGCGAGACCGTAGAAGAGGTGCTCGACTACGTGCAGTATAACCCTAAGAAACTGGTGCGCCAACTGGAGATATGGGTTACAAAGAGCGTGAAGGAAGGCAAGATAAGCCTTGAGGAAGGCAAGGAGTTCCTTTCTAACTACCGCTCAGGACTGTACGGATACACATATCTTGAATAATTTTCTACACACGAAAAAACGGTGTATAACCTCTGTTCATACAAGAAGTTATACACCGTTTTTGTTTACGTAAGCGTGGCATTTCACCACTGTCTTACTGCGTTTTCAACCTTATTTCGCTGCTGACAGTTGCTTAATGCCCTTGTCAAGGCGTTCTTTACCAATAGGAATGTATCCCGCAGGAGCGTTAAGTTTCTGTCCATCGCTCAGTATATATTTCAAGAACGCCACCACCACGGGGTCTGTAGGCACACCGTTAGTAACCAGATACAGGTCGCGGGCTGGTGGAGAAGGATACTTACCATCGGCTATTGCCTTTGCCAACGCTCCTTTATCGCCATAGAAGTCCTCTTCTGGGTCAATCTTGCCGTTACCGTTTACGTCTATCGGAAGCACACGAATACCCTTTAATGGCTTCAGAGTATTGTTGTCGTAAGCATAGCCTATGTTGTTAAAGCCAATGGCATTAATATTACCTGTCACCGCAGTAGCCACGCCAGGGTCGCCATTCACGCCCTCACCCTTTAGGTCTTCCTGATGCTTTCCTGACCATGCCGCCCATGTCTCTGCAGCACCGCAGGCGTCAGAACGGGTGAATACGGCGATTGCGGTCTTGTCTGTCGTACCGAGGAGTTGACCCCATGTCTTCAGCGTACCGTCAATCCATATCGCCTTTGCCTGCTCTTTTGTGATGCCATGCTTTACAATCTCGGCATAGAGAGGATTGTTCTCGTTAATGGTAGGAGCCACTGCGTCTTTGGCAACGGCAAAGGCTACTGCGCCTTTCTTCACCTCATCGTCCTTCACTTCGCGTGAGACCATGCCTATCTCTACCTGCCCTGAGAGGGCGTCTGTCATGCCCTTACCTGCTCCGCCACCGTCAACCTCTATCTTGACGTCAGGATGTAGTTTCTGAAACTCCTCCGCCCACTTCACGGCAAGGGGATAAAGGGCAAAGGCACCTGAGAGGGATATGCGTCCAGAGAGTTCTTCATTGTTTGAGGATTTGTTACTGTTCTTGCTGCCGCAAGAGTTAAATGAGAGTCCGATGGCGAGTATTGTTACTGCTGCTATTGATGATATGATGTTTCCTTTCATGTCTATTCCTTTCTTTATAACTAATGTTTATGGATTGTTTCTTCACTCGTTAATCACGTATTAGTTAAAAACTCACTAATAATTGTGTCTCTAACAGGCTGCGATTATCCTTTTCGCTATTTGTAAAATCTGTGAGAGTGTAGTCTAATTGCAAACGAACGTTCTTCAGGGGTTGCCAGTTTAGTCCTATAAGATAATCAGACTGGTTGTCACGTTTGGTGTCAACGTCCTTTTGATAATATCCATAACTCACCACTGGTTGCAGTCCATGCGGCAGGTTATACGAGGCTATGGCGTAGACACCCTGATGGCTGCGTGCTCCCGTCTTGCCGTGTAGGTATTCTGAGCGCAGTCTAAACGCCCCTTCTGTGTACGTGAATCCCGCTGAGGTACGGTCTCTGCGCAGCGTGGTAGCGGTGTTCTGACTGCCCACCGTGGTGTAGTGTCCAGCATAATGCGCGGCAGATAGCGTCAAAGATTTTGTAGGACTGACAGTGAGATAAGCCGACAGATCCTTATGGCTGTCATTATCTTTAAGGTTGATACCGTTGCCATTGAACACTCCGAGGCGATATGTCACCACGTCTCTGCCCTTGCTTTGCGCCAAGACGCCGTAGAGCGTAAGACCTATATCACGTGAATTGGCACGCATTCCGCTTTCATCACTGTAAGCGTTGAGTTTGTTTACTGCTGTAGGATTCTCTATTGTTAGCCATGTAGCAGGGCCGTCCAGCGTCTCCTGTGAATAGGCCACCTTATATTCTCCCACCTGGATGTTGATTGGTTTCGCTATTTTGACGCGCAGATAGGCGTCAAGCAGTTTTACTGATGCGGCGGATGTTGCGCTTCCTCCACCATATTCAGCCTGTACTTTATAATCTATACTCTTGCCGAAGTCGCCGCTTACGCCCAAGCGCATTCGTCGGATGTCAAAGCCGTTAGATTCGTCTTGACTGTCGTAGGCGTAGCGAACGTTCAGTAATCCGCTGACCTTCGGCGTTGATGGTTTTACAGTCTGCAGTACGTCGCGTACTGTTGTCTGCGCGCTCACCGTAGAGGCTGACAGTGTCAGCAATGCGGCTGCGAGTGCATTGTGTGTAGATAATGCCATAAACATACCCTTTCTTTGTTTGTGTTGTTGAACTTTTTGTGTTTGTGTTGTTGAACTTTTTGTGTTTGTGTTAAGCCGGCTTGAGGGAAATATGTTTATTCTATCGTTTCGTTTTCTGAGTGCAAAGTTACTGTCTTTTCTTTACCTGCGTAATAGCCTCTATGCGTTAATCTCATCACATAAGTTTGTGACACTCACCTGTTGGGCACATAAATAAGACTGCCACGACCACTTACGACAATATGTATTACAGCCTTGACGGCACGCACGCCAACAAACCTGTCAAGGGAATTTACATACACAACGGACACAAAGTATTGATAAAGTAACACCAACAAATAGCCCGACATCGCCACTGCGGTGCCGGGCATTTTCTTATATCCCATACTCTCTTTTAAGCCACAGTTCAAAGACTGGATCAACAAAGGTGAACGCGTCACGGCTTTTCTGTAATATATCTTTCTCCACGAGAACCTTCTTGTTACGCGTAATGCTCTGCGGTTGTCCGAGGCTGTAACGCTCAACTACTTCCTTCGCATTAAAGTGCTTCTCGCCACAGGCAACGGCTTTCAAGAAACCTATCTGCGACGAGGTGAGACCGTCCGTCTCCATAAGGAAGAGGTCTTCATTAGTGTCAAGAACCATTTGCAGTTGTCGGTCAAGGTTCTCGTCGGTCACGACACTCTCCGTATGCGACCATAGGAAGAAACAGTATTGCTGCACATACCATGAGTTATACTGCACTCTCTCGCACAACCGTTCAGCCTGCTCCGTCGTTATTGTGCGACCCGTCCTGCTGAAATTTTCTGTTATATACGGAATCCAATAGTCCTTGGAGATACGTTGCAGGTTGATAAGTTGACCAAACTTAAAGAACGGGCTACGCACATTGTTGAATATATCCTTCATCATGTGCATCTTGCTGCCATAGAGACAATACGTCGTCTTATGTTGTAACTGCCACTCCGCCCTCAACATTGCCTCTAGATGTTTCCATCCCGGCAAATTGGACAACTGCTGAAATTCATCTATGCAGACAACAACCTTCAACCCCTTCTCCTCTGCTATGCGCTCTGGCAAACGTAATATGTTCTCAGGGCTTTCCTTTGCCGGGTTAAACCTCAGATTTATCTCCACGCTGTTTAGTGGGTCTGACGCCAGTGTTATGCTCGGAGTAAAACGGCTGATGAACTTCATCAAGTCCGTTACCTTCTGCTCTAAAGTGGACGAAACTCCCTGTATCACGACAGAGGCGAATTTATTATAGAACTCCTCCTCCGTATGTATCTTCGAGGCATCCATAAAACATACTCTCGTTTGTGGCTCCTCCTGCAATAATTCGCTCATCGCGGTACTCACAAGCGATGATTTGCCCCACCTGCGTGGCGAGACAAGTATCACGTTTATGCCGTGACGCAAGAAGTTCTTTAACTCGCGCCTGTCTTCTACACGGTCTATAAAACTGTCTTTCTCCGCCAAACGGCCATAGATGAATGGTACTTCCATATAACCTTACTGATTGATTTACAACGCAAAGTTACAAAAATTATAAATACTCTTATAATAAATACATTTATAATTATCATATATTAACTTTCCCACGCACGCAAAGCAACGGGAGCAAGGCTGCCCAACTTACAATCTGAAAGGCGTCAAATTGCTTCGTAATCACATAGTGTTTACCGCATGATTTGCACCAAATTACAAGGTAATCAAGCCCAAATCATTCTGTTGCGCAACTCACATAAAAACTGTAAGTAGAACCACGCTTTTTTCTTACGGATTATAAGTTTATGCCTTGCATTACGCAAATAGCCCGACATCGTCATTACGATATCGGGCTATACTGGTTTCTTATTGTGAATGTGTTGTTAATATATTAGGTGCTTACGTTTTTTATAGTGGATACTCGTCAAATGCGTAGAGCACTGTTGAGAGATAACGCTCACCAGTATCTGGGAGAAGGGTAACGATGCGCTTGCCCTTGTTCTCAGGACGCTTTGCAAGGAGTTGAGCGGCAAAGGCTGCTGCACCAGAACTGATACCTACGAGGAGACCTTCCTGCTGTGCCAGTTCGCGACCTGTACGGATAGCGTCATCATTATCTATATCGAGTACCTCATCGATTACTGAGGCATCGTATGTCTTTGGAATGAAGCCTGCACCAATACCCTGTATCTTATGTGGTCCCATAGGCTGACCGTTAAGTACGGCTGATGTTGATGGCTCTACTGCATAGACCTTAATGTTAGGGTTCTGCTCCTTAAGGTATTTTGCGATACCTGAGATAGTACCACCTGTACCTACACCTGCTACGAAGATGTCGATAGTACCCTCTGTCTGCTTCCATATCTCCGGACCTGTAGTAGCATAGTGGCGTGCAGGGTTAGCAGGGTTCTCAAACTGCTGGAGTATTACTGAACCTGGGATTTCGTCACGCAACTGTTCTGCTGCACGGATGGCTCCCGCCATTCCTTCCTTACCGCTAGTGAGGCGTACCTCGGCACCGTATGCCTTAACGAGGTTGCGACGCTCTATGGACATCGTCTCTGGCATGGTGAGGATAAGGTGATAACCTTTCACTGCACTGACAAGAGCAAGGCCAACACCCGTGTTACCAGAGGTAGGCTCAATGATTGTAGCACCTGGTTTCAATATGCCTTTTGCCTCTGCGTCTTCTATCATGGCGAGGGCTATGCGGTCTTTTACGCTACCACCTGGGTTAAAGTACTCTACCTTTGCTATGATAGGGGTTTCAAGACCGTTCTTTGCAGAAAACTTGTTAAGTTCGAGTAGTGGTGTGTTACCAACCAACTCTGTGAGGGATTTTGCTATTGCCATAGTAGTATTCTTTTTATTGTTATTTTACTTATTATTTATAGTTTGTGTTGTTTGTTATTTCTGAGTGCAAAGTTACGAACTTTCCTATATGTGGACAATAGCATAAGTTTGGTATATCAAATAACCATTCTCCCTGCCCTCCACTCGAGGGAAGAGAGATACACGTATATTTCCCGCTTATCTCATTGATAAAGATAGTGTAAATGCGGTTTGGGTATATAATTTTTTTTTATTACCTTTGCAGCGGTTTCTCAAGACAATGAGATTATCATACACCTATATATAATATTAAAGAGAACATGAAACGCAACCTGACAATACGCATTCTTATTTCCATGATGATGTGCCTCGCCTTTGCTGGCAACACCATCGCGCAGAAAAGAAACAAGATTAATAACGTAGACGAGAACAACCTCCGAAAACTTACATTCGCTGCCATGGCCATAACAAGCCTGTATGTGGACAGCGTGGACGACAATAAACTGACGGAGGATGCCATACGTGGTATGCTTGAGAAACTGGATCCGCACTCCTCTTACTCTACACCGAAGGAGGTGAAGAGCCTCAACGAACCGCTGCAGGGTAACTTTGAGGGGGTAGGCGTGCAGTTTAACATGCTTGAAGATACGCTCTTGGTGGTACAGACTGTGAACGGGGGACCGTCAGAAAAGGTGGGAATAATGGCTGGCGACCGATTCGTGTCGGTTAACGATACAGCCATAGCAGGCGTGAAGATGTCGAAGGAGGACATCATGAAACGACTGCGCGGACCGAAAGGCACCAAGGTGAAGATAGGAGTAAAACGCGCTGGCATTAAGGAAACGGTGTACTTTACCGTGACTCGAGACAAGATTCCGCTCAACACGGTGGATGCGTCATACATGCTCAGACCTGGTATAGGCTACATACGCATCGCTTCCTTCGGACTTACCACGCACAAGGAGTTTACGGACTGCATAGACCAGTTGAAGAAACAGGGAATGAAAGACCTCGTATTGGACCTGCAGGACAATGGCGGCGGATACCTTCAGGCAGCGGCAGACCTGCTGAACGAACTGCTTGATGAGAACGACCTGCTGGTTTACACGGAGGGAAGAACCGTGCGAAGACAGGAGTTCAGAGCCAAAGGCAACGGAATGTTTAGAAGAGGACGAATCGTGGTGCTCGTTAATGAATACTCTGCCTCAGCAGCGGAAATAGTAACTGGAGCCATACAGGACCAAGACCGCGGCACGGTAGTGGGCAGACGCACATTCGGCAAAGGACTGGTACAACGACCTATCGATATGCCCGACGGCTCTATGATACGCCTGACGGTGGCTCACTATTACACACCATCAGGGCGATGCATACAGAAACCTTACGTAAAAGGTAACAAGCAGGACTACCAGAACGACCTAGAGAAACGCTTTGAACACGGAGAGTTTACCAATGCTGACAGCATACACTTTGCTGACTCACTGAAGTTTGAGACGCTGAAACTTCACCGCACGGTGTATGGAGGAGGCGGTATAATGCCAGACTATTTCGTGGCACTCGACACCACACGCTACACTCGATACCACCGCGAACTGGCAGCACGCAGCGTTATTATCAACGCTAACCTGCGCTATGCAGAGAAAGCACGCAAAGAACTACTGAAACGATACGGAAAAGAGGCTGACCCAACTAACGATAACCACGGGAAGAAGGGATTTGCTGCCTTCATGCACAACTTCGAAATACCACAGGAGGTAATAGAAGGTATATGGGCGGAAGGCGAGAAACTAAAAATCAAACCAAAAGACGAAGAGGAACGCAAACAGACGGAACGCATGATAAGACTGCAACTGAAAGCACTCGTAGCAAGAGACTTATGGAGCATGACAGAGTATTTCCGCGTAACAAACGAGGATAGCGACGTAATAAAATGCGCACTCGACAGACTGAAATAATACATAAAGGCATCTTTTATCTGCACACAAGCATATGGTTTGTGCAAAAAAAAGTGCTTTTTCGTGAAATAATTTGGTCATTAAGAAGAAATTGTGTAATTTTGCAGCGAAATTCGACAATGAATTGAAAATAAAGAATAAAAAAAGAATATTAATTTAAAAATTTAAATCATGTCTGAAATTGAAAAGAAAGTAGTTGACATTATTTGTGATAAACTCGGTGTAGAACAAGCAGAAGTAAAGGCAGAGGCATCTTTCACTAACGACCTCGGTGCAGACTCTCTTGACACTGTAGAACTCATCATGGAACTTGAGAAGGAGTTCGGCGTAACAATCCCTGACTCTGACGCAGAGAAGATCCAAACTGTTGGTGACGCTATCGCATACATCGAGAACGCAAGCAAGTAATAGCACCTGCTGCGAACAGTAATCAATATGATACATCATGGGGGACGGCAAGGCGATACTTTCGACTGACCGTCACCCATTTTTTTGTTTTGGTTAGGACTTTACTTAACATTTAACACTAACCATTATCATATATCATAATATCAATTACATATCAATACATAACATGGAACTTAAAAGAGTTGTTGTTACGGGCATCGGTGCCGTTACACCTCTCGGACTCAGTGCCGAAGAAACATGGAAAAACCTGCTGGCTGGCGTTAGCGGAGCAGCAGAGATTAAGCAGTTTGACGCAACAAGATACAAGACTCACTTCGCATGCGAGGTAAAAGACTTTGACCCTTCTAAGTGGATTGACCGCAAGGAAGTTCGTAAGATGGACAAGTTCTGCCAGTTCGCTATCGCAAGTGCTGCAATGGGCATCGAAGACGCTGCCATTGACCTTGAGACAGTGGATAAGAACCGTATCGGCGTTATCTACGGTGTAGGTATCGGTGGTCTAAAAACTATGCAGGACGAGATTGACTATTACTCTTCTCACAAGGACACACCGAAGTTTAACCCATTCTTCATCCCTAAGATGATTGGTGACATAGCACCTGGTCAGATTTCTATCCGCTACGGATTCCACGGTCCTAACTACGCTACTACCAGCGCTTGCGCATCTTCTACCAACGCTTTGGCTGACGCATTCAACCTCATTCGCCTCGGTAAGGCTAACATCATCGTCAGCGGTGGTGCAGAGGCTGTTATCACAGACCCAGGTCTTGGAGGATTCAACTCTATGCACGCTCTCTCTACACGCAACGATGAGCCACAGAAGGCTAGCCGTCCGTTCTCTGCTTCAAGAGACGGTTTCGTGATGGGCGAAGGCGCTGCATGTCTCATACTCGAAGAACTAGAGCACGCTAAGGCACGCGGAGCAAAGATTTACTGCGAGATGGTGGGCGAGGGAATGTCGGCTGATGCTTACCACATCACTGCGTCTCACCCAGAAGGTCTCGGGGCAAAGATTGTGATGTCTGAGGCACTGAAAGACGCTAACATGAAGCCTGAGGATATTGACTACATCAACGTTCATGGCACTTCTACACCTGTTGGTGACATCTCTGAGGCTAAAGCCATTAAGGAACTCTTTGGAGAATGGGCTTACAAACTCAACATATCTTCTACTAAGTCTATGACTGGTCACCTCCTTGGTGCTGCAGGCGCTGTGGAGGCTATGGCTTGCGTACTGTCTGTTCAGAACGATATCATTCCTCCTACAATCAACCATGAGGAAGGAGATGAAGATCCAGAGATTGACTATAACATGAACTTCACCTTCAATAAGGCGCAAAAACGCGAGGTTCGTGCCGCACTGAGCAATACATTCGGCTTCGGTGGACACAATGCTTGCGTGATTTTTAAGAAATATGCTGAGTAATATTATTGATAGAATAAGACTCCCTTTCCGTAAGGAGAAGGAGTTTTATTTTGCTTTATACAATATTTTAGGGTTCTATCCGCACAACATTACCTACTACAAGGTCGCACTGATGCACAAAAGCCTTGGACATCGCGCCACTGCCAAGGAACTGAAAGCATTGGAGGGCACTACCTTTAAAAAGGAAAAAGGGGCAAAGAAGGACGACGGACGATACGAAGTATTCAAACGCAAACAGAGCAAAAAGGCACGAATGAACGCCGACAACCCCAAGGGACAGAGAAAGGGAAGGCTCGGAAAACAACTGAACAACGAACGTCTGGAGTTCTTGGGAGATGCTATTCTCGATGCTGTAGTAGGCGATGTGGTTTACCGTTGCTTCCCTGGCAAACCTGAAGGCTTCCTCACTAACACACGCTCTAAACTGGTACAACGTGAGACTCTCGGCAGACTAGCAAAGGAAATGGGCGTAACGCAACTCATTTTAGCAAGCGGAAAGAACGCTACACACAACAGTTACATCGGTGGCAACGCATTCGAAGCACTCGTAGGAGCAGTATATCTCGACAGAGGATATGACGCATGCTATGACTTTTGGATTAACCGCGTAATGAAATCCTACCTCAATGTTGACAAGGTGGCTTACAAAGAAGTGAACTTCAAGTCGAAAATACTGGAGTGGTCACAGAAGAACCGTGTCAAGATGGAGTTCATAATGGAGGAACAAACGCAGGACAAACAAGGCTCACCCAAATTCGTATACTCACTACAACTAGAAGGACTCGTGGGAGGTACGGCCGAGGGATTTTCTAAGAAGGAGAGCCAACAGAAGGCATGCGAGATAACCTTAAAGAAACTACGCTCTGACAGCAAGTTCCTCGATAGCGTATTTGCCGCAAAAACGGCAAGAACAAAGATGGAGGAGAACCCTACAACCGCTGTACCCGCTGTAGAAGAGCCTAAGAATAACGACTTCTTCGTTGAGCAGAAACAAGATGTTCCTAAAGAAACTGTAAGCAAGACTGAAGGCGAAGTTGACAGCCTGTCACTTGACGACATTGAGGCTACGCCAAAGGAACTGACCCAAGAAGACATCATTGCCCAAGCCGAAGAACAGGCTTATAAAGAATAAAAAGGGATAAACACCCTAGTCCCCCTAGAATCCCCTAGTCCCCCTAGCCCCCTAGAACCTCTAGTCCCCCTAGAACCCCTAGTTCCCCTAGTTCCCCTAGTCCCCCTAGAACCTCTAGTCCCTCCTAGAACCTCTAGTCCCCCTAGAACCCCTAGTCCCCATAAAAAAACAACAAAAAAAACCAACCACAACATGAAAATTGCACTCATAGGATATGGAAAGATGGGCAAGATGATTGAGCAGATCGCTCTCTCTCGCGGCCATAAGATAGTAAGCATCATCGATATTGACAATCAAGAAGACTTCGACAGCCCAGCATTTGCCTCTGCTGACGTAGCAATAGAGTTCACCGCACCTCACGTGGCTTACGGCAACTACCTCAAAGCATGGTCTAAGGGCGTGAAGGTCGTTAGTGGCTCCACAGGTTGGCTGAAGGAGCACGGTGACGACGTGCGACACGCTTGCAACAAGGAAGGAAAAACTCTCTTCTGGGCGTCAAACTACTCTATCGGTGTCGCAATATTCTCTGCAGTCAACAAGTACTTGGCTAAAATAATGAACTCATTCCCACAGTATGACGTAGAAGAAACTGAGACTCACCACATCCATAAACTCGATCATCCATCAGGCACTGGCATCACTCTCGCTGAGCAGATTGTAGCCAACCTCGACCGTAAGAGCGACTGGCAGATGGGCACCCTTACACAACCAGACGGAACCGTGGTACCAGCAGAGAACAACGACAGCAACAAGTTGACAATCAACTCCGTTCGTCGCGGTGAAGTTCCTGGTATTCACTCTATCACATGGAACTCTGAAGCAGACCAGATAACAATCACTCATGACGCACATTCACGCCAAGGCTTCGCCCTCGGTGCTGTACTTGCAGCAGAATACACAGCGCAGCACAGCGGACTGTTAACGATCGACGATATGTTTAAGTTCTAAAAGAACATCTAGCAACCTCTAGAACATCTAGCACCCCTAGAACATCTAGTCCACCTAGAACATCTAGCAACCCCTAGAACATCTAGCAACCCCTAGAACATCTAGCAACCCCTAGAACATCTAGCAACCCCTAGAACATCTAGCACCTCTAGAACATCTAGCAACCCCTAGAACAACAAAACCACCAAACAACCAATGAAAAAGAAAAACCAACCTAACATGAAGGTACAATGGACAAAATTCGTCATCGTCCTTGTCCTGTACCTTATATTCTTGCTATGGCTGAAGAGTTGGTTAGGACTCATCGTAGTACCGTTTATCTACGATGCCTATATCTCTCGCAAGATACGCTGGGACTGGTGGAAAGACCTTGAAAACCCAATGCGCATGATAATGTCGTGGGTTGACGCCTTGGTCTTCGCACTGGTAGCAGTATACTTCATCAACCTCTTCTTCTTCCAGAACTACGTTATACCATCAAGTTCACTGGAGAAGTCATTGCTTACAGGCGACTACCTCTTCGTGTCAAAGGTAAGTTACGGCCCACGCATACCGCAAACACCACTAACAATGCCGCTGACGCAACACACCATGCCTATACTCGGTACCAAGTCTTACATAGACTGGCCACAGTGGGACTACCGCCGTGCACCTGGTCTAGGAAAGGTACAACTCAACGACATCGTTGTATTCAACTTCCCTGCAGGCGACACCGTTGTCTCTGACCCTATATTACAGCCTAATGACTATTACCAAATGGTCTATGGCTACGGTCAGCAAATACTGCAACAACAGGGGATAACACCACAACTCGACAGTCTCAATGCCATGCAACTGCGCAACTACTACGCCACGGCATACAACGCAGGAAGAATGTATATCACACAGAATCCTAACGAGTTCGGCAAACTGATAGCACGCCCTACCGACCGAAGAGAGAACTACGTAAAACGCTGCGTGGGACTGCCAGGACAAACACTACAGATAAAGAACCGAATAGTCTACCTTAACGGCAAAGCCAACAAAGAACCTGACAACGTGCAGTACACCTACCGCATCAAGTTCAAGGATATGTTGCCTGAAGACCTCATCGACGAGTTAGGTATTACGCAGGAAGACATCGCACAGCATAACCAGTACGGCTATATGCCACTTACCAACCATGCCGCCAGCGTACTTAAGAACCACAAAGACCTTGTAGAATCTATTCAGATAAACAAGGAACAGGTAGTGGGTGATATATACCCACTCAACGCACGATATGGCTGGACACGCGACAACTACGGACCTATTTGGATTCCTCAAAAGGGAAAGAGCGTTAAATTAACACTGCAGAACCTTCCTATCTACGAGCGTCCAATACGCGTCTACGAAGGCAACGACCTCACCGTAACGCCTAACGGTAAGATACTCATCAACGGTAAGGAGGCACACTCATACACCTTCAAGATGGACTACTACTGGATGCAAGGCGACAACCGTCACAATAGTGCCGATTCCCGTTACTGGGGCTTCGTGCCGGAAGACCACATCGTGGGCAAACCTATCTTCATCTGGTGGTCAAACAATCCTGACAAGAAAGGCTTTAGCGCAATACGCTGGAACCGCCTCTTCCGTTTTGTAGACAACATAAAATAAACTATAGTAGATGAAGTCTCTATAGTTAAGGAATAACATCGAGGGAGCGGCATGTCTTCTAAAGAGACTGCCGCTCCTTTCGTTGTAACAAACAATGCATTTACAACTAAAACCAGGTTACAAACAATGCATTTACAACTAAAACCTGAACACCATTTATGACTGAAACCGACAACACGCCAAAGGTGCTCAACCAACAGATAAACTGGGAAGCACTGTACTTCTACCAAAAGTCAGACGTAATATACCAACTGTCGTTCGTCTTCTGTAACCGATTCATTCATCTATACAAAGACCGTACTCGCGACCAAGTGATACAGGCGGCACGTTCCTGCAAGCAGAACATTGTAGAGGGACTTGCAGATGGTGTCACTTCTACCGAGATGCAACTAAAACTGCTCAACGTTGCCCGTGCCTCACTAAAGGAACTGCGTGAGGACTATGAAGATTACCTTAAGTCACGCCATCTGCACTTTTTCGCTGCTGGTGACAGTCGATACGATGACATGCTTAATTACTGCCGTCACCACAATCTGTTAACAGATTATGAACCTTTTTTTCATCGTTGGAATGACGAGGAAATGTGCAACTATGCCCTAACACTTTGCCACATGATTGACCGCATGATGATGTCCTATCTTAAGAAGTTAGAACACGAATTTGTGACCGAAGGTGGCATAAAGGAGCGCATGCACCGCGCTCGAACAGGCTACCGTCAGCAGCAGGACGAACGACTGAAGCAGTTAGAAAAGGAGGTACAACACTTAAAGCAAGCATTATCTTCAGCCCAAGCACAAGCGGAGCAGTGGCAACAAGCCTACGAAGATCTCAAGCAACGAGCACTGAAGGCTTATTATGCACAGCAAGAGGAAATTAAGCGATTAAAGGAAAAATTAGGAGATATAAGCAGATAGGGAGATATAAGAATAGAAAGTTCTAGAAAGTTCTAGAACAACTAGTACCTCTAGAAACTCTAGAACTTCTAGAACCTCTAGAACAACTAGAACAACTAGAAACTCTAGACCTTCTAGAACAACTAGAACTTCTAGAACAACTAGAACCTCTATAAACTCTATTACAACTAGAAATCCCTACACTCACCCTAAATACTAATCTAAATAATGTTAAAAATATTGGTTAATCCATTAAAACTCCGTATCTTTGTACGGTTATTCTTAGAATTTAAGTATATGCCGACGTGGCTGGCGCTGCGTCAATTAGATGTAAGTTAAAACAATAAGATTTTCAAAACAATTCGATGAACGTAATTACAAAGACCGTTTCATTGCCTGATGGACGTACCATCACCATCGAAACAGGAAAGTTGGCAAAGCAGGCCGATGGTTCATGCACACTCCGCATGGGTAACACCGTACTGCTCGCCACCGTATGTGCCGCTAAAGACGCAGTGCCTGGCACAGATTTTATGCCACTGCAGGTAGAGTACCGCGAGCAGTATGCTGCAGCAGGTCGCTTCCCAGGTGGCTTCACAAAGCGCGAAGGCAAGGCTAACGATGATGAGATTCTAACCTGCCGCCTCGTTGACCGCGCTCTCCGTCCGCTCTTCCCAAGCGATTATCATGCTGAGGTATACGTTAACGTTATCCTCTTCAGCGCTGATGGCGTTGACCAGCCAGACGCTCTCGCTGGCTTCGCTGCATCATGTGCATTGGCATGTTCTGATATTCCTTTTGAATGCCCTATCTCTGAGGTTCGCGTAGCACGCATCAACGGCGAATACGTTATCAACCCTACTAAGGAACAGATGGCTGGCGCTGACATGGACCTCATGGTTGGTGCTACCGCTGACAACATCATGATGGTTGAAGGCGAGATGGACGAGGTTCAGGAGATTGACCTTCTCAATGCATTGAAGGCTGCACACGCTGCCATCAAACCAATGTGTGAGATGCAGGTTGAACTGATGAAGGAACTCGGCACTGACAAGAAGCGTGAGTATTGCCACGAGGTTAACGACGATGACCTCAAGGAACAGGTAAAGAAAGAGTGCTACCAGAAGGCGTACGACGTAGTAAAGCAGGCTCTTGAGAAGCAGGCTCGCGCAGAGGCTTTCGAGGCTATCATCACAGAGTTCAAGGAACAGTATGCCGCTGCGCACACTGACCTTACCGAGGACGAACTAGAAGAGAAGAACGCACTGGCTGACAAGTACTACCATGACGTAGAGCGCGACGCTATGCGCCGTTGCATCCTTGACGAGGGCGTACGTCTCGATGGTCGTAAGACCACTGACATCCGTCCTATCTGGTGCGAAGTTTCTCCACTGCCAATGCCTCATGGAAGTTCTATCTTCACTCGTGGTGAAACACAGTCTCTCACCACTTGTACTCTCGGTACAAAACTCGACGAGAAACTTGTTGACGACGTATTGGAGCGTTCTTACCAGCGTTTCCTCCTCCACTATAACTTCCCACCATTCTGCACAGGTGAGGCTAAGGCACAGCGTGGTGTAGGTCGCCGCGAGATTGGTCACGGTCACCTTGCATGGCGTGGTCTGAAGGGGCAGATTCCTGCTGACTTCCCTTACACCGTACGCCTTGTAAGCCAGATTCTTGAGTCTAACGGCTCATCATCAATGGCAACCGTATGCGCTGGAACACTGGCACTCATGGACGCTGGTGTACCAATGAAGAAGCCTGTCAGCGGTATCGCTATGGGACTTATCAAGAACCCAGGTGAGGACAAGTACGCTGTACTATCTGACATTCTCGGTGATGAGGATCACCTTGGCGATATGGACTTTAAGACCACTGGTACTAAGGACGGTCTTACAGCCACACAGATGGATATTAAGTGTGACGGCCTCTCATACGAGATTCTTGAGAAGGCTCTGATGCAGGCAAAGGCTGGTCGTGAGCATATTCTTAACTGTATCACCGACACTATCGCAGAACCACGCGCAGAACTCAAACCACACGTACCACGCATCGTACAGATTGAGATTCCTAAGGAGTTCATCGGTGCTGTGATTGGCCCTGGTGGTAAGATTATCCAGCAGATGCAGGAAGAGACAGGTGCTACTATCACCATCGACGAAGAAGATGGCGTTGGCAAGGTACAGGTTTCTGGTCCTAACAAAGACACCATCGACGCTGCCCTCGCTAAGATTAAAGGTATCGTAGCAATACCAGAGATTGGCGAGATATACGAAGGTACCGTACGCTCTATCATGCCTTACGGTTGCTTCGTAGAGATTCTCCCAGGCAAGGATGGTCTGCTCCACATATCTGAGATTGACTGGAAGAGACTTGAGACAGTTGAAGAGGCTGGCATCAAGGAGGGTGACAAGATTAAGGTTAAACTCCTCGACATCGACCAAAAGACTGGCAAGTACAAACTCTCTCACCGCGTACTCATCGACAAACCTGAAGGTTACGTAGAGCGCGAACGTCGTCCACGACCAGAGCGTGGTGAGCGTCGTCCACGCCAAGAGCGCGGAGAGCGTCCTGAGCGCAGAACACGCTACGGTCAGCAGGAAGAGAATAAGCAAGACTAAACATAACATAACAATGTAATATAAAAGGCCCCGCCACTAATCCCTATATCTAGTATAAAGGGAAAGGGCGGAGCCTTTTTTTAATGCATAATGCACAATTTAAAATTAATAATTAATAATTAATAATTAATAATTAGGCTACGCCGTGTGAACTATTCTGTAGTCTTATGAATTATACATTATGAATTATACATTATGAATTATACATTATGAATTATGAATTATACATTATGAATTATGAATTATACATTATGCATTGTGAATTATGAATTATGAATTACAAACGCTATGAGTTCAATGAAATCCCTTGCTAAGGACACCGCGATATACGGCCTTAGCAGCATAGTAGGTAGATTTCTTAACTACCTGTTAGTGCCACTCTATACGCACGTAATATCCGTGGCGAGCGGCGGATATGGCATTGTGACAAACCTCTACGCCTATGTAGCACTGATACTCGTAATACTCACCTTCGGCATGGAGACTACATTCTTCCGCTTTGCCAACAAGGAAGGCGAGAACCCCCACTGCGTTTTCTCTACCAGCATCGCCATGGTGGGAGCACTCACCGTAGCCTTTCTCGCAGCCATAGCGATAGGCATTGAGCCGATAGCCTCAACGTTAGGTTACATAGGTCACGAGGACTACATACTCATGATGGCAGGCGTTGTATCACTCGACGCCATACAAGCCATACCATTCTCTTACCTAAGATATAGGAAAAAAGCCATAAAGTTCGCATCACTCAAACTGCTCTTTATCTTCCTCAACATAGGGCTTAACCTGCTTTACTTCGTATGGCTGGGCAAGACAGACGTGTTCTACGTCTTCTTCCTCAACCTCGTCTGCACCGCCCTCATCACCTTCTTCTTCATACCTGAGTTCATACACGAGCACGTGCAGGCAAGGGTCTACTGCCGAGAGCGCGGCATACCGTTCCGCATCGTTGACTTCTCGCTGCTGCGCCGTATGTTCACATACTCATGGCCTATACTCGTCCTTGGTATAGCAGGCATACTTAACCAAACGGTCGACAAGATGCTCTTCCCTATAGTCTATCCCGACCCTGCCGAGGCACAAGTACAGTTGGGCATCTATGGCGCCTGCGTCAAGATTGCAATGATTATGGCCATGATAACACAGGCGTTCCGTTACGCTTATGAACCTATTGTCTTCGCTAAAGCAAAGGACGGGGATAAGACGGAGTATTACGCCCACGCCATGAAGTTCTTTGTCATCTTCACACTCTTCGCCTTCCTTTGTGTAGAGGGATATATGCCGCTTCTTCAGAACATCATTGGCGAACACTATCGCGCCGGACTGAGCGTTGTGCCCATAGTCATGGCAGCAGAGATTATGATGGGCATATACTTCAACCTCTCTTTCTGGTACAAACTTATCGACAAGACCATCTGGGGCGCATGGTTCTCTGCCGCAGGCTGCATCGTTCTCATTGCCATCAACGTGCTGTTCATTCCTAAGTACGGCTACATGGCATGCGCTTGGGGTGGCGTAGCGGGTTACGGCACGGCTATGGTGCTGTCATACGTCGTTGGACAGAAGAAGTATCCTATCAACTATGACGTCAAGGGCATGGCTAAATACATCGTCATCACCGCTGGACTCTACCTCGCCATGCAGTATCTTGCAGACTCAACGTCACTCCACACTATGGCACACGGCACACTATTGCAACTCGTTGCCAACACCTGCATGATTGCAATATACCTCGTAGTGGTAACGCGCAGCGATATGCCGCTGTCGTCTCTGCCCGTGATAGGAAAATACTTTAAATGAAGAATGAAGATGTTCAAACATATACTTCTTACCATACTTCTCCTATGCGGTATCACATCTCAGCCTCTGCGTGCCGATGAAGGTATGTGGACACTATATAACCTTCCTGATGCCGTCTATGGACAAATGCAGGCAGAAGGCTTTACGCTACCTAAGTCATCGCTCTACGAAGACAGCCTCGCACTGAAGAACGCCGTGGTAAGTTTCTGCGGCTACTGCACTGGCGTGGTTGTATCGCCCGACGGACTCGTGTTCACTAACCACCATTGTGGCTTCGAACATATACGTCGCCACTCTACCTTAGAGCACGACTACATGCTCAACGGCTTCCGTGCCGACTCGCTCGGGGCAGAACTGCCGTGCGAGGATGCCTTCGTGTCCTTCATGGTATCACAACGTGACGTCACTCCCCTACTCGATTCTTTAGGACTGGACACACTCTGCGCCTACGACAAATCGGTGCTCGTTGACTCCATGGAGACGACACTGACAGAACAGGCTCACAAGAAAGACCCTAAGACGTACGTAAGGATTAACGCCTTCTTTGAGGGCAATGCCTACTATGCCACCACATGGAAACGCTACGAAGATATACGCCTCGTCTTCACACTGCCAAAGAGCATGGGTAAGTTTGGCGGCGAGACCGACAACTGGATGTGGCCCCGACAAACGTGTGACTTCTCGGTCTTCCGCATATATGTGGACCCTGAGACCAACGATGCTACTACATACGGCGCTGCCAACGTACCGATGAAAACGCAGAACTACCTACACGTTAGCACCGAGGGCTACAAGGACGGCGACTTCGCCATGATTATGGGCACACCTGGCTCCACAGAGCGTTACCTTAGCAGTTACGGCATTCAGGAGATGCGCAACTGCATTAACGACCCAATGCAGCAGGTGCGTGGCGTAAAACAGGCTGTTATGAAGCGCCACATGGAGGCGTCAGAGGCGGTGCGCATTAAGTATGATAGCAAGTACGCTCAGAGTTCTAACTACTGGAAGAACTCTATCGGCATGAACAAGTGTATCGACTCTATTGGCATAGTACAGCAGAAACAGGCGTATGAGCAACAAATACAGACGTGGCTTGATACTACCAAGGTGGAGGACGTAAAACTCAACCTGGGGCTTCTATCACGCCTTTACGCTAAACGCAGCGAGGCAATGAGAGCATTTACCTTCTTTGCTGAGACGTTCACAAGGCGCAGCAACAACGAACTCGCCACGCGCGCCACGAAGTATTACAACGGTATGCCAGTGATGGGCAACGAGAAGAAACCTAGCAAACAATACGTCAAGTTCACTGACAATAGCGACCAGTGGGACCGCAACCTCGACACTGAGGCAATGTCAGCACTCATTGACAATTATCGCAAGCAGGTGCCTGAGAAATACCACCCCTCTTTCTACAAACGCATTGACGAGGAATATGGCGGCAGCAGCCTTGCTTACGTGAAAGATATATGGGAGCACTCCATCATGATGCAGCCTGGGGCGAAAATTCCTCTTCGACTGAGCAAGAAGTTGAAGAAGGACATAGGCTTGGACATGAGTATCTCGCTCGTAGAGACGCTATCTGACATTAAGTTGGTGCTCGACGAACTGACCGACAGCATCAATGAGCAAGAACGCCTCTTGTGCCTCGCCAAACTGCGCATGGAGCAAGACATGCCCCACTACAGCGACGCTAACCTCACCATGCGCCTTACTTACGGACAGGTAGGCGGTTACCGTATGGGAGCATACAGTTCGGGATATTATACCACCGCGCAGTCTATGCTTGAGAAAATAGCACGCGCTGACTCCATCAGCGATTACTATGCCGAACCCATCATGACCCAACTGTTGGCATCACAAGACTTCGGGCAGTTCACGGACAACGTGTCACGCACACTGAACCTCTGCTTCCTCACCAACAACGACATTACGGGTGGCAACAGCGGTTCGCCAGTGATGGACGGCAAGGGCAGACTGATAGGCCTCGCCTTCGATGGCAACTGGGACAGTCTTTCTGCCGACATACACTACGACAAGACCCTCGCACGCTGCATTAGCGTCGACATTCGTTACGTGCTCTACATGATGAAGACATGGGGAAAGGCCGACCGTCTGCTGCAAGAAATGGGCATTTTGCAATAACTTTATTTACAACATATTACAAACCTCGTTGCAATCAAGCCCAAATTACACTGCAATCACCATTAATCTGACATTAATCTCTGTTTAATACTTTCATGGCGGCAGCCTAATTATGCATTATGAATTATTAATTATGAATTAATATAAACCGCCCCACTGCCACAACAGGCAGTGGGGCGGTTCTTTGTGTGTTTTTTTCAAGGAATGAAACTAAAGTTTTCCTCTAAGGAGAATAGTTTGAGATCTCAATAAAAAAGGGCACGGACAACATTACGGAAATGCTCCCCTATACTGTAGGGGGAAATGTAAGCAGAGAGGAGTTGATTGCAATATGAAGAAGACACACCCCCTACCGTACAGGCACCACAAGCCATCCGTGACCCAAATCATCACGCATCGAGATACAACATTCCACTGAGCGTAACCAACCGTGATTTATGCCACAAAATTAATAAAACTTTTCTTTTCCGCCAAGTGTTTTCAAGTTCATATAGGTCCATTCTAAATTTTCTTGCTTTTTCCTTAACATTAATCAATGGGGGGGCAAAAATCTATATTTTCTTGATACAAATGTCACTAAAACACGAACGACATGAAACGCCTTGTGTTTACCACCTTTTGCGTTAATTCATCCTCCATTCTCTGCATCGCCATCTTGAAGAAAAAATATATAAGATGTTCATCAGTAGCGTCTGTCCTTATTCTGCGGAGTGCTGAAATATACTCCTCCCTACTCTCTGACGGAATTATTAGCAAAGGATGTCCCAAACGCATCAGTATATAATTACTCAATAGCCGCCCCGTGCGCCCATTGCCGTCACGGAACGGATGCAAATATTCATAAAACCCATGAAAACGTGCTGCCAAGACCATTGCGTGCGGTACGGCGAAAGAATGTACTGTGCCATCTTTTCCTGCCGTCAGAACCAACTTTATAGTACGTTCCGTGGACTCTAACAACAGAGGAACCTTTGCCACCAATTCTTTATGGTCACCAAAGACAGTGTCACCTGCCGCCATATCGGTATTGGTATATTCGCCAGGTATGCTGTCAGGCGAACGGTATGCAAGTGTATGGAGAGTAACCCGTCTGTTGATTTCCTTCACAAAAGATTCATCCAGAGGACGCTGCAAATTCTGCATCATATACTCGAAGGCATCGAAGTGATCAAGCATCTCAAAGGCTTCGAGCAGCGACTTGCCAGCGGGTATCATGCCGAGTCCTTTTTCCTTCAACTCACGCGTATCGTCAACAGAAAAGGTATTGCCCTCTATGGCGCACGAATGGGTAGAGAAGAGCACCTCGTTATATTTCACGTACTCTACCCTATCCATCTTATTCACAATCTGAGCCTGATACCTCTGGCGCAGGCTTTCATACTCCCTTATCTCTTTATCAAATGCCATGAGCAGTATATTTTCATACCCTTTGTTTATTTCAGCAAAGATACTAACTTTTCCTGAAACCACAAACTTTTATTGTTTTTTTAATAATTCTATGCAAACACTACTACAATATAACAAGAAAGCCGCTGCCCCATTCTTGGGACAGCGGCTCATTTATCTCTGTGTCATCATGATGCCCATGCATTACACTGTCAGCGTCATGACGCCATCGTCACATCATTGTTGTGACATTAATACGTCTGTCAGATTACTTAATCTGTGCGCCAGAAACTGTGTACTCAGCACCGTTCTTAACGATAACAATCTGACCGTTCTTAACAGCCTTAACAACACCGTTAGATGCCTCTGCAGCCTCTGCTACACCAGCGATACCTGTTGGGTCGTAAGATACTTCAAGTACGAAGTAGTTCTGCTCACCAGTGTTGGTGAATGTGAACTCTGATACGCCACCAAGAGCGTAGGTGTTAACATCTGGGTTGTTACCATCCTTATATGATTCCATAATCTTAGCGTCAGCCTCAGCATACTCTGTACCGTTAACTTCCTTCCAGTAGCAAGCACGATCTGTAGCGGCGTCCTTGTTTACTACGCTGTAGAATGTTACTGCGTATGCCTTCTTACCCTCTGGGCAAACAAACTGGTTCTGCGCACCGTTAGATACCTTTGTGCCTTTATAGGTCTTGCCATTAACAGAAACGTTGCTACCAGCACCGAAATCCTTAGCAGCGTTACCGATAAGAACGAGCTTTGAACCGTCAGCGTATGTGATAGTGCTGTAGCCATCTACTTTTGCTGCAGTACCGTTAGCGTAGTAAGATGCTGTTGGTGCTACATAAGTACCTTTGGCAGTGTCGAAGCCGTACATCTGGATTGTACCGCCCTTTGCCCAGAATGTGTATGTGTTGCCACCAACAAGCTGGAACTTTGAAGCAATGTAGAGGTTGTCGCCATCTTCTTCCTCTACGCTCTCTATACCTGATACTGACTCACCAGAGGTCTGATTGTAGCAGTCGAATGACTTGCTTGAACCACGACGGAAGTAGAATGTTACGTCAGCGTTCTGCTTTGCCTTTACAACGATGGCGATGTTCTGTGTGCCGTCCTCAGCAGAGTGTGCTGTACCTGTTGGGTTTGATGCGCTTGGTGCGTCGGTAACACGTACGTTTACATAGTAACCGAAAGTGTAACTGCCGAATGTAACGGTCTTAGGGTCGCCTGCTTCGTCAAGGATCTGACCTGGAGTACCATTCTGGTTTGCAGATGTTGCGGTTACATAATCGTCGTCAGCGAGCACTGTACCTTCTGCAATGGTACCGCCCTTTACGCTGTTGATTACCTGCCATGACTGTGCACTGACAGCTACTGCCATCATTGTAGCAGCAATAAGAGTAAAGATTTTCTTCATAGAAAAAAGTTTTATGAGTTAATAATGTTATGTTTGTTACGCTTTGTAGTTTTCTTTGTTAGTTTATTCTTCGCAGCTGGCGGGGACATTCTACACGTCTGATGGTGACATTCTACGCTGTTGACGGCGTCATGCTACGCGTCCTTTATTGCCACGGCAGAATGGAAGCCAACACTTCTTTGTTCTTTTGCCTTTACTAAAAGATACCTTTTACGCCTTTTTATTATCTTTTATATTATAGGTAACATTCTGATATAGGTAATATTCCACGGTACAAAATTACTAATTTTCCTTGAATCGTACAAGTTACAAGGGGATAATTATTTGATTTTGACTTTATTTTCACACCATAACGCTCTTCTTGCATCAAAAAAGCACCGTTCCCCAATATGAGGAACGGTGCTTAATATGTGTGTTTAGTCTAAATAACCTTTACTTTGCTGTGCGCCACTTTGGTGCGCCGATACCGTTTGTTACGATAACATTGTTGAAGTTCTTGAAGTAGAGGTTAGCAGAAGCTGAACCTGTACCGTCAATACCATCGGTGCGGTGTGTATCCCATGCCTGCTCACCTATCTGCTTGTGTGGTGGGTTAGGCTGGTACATAAGGTCTGTCGCGCTGATATCAGCAACATGTATCTTCAACTCATCGGCTCCGTGAGGATACTTGGCAACGGTTTCATCTGCCTTGAGCCATGCGCCAAATGAGTTCTTGACAGCACTGAATGCGTTAGATGTGAATACCTCTCCTGTAGACTCACTGACGTTGTCGTTGGTTGACCAGTTGTTGTAGATATCAAAGGTTGTTGCATCCTCGCATACACCATCAAGTGTACGGATGTCCGCTCCCTGAAGGTTGAGGTCACGCTCGTCACCTGATGCCTTTGTCTGAACGAAGAGGTTGTTGCGGATGATGAATGTAGAACCTGCTGGGATAGAGCGCAGTGACAACATTGGACGACCGCTGTAGGTATTCCAGTTCACGAAGGTGTTGTTCTCGATTGTTATCTTGAACACAAGTGTTGGGTCATTCCAAGAACCTGTCTTCGTACCGTGAGTAATGAAGTTACCGATAGGTGTATCGAAGAAGGTGTTGTTACGCCATACCATGTTGCGGAAGATGTTAGAGTTAGGGTTGTTCATGTCACCTGTGATGAAGCCGTAACCGGCACCGTTACCTGAGTAACCACCGCAGTTGTAGAACTCACATCCCTCAACGATGAAGTTGTCAATGGTCTCACCGAACTTACACTGTGTACGGAAGAAACCACGAATGAGGTTCTGGAATGTACAGTTGCGTATGATGTAGTCGTGAACGTTGATACCCATACCGCCAGAGTACTGGTTAGAGAAATAGTTACCGCTGGCAGTGTTCTGCAGACTGTTCTGAGCGAGAGGACAGTCGAAGTCAAGATCTTCGAATGTGATGTTGTCAATATCGATAGCGATATTAGCGTTCTCACCGCTTACAGGGTTACGTCCAAGCATGAAGCTGCTGAAGCGTGTTGCAGAACCGTTCATAGCTACACCACCGAGACATACCTTAGCGCGACCCTTACCTGCTGCTATGTCATCAGGGTTAGTGCGCAGTGTGAAGCCCTTATAGATATTCTGGTTAGCACGGAAGAAGTATGTCTGTCCGCCTTCCAGTTCGAATACCTGACCCTCAGCGAGAGTGTTATCGGTCATGAAGTTGTCGATAATATCAGTAAGCTGAGTAGCCTTTATCTGCATATTTATTACCTGACCGTCAATCATCATGGTATCCTGTGGTGCTGCTGCAATCTTGATAGGAGCACCAGGAGTACCCTTAGTACGGAATGACAATGGAGCGTAAACAGCGTCAACGGCAACAGGGATAGAACTATCCATCACGTTAACGTTATACACTGAGTTAGAGTCAAGACCTGCAATATCAAATGTACCAAGACCATCTTCATTGAAGTCATCGTCTGTCAGCGGAACCTTTATATACTCTGCTGGAACCTTAGCGTCAGGGTTAGACTGTGAAGCCTCAAGGAGAAGGTAGTCAACTTTCCACACCTTGTTACCATGATTATCAGTAGTAGTATTGAAGTGGTCAATCCACTCAAGGTAATCAGCGTTAGTCACATCAACCTTTCTGTTAAGATGCAGCGTTACACCAGACTTAGTGAGGTTGCTCTTCTGATAGATAATGGCAGGAGTAGCGTAACGTGCGTCAGTCTGCAAGCCGAGATAGTCAGCCCAGTGCTGTCCGTCACCATAGCCCCACCACTCAGAGTTGTGAGCCTCACCGCGTGGTGAGATGGCACGAATGGCGAAACGATATGATGTAGAGTAGCTAAGGTTACGGAGCATGAGTGTATCCTCAGTAGCCGCGATGATAGTATCGAGCAGCATATTCTCAGGAATCTCCCACTTCTCAGCGCTGTTAGCTTTGTTCTCCGTTGACATCTTTATTTCATATGCCGAAGCACCGTCAACCTTACTCCACGCAAGGAACACCTGGTTGATGTTCTTCACCTGACAGAGGTCTATTGCGCTTGTTCCAGCAGCCACGGTGTATCGTGTGCGGAACTGAGGACGCATCAGTCGGTCAGACGCAGCGTCAATGTTGTCGTCATCGCTACATGAGAACACTGCGAATGTTGACAGCAACATCAGTGAATATAATAATATCTTCTTCATAAATATTTTATTCTTTATGTATGTTGGGTCGGATTAATAACCGTAGTAGTTCTTATATACACCGTTAGAACGTGTGATAGCCTCACGTGGTATAGGCAGGAGGTAACGTACTGCTGGGAATACTGTAGGGATATCCTGTCCAGGAGTAATCTGCTTCTCTATACCATTCTCGATGATGTATACATTGCCGTAGGTAGAAGAGGTGCTACCACCACGGATGTAACCGTAGAGAGAGTAACGTACGGCAGCCTGTGGATAACCACCATCCTCATCGTACCACTTAGAGTAGAAGTCCTGATTAACCTGCCATGCTGGTGCAGACACAGAACCATCGTTAGGTTTGCTGATAGCCTTGTATGGGAGGTTCTGCTTGTCGAACCAAAGCTGTGGGTTCTGCTTTACCTGTGCCTCAGACGCAACCTGTAAGCCTGTCTCTGGGTCTACCACCTTAAGGCTTGTAGAAGTGCTCTCTTCGTTCATTATATACATATAAGGAAGAGAGTGGTTAGCGAACAGTTTGTCGTCCTGTGGGTTTTCAATCCAGATGTAGTTTAGACGGTTAGGAAGCATAGCATTGTCGAAGTATGCAATGCCATCGTGGTTCTGTACTACGTCAGACCAAGAACATCCGATACCTGCATCTTCCGCAACAGCATAGTAACGCATGAATGTCCAGTAAAGAGCCTCGCCCAACTGGTCGTTACGTACGAGGTCTTTCCAACGCATATTTTCACCAGCGAACTCCCACTTGCGCTCGTCAAGGATTTCCTTGAGGAATGAAGCAGAATCAGTAGCGGCTACCTCAGGTGCGGTAGCACCACGGAAAGCACGGTCGCGAACCTGCATTACGCATTCCTTAGCTTTCTGATTTACGGTACGTGTGAGTTTGAGGTCAGCCTCAGCATACATTAAGAGTACGTCGGCGTAACGGAGGTATGGATAGTTAATACCAGTGTTAGTTGTAGTAATCTTAGTGAAGGCGTTGGTACTATTGTAGAGTTTAGACCACTTCATGTTATAGAGGCTGTAACCTGCGTTGATAGTAGGTGTGCCGTCGTATGTGTAAGAGAACCATCCAGACTGGCAGTCCTTACGTGTGTCACCTTCTTTGAAAGAGTAACGGTAGAGAGACTCTACGCCTTGGTTACCTCCGCACTCACCCCACTGGAAGTTAGTCTCACCACCAGAAGAAGCGAACTTAGGTCCCTGACGATAACCTATAGTACCATTAGCGTCCTTTGCGAATGGAAGTTCGAAGATAGGATCGTCACCATCCAAAGTGCTGAAGTTACACTCGTTGATGAACACGTTCTGATAACTCTGAGTAAGCGCGTGTGTTCCGCTTGTTATCACAGAGTCAGCATAGTTCTTCGCTACTGTCAGGAAGTACTTGGTGTCCTCTTCTGAAGGTGTACCCATGTATCCGTAAGATGTAGCGTCGTCAGCATCGTGACGCAGTGAGTATCCTGATGCCTGAAGTGCGATACGTGCAATCACGCCCCAACAAGCCTCTTTTGATACTCGCTCTATTCCGTCAGCGTTATCACGAGCGTATGAGAGAGATGGTGCAATAGCAGCGAGGTCGGCAATGAGTTGCTTTGCTATCTCGTCACGTGAAGTTACAGGAGGCACGAAGTTCTTTGTCTCGGAAGTAGGCTCCAGTGTGAAAGGAACGTCACCCCAGTAACACATCAGTTCGTAATAAAGCATAGCGCGCAACACCTTCGCTTCTCCCATATACTGACGCATTTCAGCATAGCTGTCGTTAGAAGGATTGTATAGAACACTTGTGCTGAGATAGTGGCAGAAGTTGTTAGCGTTCTCTATGCCAGCATAAGTAGCGTCCCATGTTTTCTTAGCAGTACTACTGCTTGCGTCAAGATCATAACGCTTCGGTGTGTTGGTCTGCGCATTCTCGTTAGTGTTGCTACAGAAGTCAACATCAGAGTTGAGAATCAGTGAATACGTATAAGCTTCTCCGAAGGTGTTAGAACTGAGGATATCAGCATACACACCGTTCAGTGCCTGCTTAACGTCTTTCGCAGAACTGTATATGGTGGCAGGGTCATACTTGGAAGGAGCGTCCACGTCGAGATAGTCGTTACAAGCCGTGAGTGCCATGACACCAAGTCCACCGATAAATATATTCTTTAATTTCATATTATATCTGTATTTTATGTCAACAATTATTAGAAGTTAACGTTGAGACCGAATGAGAACGCACGGTTACGTGGGTAACGGTTGTAGTCCATAGAAGGCGTAAGGCCTGACTGTATATCAACCTCTGGGTCATAGCCAGAGTAACCAGTGATGATGAAGAGGTTGCTTGCAGATACATAAGCGCGCACCTTGCTGAGGTGTATAGCCTTTGTGAGCTTCTTTGGCAGTGTGTAACCGATAGTCAAGTCGCTGAGACGTACGAATGAGCCATCTTCTACGAAGTAAGAGTTGATAGTGTTGCTAACGAGGTCAGCAGGGTTCCATAGGCTCTTACCAGCGTTGATGAGAGCGTACTCATCTTTGCTTACTGTAGTAGTAGGACCAGTGGTGTAGTCGTCATGGCTTCCAGAGTTCTGTGTGTAGCACCAACGGTTGCCGCGTCCGAAGTCAGCGAGGACATTGGTATAGGTGTTGGTAGATGAAGAACTTGAAGAAAGCGCGTATGCAGTACCGTTATATACATCGAAGTTGAGCATATATGTGAAGTTGGCAGTGAAGTCCCAGTCCTTATACTGACCAGAGAGTCCGAAGCCACCCTGCCAACGTGGGTTGGTGTTACCAATCACAGTGCGGTCCTTATCAGTAATCTTTCCGTCGCCATCGAGGTCCTTGAACTTAATCTTACCAGGCATGCTTGGGTCGCCTGATGTAGAAGCGGCGAGTACGTCCTTTGACATCTCAGGCACGCCATCGTTGAGTTTCCACTTTCCTTTGTTCACCCAAGTGTCGTTATCGAAGTCGCTCATCTGATAGAGTCCGTCATAAACATATCCATAGAGCAGACCAACCTCGTTACCTACCTCGAGGAGGTAATCGTCCTTACCGCTTGAGTAGAAGCGAGAAGAGTTGTTGTAGAGTTTGCTATCGGTAGCGTTAAGTGCCTTAACGGTCATCTTGTTGTGACCAGCAGTAAAGTTGCCAGAGAGCACATAGTCCTTACCACGGATGATGTCACCGCTTACGGTAAGTTCAAATCCCTTGTTCTGCACTTTACCAATGTTCTGCATCTGCTTTGAGTAACCAGCAGTAGTAGCGATGGTAGAGTTGTAAAGGAGGTCACGTGTAGTGTTGATATAGAACTCAGGAGTTACGGTCAAGCGTCCACCGAAGAGTGTGATATCAGCAGCGAGGTTACGTGTGATAGTAGTCTCCCACTTGATGTCGGTGTTAGGATACGAAGAAGGTGAAGTATAGTACATATCACCATACTGACGCTCTTCGCCGAAGCCAGGACCACCCTCAACGCTCATGGTGTAGAGGTAACGCCATAGGTCGTCAGAGATATTGTTGTTACCAGCGAGACCGAATGCAGCACGAAGCTTCAACTGATCAATCCACTTAATATCCTTGAGGAACTTCTCACGCTTCATGTCCCATGCAGCAGATACAGATGGGAACCAGCCCCACTGGTTGCCAGGAGCGAACTTAGTAGAACCGTCGCCACGGAGTGTAGCAGAGAAGAGGTACTTGTGATCGTAGTTATATGATACCTGTCCGAAGAAAGACGCTGTGCGGTTAGCTGTAGACAGTGTAGTGTTAGAGATGTAAGGATCTCCGAGACCCATGTTGTTGAATGCGCGCTCAGCGTCAACGGTACGGTCGAAGTAACGGTTCTTCTGGTCGTACTCCTTATACTGAGTGTTATATATTTCCTGACCGAGGAGGAAAGAGAAGTTATGAACATCGTCGATGTCCATGTTGTATGTAGCGGTGTTAGTCCATGTGTAAGACTGTGTGGTGCGGTTAGTCACCTCAGCTACAGGCTGTGAGTTATACTTCTTACCCTCAGATGTCAATGCACCCCAGTAACGCTGTGTGTCACGGAATGTGATAGAGTAGTTACCCTCTGTGCGGAGCGTGAGGTTCTTGATAGGCTCCCATGAGAGAGCGAAACGGTTGTTGATGTTGTAAGAGTGCTTCTTCTGAACGTTAGTAGCGATGTTAGCCACTGGGTTGTTCTCGTTAAAGTCGTTCTCTACGTCGGCGTCAGTCCATGCAGCGTTGAAAGAACCGAACTGACGGTAGCCCTGTGTAGGACGATACTTCAGTACGTCAACGATACCACCAGTACCAACGTTGTCGCCACCTGCACCCTCGTCACGACGGTATGTCATGGTTGGGTTATAAGTAAACTTAAGGTTCTTGGTTATCTGAGTGTTCAACTTGAGGTTGATGTTGGTACGGCGAACGCCAGAACCTACGATGATACCCTTATCCTCTGACTGTGTGAGAGAGAGGTTAAACTTAGTCTTGTCGTTACCACCACCGATGGTTACGTTAGAAGAGTATGAGAGCGGAGTCTCGTTCATTACCTCATCCTGCCAGTCTGTAGATGCTATAGAGCGGTATATGTCCATATCGGCAGGGTTACCGAAGTACTCACGGTACTGGCGTGCAGATGTAGAAGAGTATGCTACGCCACCCTGAGCGCGATCCCACTGATACTCTACGAAGTCGGCTGTGTTCATGAGGTCGAGCTTCTTAGAGATATGAGATATGGTGAGACGGCCGTTGAATGATACCTGTACCTTGCCTTCCTTAGCCGACTTTGTTGTTACGACGATAACGCCGTTACCACCCTTGGCACCGTAAATGGCTGTAAGAGAGGCATCTTTCAATACGTCGATAGACGCAATATCTGATGGTGGGATATCGTTGATGTTTGACTGCTGGAATCCGTCAACGATGTAGAGAGGTTCGTTAGACTGTGTTACTGACGTAGCACCACGCACACGGATGTTGATGTCGGCACCTGGCTGACCATCGACAGATGTTACCTGCACACCGGCAATCTTACCTGCAAGTGCTTCTGCTGCAGATGCTACAGGCACAGCGGCGAGTTTTGCACCTGAGATAGAACCTACGGAACCTGTCAAGTCCTTACGTGCCTTAGAGCCGTAACCGATGGCAACGACCTCATTGAGGACTGTAGCGTCGTCTTCGAGCACTACTGCGAGGTCATTCTTACTGCCTACTTTCACATCTGCTGACTTCATACCTACGTACGAAATCTGCAAGTTGTGGGACGTTGAGGTCATCTTCAGGGTAAAGTTACCGTCGAAGTCGGTAACTGTGCCGTTGCTGGTGCCTTTCTCCATTACGGTAGCACCAATAATCGGCTCGCCCATGCTGTCCTTAACGTTACCCTTCACTGTCTGCGCCTGAACTGCCGCACAGAAGAAGAGCAGCAATGCCACGAGCGCATAGCGAACGTTTTTGATTTTTTCAGACATAGAATAATGTTTTAGATTAATATTTTAGTTAATTGTAATTCTTCATACACTTTTTCTCTCGCCATGACGGAACTCCTACATGTTTGGTTCTGTTCTTTTGGCTTTACGAAAATGCTTTCTTTTCCCTAGTCTTTTTTTGCGATGGCGTACGGGGGTTGGTAGTACTTCGCGTTTCAAGGTTTTAGGATTATGGCGCAAGATGTTTACACCGCTTTTCTCTGTCAATTTTTCGCGGTATAGCCCCTGCGCTTAGTTTTTCTCTTATATCTTCACAGAAATATAATGTTTATAATGTTTTTGTATAGTTGGTAGTCGTTTGTCGCCCTTTGCGACGGTTTGTAGTAATCCTTTTACACTTTGTGCTACAAAATTATGAATTTTTTTAATAAATCATTTAACTCTTCTGTTAAATAAAGTTAATTACCTTTATACGATAAGTATTTAACATTTTTCTTCCCCTTTTTGGGTTGATTTTACCCCATAATGTAATTAAGCCCTAATCATGTTGTGATTAGGGCTTAATTACCTTGTGATTTGGGCCTGATTACATTGTGATTTGATAGTGTTTATTTCCGCCTAATACTTAAGGGTGGTTCTATAAATATAAATTATTACCCTTTCTTTCAAATCCAAACATGATTACGGGATTTTTTGATACAAATCCAAACATAAATTCGGTGAAAATCGCATTAATTCCAAAGTAACCAAGGGTTATTTTATGCTTGAAAGGAAGGCTTTGGCTGATCCGAAGCGTAGGTAGAGGTCGAGGCGTACGGGTATGTGTTTTTGGTCGTTGGTGACGAAGAAGCGTACTATCTCTTTGTCTTTTCCGTCTTCATGTTCTATGTATGAGAGTATGAGGCATGGGTATTTTTTCCCGTTGTCTGCTTTGACGGTTTTCTTGCCTCGGTAGACGAGTTTGGCTGGTTGTAGTTTTTCGCCGCCTGCTATGTCGAGGTGCATGGTGTGGCCTTCTTTCCACTTTGAGGGGTTGAAGTTGCGTACGCGTTGGAAACTGTTGAGCATGTCAGAGACGCAGCGTGCATAGGTATGTTTTGATGTGTGCACTTTACCGTCGGAGTCGAGGTTACGTAGTGAGGTGATGCACTTGCCGTCTTGGTATGTGTACCACATCTCGTCCACGTAATAGCGTTTTCCTTCGTTTGCTCCCTTGCGGTAGTAGAGTGGTGTTAGTTCTGGTGTGAAGTAGACCATTATGGTGTCGCGCATGCGAAAGTAACGGTCGTAGGTTTTTGAGGTACGTGTTATGAGGCTGGTGCGGTATGCTGGCTTGCCTTTATAGTTTGTTGGTGTGGTTATCATGCTGGCTGAGCCTACTTTGAACCACACGAATTTCCAGTTGAAGTGGAGGTTGTAGTTGATAATCTCTTTGCCATCGAAGGCGTGGTTGTCGTAGGTGCACTGGGCACTGACGGGGAGAGAGAGAAGGAATATTAATGAAAAGTGAAGAATGAAGTGTGTTTTTAATGAAGAATGAAGAATGAAGAATGAAGAATGAGGTAATGGTTTATAGGATGACGCGAGTTTGGTCACGACATCACGGATAAGGGCTTTTATATAGTGTATCATAGTCGTTGTGGTTTTCTGTGTGTTGGTTGTTACGCTGACGTAGAAACGTTGACGCACAAGGAACTTCCTTGCTGTTAAGAACGTTAGTGCATAAGGAATAGAAGCATTATCCCATTCTTCATTCTTCATTTAAGGAGTTCTACATTTAATGTGTTTAGAATTTCAGATTTGTTGGCACTGCTATTCCCTTGTCTGCGGCACGCTGTGCGTTGCGGTTCTGTATCTTCTTCTCTGCTTCTGCCTTCTGCTTCTTTATGGCATCGGGTTTCTGGCGGTCGAGCGGTGTGGCTGTGAGGTTCCAGTCTTTGGTGAGGTCCCATTTTGCCTTTGCTTCTATCTCTATGTTGTAATAGTACACTTCCTCGGGTTGTGTACCGGTGAGATAGTTGCCTGTGTCCCACTTTCCATTGCCGTTGCGGTCTACGATGGCGCGCATGTAGTATTTGCCTGCGTTGAGATAATAGAACTCTGCTGTGCCGTTCTGTACTTTTTCTGTTCGCACGGGTTTGTCACCATTGTCCAGCAGTTGCACGAGTATCTGTTGCTTGCCTTCAGCGTTGGTTGAGGGAGTCGGGGCATCATAATGCACGTTGACGAAAAGCGAGCCGAACTCGTCATTCTTTCTCACCTGCAAGCCTGTTTTGTATGGTTCTGATGTTTTGCCGTAAATATCTTCAAAGGCGAGGGTATCTATCTCTAATGAGTATTCTGCGCCTTCTATCCATTCTGAGGCTAACTCCCATGTGCGTGGCAATGAGTCGGTCAGGATAGCGTCTTCCTTGCGTTGCGGTTGGAAACTGAAGGGTGCGCGGTACCATAAGGAGTCTTGCATCACATAGAGGTGAACGGCCTTGGTGTCCACCTTCTTCATTGGTGTGGGGAACTCTATGCGCAGGGTGGCGTCAGGGCGTATGCTCTGCTGGAAATCGTACTTCGGTGTGAGGCGTGGTTCGGGCATGAGGGTGTCTGTCAGTTCCTCACCGTCTTGCAGGTGCTTGCGTTGTTTCTCTATCTTTTTGTTCCACTCTTTGAGTTCTTGCTCCTTGAGTTTCAATCTTTTAGCGTATGGTATCTTGGCCAATACCTCCACGGTATCAGTCTGCACTGCGAGCATGCCGAGTGAGTCTGTAGCGAGGTAACGCAGTTCTATGTTGAGCGTATCTTGGTTTACGAGTGCGGTATCACGCAGCCAATAGGTTATGGTGTCTCCCCTCTGTGATGGCTCTATGGCGAAGGCCTTGTCGGAGTTGAAGTTCAGTCCGCGGACTTCGGGGAGGCGTGCTGCTTCGTAGTCCATGCCGAGACGAGCGAAGGAGGCAGTGTCGTTCTTCACTGGTGCGGTGAAAAAGAGTGTGAAGCGGTTGGCGTCCTTGCGTTCGTATTTGAGGTAATGTCGTTCGTTTGTCTCGTGGGTAAAGGCGCGCAAGACGAAGTTGTCGGGCAGGTAATGGTTGTATTTCACACGCATTATGTCCTTGATATGCAGTGCGTCTGCCCAGATGGTGTCTTGTCTGATGTCTTCAAAGACGGATGGAGAGAATGTTTGTTCGGTGAACGCTACGTCCTCGCCTAACGTACTGAAGCGGTAGTTACCGTCCATGTCTTTCAGTGCTCCTATGGTGTATCTGCCTGGTGCCACGCCACGAATGATGAAATGTCCGCGTGAGTCGGTTCGTGATACACGTATGAAGGTCTCTGACTGTATGGAGTCCTGGCGTATCATCACTGGCATTGTGACCTTTGCGGTGCTGTCGGCAAGGCTGTAAAGTCCTACGAGCATGCCCTTTACGGGTTCGAGGTTTTCGGCATTGAGGACTGTTCCAGATACTTCGAGTGTGTCTATCTCTTCGCCTGTAGAGAAACTGTACGTATAGTTGCCGAGTGGGTTACCTTCGTTGTTGTCGGTTATGGCGTCAGAGAAGTCTACGGTGTAGGTGGTATTAGCCTGCAGGGTATCCTTTAGTTGTACGGAGATGTACTTGCCTTTGGTTTTAATCTCAGGCATCTCCATCTGTGGCGGTGAGACTACTACCTTCTCCGTGGCGTTGTCTACCTTTACGTATTCGTTGAAATAGATGTTTATCTTACGGCTGTTGACGCCTGTTCCTCTGTCGGCAGGTGACGCACCGATGACGCGCGGTGGCATTTCGTCATACCATCCGCCATCGGGGTTGCCCATGCGGGCGCAGGAAGAGAGGAGGAGAATGAATAATGAATAATTAATAATTAATAATGAAGAATGTTTCTTAAATAAAGAATGAAGAATGTAGAATGAAGAATAGGATTTACTACATGAGTTATTAGGAGTAGCATTTGCCACTCCTGCGTTTGTCATTACTTTATTATTGTTAACCGTCTTTTGTATAAGACTGCATATTCTCATAATCAGTTTCTTCATACTTTTATTCTTCATTCTACATTCTTCATTCTTCATTTAAAGAAAGCAGTTCCTCTATATGCTTTCGTGTGTTGGCGAGTCGTGGCACCTTATGCTGTCCACCGAGTTTGCCCTTAGATTTAAGCCAGTCGTTAAAGAGTCCTTTACGTGCCTTCACTATCTTCAGGCATACCATGTTAATGTCTTTGAAACGCTTTGCCTCGTAGTCGCTGTTCAGTTCTTGCAGTCGTGCATCGAGTATCTTGGCGAAGGCGTTGATATCCTGAGGTTCCTTGGCGAACTCTATTATCCACTGATGGTGTGGCACTACTCCTTCTGCACGGTGCACTGGAGCAGCGGTGTATTCACTTACCTCTGCCCCCGTCTGCTGGCAGGCATAGAGCAGGGCTTTCTCTGCATTGTCTACTATCAGTTCCTCACCGAAGGCGTTGATGAAACTCTTTGTGCGCCCTGTGATGACGAATTTATATGGCTTTACTGACGTGAACTTCACGGTGTCGCCTATCATGTAACGCCACAGTCCGCATGATGTTGAGATAATCATGGCATAGTTTTTACCCACTTCTATTCCCTCTAATGGCACTACCTTGCTGGCATCGGTTATCAATCCGCTATCATCGATGGCGTCCATTGGTGCGAATTCATAGAATACGTCGTAGTCTAACATCAGCATCATGGCGCTGTCTGTAGGGTCGTTCTGTATGCCGAAGAAGCCTTCGGAGGCGTTGTAGGTCTCCATGTAGCGCATGTCGGGCTTGGTAATGAGTTGTTCGTATTGCTTACGGTATGGCGTAAAGGCTATGCCGCCGTGGAAGAACACTTCGAGGTTAGGCCATACGTCCTCAAGATGTTGCTTGCCTGAGAGTTCCATGACGCGTGTGAGGACGGACATCATCCATGATGGTACACCGGAGATATTGGTGACGTTCTTGTTGAGACACATGCGCGCTATCTTCTCGCGTTTCTCTTCGAAGTCACTGATGAGCGCCGTTTTCTTGTCGGGCACTCTGATGAGGTTTACTAAAGGATTGATGTTTTCTATAAGTATGGCAGACAGATCGCCTACCAACGAGTTGTGAACGTTATAGTTAGGGCTGTGCGAGCCTCCTAGTATTAACGCTCTGCCGTCAAAGAGACGGCTCTTGGGATTATTTTGAAGGTAATAAGCCACTACGTCGGTGCCGCCAGCGTAATGGATATGTTGCAGGCCTTCTTCTGACACTGGTATGAACTTCGACTTATCGTTTGTCGTGCCGGATGACTTGGCATACCATTTCACCATACCTGGCCACAGTATGTCAGCCTTGCCATGACGCATAAGGTCTATATAGTCTTTTAGTTCCTCGTAGGTATTTACGGGAATATTGGCACGGAAGTCCTCATAGTTACGGGTCATGGAGAACACGTGCTCCCTGCCGTACTTGGTGTCTGATGCTTTTGCCACGAGACTTCTCATTACGTTTTCCTGCAACGCTACTGGCTCAGTAAAATGTTTTTCTAACTCCTTTTGCCTTTTCAGGAATGCCAATCTCGCTATTGATGTGATACCCATTTCTTGTCTTTGTAGTTTTATTTAACGTACAAAGTTAAGCAGTTTTCCTATATTAAGGAAATATATTATAGTTTTTTAACCCTTACAGCATTTACTGGACTTATGACACTGGTCGCAACCGCGGTCACGGCAACAACTTTTCTTGTTACCGCCACGCATATGGAAGCGCGCTGCGGCAATGAATGCTACGATTACTAGAACGAGAAGTATGATGGAGATGAAGTTCATAATGAACAATGAATAATTAATAATGAATAATGAACAATGAATAATTAATAATTAATAATTAATAATGCACAGTGCATTAACATGGCGTAGCCCAATTATTAATTATTAATTATGAATTATGAATTATGAATTAACATGGCGTAGCCCAATTATTAATTATTAATTATGCATTATTAATTATTAATTATGCATTATTAATTAAAAGAAATACTGCTGCTGCTACGACATAGGCTATAACGCATTGCGCTATGACTATGGTCACGGCATCACGGTTGCCGAGTTCCCTGCGTATTGCGGCTATGGCAGCCACGCATGGGGTATAGAGCAGGCAGAAGACCATGAGCGAAAGGGCTGAAGCCGTTGTCAGAATGGTGCTGAGATCTGATCCTTCGCCAAAGAGTACGGAGAGGGTTGATACTACACTCTCCTTGGCAAGGAAACCGCCTACGAGTGAGGTTGCCACACGCCAGTCACCAAAGCCTACTGGAGCGAATACTGGTGCCACGAGACTTGCTATCTGTCCGAGGATGGACTGTGCCTGGTCTGTAACCAGGTTGAGATGGAATGAGAATGACTGTAGGAACCATATCACGATGGTTGCCATGAAGATTACGGTGAAGGCTCGCTGAAGGAAGTCTCTTGCCTTGTCCCACAACAACAGCATGGTGGTCTTGAAGCCTGGCAGACGATAGTTTGGTAGTTCCATGACAAACGGTACTGCCTCGCCCTTAAAGGATGTGTTCTTTAAGACAAGAGCCACCATGATACCCACTATGATGCCTAGGAAATATAGTCCACACATCACCCATGCCGCACTGTTAGGGAAGAAGGCGGCACAGAAGAATGCATATATTGGCAGTTTTGCGGTGCATGACATGAAGGGGGTGAGCATCACTGTCAGTCGGCGGTCACGTTCTGACGGCAGCGTACGGCTCGCCATTACGCTTGGCACGGAGCAGCCAAAGCCGATAAGCAACGGCACTATGGAACGGCCTGAGAGTCCTATCTTGCGCAAGAGTTTGTCCATTACGAAGGCTATACGCGCCATGTAGCCTGAGTCTTCGAGCATGGAGAGGAAGAAGAACAGCGTTACGATAATCGGAACGAAACTTGCTACGCTGCCTACTCCGGCATAGACACCGTCTATTATGAGCGAGCGCACGGCATCGTTCACATCCCATGACTGCATTGTCTCATCGCTTATTGTTGTGAACCACTCTATGGCCTCCTCTAGCCATCCTTGCATTGTGCCGCCAATAACGTCGAAGGTGAGCCAGAATATCACCGCCATGATAGCGAAAAAGGCTGGCAATGCGGTCCATCTGCCTGTCAACACATGGTCTATGCGGTGCGAGCGTATCTGCTCCTTACTCTTATGTGGATGGCAAACGGTTGCCTCACACAGACGACTGATGAAGGAATAACGCATCTCAGCAAGTGCGGCAGAGCGGTCAAGGCCTCTCTCCTCCTCCATCTGGCGTATGATATGCTCTACTGTCTCTCGTTCGTTCTGCGAGAGATGCAGTGCCTCTATTATCTTTTCATCGCCCTCAGCAATCTTTGATGCGGCAAAGCGAATGGGCACTCCGTATCGCTGCGCATGGTCTTCCACAAGGTGCATGATGGCGTGTAGGCATCGGTGAACAGCGCCTCCGTGGTCTGACGGCGAACAGAAGTCTTGGCGTGCGGGACACTCTTGGTAGCGTGCCACGTGAAGGCAGTGGCGTACGAGTTCGTCAACGCCTGAGTTCTTGACGGCTGATATGGGCACTACTGGTATGCCAAGGAGGCGTTCCATATCGTTAACACGAATGTGACCACCGTTGCCCTCCATCTCATCCATCATGTTAAGTGCAAGCACCATTGGTATATCGAGTTCCATGAGTTGCATGGTGAGATAGAGGTTACGCTCTATGTTCGTAGCGTCAACAATGTTGATGATGCCACGTGGGTGCTCGTTGAGTATGAACTCGCGGCTCACTATCTCCTCACTGGTATATGGCGAGAGGCTGTAAATGCCTGGCAGGTCTGTCACCTCGGTGTTCTTTATGCCACGTATTGCCCCACTTTTGCGGTCTACTGTCACCCCAGGGAAGTTGCCTACGTGCTGGTTGGCACCCGTCAACTGATTGAAGAGGGTTGTCTTTCCGCAGTTCTGATTTCCCGCCAAGGCGAATGTCAACTTCTCGTTTTCTGGCAATGGGTTCTCGTGTGTTGGGTCATGATAGCGTCCTCCCTCACCAAGTCCTGGGTGATCAGAAGGAATATGTCCCTCTGCATCATCAGCACCCCAACGACGTGCGCTTTCGTTGTCAGCAAGCAATGTTACCTCTATGCGTGCGGCATCTGCCTTACGCAATGTTAACTCATAGCCGTGGAGTTCAAACTGCATCGGGTCGCCCATAGGAGCAAACTTACGCAGGGTAATAACTCCACCAGGTATGATGCCCATATCAAGGAAATGCTGGCGCAAGGAGCCTTGGCCGCCTACGCTAACTATGCGTGCTGACTGATTGATATTTAGTTCTGAGAGGGTCATTTTAATTCATAATTTAAAATTCATAATTCATAATTATTGGGTGGAGAACATCATTGACCACCTGCGTAATTTATGAATTTCACATGCAAAGTTACTGCTTTTTTCTGTAACTACACAGGCATTGGTAGTATTTAACGCTGTCTATACGCTGAGATACAATATAAATACCAACATATAGGTAATTCTGACGGATACGAGTAATGCCTCTATATCAGCCTAAGAATTCAATGTGAATGGTGTTTCACAGAATTATTAGCATGATATAGAGGCATTGTTAATTCATAATTCATAATGCATAATTCATAATTAACAATGCATTATGAATAATTATGCTTTGTCCATCATAAACTATGCATTATACATTATGAAATTATACATTAAACATTATGAATTATGAATTATGAATAATTATGCTTTGTCCATCATAAACTATGCATTATACATTATGAAATTATACATTAAACATTATGAATTATGAATTATGCATTATGAATTATATTAGAGTTTGCTACCGTAACAGAGGTCACCTGCATCGCCAAAGCCTGGTACGATGTACTTATGCTCGTTCAATCCCTCGTCTATTGAGGCGCACCAGATGGTGGTCTTATCGTCAGGGAACGTCTTGCTGACATGCTCTATACCTTCTGGCGCTGCCAAGACGCAGGCTACATGGATGTGTTTCGGCGTTCCTTTGGTAAGGATAGCCTTCAGTCCCATCTCCATGCTGATGCCTGTAGCAAGCATTGGGTCGGCAATGATAAGTGTCTTGCCCTCTATCTCTGGTGTGGCAAGATACTCTATGTGTACGCCCACCTCGGTGTGCTCACGATTGGTGTATTCACGGTATGCACTGACGAAGGCGTTGCCTGAATGGTCAAACACATTGAGGAATCCTTCATGGAATGGCAGTCCCGCACGGAAGATAGTGCCGATTACTATCTTGTCGGTTGGCAGGTTAACGCTTGCCACACCGAGTGGTGTCGTTACTTGGCGGTTCTCGTACTCGAGTGTCTTTGAGATCTCGAACGCTTCATACTCTCCTATTCTCTTGATGTTGTTACGAAAGAGCAGGCGGTTCTTCTGATAGTCACAGTCACGCATTTCCGCTAAATAGCGGTTGATTATTGAGTTTTGCTCACTGAGATTGTTAATCTTCATTGTTGTTGTTGTTATTATTATTTGTGACGGTAAGAAAAAGGCGTCACTTGTTGTCTTATTTCTTACATTTGTTCTTGCATTTCAGAGGTGCGACGCCTTCCTGTGTTGGCACTACGGGGATGATGTTGCCTTTCTTATCGAACAGCATGCGGTCGATGCATACCTCGCGGTGTACGCCAGGCCCACCGCCTTCACGCTTGTTTACGAAGTTTTTGTTGATGCGATGGTATACAATGTACCACTCGTCCTTGCCTGGTATCTGCAAGACGCTGTTGTGGGCTGTGCCGTATATCTCTTTCTCTGGCACCTGCTTCAGCACGTTGTAGTGCTCTGGGTCGATGGTGAAGGGACCGAGCGGGTTCTTGGCTGTGGCGTAGCAGACATGGTAGTTAGGTGAGCCGGTGTCATCAACAGACCACTGCATGTAGTATTTTCCCTTGCGATAGAACACGTATGTAGCCTCTCGGTACGCCCATGTCTGGAGGTTTCCGCCCTTTGGCGTGAGGTCAACGGTGGTCTCTTTCTTTATTGACATCATGTCGTCGTTGAGTTCTGCGCCTGCAGCGAAGCCGTTACCCCAATAGAGGTAGTACTTTCCGCTCTTTGGGTCTTGGAACACGTCGACATCAATTGCCTGTCCGCCTCTGTGTGACGCTGGTCTGTCAGCATCAGTAACGATAGCGTGGTCGAGTGCGGTGAATGGTCCTACGGGGTCATCGCTGACGGCTACGCTTATCTCCTTGCGGTTGCTCTTTGGGTTGTGGGCAGAGAAGTAGAAGTAATACTTGTATGTACCGTCTTTCTGCTTGCGCTCTATGATGCATGGTGCCCAAGCGTTTCCTGTTGCCCATGGCACTTGGTCGCTTTTCACGTCGAGCATTATTCCTTCGTCTTTCCAGTCCTTGAGGTTGCATGATGAGAATACGGTGAAGTAGTAACCGCCCCACCCTGGCGTGCCGTCGGTGGTGGAATAGATGTAGTATTTCTTTGTTTTGTTAGAGTAAAGCACCTCTGGGTCGGCATGGAAGCCTGGGAGTATTGGTTGTCCCTGCTGCATCTTCACGCAGCACTCTGGCGTTTTTGTGGCTCCTGCTTCGGTGAGGCTTTGCGCATTAGCGGTGCCGCAGACGGTGAACGCCATCAGCGCTGCTAAGGCGGAGATTGTTTTCAGCATAGTAGTTGTGGTTTAGTTGTTTTGTGATTAAAGGGTGATTATTTGAGATTGCTAGAAGTTCTAGGGGGCACTAGAAGGACTAGGAGTACTAGGGGGCACTAGAAGGACTAGGGCGCTAGAAGCACTAGGAGTACTAGGGGGCACTAGAAGCACTAGGGCGCTAGGGGTTGCTAGAAGGACTAGGACACTAGGAGTACTAGGGGCGCTAGAAGTAACTATTTTTCAAGAAAAAAGGCTTCCTACTGTAGGCAATGTGATGTCTGCAGCCGAAAACCTTAGGTCTTATTTCCTTAGTTATTGAAGTAGTAAATGAATATTGCTATTCCTTCTATAGCCTTCTTTCCAGTCTCTTTTACGTTCATGGTGAACTTTACTTCTGTCTTTACTGCTCCGCGGAGATTGGCAATGCTGTGTAGCGATGTGGTGAGCGAAAGGCTCTGTCCTGAGAGTACTGGCGTTCCAAACTTCATTTTGTCGATGCCGTAGTTAACGAGCATCTTAACGTTCTTCACGTCTACTATCTGGTTCCACAGGTATGGCAATACTGAGAGTGTGAGGTAACCATGGGCAATGGTTGTGCCGAACTGGCTCTCTTTCTTTGCTTTCTCAGTGTCTACGTGTATCCACTGATGGTCTAGTGTGGCGTCGGCAAAAAGGTTTATGCGCTCCTGTGTGAGTTGGATGTAGTCTGATGTGCCGAGCACTTTGCCTTCGTACTGTGCGAAGTCCTCATAAGATGTGATTGTAAGCATTCTTATTGTTGTTGTTTTGTGGTTTTGTTTATTCTTTTTACTAGGGGGGGCTAGAGGGGTCTAGGGAGACTAGAGGATTTCTAGGGGGGATAGAAATTCTAGTTTTTCTAGGGGGGGGGTCTAGGGAGACTAGAGGATTTCTAGAGGGGCTAGAGATTCTAGTTTTTCTAGGGGGGTCTAGGGAGACTAGAGGATTTCTAGAGGGGCTAGAGATTTCTAGTTTTTCTAGGGGCTCTAGTTTTTCTAGGGGTTACATTTCCTTATGCGAATACTTCGTTCATATCGAGCGTTATGGAGACGGAAGTTCCTTCTCCCTCACGTGAATAGATGTCGAGGCGTGCTCCCATAATGTCGGCGATGGTCTTGCAGAGTGCTAGTCCGAGACCCATTCCCTGCACGAATTCGTCTACCTTCATGAAACGGTTGAATATCTCCTGCTGTTTTTCTTTGGCAATACCACAACCTGTGTCGCGACAGTATACTGTGAGACACCTGTCTACATAACGGAAACCTATGTGGATAAAGCCTTTCTGCGTGAACTTCGCTGCATTGTTTACCACAATGTCGAGCATCTGCATGATTCGCTCTGCGTCAACGTCTAACATAAGACTCTGCACTGGTGTGTCAATGCGGTATGATACTTCGGGATTGTTTATGTACTTACGCATGCTTTCGGCTGCCTGACGGAATTCCTTTGCGAAGTCTACGTGGCGTTTTCTTATCTTCAATCCCTCGGTGTCGATGGTTGAGAGGTGGAGGATATTGTCGACAAGGCTTATCAGCATGGTGCAGTTATGGTCCATGATGTCGATGTATTCCTTTTTCTCTTCGTCAGTTGTGAGGAACGACATTATCTCGGCAAAGCCGTTGATGGCGTTAAGTGGTGTGCGCAGTTCGTGTGTCATGTTAGATAGGAACACTGTCTTCTGTCTTCCTGAGTCGAGTGCTTTCTCTGTCTCTATGCGCAGTTTTTCTTGTGTTTCTACGAGGTTTGTTATGTCGCAGCGTATGCCGAATACTCCGATGTAGTTTCCCTGTGGGTCATAGTCAGGCATGAGATGTACGTCATACCATCCTGCAGGATTGTCTTCGTATGCTCCGTTTAACTGTCTTACGGTGTGTATTGGCTGCGTGATATACTTCTGTGGCATGCTCAGTGCGGCGAGTATGTCTGTCTTATCCTTTTCTTCTACTCGGCTGATGTATTCTTCGAACGAGACATGCTTGTCGAAGAGGTCGTTGACAGATACTTCGATATAGTCATTGCCCACTTGCCATTTGAATGGATACATTTTGTTGCGCTGCATTATAAAGCGCAGTTCGGTATGGTATCTCTGCAATGACTTGGTGACACTGTCTAGGTCCATCTGTGCTTCCTTAAACTCTCCGTAGAGTGCTTGTGCTACATCTCTGTCATGTATTGTCAAGACATATCCGTCGCTATGGTGTTCTTTGTCCCACACTGTTCTTAGCCTTATTTCTACGGCAGCCTTGAAGTTAAGTTCTGGTATATCGACAATGGCCCCGAAGTAGAGGTCCATGTCTTCCTCGAGCATTATGCCATTAAACTTTATACAGAGTTCGTGGAGTGTGGTATCTCTGAGGAATGCCTCGGCACGATCTGATCCTCCCTTGCCTAAGTATGCTATGAGGTTGTCATTAGCCTTTGTTAGCCTTCCTCGGTTGTTGTAGTAGGCACGTCCTACGTTGGAGATGTCGGTAATGCTTGAGTATTCCTGCAGTGCTTTTTTCAGGCGGAGTTGTTCGTCCTTGTGTTCTGTATCGTCATGCAACACCATGTAGACATACATTGGTTTTTTACCGTTCATTTTCACTGAGCCGGTAATTATCATGTTGTACCATCGCTCTGAAGTGTCTCCATAATGCTTCATGCGTACCTGTATCGGGGTTATCTCTAATAGTCCATTGTCTATTTTGTTTTTTGCGTCAAGCATTTTGTAGACATCGTCAGGATGTGCTAGCGACATGAGTTCTCTCAATGACATTCCCTTTTTGGGTATCAGTTTGCCTGAAATGTTATAGCAGTATCCTTTTTTTACTGACACGGCTATCAACTGGCAGTTAGCGCTGTCGATTCCAATGGCTGTCATTGTGCGGAACTCTTTTTTCAGTCTGTTAGGCAACGTGGCGCGCAATAGCAGGAATATCAATACGCCTATGGCTATAATGAGCAGCGCAAAGATTATCACCTCGCTACTGAGGGCGCGTTTGGCAACGGTGTCACCCTCCGTCCATGTTTCATAACTTGTCTCATACTGTCCTGTTTGCTGCATCTGCTGCACTGTCAGGTCGAGTTCATGGAGTAATACCGAGTCGGTGCTATAGAAGCGCAGGTGTCCTTGTGGCACGTCGATAGGTTCTATCTTCACCTCGTCTTCTACGTTAAACTTGTGTACGAGTGACTGCAGTGCCATCTCGTCCCATACGAAGTATTTGTTGCCCCCTCCATTGGTGAGTATGGCGTTCACTGCATATGATGCATCCACCATTTCGAAGGTGAAGGGCACATCGTTATGGAAGTATTCTATGATATAGTAGTAAGAATAGCTGTTAGGTATTACCATGACAGTATCCGCCTTGTCGAGCAACATTATACTGCGCATCATCTTTGTGCTTTTGTTGCGCAGTACAGCCACGTTATAGTCTGCCACGACCGTGTTTCCTCGGTGCATGTTGCTTAGTTTCGGCAGGTTGTCAATCTCCACGATAAGGTCACTCTTTCCTTTTGCTAGAGTTTCGTAACAGTTATGTCGCGACATCATCTTTAAGGAGTAAGGCAAGTGGTACCGTGAGAACACCTGCTTTATTATGCTAACGAGCATGCCCTTTGGTTTTCCTTCGTCGTCATAATATGAGAATGGCGGGAACGCCCAGTCCATGGCTATCACCATAGGGTGTTTCTTGGTGTACTTTATTCCCAGTGGCGACATGCGGCTGTATATTCTTGCTGTCTCTTCGTCGTTATAAGGCTTCACCATCCTCGTCTGCCGATCATAGTCGGTGTCGCGTACAGCCATATTGTCAACGCCTTGCGCCCACAGCGCTGTTGACGCTGTGACACATAGGGCTACGCAGAGCAACAGCCGCAGTGTGATAATTTTAATATTGGATAGGGATGCCATTGGTTGGTATTGGGGTTGTTTTTACAGGTTGTTTGCTATTTGTCTTTCTTCTGCTTGCTCGTCTTCATCGCCTATGGCGCTACCACTGTTGTCTATGGCTTGCACGCCCACGGAGATGTATATGGTTGTGCCTCGTCCTGGGTCGCTGTCTATGTCTATGCTGCCACCAGCAAGTTCTAGTAGCGCTTTGCATATAGGCATCTCGAGTCCTGAGAGGTAGACGCTGTAGTTGCTTACGTTGACGTCCTCGCTCAGGTGCGGTTCGAAGAGGTGTGACAGTACGTTAGGCGGTATGCCCTGTCCGTTGTCCTGCACCACGACGGTGAGCATGCCTTTCACGTACATGTAACGCATCGTGATATGTCCCACGTGCACGTAGCGTGCCGCCAGCCCTATCGCCTCGTGTATTACGCGTTGCAGTTGTACGGCATCCACGTTGAGTATCAACTCGTCGTAGGTGCTTTCTATGCTGTGTGTTATATTGGCAGCGGGATACTCTGCCATTGTCTCCTCTACGGTCTGGGTGAAGAGTTTAACGAAGTCGGTAGCCTCCCGGCGCAACGTCAGCATTCCTGCCTCTATGCGCGATAGCAACAGTGTGTCGTCAGAAAGTTTTATGAGTCGGCGTGTGTTGCCTGTTATGCTGGTGATGATGTCGTTCTGCACCTCGTTGCTCACTCCGTTTCTCAGGTGTGTTATGCTCTGGCTCATGTTTATGAGCGGTTGGCGCAGTGAGAAGGATGTATTCTTGAGGAAGTCGCTCTTTAGTCGTTCTGCTTCTTCTACGACGTGTGTTTCGCTGAGCAGTTTTTTCTCTGCGTAGACCTCTGCCGTTATGTCTCTGCAGGTGCCGAAGTATGACGTTACGGCTCCCTGACCATTGTATAGTGGTCGTACATCGAAGTGGAAGTAGCGTTGCTCTCCTCTCTCGTTGCGAATGTATGTTTTGATGTCGACGGCAACATCTCCACGCACCTTTGAGTCGAGTTTACGGAACACCTTGAATACTCGCTTCACGTACGTAGGGTCTACCATCTCGAGCAGTGCTACCTGTGAGAATGGTGGTCGCTTTATGTTACGGTCTCTTACGATAAGCACCTTGCGTTCGGGATCATACTTCACCATCCATATATCTGCTACATGCAGTGTATAGTTACGTCGGTGGTGCATGGTCTCGTTGTCCTCGCGCAGTCGGCTTATCTGCTGTCGCATGTGCGCCAGGCGTCGCAGTCCCTGTACCTCGTCGCTACGGTTGTTAATGAAGAGCAGGTAACTGATAGCCTTTCCTTTATTGTCAAGGCTTTTTACGAGGTGTATGTCATAAAATCCCTCACGGTTGTAGGCATGACGCTCATCGCCCGTCACTTCGCTGTCATAATATCCCTGCAGGGCGTAACTCTTGCGGTTGAAGTAACGACTGTTGATGTACTTTATCTGTCGCATGTCATAGCCATTGACTATGTGAGTAAAGCGCAGTTCCATCGGTGCGTCGTCAATATCTATATCTTCCAGCAGGTCTACGTCCTTCATGTAATATCCCTCGGCAAGGAATGCTTCGAGGTTGCTGATGCCGAGGCGATCACAGCCTATTTCGTTGACTGCCACCATGCGTTTGTTCTCATCGAAACGCATCACGGTGCCACGCGCCATGCTGAAGGCTGTGGTGTAACTTTCCTGAAGCACTCTCATGTGGTCTATCACGGCCTTGCTGCTTGATATATCGTATTGCAAGCCGCATACGAGGTATATCTTGCCATACTCATCATAGAGTTCGCACATGGTTACCTCTACATCGAGCACCTTGTCTGTCTCTTTCAATGACTGGCAGCGTATTGTCTTCTTCACTGGTCCTTTTGCGGTTCCCGTGGCGAGTGCCGTAACGTGTTGGTGCAAGATGTCGAAGTCACCATCTGGATAGAAGCGTGAGAAGTCGAAAGAACTGTAGAGGGTATCTGTCTGTCCGTCAGACGTCATCCATGCGTAACGGTGTGCTTCGGGGTAATAGACCCATACTTTCTGTTTATTAGAACGGAAGACGAGTTTCATTCTGCGGCGTACGTCATGCAAGGTGGTGTATGAGATTCTCTTTAGATAACGTAAGCCTATGAAATAAGTCAGTATCGCTAATACTACTGCTGCTAGGGCTATCAATAGTCCACGGGTATAATTGTTGTCTTTCTGTATCTCGTCTGGCGTGAACCACTTATCGCACATTTGTTCTATCTCACCGCTCTTTTTCATTTCTAGGCACACGCTGTCAAGGCGTGCCAGCAACATGGAGTCGCCTGATGCGAAGTGACACTCTGCTGGTTCTCTCGGTATAGGCACCGCCACGTAGCGATCACCGAGGTGATATTTTTTTATCACCCAGTTTATTCTCTTTAGGCTCCATAATGCTCCTCCTGTACCTTGCTCCGCTTCGCGCAGTATCTCTGTCTCTATGTTCTGCACGTTATGGATAAGGCTGTCGTTCATGCCTAACTCTTTCACGTATTCGTACAGTCCACCGCTATTCTGGGTCATATAGACGTGCTCGCTGAGCAGTTGACTTTCTGTCATGCTCTCTACGGCTCGCTCTCGCGGCATGAGGATACCGAAACCGTCGCTGTATATCACTACCTTGCCTAATTTGGCGAATGGCATTGTTTTCAGGCGTGTGAGTACGAGTGTCACGTCAGCACTGTCGTTAGCGATGTCTTGGCGTGTGTGTTGCTGGTTGCGCAGCCTTACCTCATACGGTATCTTTAGGCGGTGCATTATCTTTGTCATCAGTTCGATGTTGAAGCCGCGTGGCTTACCGTCATCGCTTCGATATGAGAATGGCCATTTCTCCCATGAGTCTTCGTAGACCAGTGGGTTCTTTACGGTGTATTGCTCGTTTTGCTCTCCTGTGTGCCCGGCTGCTGACGATGCGGCACGGCATACGCCATCCATTCCACCGCCCATGTGGGTAGTGATACCTGTCACCGCAAGGAGTACCTGCAGCGCACCGAGGATGAGTATGTAGGAAAGTCTTGTCATGTGGGTTGTCTTTTTATTGGTTTTGGTTTTTGTTGTTTTGTTTGCTTTGTTTTTGGTTTAGTGTATTTTTTCTTTATATAGGTTTAGTTTATATTGTCTGTCCTGTCTGGAAGGTTATTCTTTGCTGTGTACTGCCTTCCAGGCAGCATGCTATTTTGAGTTTTCTCTTTCCGTGGGCGGTGCCCACGGTTACTAACAGTATTGGCTTCCAGCCAAGTACTGGTTACGCCAAATAGTGTTGGTCTTGGTACTGGGCCTACTGCCAAGTATCGAACACGCCATGTGGCATAGGTCTTTGTACCGAGCCTACTGCCTAATTACACTTTCTATAGTCTATGCATCCTATTGGATTTTCCTTATGCATCCCATCAAGCCTGGAAGGCTATACTTTGAGTAACCGTGGGCACCGCCCACGGATATGATAGTGTGGTGGGTCTGCCTGGAAGGCAGTACATTATACATTTGCTGTGTACTGGTTTCCTGCCAAGTATCGAACACGCCATGTGGCATCGCTCTTTGTACCGAGCCTACTACCTAATTACACTTTCTATAGTCTATGCATCCGATTGGATTTTCCTTATGCATCCCATCAAGCCTGGAAGGCTATACT
>CAKQSF010000007.1 GCA_934272845.1 uncultured Prevotella sp.
GTTTTTATGTGTTTTTCTGTGGTTTTTGATTTGTAAGCGGTGGTTTTGGCTGGATAGAGGCGTTATAATGGGGCTTTGGGGGGATGGGAAGGACGACGGCGTAGAAACGTCGACGCACGAGGACGGGAGGGACTTTTTGGGGGGAGGGGGCGGCGTGGAAACGATGCTGCACGGGGAGGAGTGAAAAGCGACGGCGTGGAAACGCCGACGCACAAGGACGGGAGGGAACGGAAAGCCGGCAGCGAGGGAAAGGGACGACGGCAGCGAGGGGAAGGGAGGGAACGGAAAGGCGGCAGCAAGGAAAAGGGACGGCGGCAGCGAGGGGAAGGGACGACGGCATGGAAACGCCGACGCACAAGGACGGGGAGGAAAGGGACTATTGTTTCTTGATTTTACGTAATTCTTTACGGAAACGTGACCAATACAATATGCCAGCCACTGTTAGACCTATAGGGAAAGCCATCCAAATACCGAGAATATGCAACTTCATAATAAAACTAAGGAAATATCCTAAAGGCAGACTTATCACGAAATATGCAAAGAAAGCATATAAAACCATAGGTTTTACACAGGCAATACCTCGTAACGCATTGGCAAATGTGTACTGTAATCCATCCCCGAACTGATATACAATAAGTACAATAGTAAGCATTGCTACGATATTTTGCACCTCTATACTGTCCGAAAACAACATTCCTATATAGTTTCGGAACAAGAGTACAGGCACCGACATCAATGCTGCAATGAAAAGAACAAGCCTAAATCCATCCGCTGCATTCATCTTTACCGCTTCATAATCTTTCTGTCCCATGAAGTGACTTATGCGTATTGACATTGCTGATGCTAATCCAGAAAGGACGAGATAGAATAACTGAGACACAGTTATCATCACCTGATGTGCTGCCAATGATACCGTGCCAAGCCATCCTACCATAACAGCACTAAGGCTGAATGCCGCTGTCTCCATACCAAGTTGCAATGCTACAGGCCATCCTAAACGGTTCAGTTCACAGAAATCTTCTTTGTTAATCTTCCCTTTTATTATACCTATGCGGTACTGTTCAAACTTACCCTCTAGCAGAAATACCACGACAAGTGCCACCGCCATGAATATTCTAGAACCTAACGTTGAGATACCCGCACCCAACAATCCAAGTTCAGGAAATGGTCCCACTCCGTATATCAGCATCCAGTTAAAGAAAATATTGATAACATTGCCTAACAACATTACCCACATCGCAACCTTCGTACGCGCAATCCCATCAAAAAACTGCTTTAAGGTATTGAAAAGTCCAACGAAAAGCACACTGATAAGATTCACTATAAAATAAGGTTTAATCAGCGGCAACAGTTCTTCTGGTTGGCCAATACGCCCTATATTCACATAAAGCAACAGCATTATCATCACCAACAGTAGTCCCACCAACAGGTTCGCCACAAGTGCATTTTTAACTTTCTGTCCTATATCCTCCTTTCTTCCCATGCCATACAGTTTTCCCACTACCGGTGTCAATCCATACGAGAAGCCCAAGTAAAACAGCAGCAACAATCCATACACTCCATTTACAAATCCCGCTGCAGCCAGTTCGTCCGTACCGTGATGTCCTATCATCAACGTATCAGCAAACCCAAGAATAATCGTACCCAACTGTCCGATAACAACTGGCACGCCGATAAACAATAATTCTTTATAATAATGTGTTTTGTTCTTCTCCATTCTTTTCTGAATTATCTTTCTTTGTATCTAGGCGGTTCTATAAATTACCACCATTACATAATACTAAATTAATGTTTTATCATCACTATTGAACCACCCATATTTCTATTTTAGGACATTCTCCATATATCCCCGATGGTTTCAATGCATCGTTCGCAAAGTATATTTGCGGTTGTGCATACGTCATTCTCTCCTCTACTGGTAACGATGCGTCCCCAATCATACGATTTGACAGTACATTCGTCACGCCCAGATTCACTTTGTTTAGCCCTTCCTTTACATAATCCGTTATGTCCAATCGCCACGGTGAGCACCATATCACGCCTGCCTCATGTTCATTTACTGTCACCTTCACGTTACCATTCACCTTTGGTAGAGTTATAATAGTCCTATTTTTCCTTCCTATACTCTTTATTTTAAAAGTTGCATTATAATTCCCCGTGCCCGAGAAATACTTTATCCTTGTGTCCTCACTCTGCGTCCAATCCATAAAAATATGGTCATTCTTGGCAAATCCTATTCCCTCGAACGTTAGCGTAGCGTCATTCAGAGGCATTACCTCTATAGGTTTCTCTTCATAAGCCCGACGTCTTAAGCCAACTATTATACTATCCGTCAGCACCACGAAACCCGCCTCGTTCGCCTCCATGCATAGCGGCACTGTCACCCTTCCATCTTCTGATGCCGATACATCCAGACGTTGCCGGCTTCCATCTAAAGGATTCCAGTAATACGCATACATTCTGTTCGTTCTCAGTTTTATAACATCTCTATACTGCTTCGTACTATGATTTGTTATAAAATAAATATCTCCGTCAAGTAATCTTCTGTGTGAGAACCAAAGCATGCTCTTCGGGTCGTGTTCCGAATAATCCTCCATGTCGGGCAGTCCATTCCCTAACACCGTTGTAGTATCCTTGCGTTCTGTCGTCACTTCCCATGTATAACCATTCGGCATATTCTCAGGCAGCCATGCCGCCAAAAGTTTTGTTGGTGGTGTATCGGGCAGTTTCACTCTCATGTCCACCACCGGTTCTCCCTGCCTCATCATGGCAGCGCAGCGTGCTTGGTAGTCCCAAAAGCCTTTACTATCTTTCCACAGCGTATTGTTTCTGTTTAAGCAATAATGTCTTCCACCGCCCGTGCTACCGGGGATGCGGTCTAACCATGGTTGATATGCGGAGGCACACACCACGAACTCGTTTATATGGCATGAATACGCATAGTCCGCCAATGGTTTTATGTCGCCCAACGTTTCAGAGAACTTCATATCAGTAAACGCCTCTGCTGACGCTATTGTCTTTCCGTACCTATGCGCTGCCGACGCACACTCTTTTATATCATAACTGCCGTCCTTGTCTCTCGCCCAAAATTCTCCTTGTGGTTTATCCACTATTCCCTTAGCCCTGAAGTTGTCTGCCACGATGCTCAGTCCGTTTCCTACCGCCTGCGCCGTTAGTGTCACACCGTTTTCCTTACACAATCGTTGTATCGTACCAAAGTATTTGTCGCACACCAAGTCGGCAATAGTACGACGAACGTCCGCCAATACACTGTCTGTCTTCTCTACCGACTCCACCACATATCCTAACATCGTTGGCAACCACCTACGCAAATCATAGCCTCGCCTTGCCTTAAACTCGCTCTCAAAGTCCGTCGTCCAGTTCTGTGCGGCAGCCTCGTGGCTATCCATCGTCACGCCTACGGGTTTCGCTCCCATCGCTGAGAGAGTATCTATGATTGGTCGGGTATAGTTGTCCCAGTGTTTCATCACGCCTCTGTCTGACAACATGTCCGCTTCTAATCCCAACAGATTTTTCCTTCCGTGTTTCGACTTGCCACCAGTTATCTCCGACTGGCATCGCAGTATGAGCCAGTTTCCCTTGGGCGCACGCCATCGCAGCGTGTCCCCATGAGCATACTCCGTCAGGTCAAGTATATCATTCTCATCGTCAACACACACCTTATATATATTATAGTCCAATGGAGTGATAAACTCGGAGCGTAGCCCTGCCCTCTCCTGCCAACTTGTTATACGTAAAATTGGTGACAGACTGACGTTTGTTATAAACCTCTCCTTATCTTTTCTCTTGAGCAACTCAGTGTCTGTCACCCTCGTTCTGTAATACTTTGCCTTTACAGGGGCAAAGCCCACTGTCTGTTCAGAACAAGTCGGTGACCCTGCAACAGGCGGCAGTTTGCATACTTCTCGCCACTCCACGCTGTCATCTGACGCCTCAAGCACACCCATGTCAGGACGTTCCACGAACAACACACCTTCCTTAGAAGTTGGCGTATTCATCGCACCATTGCGTGATTTTCCCATTGCTTTAGTGGTATACGTCACGGATCGCATAGCGTCCAATGCATCATCTTTCAGTTTTATTGCGAACACTGCCACATTCTTCGCATCCTTGTCTTTAGCATAATTACGCAGAAGCACACTGCCTCCCCTCCCCTCTCCTTTTCTTATAATGGTCTCTCCGCCTACCAGTCGCTGCATCGCCTCATCCTTGTCTATCCATTTTCCGCCCATCACGTAGCCGTTGGATATATTTATCTCAAAGGTCAGTCCGAGTCGCTTCGCCTCTTTCGCTGCAAATTTCAACATTTCCCACCACTCTGTCGACATGGCTTCGAGTGCTTTTTCGCTTGGTTTATGCACTTGGTCGTAATAGACCACGCCCCCTACTCCTGCCTTTTTATATGCTTCGAGGTCAGCCGTTATGCCCTCTTTCGTAGTTTCCGTCTCGCCATGAAACCACCACACCTTTGTGCGACACGTATCTTGCGGCACCCTAAACGCTCTCCAGGCATCTTCTACGGTCTGGCCATTAACAGAAGCACAGACAAAAAAGAGCAGACTTTTGACCACTGCACAAAATATATTTATGAAGGTAAATCCCTTATTCATGAGTTTTTGTTAAGAATCAGAATACAAAGTTAACAAATTCTCCTTAATTAATGCACAAATTGTAAGCAATGTTATACTAAAATTTGTATTTTTCAAGAAAAAAAACGAACTTTGCAACTAACTCTAACCTTTACAGAGATAGTACATTCAGCACTTTTATTATATCATTAATACTAAACTAAATTATTTCACTATGTTTTTCACGACACAAACAATACATACTAATCCTCTCTTTCTTCTGCAGTTTGCCTGCTGCCTTGTGACAGGTCTGCTCGGATTAATGCTTATCATTTCGTGTTTTCAAATACACTGCAACCACAAAGGTTACGAAGCATCGCGCAGAATTCTCGCCACAGCAATGTTTGTACTGTGCCTACATTACGTTTTTCAAATGGTTTACGGCATTAGGGACATGGGCGATGACGCAGGAGCAGCATTCAACATGCTATTCTACGTACTAGTCTCATTACTTGTCTCTTATGCAATATACAACATAGAAGGATACTGGCCTGGCAAAAAGAGATTTCTTGCCGTAGGTGCTGCATCCATCATAGTGACCTATGGAACATTCATCTACGGTTATATACAATCCAATAGTCTGTGCATAGGCAATGCCATTTACGTTATGCTTGCCTCGTTCCTTATCTCACTGATATACTACATTGCGTGCAACCTACGCGCAATGAGTATTCGTCACCGTCGCGTTACCGACTTCACTGGCGTCTACATGTTGCCCTACAACCAGTATATATGGAGCAGTTACTCTCTGCTGGGTACCACGGCACTTATCATCGCCATCTCCCTTCTCTCACGCAGTCTGCTACTGATAGCCGGTCCGCTGATGCTGTTGTCCATGTTCATCTTCACCCTAACATTCATTGAACTAGGTAGCCATATCATGCCCATCGCAGATGTGCTCTCTGAAGAGGAGGAGACCGACTCTCTCGGCATGACCATTACCGAGACAGAACGCAGTAAGAGAATAACGGTAAGGCACGAAGGATGTCTTACCAAAGAACGCATGGAGGAGATTAATTTTGCTCTCAAGAAATGGTGCAAGGATGGCGGTTACAGGGACAATACCGCAAACATTATAATGCTTTCGCATGACACTAATATCAAGAAAGAGGAACTATGTCTCTTCTTTGACCAATATAAACAGTGCACCTTCCGCACGTGGCTTTGCGACATCCGTATCGTGGAAGCGCAGCGTATGTTGCAGGAGGCTCATGAAGTGAAGCCACGCATCTTGGCAGAGAAGTGTGGCTTCATGTCATACGAACACCTATGCGAGGAGTTTATGGTCAAGACGAGAATGACACCAGAACAGTGGAAGAAGCGTACTTCATAAAAAATACTTGCCATACACGTCGTATGCACCACCACATGACTCCCATACGTACTCATCCTTGCTGAGCGCAAGAGCACACAGTCCTTGGAAGGCAGCGTATGCCACGTTCTCATAACCATCACGTACCTTGCCGTCAAGGATGCAACAGCGCATAATGAGTTCATAGTACTTCATGGCACTACGGTCTAGTTGCCAACGGTAATAGGCCTGCGCTAAACTCAGATAACCAGCCATAATGTCAGGAGACATGGGTATGCTGCATTCCAGTTCCTCCACATACTCATCAGTAGCCTCATCAAAGGCTCTGCTCTCTATCCATGACGCTGCCCATGGGGTGCAATGCGCCACTGGCTGACAGGCATTGCCGTCAGGTGAATACTTAACAGGGTTGTTATAAAAAAAATCTTCGTAAGTCATAATAACAGTTACATTAAATAAAACATTTGGCAACGAGTCTTCTACCCGTGCCTTAACTAAAAAACTTTACCATAAAACTCGTTCCACCGTCTCCGTCGCTTCTTTGCCAACGGTTGCTACCGGTGTTACGCGGTTAAAAAATGTTTTTATAACTGTTATTATTTTTTTCTTTGGTGCAACTCCGCACGATATTGCTAAGAAATTGCATTGCAAAGATACTCATTTTTTTCATTGCAGCATACGGATGTCTTTGTTTTTTAACTTTATTTTATAATATCCGCACTGGTCTGTGACGTTCGGCTCCATACATCCACAAGATGGTAAATTGTCTTCATTTCCCAAATTTACCATTTTCACAAAGTACAAATGCCGCAATATTATCTATCTAAAAATCAGAGCATTATAACGCTCTTAAATTATCAGCATCAAATCACCTCGCAATCAGTATCTTTTTATCTCGTGATTGGGGCTTAATTACAACGCAATTAAGGCTTAATTACAACGCAAACACATATCTTTTTCACAATTTCCCAAATTTACCATTTTCGCAAACTTTCAGCACTTACGGTTACTCATAATATAGTTTTCCAGACCAAACCCTTTTTTCTTAAAAAACATACAGAACCAGAAACAGTTGAGCAATGTTTCACAATCACATTTAAAACCCCACACGATGCGCGTCAAATATTATCCTGCTAATTCCGCCAACGCATATTATATTATAAAAGTACACGCATATTATAAGGTGTAACTATTGTGTAATTGAGAAATATTTAGTAATTTTGCGCTGAAAAACAATTAACAACAACATACATGGAACAGAAGAATTATAAGAGAACGACAGTCACTGCCGCTCTGCCATACGCCAACGGTGGCGTACACATAGGTCACTTGGCAGGCGTATATGTGCCTGCCGACATTTACGTGCGCTATCTTCGACTGAAGAAACGCGACGTAGTGTTCATCGGTGGCTCTGACGAACACGGTGTGCCTGTAACCATACGTGCCCGCAAGGAAGGCATCACGGTGCAGGAGGTGGTAGACCGCTATCACGAGATGATTAAGAAGTCATTCGAGGACTTCGGCATCTCTTTCGATATTTACAGCCGTACTACATCAAAGATTCACCATAAATTCGCCTCAGACTTCTTCCGCACCCTTTACGATAAGGGCGAACTGGAGGAGATAACCGAAGAGCAGTACTGCGACGAGGTAACGGGCGAGTTCCTTACTGACCGTAACATCGTTGGCACTTGTCCTCGTTGTGGCGCAGAGGGAGCATACGGTGACCAGTGCGAGAAGTGCGGTGCTACGCTGTCTCCTGAGGAACTTATCAACCCTACGAACAAGAATAACCCAGGACATGGACTCATCAAGAAACCAACCAAAAACTGGTATCTGCCCCTCGGCAAGTATCAGGATTGGCTGAAGAAGTGGATTCTTGAAGGACACAAAGAGTGGCGTTCTAACGTTTACGGCCAGTGTAAGTCATGGCTCGACATGGACCTTCAGCCACGCGCAATGACACGTGACCTCGACTGGGGTATCCCTGTCCCAGTAGAGGGAGCCGAGGGTAAGGTGCTCTACGTTTGGTTCGACGCACCTATCGGTTATATCTCTAACACCAAGGAACTGTGTGAGAAAGACCCTGAGAAGTGGGGCACATGGCAGAAGTGGTGGCAAGACCCAGAAACACGCCTTATCCACTTCATCGGTAAAGACAACATCGTGTTCCACTGCCTTATCTTCCCAGTGATGATGAAGGCTCACGGTGGCTACATCATGCCAGACAACGTGCCGGCAAACGAGTTCCTCAACCTTGAAAACGACAAAATATCTACCTCACGTAACTGGGCAGTATGGCTCCACGAATATCTCGTTGATATGCCAGGCAAGCAGGATGTGCTGCGCTATGTGCTCACAGCCAACGCACCAGAGACAAAGGATAACAACTTCACATGGAAGGACTTCCAGGAGCGTAACAACTCAGAACTCGTAGCGATATACGGCAACTTCGTTAACCGCGCCCTGCAGTTGACCAAGAAATACTTTGAGGGCAAGGTACCAGAGTGTGGCGAACTGCTTGATGTTGACACACAGGCCATCGAAGAGTTCAAGGATGTGAAGAGCAATGTAGAGACACTCCTTGAGCAGTTTAAGTTCCGTGAGGCACAGAAGGAGGCGATGAACCTCGCCCGCATCGGCAACCGTTACATCACAGAGTGTGAGCCATGGAAGGTATGGAAGACTGACCCTGAGCGTGTGAAAACCATACTCCACGTATGCTTGCAACTCACTGCCAACCTCGCCATCGCCTTTGAGCCGTTCCTTCCGTTCTCAAGCAAGAAACTGCGTAGCATGCTCAACATCGACAGTTTCGAGTGGGAGCAACTCGGTCGCACCGACATCCTTGAGGCAGGACATCAACTAGCAGAGCCAGAACTGCTGTTCGAGAAGATAGAAGACAGCGTGATAGAGGCACAACTGCAGAAGTTGGAGGACACCAAAAAGGCTAATGAGGCTGCGTCATTCGAGCCAGAACCAGTAAAGGAGAATGTAGACTTCGAGACATTCGAGAAACTTGACATACGTGTAGGTCTCGTAACCTCATGCGAGAAGGTGAAGAAGTCAAAGAAGCTCCTCAAGTTCCACATCGACGATGGAACACCAGAAGGACGCACGATTCTCTCAGGCATCGCCGCTTACTATGAGGATCCCCAGGAGTTGGTAGGCAAGCAGGTGCTCTTCGTAGCAAACTTCGCACCACGTAAGATGATGGGCGAGGAGTCACAAGGCATGATACTCTCTGCCGTTAACTTCGACGGAAGCCTCTCTGTAACTACAACTTCAAAAGACGTAAAACCTGGTTGCCAGGTAGGATAAAGATTAAGAAGACTAGAAATACTAGGAATTCTAGAGATACTAGAAAAACTAGAAAAACTAGAAAAAACTAGAACTCCTAGAAAAAACTAGAACTCCTAGAAAAACCAAGAAAACTCCTACCCCCAACCAAACAACCAACTTCAATGGAAAAAACAATAACCACCGCGGTCATCACCGCGATAAAGGAACTCTACGGACAGGACATCACTGAGAAGATGGCTACACTGCAGAAGACTCGTAGCGAGTTTGAGGGAAACCTCACACTCGTGGTCTTTCCATTCCTCAAAATGTCGCACAAGAAGCCGGAAGAGACAGCAACAGAGATAGGCGAATGGCTCGTGAAGAACTGCAATGCCGTAAGCGCATACAACGTGGTAAAGGGCTTCCTTAACCTCTCTATCGCTACGAATACTTGGCTCGACCTCCTCAAGAAAATCGATGCCGACCCACACTTTGGTGAGAAACAGGCTACAGAAGAGTCACCACTCGTAATGATAGAGTACTCTTCACCTAATACTAACAAGCCACTTCACCTCGGACACGTGCGTAACAACCTCCTCGGTTGGTCACTCGCACAAATTATGCAAGCCAACGGCAACAAGGTAGTGAAGACAAACATCGTCAACGACCGTGGCATTCACATCTGTAAATCAATGCTCGCTTGGCTGAAGTATGGCAACGGTGAGACACCAGAGACATCAGGCAAGAAGGGCGACCATCTCATTGGCGACTACTACGTAGCCTTCGATAAGCATTACAAGGCAGAGTGTGAGGAACTCACTAAGCAGTATATCGCCGATGGAATGGCGGAAGATGCTGCAAAGGAAAAGGCAAAGCAGGAGGCTCCACTCATCAAGGAAGCACACGAGATGCTCGTAAAATGGGAGAACAACGACCCTGAGGTACGTGCATTGTGGGCAAAGATGAACCAGTGGGTGTACGCTGGCTTCGACGAGACATACAAGGCACTCGGCGTAAGTTTCGACAAGATATACTACGAGTCAAACACATACCTCGAGGGAAAAGAAAAAGTAGAGGAAGGACTTGCAAAGGGATTCTTCTATCGTCGCCCAGACAACTCTGTGTGGGCAGACCTTACCAAGGAGGGACTCGACGAGAAGTTGCTGTTGCGCTCTGACGGTACATCAGTCTACATGACACAGGATATCGGTACCGCGAAACTACGTTTCCAGGATTATCCTATCGACCAGATGATATACGTAGTGGGCAATGAGCAGAACTATCACTTCCAGGTTCTCTCTATCCTGCTCGACAAACTCGGTTTTAAGTGGGGAAAGAGCCTCGTACACTTCTCTTATGGCATGGTGGAACTACCTAACGGTAAGATGAAGTCACGCGAAGGAACCGTTGTTGACGCTGACGATTTGATTGCTTCTATGATTGCTGACGCTCGCAAGACAAGCGATGAATTGGGCAAAAACAGCGACATGACCGAAGAAGAGAAGCAGGAGATAGCACGCATCGTGGGCATGGGAGCCTTGAAATACTTTATCCTCAAGGTCGACGCTCGTAAGAATATGCTCTTCAACCCTGCAGAATCTATCGATTTCAACGGTAACACTGGCCCATTTATACAGTACACCTACGCTCGTATTCGTAGCATACTTCGCAAGGCGGAGGCTGAAGGCATACTGCCAACACTACCTGCCAACGTGGAGATGAACGCTAAGGAGATAGAACTCGTACAGAAGATTAACGAGTATGGCGCAGTTGTAGCACAGGCAGGCAAGGACTACAGTCCATCAGGCATAGCCAACTACTGCTTTGAACTCACCAAGACCTTCAACCAGTTCTATCACGACTACTCTGTGCTTGGGGCCGACACCATGGAGCAGAAGCAGTTGCGCCTTACATTGGCGGCTAACGTTGCCAAGACCATTAAGAACGGTATGGCACTCCTCGGTATTGAGGTGCCAGAGAGAATGTAAGCCTATACCTATTATATAATAATGGTAACACAAGGCAATTCATTGGCATGGGCAGTAGATGCGGCTTGCTCAGGTAACCCTGGACCGATGGAATATCGTGGCGTTGACCTTACAACGGGTCAGCAGGTATTTCACTTCGGACCAATCAAGGGCACGAACAATATTGGCGAATTTCTCGCCATAGTTCACGCCCTTGCACTCATGGAGCAGCGTGGCATGAAGGGATATACCATATATAGTGACTCTGTCAACGCGCAACTGTGGGTAAAAAAGATGCAGTGTAAGACAAAACTGGTCGTAAATGCCGACACACAGAAGGCGCATGAGTTGATAACAAGAGCCGAGAATTGGCTTAGAACCCATCAGTTCCGCGTGCCCATCGTTAAGTGGGATACTAAGAACTGGGGAGAAATTCCAGCCGACTTCGGACGCAAATAATGCCGATTTCATCGGTTTGATTGCAATACTCAAAAGTGCTTTATCGTCAACATCTCTTAAGAGATTGATTAACGAAGGATGATCGTAGATTAATGGTAATTAATGTTCAAAAAGATATGGTAACCAGCCATGTCAACGAGTGGACTATAATATTATAAAGCAACATTTGTTAAAGAAAGTAAAATGCAAGAAAATAGTTGATATAAGTCAAACTTATATCAACTATTTTTTATAACTTTGCAAACGTAATCCGGTGGAAAACCCAATCTTAATCCTTTCTCATAATACTATTTGATAAATACACCTTAAGATCATACCACCTACACACTAATAATAATTACCTAAACAATTAAATACATCGGATAAACAAATATAACGTCTCCGCACTCCCGTGAGGGTTTGCGGAGATTTTTTTATGGTGAATAAAAACGCAATTATGGTAGAAAAAATGTGCAAACTTGCATTTTTATGGGTAACATATTGTAATAATTGCATAAAATTTATTAATTTTGCACCATAGTGTCATACGAGTGTATGACTTCACTATCTATTGTTCAACTAACTACAAAACCTAAAATGAAGCAAACTTTTAGATTTTACGTAACACTGTTGTTGCTCTTGTTGAGTACAACCGTGTCGTGGGCTGGCTTCAAGAACTTCAGTGCCGTGCTGAATAATCAGACCGGAACACTGTTGACGGCTGAAGAACAGACCCAAGGTACTGCCGTGAACTTCGGTATCGCGGTGGATGATGCTGGCAATGTTACGCGCGTAGCCGCCGACGATGCCAGTGCCGTTGCAACCATCAGCGGCAAATATCACAGTGACCACGGTATGACGGGACTTAACGTTACCGTTCCCGTAGATGGCAATGTGAAAATCACAGTAGGACAGTGTACCTACTCAGGAAGTGACATCACCATAAAGAATGCTGCGGGAGATGTCGTAGTAACCAAAACACCAGGTAAGGCTTGTTGGAAAAACGACCGTTCCAACGTGACCGAAGTCTATTATACTGGTGATGCAACTACACTGACAATAAGCGGCATGGGATATTGCCCTTACGTAGCAGTAGAGAAGTCAGAAAAGGTAATAGTTAAGCACAACATCGCTTACTCTCTCGGTACAGAGACAGCAGAGGGCGTAGTTCCTGCCACAACCACATGGGCAGAGGGCGACACATACAACGTGCCAGGAAACTTTACATTATATAAGGAAGGTTACACTCTGACAGGATGGAACGATGGTAACGCTACTGTAAAGTTAGGCGAGGCATACACTCCTGCCGCTGACGTTACGCTGACACCTGTCTTCACTCAGAACACCAAGACGCTTGCAGACCGCAAGGAGGCTGTAACACTGAAGTGGGACTTCCAGAGAAAGAACGGTGCACCGTTCATTGCAGCACAGGGAAGCAATAGCGGCGTTGGCGTATGGGTAACACAAGCCACTGTTGACGGAGAACTTATCGACGTAAAACTCGACTATGATGCAACATCAGGAAAGATAGCCAACGCCAACTGGACAGACTGGTGCCAGATGAATAATGGTACAAAATTGACCATTCCATCGGCTAAGGGCGCAGTTGTTAGCATTGAGGCATACTCTGCTCCAACTACAACTACCATCGACGGACAGACCGATTACACCGCTAACGGCAACGTTATAACATATAATGTAGCGAACAAGGCAGACGCTATCGACATAGTTATCGGCGATGGCTCATACTATCGTTACGTTCAGACCGTGCTCCCTGTAGTAGAGAACGAAGGAGGCAAGACATATACCAACGAACCAACAAGCGTTGTGTTCGCGATGAGTGACATGGCTAACACTGGCGCTAATGTCGCTACACCAACAGACGCGTTCAGCACTGTAGCCTTTGACAGTGGCGATTGCACACTAAATGGTATAACATCTATAACAAATCCTGACGGTAGCGACACAGGAATCACAGGTATAAAATTCAGACCTACTGGTACAACAAAAGAACTTAACTGGTTTGTTCGCCCTGCTACTGGACTCACATTCACCCCAACAAAGGTATCAGGTTACGTAAACCGTTGCGGAACTGACGCTGGTAACGGTATCGTCATCACCGCCCATAAGGAGAACGGTGAGACTGTTGCGCTCGGTACATACACCGCATGGCGTCAGGGTAAGTCTTCATCAGACAAGGACTACGACAAGACTGCCATCGCAAAATATGAGATTACTCTCACGGCAGAGCAGCAGGCACAACTCGCAGGCACCGACGGCTTCTATCTAACATCAGCCGTTGGCGTTGGTAGTGCCAAGGACGGCGCATTCGGTGAGGTAACTATCGAGGGTACAGTAAGTGGCACTTTGGTTGCTGTTAACAAGTACACTATCAGTGCTGTTGCTGCTCCTGAAGAGGGAGGTAATGTATCAGTATACCCTAACTCTGACGAATATATAGAGAACGATGAGGTAACACTGACCGCTACAGAGAACTTTGGCTACGACTTCGTTAACTGGACTGACAAGGACGGTAACGAGGTTTCAAAAGAAGCGAAGTTTAAGTACACTGTTACTGCAGACAATGTGCTGACCGCTAACTTCAAGAAGGTTAAGACATACGCTCTCGACATAAAGGTAGAGGGTGGCGCAAACGACTATATGGTATCTCTCTCACCTGCCGCTACCGTTGTTGACGGCAAGAATATGTATGAGGAAGGTACTAAGGTAACTATCACAGCGTCTTCAAACGCTATTCTCACCTTTACCAACTGGGATAACGGCGAGACAGCCTCAGAGATGCCAGTTATAATGAATGAGGATAAGAGTTTCACCGCTTCTTACTCTGCTGTGGACTACATCGTAGGTTGGGACTTTATCAAGCGTGGCTCTGCAGGCAGAGCAGCAGACTTTGCTGCTGCTGATAATGATGCCGTTTCACTTGTTATGCGTAACGCTGACGGTGACGAGCAGGGATGGCTTGACAAGAGTGAAGAGGCTGCTGGTGGCTACGAAGGACGCCCAGCAGCAGTTAACTGGCGCACTGGTAGCAGCAATGGTGACGTAGGTAACTACTACTGGCAGACCGCTATCAACGCTGCTGCATTCACTGATGTGAAGATTATCACATCTATGGTATATAACTACAATGCTTACCAGAAGCAACTCGTACAGTACTCTCTCGATGGTGAGAACTGGACTACCGCAGGTACTCTCGACCTGCAGGGCGCAAAGAACTGGGCTGACGCCACTGTTAGTCTCCCTGCTGAGGTTAATAATAAGGAGAAGGTTTACATCCGTTGGATAAGCGACAAGACTTCTAACGTTGACGGTACTGCTTCTGCTAACGATGGTATAACACTCGGTGCTACATTCATTGTAGGTACAGCGAAACTTGTTGACGATGGTACCGCACCTGCACTCGTAAGCAGTGTGCCTGCTAACAATGCTACTGGAATATCTGCTAACGGTAAGGTGGTTCTCACATTCGATGAGAAGGTGATGCTTACTGACAAGGCAAAGGCTACTATAGGTAATGTAGAACTCAAGCCTGTAGCAAGCGGCAAGACCGTTATCTGTGAGTATAAGGGCCTTGATTACTCTTCAGACGTACAGTTCACACTCAATGGTGGTTCAGTTGCTGACCTTACAGGCAACGCTATCGCTGAAGACATCGTTATCAACTTCCAGACTAAGGTTAAGCCTGCTGTAGAGAAGGCAATGTATGACTTCATCGTGCCTATAGATGGTTCTATCTCTGACGCTCTCGCAGCAGCCAACAAGCGTGGCGCTTCTGCTACAAACCGCTACCGTGTGTTCATCATGAACGGTAAGTATGTATTCGATACTAACGGCACTACTACTGGCGGTGATGGCAAGACATATGATGACCCACGTTCTTACTTGACAGCACCATACGTTTCATTCATAGGTGAATCTATGGACGGTGTAGTTATAACAAACAAGACTCCTGAGGCTACCTGGGATAATGGTTACGGTGCAGCATGCCCACTTGAGGGTATTGGCAATGGTGATGTGCTCATCATTCAGAAGGATGGTCACGATGCATATTTCCAGAATCTGACTATCAAGACTTCTATGGGTGACGCTCACGGACGTGACATCGCACTTCATGATAGATCTAACCGCACCATATTCAAGGACGCTTGTCTGTGGGGTTATCAGGATACTTATGTATCAAATAGCGACAATGGCAAGTACTACTTCGAGGGTGGCGTGATACGTGGACGTACCGATTACCTCTGTGGTAAGGGTGACGTATATTATAATGAGGTAACACTGCAACAGTGTGGTGGTGGCGGTTACCTTGCTGTTCCTTCTAAGCCAAAGAAGTATGGTTACGTATTCAACAACTGCTACATCAAGAAGGAGACTTCTGACGTAACGTTCTACCTCGGTCGTCCTTGGGGCAGCGGCACACCAACTGCTTGCTTCATCAATACTAAGATGGACGCTAACGCACTCGGTAACGGTTGGGCAGACATGAGCGGTGGTTGGCCAAAACGTTTCGCTGAGTACAACTCTTACCTCACTTCAGGTACAAGTATCGACCTTTCGGGTCGTCGCACATCTTGGACTGACAAGGAAGGCAATACCCACGCTAACGACCCAATACTTACACTTGACGATGTTCAGAGCATGAGCCTTGCAAACGTAATGGGTCAGGACGACGATTGGGATCCTACAGCACTCACAGAGCAGGCTTCTGCTCCTAAGAATGTTCTGCTTGACACAGATGCTAAGACTCTCACATGGGATGACAACAACTATGTTCTCTGCTGGGCAGTGTTCAAGGATGGCAAGTTTGTTGCCGCATCAACAACACCTTCTTACACTGTAGACGATGCTACCGCAACATGGACTGTACGTGCTGCCAATGAAATGGGTGGTCTTGGTGAGGCTACTAAGGCAACAATCGCTACTGGCGTTAATGCTGTGAAGGCTAACGCAAATGACGCTAACGGTGCTATCTACAACATCGCTGGTCAGAGCGTAAGCAAATCTTACAAAGGTATCGTTGTGAAGAACAACACTAAGTACGTGAAGTAAATTCATTATAATGCCCCATATTCGGGGTAGGTAAAGGTAAGACTGAGGCCATATTAGTGCAACTAAAGCATTAATATGGTCTCTTTTATTTGTAGTTGGCAATGAATATGACACATTTAATAAAATATTGGAAACAAAACATAAAAAGAGTATGAATAAAAAGATATAAATTTGCATCAACGATTAAACCCAATAAAAAAATATATGCTTAAACATTTCTCATTTTCTTTTCTTGCTCTCATCTCAACGTTATTCTGTAATGCGCAATCTGTAACTCCAGAACTGGAACACATCATGGACATAAACGTCAACATTGCCAAGGCATTCGCTGTAGGTAAAACCGCTCAGGGCGTTCGTAACATAGTGCCTATAAAAGGAGGGACCTTTCATGGTCCCAAAATTCAGGGAACGGTTGTTGACGGCGGCGCAGACTATCAATTAATAAACAAAGACCGCAGCGATCTTGAGGCTATATATAATCTCCGAACTGATGATGGCATTAATATACATATTCGCAACAAAGGCATCATTGCAGGACAGTACTTTTATTGCTCTCCTACGTTTGAGGCTCCAATAGACAGTAAATATGCATGGTTAAACAATGCTATTTTTGTCTGCAAGCCTATAGGTTTTACGAATCATACTATACAACTGCGTGTATGGAAGGTGCAGGATAATTTTGAAACTACCATACCTGCAATAAAACCTATTCCTAACGAAATACGCAAGTCTGCCGCACGACAAGGAAGAATAGAGGTAATCAACTATACTGCCCATAAAAACGGCAGAACTATAATGAAACATGCACGTGTATATCTGCCATACGGCTATAATGCTAAAAATAAGAAAACTAAGTATGATGTGCTATATCTTATGCATGGTGGCGGAGACAATAGTACATCTTTCTTAACACCACCTAAGGACTGGTTGCCACTGCGACAGGTGCTTGATCACCTCATTGCGGCAGGAAAGATTCGTCCAATCATTGTCGTCACACCGACCTTCTATGATGATGATGAAAAGATAGGCAACAACCGCATGGAGGATGCCATAGAGCAGACACGCACGTTCCACATAGAACTACAGAACGACCTTATTCCTACTGTTGAGACCAAATACAGCACCTATCTCGAGGGTAAGGATAGCATCTCCGTAAACAAATCACGCGCCCACCGCACCTACGGTGGATTCTCTATGGGAGCGCTCTCCACGTGGTTCCAATTGGCATATGGTAATAATGCCGTAAGAAACTTCCTACCTCTCAGTGGAGACTTATGGGTGTATAATAATAAAGGAGAAAAACAATCTCCTGAAATTGCTGCGAAATGGCTAAACGATATGCTCGAGAAATCTCCTTGCGGAAATGATATTCAGATATATGGCTATACTGGTACAAAGGATATTGCAGGCAACCCGCAGAAGAATCTTACAGAGGCTCTCGATAAATATGCTACTATGCTGCGCTACAATACACCTGACGCCAATCTGCATTTTGCTATGAAGGAGGGAGGACAGCATTACTATGGCGACATCAACGAATACCTATATTGGGCATTGCAGGAACTGTATGGCATAAAAAAATAATGGGCAGTCCTGTAACAAATGCTTACGTTATTAGAAATAATAAACAGTTGTGACTGCAGGTGCTATTGATGCTATTGAAACTAAAAAAGGGTGGCTGATAAGTAACATTATCAGATCACCCTTAATTTATTCTGCTTTGCTTAATTCAAAATAGAACTCCGTACCAAAACCTTCTTCTGACTTGAACCAAACATGCCCCTTCAGATAGTTCTCACCGATGAGTTTCATACTGTATGTTCCGAGTCCACGTCCTGTTCCCTTGGTAGAATTGCCATATATAAAGACCTTACTCTTTATCTCAGGAGGCATCACCGCATCATTATGTACGGAATATACTACTTTATCTGTTGAGGAATAAGCCTTAACAGTTATGGCAGTGCCAGGACTTGCCTCACAGGCATTTTTCACCATGTTATGAATTACTCGGTTTACAAGTGTCACATCAGAATCTATCACTTCATCCGTAAGCGAAGATTCTATCTTTAATTCCACCGCCCACATGTCAAGAGCAACGGAAACAAGACTCTCTTTAATAAAATCAAGAGTCTCTACTGCCTTAAACTTTTGATGCTTTGGTTCAAGGATACCGTTCTGGGCATAGATAAGGTCACGTTGCGCCATTATCTCGTTCATCAACTGACCAGAGATGCCTTTCACTATTCCGACCATCTCGCCAGAACTATCATTCTGCATACATTCAAGTATTCCATTAAGGGCACCTGAGAGATTGAGTACATCATGAAAGAATATGCGCTCCATCATCAACTGATGATGATGATCGGTTTTATCGATAAGAAGAACAACTGTATATACCTTTCCATCGTGGATAAAAGGTGTAGAGACGGCATGCACATTATAGTCCACGTTGTCATTAACAAGAAGTTCGGCATCCGTTTCTTGCTTGGTTCTCGTATGTAACGAATCTTCAACCATATGGCGAAAATTACATAACTTACAGTTCTCATGGGTGCCACATCCGCCCTCCGCTGCAATGGCATTCGCACAATGAAGCAGATCTCCAGGATTTAGTTTCTTCTCGCCATCATTCTCTGTATAGTTAACATACAGCACCTGAAGTTTCTCGTCAAGGACGACAAACGTCGCACCTGTCTCACTCAGCATTTTATTGTCGAGGATTATAGAGTCCAGTTCGTTCTTGGTAAATATTCCCATATCCTTATTTATATATTATGCGTAAACTATTATAATACAAAGGTAGTTGTTTTTTATGGAAACACAATATGCCATTACGCCCTATACATGTTAACGTTAGTTAAATGCTTGTTTTCACTTCTTTTTTGTTGTAACTTTGTGCCGTATTTGCATAGTTGTGCACATATTGACAAGCCCTTTTAGCATACAGAGGGGCTATATAATACGTATATATATGTCTAAGAAGAAGAAAATCAGAAAGAGAAGCAAGGGAGGATTGCAGGTCGTTACACTGTGTATCAGTACATCTTTAGTACTGATATTATTGGGACTTGTTGTGTTCACTGGACTGACGGCACACAACCTTTCATCATACGTAAAGGAGAACCTTACAGTCACGGTGATGTTCAATGATGCCGTTTCGAACAGAGAGGCAACTGTTGTTTGTAATAAAATAAAAACGAAGCACTACGTAACGAAACTGCAATACATATCACGAGAACAGGCACTGAAGGAACAGACGAAAGAACTGGGTACTGACCCTTCGGAGTTCTTGGGCATGAACCCATTTGTTCCGTCTGCCGAGGTACACTTGAAGGCAGATTGTGCAAACGCTGACTCTATGGCGTGGATTACGAAAGATATTAAACAATATAAGCAGGTTGAAGAGGTTAGTTATCAGAAAGACCTTATGGACAGTGTAAACAAAAACCTGAAGAAGGTAACACTGGTCATGCTGGTACTTGCCGCTCTGCTAACATTCATCTCGTTCTCACTGATAAACAACATGGTACGTCTCGGTGTATACGCACGCCGCATAAGCATCAATACCATGAAGTTAGTGGGCGCATCATGGTCGTTCATACGCCGTCCGTTTATCAGCATGGCTATTTTTGAGGGCTTGATAGCATCGTTCGTGGCAGACGCGGTGCTTGCTGGCATCGTGTATGCATTATATGACTATGAACCTGACATTACAGAAGTGGTAACATGGGAGGTGCTTGCCATAACAGGAGCATCGGTACTGTGTTTCGGCATACTGATTTCTACACTGTGTGTCTTCTTCTCGGTAAACCGCTATCTACGCATGCCAACAAGAAAACTGTATCGAGCAGGAATATAAAAGGACAAAGGAAAAATAAGAACTAAGATAATGGACAAGAAAAATTTTGCATTCGGCAAGATGAACTTCATACTGATTGGCATCAGTATGGTGGTAGTAATCATCGGCTTTCTGCTTATGACAGGAGCAAGTTCAAACAGTGAAGTATTCGACAGCGAGATTTTCTCTTCTTTAAGAGTTAAGGTAGCACCAGTAATATGCTTGGTAGGATTTCTTTCTATCATTGCAGGTATAATGTATAAACCTAAGGAATAATGGATACACTACAAGCATTGGTCCTCGGGATTCTTCAAGGACTTACTGAATATCTGCCTGTAAGCAGCAGCGGACACCTAACAATAGGGTCTTACCTTTTTGGGCTAAACGGAGAGGAAAATCTTGCATTTACCGTGGCTGTACACGTGGCAACGGTACTTAGCACCTTCGTTATCCTGTGGAGTGAGATAGCATGGATACTGAAGGGATTGTTTAAGTTTGAGATGAATGATGAGACCCGCTACGTGTTTAACATCATCGTCTCTATGATACCTGTTGGAATAGTTGGCGTATTCTTCAAGGATACCGTGGAACAGATCTTCGGATCGGGTCTGTTAATAGTAGGCTTAATGCTATTAGTAACCGCTGCACTGTTAACATTCTCTTATTATGCTAAGCCACGTCAAAAAGACAACATAAGTCTTAAAGATGCTTTCATTATAGGCTTGGCACAGGCTGTGGCTGTTATGCCAGGTTTGAGTCGCTCTGGCTCTACCATCGCTACGGGTCTGTTACTTGGTAATAAGAAGGACAAACTGGCACAGTTCTCTTTCCTTATGGTTATTCCGCCAATATTGGGCGAAGCATTGCTTGACGTAATAAAAGCCGTAAAGGGAGAAGATGCATTCGGAGGTATTGACACACTGCCACTTGTCGTAGGCTTCATTGCTGCATTCGTTAGTGGATGCCTCGCCTGCAAATGGATGATAAACGTGGTAAAGAAGGGTAAACTGGTTTACTTCGCCATATATTGTGCTATCGTGGGCGTTGTAACAATAGCATGCAGCGTTTTATAAACTATACATACTATATGAATTTTCAAGAAGGGGAGATACTTCATATCAATAAGCCTTATGGCATGTCGAGTTTCGGCGCACTGGCATTCGTACGCACAAGGATATCACGAGCAGTAGGCGTAAAACGTGTAAAAACAGGACACGCTGGTACGCTTGACCCATTGGCTACAGGAGTGCTGATATTGTGTACAGGCAAATGCACGAAGGAGATACCTAATCTACAATACCATTCGAAGGAGTATACTGCAACACTACAGTTGGGGGCTACCACCGCAAGTTATGACAAGGAACATCCCGTGGACCATACATACCCAACCGAACATATTACCGAAGAACTGATAAGAGAGACTCTGAAAAAGTTTGAAGGTGACATAATGCAGGTACCACCTACATACAGCGCAGTAAAGGTTAACGGCACAAGGGCTTACGAATACAGACGTAATAACGAAGATATTACACTGCAGGCAAAACCTGTCCACGTGGACTGCATAGAATTATTACATTTTGACAAAGAGAATATGCAAGCAGAAATACGCGTGGAATGTGGTAAGGGAACTTACATCCGTTCGTTAGCCAGGGATATTGGGCGAGCATTAGAAAGCGGAGCATATCTTACTGCTCTATGCCGCACAAGGTTAGGCAACGTAAGGATTGAGAACTGCATAACACTGGATGACTTTCCGGCTTGGCTTGCCGAACAGAATATAGAGAAGGTTGAGAAGGTAAAGACATCGGGAAACAATAATAAAAAAAGAATTCATAACCCACTTAACGTAACAATAGAATAATGAAACTGTCACAGTTTGACTTTAATCTGCCTGATTCACAGGTAGCACTATATCCTCATAGCATAGAGCGTCAGGTAACAAATGATGCTGGAGAAACAACAACATTTTCTCTGAAAAGACCTGATGAATGCCGTATGGTTGTCGTTCATAAAAAATCTGAGACAATAGAGTTCTATAAGAAGGATGAGAAAGGAAAGCCAATGAAGGATCAATTTCTTACATTGCTTGACATATTCAACTACTTCGATGAAAACGACACATTTATATTCAATAACACTAAGGTATTCCCTGCACGTCTTTATGGCACAAAGGAAAAGACTGACGCTCAGATAGAGGTTTTCCTTCTTAGGGAGTTGAATCAAGAAATGCGCCTGTGGGACGTACTGGTGGAACCCGCAAGAAAGATAAGAATTGGTAACAAACTGTTCTTTGACGAAAGCGGTTCACTCGTTGCAGAGGTTATAGACAATACTACATCACGCGGACGAACATTACGTTTCCTATATGACTGTCCACACGATGACTTCAAACGCGACCTATTCGCTATTGGGCAGGCACCATTGCCACGTTACATCATAGACCATAAGGGAAAGGATGGAAAACTGGATCGTCCTGTTACTGATGATGACTTTGAAGACTTCCAGTGTATCTTCGCAGAACATGAGGGCGCTGTTACTGCACCATCTACCGGACTCCACTTCACACGCCAGATGATGAAGAGAATGGAGATACATGGTATTAACAGTGCTTTCATCACTATACACACAGGACTTGGTAACTTTAACCCTATTGAGGTGGAGGACCTGTCTAAGCACAAGATGGATTCCGAGGAAATGCACATTAACAAAGAGACATGTGACTTGGTCAACAATACGAAAAAGGCAGGACATCGAGTATGCGCTATCGGTGCAAGCGTGGTAAAGGCTACAGAGAGCAGCGTGGGCACTGACGGATTCCTTAAGGAATTTGACGGATGGACAAATAAGTTCATATTCCCTCCATACGACTTCGGACTCGCTGACTGTATGCTCGTGAACCTGTATCATCCAATGTCAACTATGCTTATGTCAACATGCGCATTTGGTGGCTTTGAAACTGTTATGGAGGCTTATCGTCAGGCTGCGAAGAACGGATATATGTTCGGTTGCTTCGGTGATGTGATGCTGATAATGAATGACTAAAGATGGTATGGAACATACCTTGTATCTTGCTCTCGGCACAAATCTTGGTAACAAGGAAGCAAACATCAACAATGCCTACGTAAGAATAGAGGAGAAGGTTGGACATATCAGAAGACGGTCTTCATTATATCACTCTGAACCATGGGGATTTGTGTCAGACAATGAATTTATTAACACTGTCATATGTTGTAACACAACCCTTACGCCACATGAAGTTCTTCACACTATTAAAAAAATAGAAACCGAAATGGGGCGCACAGTTAAATCAGAGAATGGGATATATCATGACAGAATTATTGACATTGACATACTCTTCTACGATGACATTGTGATGAACGAACCGGATCTGCATATTCCACACCCACTGATGAAAGAACGTGATTTCGTTATGGTTCCACTAAAAGAAGTACTTAACGAAGGTCATTGCTCCTTACTAAAATAAAAAAGATAGAGATGAAAAGACTGTTGAACACAATACTGGCACTTTTGTGTGTCATGGCCGCATCGGCTGAAAACAAGACTATCAACGTAACAGTAACGAACCCAATGACAAAGGAGCGTAAGGCTGTTCCTGTTGTATTAGAAGTGGATGACGATGTACATTCTGCATTTGTAACTATCAATGGTAAGGAGATTCCATGTCAGTTGGATGACCTTGACGATGATGGCGAGTATGAGGAACTGGCTTTCCTCACCGATATGCAAGCGAAAGAGAAACAGACTTTCAAGGTAGAGTTAAGCACAACGGGAGAGCCGCGTACTTACGATGCTATAACATACGGTTACCTTGGCATTAGAGACCGCGACAAGTCGGCAAAGAAACAGAAGCACCAGCAGATTAACTCGGTTACATTCCCTAAGGAAACGAATCCATATAACTATATATTCCCTCACGGAGCGGTGATGGAAAACGATATGGTGGGCTTCCGAGTATACTGTGACTACCGCCAGTCTATTGACTACTACGGTCACAAAGAGTTGAAAGCCGACATCGCAAAGACTGGGTTCTATCCTACGAAGGAACAAGTGGCGGCTGGTTCGGGCGATGATGTACTCTATACAGGTAGTACTTATGGCTGTGGAGCACTACATGGCTGGGACGGAAAGAACGCTATTATGTTCCAAAATGTAAGGAACAGAACACAGACGGTTGTGACAGATGGTCCCGTAAGAACTATTCTTGACATCACAAACAAGGGGTGGGAGCCTGTGAAAGGCAAGAGGCCTGTTGACATAACGACTCGTTATATCCTTTATGCTGGGCATAGAGACGTGGCTGTTGAGGTAGAATTCTCACGTGACGTGGCTGACATTCCATTGTCAACAGGTATCGTTGATATTGTGGAAGGCTCAGAAGAGTTGACCGATAAGGCAGGACTGAGAGGTTGTTGGGGCACTGCGTGTGCAGGTAACAACCCGAAAGTATATGACACTCATACCGTAGGACTGGGCATTTACGTCCCTAAGAAATACTACAAAGGTGACAGTCACTTCACCGATGGTAAAGAGAAATTGCCTAACCAAGCGTATGTACAGGTTGTAGGAACAAAAGATGAGGACCTGAACTATTGGTTTGCCGCTACCTGTGACATGGAGTCTTTTGGCTTTAAAGACAAGGAAGCATGGTTCAACTACCTTAAAGACTGGAAGAAAGAATTAGAAAACCCAGTCAAGGTGACAGTGAAATAACAAAGAAAATACTAACAACCGTTTTTTAATAACATCACCATTATTAAAAGCCGGACTAATACTAATAACAATACTCTAAACAAAACAACAACTAATGGAAGCGGTATTCTCATACATTATCGGCCTTGGAGCCGCCGTGATGATGCCTATCATCTTCACCATCCTCGGTGTCTGCATCGGCATCAAGTTCTCTAAATCACTAAAAAGCGGTCTGTACGTAGGCGTAGGCTTCGTAGGACTCGGTGTTATTACGGGTCTGTTGACATCCAGTCTTGGTCCTGCACTGGCACAAGTAGTCGAGATATACGGTCTTGAACTCAACGTTTTCGATATGGGATGGCCTGCTGCCGCATCCGTAGCATATAATACAACAGTAGGTGCTTTCATAATACCTGTATGCCTCGGCGTTAACCTTCTGTTACTGCTTGCAGGCTGCACACGCACAGTGAACATTGACCTCTGGAACTATTGGCACTTTGCTTTCATCGGAGCCGTGGTATATTTCCTCACTGGCAACAACATAGCATGGGGCTTCTTCGCTGCTATCATCTGCTACATCATAACACTTGTCATGGCAGATTTGACAGCAAAGAAATTCCAAAAGTTCTATGACGGCATGGAAGGTATATCTATTCCACAGCCTTTCTGTCAAGGATTCACACCGTTTGCCATCATAATTGGCAAGTTACTTGACAAAATTCCTGGCTTCGATAAACTGAATATCGATGCTGAAGGCATGAAGAAGAAGTTTGGACTCTTTGGCGAACCTCTCTTCCTCGGTGTTATAATAGGTATCATAATCGGCTGTCTGGCTTGCAAAGACTCTAACGAACTGGTAGCGAATATCCCTGCAACACTCGGTCTTGGCATTAAGATGGGCGCTGTAATGGAACTCATACCACGTATCACAAGCCTATTTATAGAAGGTCTGAAACCCATCTCTGAGGCTACACGCGAACTCATAGCCAAGAAGTTTGGCGAAGACAAGGAATTCTATATCGGCATGTCTCCAGCATTGGTGATAGGACACCCTACTACACTTATCGTTAGTTTGCTGCTCATTCCTGTAACACTCGTATTGGCAGTAGTACTCCCAGGCAACCAATTCCTGCCTTTGGCATCACTGGCAGGTATGTTCTATGTATTCGTTATGGTACTGCCTTACACCAACGGTAACGTTGTAAAGTCATTCATTGTGGGTCTAGTAGTAATGGCAATAGGCCTCTATTTCGTTACACTCATGGCAGAAAACTTCACCTTAGCGGCACAAGAAGTATCAGCAGCACACCCTGATGACAAGGCTGTACAGGTACCAGAGGGCTTCAGCGCAGGATCACTTGACTTTGCGTCATCACCACTTGCATTCATAATATACGCAGGAATGAAGTACTTGCAGTATATAGGCGCAGCAGTACTCACCATTCTTACCATCGCTCTCGTAGCATGGAACAGAGTACGTATCAACAAGAAAAACTAATATTTAACACTAATATAAGAAATGAAGAAACTTATTGCTATCGCTGCTTTTGCTGCTACCGCAATGGGAATGTCAGCACAACAGAATGTAACTTTTAGGACTGCATGTCACCCTGACGACGTAAAGCACTATGACACAAAAACACTACGCGACCGTTTCGTAATGGAAAAGGTTATGGTGGCAGACGAGATAAACCTTACTTATTCACAGTACGATCGCTTTATCTTTGGCGGTGCAATGCCTGTTAACAAGGACTTGAAACTGGAAAGCTTTACAGGTCTGGGTCTTTCTGTAGACAAAACCATCAAAGAGCCATACTTCCTCTACAACCGCGAAATGGGTATCATCAACTGCGGACAAGGCACTGGCTCCGTAATCGTTGACGGTAAAGAGTATGTTCTCGGTCCTAAGGAAGCCCTATACATTGGTCGTGGACATTTGGACAAGGGTAAAGACGTTAACAAAGAGGTAGTATTCCGCTCTAAGGACAGTCAGAACCCAGCCAAGTTCTACATCAACTCTGCTACAGCCCATAAGCATTACAAGACTCAATGGGTAACGCTCGATGGACGTAAGGGCTCTCTCAAGGCTGCCATTTGGGGTCCTGTAGGCACAAAGGAAGAGGCTAACGGACGTACTATCTACAAACTTATCGTCCGTGACGCTCTGCAAGAAGGCCCTTGTCAGTTACAGATGGGTCTGACACAACTTGAACCAGGTGCCGTTTGGAACACCATGCCACCTCACACACACGGTCGTCGCATAGAGGCTTACTATTACTTTAACCTTCCAGAGGGTCAAACTATCTCTCACGTAATGGGTGAACCCCAAGAGACACGCAACGTATGGTTGCACAACGAACAGGCCATCATGTCCCCAGAGTGGTCTATACACGCCGCTTGCGGTACATATTACTATACCTTCATTTGGGGTATGGCTGGTGAGAATCTTGAATACAATGACAAGGACGTAATTCCTGTTATTGACATCAAGTAAGTTTAAAAACAAGGTAGACACAGAGTCTATTTAACTATGAATTAGGACTTTTTACCATAATACTTAAGGGAGGTATAATAAATTACCACTGTTAAATAAAACTTGATTAAGGTGGTGCCGTTAATTTTTAGACGCACTCTTAATTAAGTGACGCTAAAAAGTCATTAATAATACTGTAAAATCTATTGGATTGTGGTGGCTAAACAATATTCATTAGCCACCATAATCCATCGCAAACCCACCCAATCATTTATCATCTGCCCAGTGAAGACTTCTGAATTTATGCGTAAATTGGCATGCAAGTCACTATGGATGAACCTTGTCGCAATGGCTGCTGTCATCGTTTTCCTCATCTTAGGAACAGAATTAGCGATGAACATCTACACGCACCATGGTGAGTCCATTTCCGTGCCCGACGTGAGAAAGCACTCTTACGAAGCCTCACTGAAGGTATTAGAAGACCTTGGATTCGAGGTCATCATCAATGATACCGGCTACGTCAAGAACCTTCCCCCCGGGACAATACTCGACCAACTGCCGACTCCTGGCACAAAGGTGAAGAGCGGACGCATCATTTACCTTACCGTCAACGCCACCGACTCACCAACACTCATCATGCCAGACATCATAGACAACTGCTCACTGCGCGAGGCAATGGCACGCCTTACAGCCCTCGGCTTCAAGTTAGGACAGACACAATTCGTACCTGGCGAGAAAGACTGGGTATACGGAATACTCGTTAACGGTAAGAACGTATCAGCAGGAGACAGAATATCTATCGAAAGCAAACTCATTATACAGGCTGGCAATGGTCAACGTGACGCTGCCGACTCAATATACATGACCGATACGCACGATGACTATTATGAGTCTGAAGAGTATATGGGAGAAGAGAACAAGGCTGACGCAACAGAGTCACGCGACAATGGAGACGATTTTGAAATCGTTGAATAATGAAACAGCAGTACTGTTCCATAATATCTTATGAAAGAAGAATACGACATAGAAGACTTTAACGAACTGGAACTTGGCGAGGAAACTCCAATTTCAGCAGACGAAAATGCCCTTTACGAGCATTTCAGATGCGAAGTGGATCCTGGTCAGGTTCCTGTTCGTATAGATAAGTACCTCTTTGAGAGGATGCAACACTCATCACGCAACCGCATTCAAGCGGCTGCCGAGGCTGGATACATACACGTTAACAACCGCCCCGTAAAGTCTAACTACAAGGTTAGACCTGGCGATGTCATCACGCTCATGCTGCATCAGCCCAAGCACGACACCACCATCTACCCTGAAGACATACCGCTCAACATCGTTTACGAAGACGATGTACTGATGGTTATCAACAAACCCGCGGGCATGGTGGTGCATCCTGGTGCAGGCAACTTCCACGGAACCCTCATCAATGCCGTGGCTTGGCACATGAAAGACGTGCCCGACTTTGACCCTAACTCCCCCGAAGTGGGACTAGTTCACCGCATAGACAAAGACACAAGCGGACTGCTTGTGGTGGCAAAGACCCCCGACGCTAAGTCGAACCTCGGCAAACAGTTCTTCCATCACAACACACACCGCTCCTACAACTGCCTCGTTTGGGGACACTTCACGGAAGACAGCGGACGCATAGAAGGCAACATCACACGCGATCCTAAGGACCGTCTGCGCATGACAGTGGCTCCAGCCGACTCAGGTATCGGCAAACCAGCAGTGACTCACTGGCGTGTTCTTGAGAAATACGGCTACGTAACCCTCGTGGAATGTATCCTAGAGACAGGCAGAACCCACCAGATTCGTGCCCACATGAAACACATTGGGCATCCTCTCTTCGGCGATGAGCGATACGGAGGCATGGAGATACTGCGCGGACAGCGTTCGTCTTCATATAAGGCGTTCATACAAAACTGCTTCTACCTCTGTCCACGTCAGGCACTCCACGCCCGCACCCTCGGCTTCGTTCACCCCGTAACGGGTCAGCAAATGGACTTCACCAGCGAATGGCCAGAGGACTTTGCCGCATTAATAGACAAATGGAGAAAACTAACACAAAATACAAACATACAATAAAGAGTACTATGAAACGTACAATAGCAGTAATCTGCGGTGGCGACTCATCAGAGCATGACGTCTCCCTGCGTTCTGGAGCAGGCATCTACTCATTTTTCAACAAAGACAACTACGATGTCTTCATCGTTGACATCAAGGGACTAGACTGGCACGTCAACCTCCCCGACGGCACCACATCACCCATCGACCGCAACGACTTCTCATTCATTATGAACGGAGAGAAGAAGACTTTTGACTACGCATACATCACCATTCACGGCACACCAGGTGAAAACGGTAGACTACAAGGCTACTTCGACCTTATGCGCATACCCTACTCTACAAGCGGAGTGCTCGTTGAAGCGATGACATTCGACAAGTTCGTGCTCAACAACTACCTTCGTCAGTTCGGCGTAAGCGTAGCCGACAGCATCCTTGTTCGTTGTGGCGAGGAGAAAAACATCACCGACCAGAGTATCAAAGACACCGTGGGCTACCCATGTTTCGTTAAGCCTGCGGCAGACGGTTCAAGTTTCGGTGTGAGCAAGGTCAAGACGTATGCTGACCTCGCTCCTGCTCTTGACAAGGCGTTTCACGAGAGTGACACCGTGATGATAGAAGGCTTCCTCGACGGAACGGAGATTTCACAGGGTGTATATAAGACCAAGAAAAAAAGCGTAGTGCTCCCTGCTACAGAGGTGGTGACAAGCAACGAGTTCTTCGACTACGACGCTAAGTATAACGGACAGGTACAGGAGATAACTCCTGCACGCCTCTCTACTGATACCGCAGAGCGTGTGGCGAAGATTACATCTGCCATCTACGACATTCTGCACGCTAACGGAATAATACGTATTGACTACATCATCAGCAAGCAAGCCGATGGCAAGGACAAGATTAACATGCTCGAAATTAACACCACTCCAGGCATGACCGCCACATCTTTCATTCCTCAACAGGCTCGCGCCGCAGGACTGGACATGGGCGATATACTTGCAGATATTGTTGAAAACCAGTTTTAAGGTATTTAGTGGTTTTGTTTTTAGTTATTTAGTAATATTGAAAAAATAACTTACGCGGTTTTTACCTCAGATTGCTGAGATATTTTGGGGATATGAAGATGGAGAACTCCGTGAAACGCATGAGCCTAGCGAAGAATGCGAGCATTGTGACTGATGAATCACCACAAAATAGCCAGCAAGATGAGATAAAAAACGCGTAAGAAAACATTACTTTAACAATATAAAAATTGAATAAGTTATTTTTTTATATTACTTAGTTATTTTGTAGTTTAGTGGTTTAGATGATTAGTTATCAAACGACCAAACAACAAACAAGCAAACAACGAACAAGCAACTAAACAACAAAACCCCTACACCCCCAAACAACCAACCCATGACCCTACACGATTTTGACGAGATACGCCCTTTCTCCGACGAAGAGATGCGTGGCGCCTTCAACAGCCTTCTTAACGACCGACAGTTCAACCACCTCATGAAAGCCGTAGCACCATGGTTTCCACGTGGTCTGCGCAACGGTCTACTGCGACTCCTATACTGCGGAGTAAAGTCCTCACAAGACTTTCAGGTGCGCTTCATGAAGCCCATAGTCAACTTCATCATCCGCACACGCACCAATGGACTAACCTTTGGTTACGCCAAGGAACTGTCAAAGCATGGGCGTTACCTCTTCCTCTCTAACCACCGCGACATCGTTCTCGACTCCGCCTTTCTCGACGTCCTGCTCTTCAACAACAACTTCGACCGCACCGTAGAGATAGGCATCGGCGACAACCTGCTCATCTATCCGTGGATAAAGACACTGGTAAAACTGAACAAGTCGTTCACCGTACGCCGCGGACTCACCACCCACGAGATGATGCGTTCCTCTGTAATGATGAGCCAGTACATACACTTCGCTGTCAACGAGAAACAGGAGAACATCTGGATAGCGCAGCGTGAGGGACGCGCCAAGGACTCCGACGACCGCACACAAGACTCCGTGCTCAAGATGTTCTGCCTCGGAGCACCAGACGAACTCGTTAAAGGCGAGGGCATAACACAGGGCGCGGCGGTGATAAACGCGCTACGCCACCTCCACATAGTGCCCCTGACCATATCCTACGAGTACGACCCCTGCGACTACCTCAAGGCAGAGGAGTTTCAGTTCAAGCGTGACGTCAAGGGATGGAAAAAGTCAAAACAAGACGATCTCGACAACATGAAGACTGGCATCCTCGGCAAGAAAGGACACGTACACTACGAGGCGGCACCGTGCATAGACGCATGGCTCGACACCCTTGACCCCTCTTTGCCCAAGAAAGAGATCTTCCGCTTAGTGGCAGAGCACATAGACCACGAGATACACTCACGCTACCGTCTCTACCCCTGCAACTGGATTGCCATGGATGAACTGGACGGTACCGACAACTCTGACAAGTACACCAACAAGGACAAGCAGACATTCGAGAAGTATCTGCACGGTCAGATGGCAAAGATAAAGGTGCTTAACCCCGACAACGCCTTCCTGCGTGAGCGTATGCTGACAATGTACGCTAACCCTACACGCAACTATCTCGCCGCTACCCAGAATCATACCCACTAACACTATGTTAAGAAACATACTCCCCATGACCATCATGGCAGGCACAATCGCCATCATCTCGGCTTGTGAGCACGACGCTTACGAGACGGGTGATGGCGATTTGTCGTATATGCACGCTGACTATGCCGACTTCACCATCAGCAACCACGCCGTGACATCTGCCATTACTGACAACAACTCCTCGCTGCCACTCCCCTCCTCGCTCACCGTCAGCACCGAACTACCTGCCGACACCATGCTGCGTCGCCTTGTTCATTACAACCAGAAGGACGCCTCTACACCAATAGAGATACTGCGCCTCACACCCGTCAGCATCGTCACCCCCCACTCCCCAAATGAAGAAGGCACGCTGCGCACCGACCCTGTGAAACTGACTGCCGCATGGCTCTCGCCCAACAAGCGATACCTAAACCTACAGTTAGGCATCATGACTGGCAACGATACCTCCCCCGACGCAGTACGCAAACTACACATCGTCAGCGACTCTACACACACGGAGGGCAAGGGAACTGTCTTTCTCTCCCTAAGGTATGACAATGCCAACACGCCCGAATACTACACCGAGGACGTGTACCTCAGCATACCATGCCATACCATCACCACCTCTGATGGAACACAAGCCGACACCATCAGCATTACCGTCAATACATATTCAGGAAGAATAACGAAGAATATTATAAATGAAGAATGAAGAATATATATTACACATAGCAAGCCAAACTACTAAACAACCAAACAACAAAACAACCAAACCACAAAACAACCAAACCACAAAACAACCAAACCACAAAACAAATCAAACAACTATGCAAAAAATTTCAACCCCCAACGCCCCTGCCGCTATAGGACCATACAGCCAGGGCATCAAATGTAACGGAATGTTGTACGCTTCAGGTCAGATCCCCCTCAACCCAGCCACAGGCACACTAGTAGAGGGTGGCATAGAGGCACAGGCACACCAAGCCTTCCAGAACGTAAAAGCCCTCGTAGAGGCTGCTGGCACCAGCATGTCAAACGTGGTAAAGGTAACAGTCTTCATGGCAGACATGAACGACTTTGCCACCGTCAACGGCATCTACGCTCAGTACTTCAGCGAACCCTACCCCGCCCGCTCCGCCGTAGCGGTAAAGTCATTACCTAAAGGCGCATTACTCGAGGTAGAAGTGATAGCGGCTTTGTAAATAATGTATGTATATAATTTAGTAATGTTGTCTTACGCATTTCTTACTCTCATCTTGCTGGCTATTTTGTGAATATTCATCAGTCACGATGCTTGCATTCTTCGCTAGGCTCAGGCGTTTCACGGAGTTCTCCATCTTCATATCCCCAAAATATCTCAACAATCTGAGGTAAAAACTGCGTAAGTTATTTTTTCAACATTACTTATTGATAAATGTATAATTTTAAAGAAAAAAATTTGCTCAAACCAAAACAATTTCTTAACTTTGCGCACATATGGTGGAATACATTTCTGAGTATGCAGAAAACATTTCACACTGTAGGAAGGATTATAACCTAAATAAATAATAACAGGTATGATAAGAAAAATACTCTTCTCTTTTATAGCGTTAGTGTGTGGATGTGTCAGCACTATGGCTGATACGGATCTTTCAACATTATCTAATACGCTTTACTTTAAGCCAATAACAATCACTGCAGGCGAAAAGGCTAGCCTCGTTATCAATATGAAGAATAGTGAGGAAGTGCAGGCAATAGGTGGATACTTGTATCTTCCTGAAGGAATGACGGTGGCTAAAAACGAGTATGACTTGTATGGTATGCTAAGTTCAGAGCGCACAAATGCTATGCTTCATACTTTTGGTATGAATCATCTAGGAAATAATAAATACGCTTATGCATTATTCTCTCCATTAGGAAAGACATTCAGTGGCAATGATGGTGCAGTGTTCTCTATGGATATTGCTGTAGACAAGGATTTAAAGCCAGGTGATTATACTCTGTTTCTTAGAGAAATCGAATTATCAAATAGAAATGGAATAATAGGTAAACGCAGTGTGTTTGAGGGCACAGTAACCGTTGTAGCCCCAACAGGCGTTACCAACGTAAGTGCTGACGATTCTGAAGGAGCAGAAGAGATATACACCGTTGGAGGTGTAAAGATAGAAAAAGCACAAAATGGTTTCAATCTCATAAAGAAGAAGGATGGCAAAGTGATTAAGATTGCCAAGTAAGGCTTAGAAAAAAGGTAAAAAGAAAAGCCGCCGTTATCGGTTACTCCTTACGAGGGTAACGGATAACGGCGGCATCTGTTTCTAATGCATAATGCATAATTCATAATTTTACTTGCTAACACGGCTTTTGTCATGTCCTTCCTTTTACCATTTCTAATTATGAATTATGCATTATGAATTATGAATTATGAATTATCTATATTCCTCTGGCACTTCCTCTTTCCATTCACTATATGGACACTTTAGGAGGCCTTTGTTGTAGAAATGTCTGTTTCCAGACACTTCGGGTCCTAGGAATGGAGGTTGCTCAAACGGTTCATCAACACTCTGCAGTTCCACCTCGCAGAAGAGCAATCCCTCGTTGGCTCCGTGAAACTCATCCACCTCAAACACATGCCCCTTATATGGAACAATATGTCTTACCTTCGTGACATAGCCCCCCTTACAAAGCGTAAGCATCTCACGAGCATCGATGACAGGAATCTCCCGTTCAAATTCATAGCGTGAGATGCCACCATCTTTAGATGGTCCCTTGATGGTAAGATAAGCCTTATCGTCACGCAGACGAATGCGAACAGTGGCTCCTTTCACATCCATATAGCCCTGTGTAATCTCTGATGACGATGTAACGAGGGCACGAAAGGAGTCATCGCGTTTAACAAGAAATTTACGTTCTATCTCCATTGTCTTTCAGATTATTCACGTCCTGCAAGCAAGAAAGGTGACATTAACTGTACAGTACGGCAGAGTAAATAGCAAAAATCACTCCGAGAGCCACGAGAATAGCGAATATCCAGTTGATAACGCTACGTCCTTCCTGTTCCTGTTTCTCAGCGTATGCTGCACGCTTTGCGTTTTTCTTTAGTTTGTTCTTATTCATAGTTGTTTGGGTATTTAGTGACGTTAAAAAAAATAATTTGGTACAATTTCTTTTTTCTCCGTCACTTATTTATTATTTATCTCCATTAGGTATGCCTTGATAAAGCCATCGAGTTTTCCGTCCATCACAGCATCCACGTCTGATGTCTGGTAGTTAGTGCGGTGATCCTTTACTCGTTTATCATCGAATACGTATGAGCGTATCTGGCTGCCCCATTCTATCTTCATTTTGCCTGCTTCTATGGCTGCTTGCGCTTCCATTCGCTTCTTCATGGCGCGGTCATAGAGTTGTGATTTCAACAGTCGCATAGCGTTTTCACGATTCTGCTGCTGCTTACGGCTCTCAGTATTGGCAATGAGTATCTCCTCCTCCTCACCAGTGTCAGGGTCTTGATACATGTATCGCAGACGCACTCCGGTCTCCACCTTGTTTACGTTCTGACCGCCTGCACCGCCAGAACGGAACGTATCCCACGAGATGCGTGCAGGGTCTACCTCTACCTCTATAGAGTCGTCAATAAGTGGTGTCACGAATACAGAGGCAAAACTCGTCATTCTTTTACCCTGAGCGTTGTATGGACTCACACGAACCAGACGGTGAACGCCATTCTCTGACTTCAGATAACCATAGGCATATTCTCCACCTTCTATCTCCATCGTGACAGATTTTATGCCAGCCTCATCACCTTCCAAGAGGTCAACGATGGTCACTTTATAGCCACCCTTCTCCGCCCAGCGCATGTACATACGCATAAGCATCTGCGCCCAGTCCTGCGCTTCTGTACCGCCAGCGCCCGAGTTAATCTTCAATACAGCGTCCATTGGGTCTTCCTCCTGACGCAACATATTCTTCAGTTCAAGCGATTCTATCGCCTTCAGTGCTCTGTCATAGGCAGCGTCAACCTCCTCTTCGGTCACCATCTCGTCACGATAGAACTCCACGCTCAACTGCAGTTCGTCGGCAGCGGTGCGCACCTCGTCGTAACCATCAATCCATTTCTTTAGGTCGCCAACCACCTTCATCTGTTTTCGTGCCCTTTCAGGGTCATCCCAAAAGTCTGGTGCCTGTGTGCGGAGATCCTCCTCCTCATATGCTATGCGCTTTTTGTCTATGTCAAGGTATCGAGCCAGCGCATCAGCACGATCCATAATGTCCTTCTGTTGATCTTGTGTTATCATCTATAAACGGTATAATCGTTATTCTTCGTACATCTTTTCTATCGCCTCCGCATAATTCTTTATTATCACGGGGCGTCGTGTCTTCAGTGTGTTTGTCAGTTCTCCGTTCTCCATTGTGAACGGTCTGGTGAGCAGTGTGAACCTCTTTATCTGTTCAAAGCCTGCCAGTCCCTGTTGCAGAGTGCCTATTCTCTCTGTCAGCATCTTTATTATCTTCACATTGGTACACAGGTCTTCACGGTTCTCAAAGGCTATATTGTGTTCGCGAGCATACTCTTCCAACAGTTCATATGCTGGCACTATCAATGCCGAAACGAACTTACGCTCATCGGCAATGACCGCTATCTGCTCTATATATTTATCTACGAGCAGTTTAGATTCAACTGACTGTGGCGCGATATATTTGCCGTTTGATGTCTTATATAGGTCCTTAATGCGCTCCGTCAAGAACAGTTCACCATCCTTTATATAGCCAGCATCACCCGTACGGAAATATCCATCTTCTGTAAACGTCTCCTTGTTGAGGTGGTCACGCCTGTAATATCCACAGGTAATGGTAGGTCCTTTCAGCAGAATCTCATTATTTTCGCCTATCTTAATATCTATGCCGTTAATAGGTTTACCAACGGACCCCACGGTGAAAGGCTCATTCTTGCGGTCGCATGACACCGTAGCAAGACTTTCTGTCAGTCCATAGCCCACTATCATCTTTATGCCAATACTGTTAACGAAGGTCTCAACCTCTGGCGATACCACTGCTCCAGCAGTAGGGAAGATATTCGGATGTTCCAATCCTAATTGCTTACGTACGAGCGACAGCATAGTTTTGTCGATGACTTTGTATTTCAGAGCCAATGCTAAAGAAGGTTTCTTGCCTTGTGACTTACACTCAACGTTCACCAATCTACCCGTTTCAAGAGCCTCACGGAAGAGTTTCTGCTTTATTGGTGACGCCTTGTCAATCTTTGCTTTCACCATGGCGAATACCTTTTCCCAAAACCTTGGCACAGCCGACATACACGTAGGCTTGCGGTCCTTCATAGCCTTCTGTATGTTGTGTGGGTTGGTATTGATTATGAGCGTGGCACCCTCTGTCAGTGCTAACGTGTCCCATCCACGTTCAAAGATATGCGTTATTGGCAGGAACGTTATGACACGGTCTTTTTCTCCCAGGTTAACGCACTCATCGTTAGCCTTCAGCGCAGCGGCAAATTGTCCTGCCGTGAGCATTACTCCCTTTGGTTCTCCCGTTGTTCCTGACGTGTAGAGAATGTTAACCAGGTCACTGTTGTTCAGTTCCAAACGTCTCTGTCTGAGTTCTTCATTCACCTCGGTGTTGTCACCAAGTTTCATAAAGTCGTCAAAGAACATCGTAGTACTGTCGTGCACTGCGAGTGTCACGGAACGATCATATACTATTATGCGTTCCAGTGTGCTGCAAAGAGCCTGCACACGGCGTGCTTTGTCATACTGTTCCTGTTCGCCTACGAACACTATTCGCATCTGAGCATCATTTATAACATACTGTAATTGTTGCTCAGAACTCGTAGCATAGAAAGGTATTGTCACCGCTCTGATACCATATGCCCCAAAGTCCGTGTAGATGTAAGGCAATGCATTCTGGGAGAATACGCCTATATTCTCCTGCACCTGAACCCCAAGAGTGAGAAGAGCCTTAGAAAGACGCTTCACATTTTGTGCAAAGTCAATCCACGATGCCTTCTTCCATACTTCGCTACCGAAGTCCTGATACTCAAATACGGTTCTGTTGCCGTACTTCTTTGCCTGCTCAAGTGGTAGCAGACCCAAATGACAAACCGTTTGCATAAGATATACTTTAGGTTATAAACATTCTCTTAGAGCCACCTTAGGCTCTATGTATTCGTGATGCAAAAATATGTAAAAAATCTCGAACTGCCAAATTTTTATGCTACTTTGTGTTGTCGATTAGGGGAAAAGTTGTTACCTTTGTTGATGAATACTCTTTTTTCTATGGAATATCTAACGACAAAGCATTGACCTATGGCAACGAAAATATTGAGTGTTGACGACGAGTTGGACCTTGAACTGCTACTTACGCAGTACTTCCGCAGGAAAATACGCAAGGGAGAATATGAGTTCTTCTTTGCCCACAACGGTGTGGAGGCACTCCAGATGATGCTTAAAAATCCTGATATTGACATTGTTCTCAGCGACATAAACATGCCTGAGATGGACGGGCTGACCCTGCTTAAGAAACTTAATAGCCGTCATAATCCTGCCCTTAAGGTCATTATGGTGAGTGCATATGGCGAGATGAGTAACATACGCACGGCCATGAACAATGGTGCTTTTGACTTTGCCACGAAACCTATTGACCTTGAAGACCTTGAACGAACCATAGAAAAGGCTATTGCTGAGATAGAGTTCGTAAAGACAACACAGCGTGAACACGGCCAGTTAGTTGACATTAAGACTGACCTTGCTTTGGCGGCAGAGGTGCAACAGGCAATTCTCCCTAATAAGTTTCCTCCCTTCGATGACCTCACTGACAGGTTAGACATCTTCGCTTCCATGAAGGCAGCCAAGGATGTTGGTGGTGATTTCTACGACATATACCGCATAGACGGGGAGCACATGGGCTTTACCGTGGCTGATGTGTCGGGCAAGGGCGTTCCTGCGGCTATCTTTATGGCTGTCAGTCACACGCTGCTTAGGTTTGCGGGGCGTAAGAGTATTGACCCTTTGCCAGTGATAACCGAGTGTAACGAAGTGCTGGCAAGAGAGAGTTTTGACTCCATGTTCGTTACTTTATTTTATGGAGTGTACAATATTCGCACTGGTAAAGTGTGCTATGTAGATGCTGGTCATAATCCGCCCAAGGTGTTGAAACATGACGGTATGGTAGTGGTTCCACAGGTAGAAACCAACATTTCCCTCGGTGTTATAGATAACTTCAAGTATAGTTCTGGTACTTTAGAACTGGAGGAAGGCGATGCTCTCGTAGCGTTTACCGATGGGGTGACAGAGGCTTGCTCTGTAACCAATGAACTGTATGGTGAGGAAAGGCTTGAAGATTTGCTGTCTTCCTGTGGCGATGTTACAGCCAAAGAATTGGTCACTGCGGTGGAAACGGCAGTAAACAAACATGCTGAAGGTACAGAGCAGAGTGATGACATAACGATATTGGTATTGAAAAGAAAATGAAAATACCTCGGAACATAGTATATGTATGCTTTTTCTTGCTGCTTATAGCACTGCCATCGGTAACGCGGAGCAGCAATGGCGGCGTGCCGTTCATACGCAGTTACAGTGCAAAGGAGTACGATGCGCACAACCGTAACTTTGATATTGCGTGTGATACGTACGGTACTGTGTTCGTTGCGAACTTCACCGGACTGCTTTATTATGACGGTTGCACATGGCGCAGGATACCTACTCCTGGCGATAGCCGTGTAACTCGTATTGCAAGAGCCGCCAATGGGCGCATCTGGGTGGGTGGATATAACATCTTCGGTTATCTGGATGCTGATGCTAACGGCAAACTCTTGCTGCGTTCTGTAAAAACGGCTAGTGGCAAAGAGTTCCGTGGTGAGGTTGACATTATTAAGGTATCTGGAAACAAAGTGTTCATTCATACCTCAACGAGAGGCACCTACGGACTTGACGACCAATATCACTTGCACCGCATTGGAAGAACGGCGATAAAGAATATTATGGCTACGGCTGACTCTATCAATAATGTTGCACTGCCAGGAATGAACGTTTCGGTAAGGAAGACTGATGGACTCGACCTCAGATTCGCTAAGCGCACGGTGCATATCGGTAAGCAAGACGGCCTGTGCAGCAATACTGTCAACTTTATTACTTACGATAAACACCACACCTTGTGGGGTGCAACGGACCATGGTGTGTTTGCCATGGAGACTCCATCACCATACTCTTGCCTTACCGAGGCTCAGGGATTGCACGGTGAGGTGTATGCTATCGGAATGGTAGGAGGAGACGTTTATTTCGGAACGTTACAGGGAATATATCGTCTTTCTCAAGGCGTACTTTCACAGTTAAGCGGTATGGAGTCTACTTGCTGGCAGTTGTTGCCCACTGATGATGGCATGCTCCTTGCAGCAACAAGTGCAGGACTGTACCTTATCACACGGCAGGGACCGCGTAAGGTGACTGATGGCAATACGCAGTCTATATGTGAAGGGCGTGGAAACGTGTACTACACGGGCGAGGTCGATGGTGTATACGAGGTAACATTCAGTGGCATGCACCGCCGTCTGGCAGAGATAACAAAGTGTGTAAACGTAAGAAACGCTGGTGACAGGTTGCGCATAGAGACGCTTTACGGTGAACGTTGGGAGATAATCCTAGGTCATGACATCATCTGTCGCCGTCTGAAGCGCGCCGTGGGAACAGCCGACCCTAAGATTAATTTCGTTGACAAGGAAGGTCGCCATTGGCTTACCGATGCTGACGGAAGACATCTGAAGGTAAGAACTGTGGGCAAGGCTGACCAGCAGTTTACCTCTTGGGCAAACGCTATTAGTGACCGTTCGCTAAACGCTATCTATGTAAACGGTGGGCGCTCACTATGGGTTGGTGGTGAATTTGGTGCCATAAACTTCAACATATCAGCAGTTGGCGATGGCACAGCCCAAATGCGTAAGGCTGGTGTTTACATCCGTCAGGTGGTGGCAGACAACGACTCTATACTGTGGGGTGGTTACCGTCAGCGTGACTGTAAGCCGCTCAAGACTATTAAGGGTATAGACCTGCCTTCATCATGCAACAGCATTACGGTCTATTTCTCTGCCGAGGCTATGTCCATTCTTCATCCTACCAAATATCGTTATCGTCTTAATAACGGTAGGTGGAGCGCATGGTCTGAAGAAAACTACGTTCGTTTTGGCAATATGCAATATGGTCATGCGCATCTCGACATACAGGCGTTAGACCTCTTCGGAAATATCAGTGATACGGCAAGCGTGGACTGGTATCTCAACTTCCCTTTCTACATTAGGTGGTGGGCCATACTGTTTTACGTGTTGGTAGTGACGCTGATGGTGCGTGCTGGCGTGATACTACGCATGAAGAAACTGCGCCGTGCCAAGCGCATGCTGGAGGAAACAGTAAATGAACGTACTGCAGAACTCTCCACTGCCCTTAATGATTTGCAGCGTATGCAGGCTGATTTGATGCGCATGGAACGTACCGCAACGGCGGGAAAACTGACACAGGGACTTATAGACAGAATACTTAACCCTATTAATTATATCAATAATTTCTCTAAACTGACCTCTGGGCTCGCACGTGACTTAAAGGAAGATATTGATAACGAGAAAGAGAATATGTCGCAAGACAACTACGATGACTGCCAGGATATTATCGGCATGATGCAGACTAACCTTGCGAAAATAGAAGAACACGGTGTGAACACCACGCGTACACTGCGTGCCATGGAGGCCATGCTGAAGAACCAGATAGGGAATATCAGTAATACCGACATCGGCAAGGTTTGCAAGCAGTCGGTGGAGGTAACGCGAGAATATTACAAGAAGAACATAGAGGAGTGCCATATCAACATACGTTGCGAAGTGCCGAAGACGCCTTTAAAACATGATGTGGATGCTGTTGCTATCAACAGAGCCCTCACAGCGTTGCTTGCCAATGCTGTTTACGCCGTGGTAAAGAAGTGGCAGCGTGAGAAATATTACGCTGAGATAACGCTGAGACTATCTGCTGTTGGCGGAAGTCACTTTGAAATCGTTGTGCACGACAACGGCATAGGCATAGAAGATACCATCATTGACAAAGTCTTCGACCCCTTCTTTACTACCAAACCCACTAGTGAGGCTGCGGGCGTAGGACTGTATCTTGCTCGAGAGATTGTGCAAGATCACAACGGAACCATAACCCTCCGTACAGAGAAGGATGTCTTTACCGATTTCGTGATATCAATTTAGGATAGTTCTATACCTCCCTTTAGGAATTTCTTATATTCCACACACATGTTAATGAAAAGTAACACCACACATAATTCAACCACTATGGACAATCTACAGACTATGAAGGAGCAACTCATACAGTTGCAGAAAATGGCTTCGCTCGGCATGATTAGTGCGGGCATAGCGCATGAGATACAGAATCCTCTGAACTTTGTCATAAATTTTTCAAAACTCTCAGAGAAACTCGTTGCGGACCTTAACGATATCATTGCTGATATAAAGGATTCCATAGATGATGAGGATGCTGAGGATATTGAAGACATAACGAAGAGCCTTACGCTCAACATGCAGAAGATACAGGAACATGGTGAGCGCGCTGTGAGCATCATCCAGGGCATACTGCTCATCTCTCGCGGAAAGGAGAACGAGCGTTTGGCAACCGATATGGCACACTTCCTGCACGAATACGTGTGGTTGTCTTACCATGCCAAGCGTGCGGACGATAAGTCGTTCAATGTCTCCATTGTAGAAAACTACCAGCCCGATATGCCTCCGTGCATGGTGATTCCGCAGGATTTATCGCGCGCCGTAATTAATGTTATGAACAATGCTTGTTATGCCGTGAAGCAAAAGGCGGACGATATGGCTGCGAAAGGTGTGGATAACTATTCTCCAACGATAGAAATAGGGGCAAGGATAGATAATGGTAACCTTGTTATCTCTTTCTCTGACAATGGTACAGGCATCCCCGACAACGTGCGCGAGCGTCTGTTCCACCAAACGATTACTACAAAACCCGTGGGTAAAGGCACTGGGCTTGGAATGCAAATAACGCACGATATTATTACGAAAAATCATAAAGGTACCGTGGAAGTAGCCTCAGAAGAAGGTATTGGCACTACGATAACATTCATGATACCAGTCTTAACTAATCAATAATTATGCATTTTGAATTATGAATTATGAATTATACATATCTTCTGCTGTTTCGTTATTGAAACAACTAATCTCCGTCCCGTCTGTTAGTCGTGACGAGACTGCCGCTGCCGACGTAATGCAGCACTACATGGAGGACCTCGGCTTTACGCCTTATCGCAAGGGCAATAACCTTCTTTTGAAGTCTAAGCACTGGGATGAGAAACGCCCTACTCTGTTGCTCAACGCACATATCGACACCGTGAAACCTGTTGCGACATGGACACGCGACCCGTTCACCCCTACCCTTGAGGGTGACCGACTCTATGGCCTCGGCTCTAACGACTGCGGTGGCGGTTTGGTGTCATTGCTACAAGTGTTCAGAATATTAGAGTCCATGCCCGAAACGGAGGCACGCGAGTATAACATAATGTACCTTGCATCTTGCGAAGAAGAGGTAAGCGGAGTTGGGGGCATACGCCTCGTATTGCCCGAACTGCCTAAGGTTGACGTAGCCATCGTAGGTGAACCTACTGGCATGCAGCCAGCCATAGCCGAAAGGGGCCTGATGGTTATCGACGGTGTGGCGCACGGCAAGTCGGGACACGCTGCGCGCAACGAGGGTGTAAACGCTATTTACGCCGCACTTGACGACCTTGTGTTCATCCGTGACTACAGTTTCGACAAGGTGTCGCTGCTTCTCGGACCGACAAAGATGCAGTGTACGGTAATAAACAGTGGCACGCAGCATAATGTTGTGCCAGACGAATGTCGCTTTATCATTGACGTTCGCACCAATGAGCACTATACTAACGAAGAAGTCTTCGCCTTCCTACAGTCACACCTGAAGAGCGAACTGAAGGCACGTTCCTTCCATCTCCACTCATCGTCTATACCCATTGACCACCCATTGGTGCAGCGATGTCTTGCCAGAGGCATGAAACCCTTTGGCTCACCTACGCTATCTGACCAAGCATTGATGCGCTTTCCTTCGTTTAAGTTAGGGCCGGGCGAAAGTTCTCGCTCACACAGTGCTGATGAATTTATCTGTATATCTGAGATAGAAAACGCCATATCAACATACGTACCACTCATAACAGGGAAGGTATAAGGGTGGTTCTATTACAAAGGTAATTTATATAACTACCCATAAAATAATTTTGAACACTTAGTGACGGTAAAAAAATAACTTGGTACAATTTAGCGGAGTGGATTACATAAATGATATTTATTACCTTGTCATATCTTTTTGGATATTTTGAAGCCATTCATCAGTCACAATGCTCGCATTGCTCCATCTTCATGTCTCCAAACTATCTCAAAAATCTATGACATAAATTATACCAATTTATTTTTTCACCGTCACTTACTTATTTTTCTCAGAAAATATAGTACCTTTGCATTACAAAAAAAGTGTTACAAAAAAAATGTAATGTTATATGTTACTAAAGAAGAAGAAGTTAGTCAACCCTTTCGTGTATCAAGGTTACGAAAGTCCCGAGTATTTTTGCGATCGTAAGACAGAGACCGATTGTCTGTTATCGCATTTGCGTAATGGTCGTAACGTAACGTTGGTGTCCCCACGAAGAATAGGAAAGACAGGATTAATAAAGAATACTTTCTACCATCTTAATGCGGAAGAGCAGGATGCTATATGCCTGTATCTTGATATTTTTGCCACAAAGGACTTACATGACTTTGTAGAACAACTCGGAATAACGGTTATAAACGGTATTGTTCGTAAGAATGTCACAATACTAAATAAGGTAATAACCTTTTTCAGCGCTTTGCGACCAACCTTTAGTGTTGATCCGCTTACTGGTGAAATGAGTGTTTCTATTAATGTAGAACGAAAGAAGGAAGATGTCACACTGCAGAGTATCTTTACTTATCTAAATGAAAGTGGTCAGGAGATATATTTGGCAATAGATGAGTTTCAACAGATAGCGGAATATCCTGAGAAAGGAACTGAGGCTCTGTTGCGTTCATACATACAGTTCGCGCAACATGTACACTTTATCTTCTCTGGCAGTAAACACCATCTGATGACTGAGATGTTTATGTCGCCCAAGCGTCCTTTCTACCAGAGTACTGAACTGATGACACTCAGAGCATTACCCTGCGAGGTGTATTATGAGTTCTGTCATGATTTCTTCAGAGATAAGAATGGTGAACTGTCTAAGGACGTCTTTGACACTCTCTACACGCAATTTGAAGGACATACATGGTATATACAGTGCATTATGAACCGCCTTTACGAGACAGAACTGTCTGTCACAGAACAGGCACAGGTAAATATTGCCATACTCTCCATCTTAGAGAACAGAGCAACACAGTATGAAACAATAGCGCAGTTCTTTACTGACAATCAGTATTCTCTGTTAAAGGCTATTGGCATCGAAGGCATTGTCAGCCAACCAACGTCTGCTTCTTTTATTGTGAAACATAACCTAAGTGGTGCGAGCAGCGTGAAGGCGGCTCTACGTGTTCTTGAGGATAAAGAGTTAGTGTATCGTTCTGCTGACGGCTATGTTGTCTATGACCGTTTTATGGGACTTTGGCTGAGACGGCTTCAGGGACGATAATATGGGGGGAAATAAATTACAACCTATATAAAGATCACATTGTAAGCAAACCCTTGTTTTTGCTTACAATGTGACTAAATGTAAAGTTCAGCGAAAAAACTCGAAATAGAATAAGGAAACATGTGCGTAGTCCTTTTAAAGCGAGGAAAACGCCTTTTTTATAGAAGAAAATAGGGGGTAAAAAGTAATCACTATCTAATTACATTGCAATCTTTATCCTTTTACTATGTTATTAGATAGTGATTATTATGCTAAAAAGCCCCTTTCACACTGTACTTTTCTCGTCTCCATATCTCCCGCTTTCGCTAAACATCTCGTAATCAGACGTATAACAAAACAGACACATGGCCATTTTCACGGTCCTGTTGGCAGAGTTGTGACCAGCATCGGCATTCTCAGCGTTTACGAAAAATCAAAATGTAAGAGAAAAGGGGGAAAAATGAGCAAAGTGATAAATGTAAAGTTGACACGGTTATGTGACGTCCTGTGCCCGTATGTTGCTTATCCCTCCTTAATAACCCATTCGCCAATGGTGCGCTGGTTACTGTCGTAGTTCACCCCAATCTTATACAGTCGCTTGCCGTCAGCGGAGTAAGGAATCAGGTACCCTTTCTCGTCTATCTGCTTTAGCGCCTCTTCTGCCGATCCATCGTATTTCAGTTCGAAGACGTAAATAGCCTCTGGCATATGCACAACAGCGTCAGCCCTACCTATGGCACTGTCTTCTTCTACCTTCATTATCGCCCCCATGAGATTGAAGATAAGGTAGAAAACCGTTTGGAAGTCGCGCTCGTTCTTGTTTGATAGGCGGTTGGAGATGCTGGCGAGGTATGCCTTCAGGCGCACCATCGCCCCCTCTAAGTCGTCTTCGTATAGTTTTTCCAGGAAGTCACCAACAAGACTGCTATTGTCAACCGATACTGGTGATAGATAGTTAGGGGCAAGACTCTTCAGCATACCATTCTTAACTTCTTGGTTAGGATAACCCAATGAATAGCGATGAAGAAGGGGGTTATATTTCTTTATGGTCAAATAACCACTTTGGTAGAGCAACGGAAGGGCAGAAGTCATCTGTTCTGGCGATACGTCGAAGTCCTCTACGTCGCAACTCTTTTTCTCTATGTCAAGCACATTGACGTGATATTTCTGTAGACTCTTAATAAGGTAAGACGGAGTGCCAGAGCCAAACCAGTAAGAATCAATCTTTTGGCTGTTCATAGCCCTTATAAGACTGAACGGATTGAACACATCCTCTGAGTGTTCGCTAAAGTGGTATCCATCGTAGTGTTTGCGCAGTTTTTCCAGACATTCGTCGTAAGTCAAGCCCAGTGCCCTGCCAAGTCCCTCCACATCGGGTTTCATTACGGTGGTCAACTCTGTCATGCTGATGCCGCAGATAGCAGAATATTGGTCGAGCATACTGATATTGTCGAGGTTGTTCAGTTCGCTGAAGATACTTAGTTGCGAGAACTTCGTAATGCCCGTAATGAACGTAAATTCAAGATATGGGTCGAGTTTCTTCAGTGGACTGTAGAAGTTTTGCATGATAAGACGAAGTTGCTTCAAGTTATCCTTTTCGTGCACAACGTCGAGTAGAGGTGCATCATACTCGTCTATGATGACCACCACTTTCTCGCCAGTCTGTTTGTAGGCACGCTTCACTATGCCGTCCAGTCGCTCGTTAGGATATTTCTCGTTTTCGTTTCTCCCATATAGTTCTTCGTAGGGAATAAGTTGTAGGTCAAGGTAGTGCTTCAACATTTCGGCATCGTAGTGCTTCGCACCGCTCATGTCGAAGTGAAGCACGGGATGTTTCACCCATTCTTTCTCATAGTCAGCGACAGCCAACCCCTCGAAGAGTTCTTTTCTGCCCTCGAAATAGGCTTGCAGGGTAGAGGCAAAGAGTGACTTTCCGAATCGTCTTGGACGACTCAGAAAGACATATCGCATTTTCTTTTGTCTGAAATCTGCGATGTATTTGGTTTTGTCAACATATAGATAGCCTTCCTTTCGAATGATGTCAAAAGTCTGTACTCCTACAGGATAGCAGTTAACGATATCTGTCATATTCTTGCTTTATTTACATTTACATTTGCAAATGTACGAAATTTCTTTGAGAATAAATCTTTTTTACAAAAAAAAAATATGTTGTTGCGTTGTTGCTAACTTGACATTAGTCAATACGTTGATAACAAATACTGGTTTTTCTTGCGTAAAAGTCTAAATAATAGTACCTTTGCATCAGCATTTGGTTCCCCACTCATCATTATTATGACGACGTAGGGGCTAAGAAGGGAATGCAGTGTAAGTCTGCAACTATACCCGTAGCTGTGAGTCCTTTGTATAAAGGGTGGTTCTATAAATTAACTTTGTTATATTTCGAGGCTATTTTCGAGGTCAAAGTGTAAGTGAGGAAAGGAGTTATGCTTTGCATAACGACTGAGTGAATTTACGGTGGTAATTTATAGAACCAGCCTAAAGGTAACCAACAGTGTCACTGGACGCAAGACGAGAAAATGGTGCGCCTTGCCTTAAAGTCTGGGAAGACCGTGTTACTATAAGGATAAAGTCAGAAGACCTGCCACTGCTGTTACGAACTTTGTGTCTGCGGGATTACGGATACAGAAAACATATAACATGATATTATATAGAAAAGATTACACGCGTATGTGCTTCCGCACGTGCGTTACCATAGGTTTATCAATATGCGTAGCGCATGCCGATGCACAGATAATGCGACAGCACGCTGACTCTACCTACCACATACAGGAGGTAGTGGTGAAGGGTAAACGCGAGACTACTCCGCAACAAACCATCTCGAGGGCACAGATAGAGACGCTGCCATCGAGTTCGGTTGCCGATGCGTTGAAGTATCTCGCTGGCGTTCAGATAAAAGACTATGGCGGACTGGGCGGACAGAAGACCATCAACGTAAGGTCACTCGGTTCGCAACACGTGGGCGTATACCTGGACGGAGTGCGCATTACCAACGCTCAGAACGGTACCGTAGACCTTGGCAAGTACTCACTGACAACCCTTGAGAGCGTATCGCTCTATAACGCTAACAAGGCAGAGCGACTCATGACCGCTACGGAATATGCCTCCGCTTCCACCGTTTACTTGAAGACACACCGACCAGACAGCACCGCTTTTACAGCGTCATACCAGAACGGCTCCTTCGGTACGCACAAGGTAGCAGCGACATACAGTTACAAGGACTGGGGATTTATCGACGCTGCCTTCACAAGGTCGGAGGGCGATTACACCTTCGACTACCACACGCAGTATGAGGACACCACTGGAACACGCCGCAATTCAGACATTACCATGTTTCGCATAGAGGGCTGCGCCTTCTGGAAGGGACTGCAATGGCATACGTATTACTTCAACTCCATTCGTGGACTGCCTGGAGGAATAGTCAGAAGACTGTCTGATACTTACACTGACGTGGGCAGAGAGTGGGACCGTAACTTCTTCACACAGTTGACATACCGTGAGGAGTTTGGCAACCTCGGACTGAGAGGCATAGTGAAGTACACCAACGACTACCTGCACTACCGCTCTGACTACCCAGAGAACATCTCCGTACATAGCAACAACGAGTATCACCAACAGGATGTCTACGGTGCTATGGCAGGCTCATACCAGTTGGGCGACTTCGTTATCTCGGCGTCAACAGACCTGCGATGGTCAGACCTTACCACCGATGTAAAGAACTTCCACTACGTCTACCGCATGGACAGCAAGACCTCTCTCGCGGCGTTCTACAGCCACAACGGTCTGAACCTGAACCTCAGCGGACTCTACACTCACGTCAGCGACCACACGTACGGTACCACAAAGCCGCTGAGTAAGGTAACATGGAACGCCCTTGCGTCATACACCATCGGCAACTGGACGCTGCGAACCTTCTATAAAAGCGTCTTTCGCGCACCTACGCTCAACGACCTGTATTATACTCTCGTGGGCAATCGCAACCTGAAGCCTGAGTACACAAAGCAGTTTGACGTAGGAGTGGTGTACAAGAACGACTGGTTCGACGTGCAAGCAGACTGGTATTACAATCATGTAGAAGACCGCATAGTGTGCCTTCCGCTGAAAGGCTCATACCAATGGACCATGCTCAACTACGGTTACACACGCTGTATGGGCGTAGACGTGACCATGAACGCGCACTATAAGAACCACTCCCTGCTGCTGACAGGCACCTTTCAGGACGACCGTAACAGGACAGACCCACGAGAAGATGCCTATAACGACTACATAGCCTATAGCCCTAAGTGGTCATTTACTGCCGTTTACACCTTTATGTATAAGGGTTGGGCAGCGTCATTAAGCCATATGTTCGTGGACAAACGATACTGGACGGCAGAGAATGCCATAGACGACCCGCTGGAGGCATATAACTGTACCGATGTGAAGGTGGGCTATACTTTCAAGAAACACTACACCGTGGAGGCGGAATGTCAAGACCTCTTCGACGTGAGATACGAGATGATACAGCGTTGGCCAATGCCAGGCAGACGCTTTGCTGTAACGCTTAAATACAAATTATGATAAAAAAGATATTGTATATTTTCGTCTTCGCGCTGCTCGCTGCTTGTAGTGGCGATGACAATGTGGAGAAGAGACTAATAGATACGGTAATAGACCCAGTAGATCTCATAGTAGGAGAAAACCTCATTATCTGCAACGAAGGCAACTGGCAGTCGGACAACGGACAACTGTCGTTCTACGATGGCAAGACGGGCACGTTGACAAACAAATGGTTTCGTACCATCAACGGCGCGAAATTAGGCGATACGCCTAACGACATACTTCAGGTAAACGACACGCTGATAGCCATCTGCATCAACTGGTCGAACATCATACAGTACATACACCCCGACGGAACTGCCTGCGGAGCAACAGAGAACGTGCCTAACAACCGCCGTATGTGTAGCGATGGCGAATACCTTTACGTAACCTCTTACGCCCACAAGTGTGGCGATGAGACATTCGAAAAAGGCTATGTGGCTAAGATAGACCTACGTACAAAGAACGTGGTCGCTACCTGTGAGGTAGGCTGGGAGCCTGAAGGCATACGCCTTTATGAAGGAACACTGTATGTAGTCAATACTGGTGGCTATTCGTATAGTGAGAGTACGCATGGCTATGAGACCACCATCACGCTGGTGGACGCCAAGACCATGACCAAGATTCGCAACATAGACACTGGCTGCATCAACCTCTATGGCGAGGTGTCGCAGGCTGATGAGTATCTGTGCATAAACTCTTGCGGTGACTATTACGACGTAAAGCCAAAGACGGTGATATTCAACTGTAAGTCAAACACCTTCAATGTGCTCGACTTCCCATGCACGTATAACACCACAGACGGTGAATACTTCTATACCGTTGGCTCTGATTTTTCATACTATACTGGCGAATACATTTATTACATAAAGACCATTAACCCCGCCACGATGGAGGTAACTGACGGTGTTTACGGCGAAACGGTAACGCAAAAGTTGAAGGAACTCACATCGCCTTACGAACTTTACGTCTCTCCTTACACCCATAACATCTACTTTACCGACGCGGAAAGTTACGCCTCAGCAGGCTATCTCTATGGCTACGACAAGATGGGCACGCAGTTGTTCAGTCCGAAGAAGGTATATATAAACCCTGCTCATATACTGGCGGTGCCTGTGTATGAGGGAGTAATGCATGAATAACAACAAAAAAGATAATTGCTTATGAAGGAAATTCTACTCTCATCATTAATGCTCGCTGGCACTACACTGTCAGCGTCAGCGCAGACACAACAGGAGGAAAATCCAAAACTAACAGAGGCACAACCTGTAACAGTATTAGAACTGCACCCTGCACCAGGACAGTTCATCAACACTTTGCCGAAGGCAACAGATGCCACAACCCACGAAGAAGTGTGTGCAGAGGCTACAGAGAGCCTTTGTGACGGACAATTCATACACCTCGGAACCTACGGAGGATACGTGACCGTAAAGTTCGACCATCCCGTTCAAAACAAGAAAGGATCTGACTTCCGCATACTCGGCAACGGATTCTACGCAGCCGCAGACCCCGTTTACGGTAGTGCTACGATAGGTGGAAGTTTTGAGCCTGGCATAGTTTACGTAGGCGTGGGCGACGATGTGAACACCTGTAAGTGGTACGAACTGGCAGGCTCAGAGTATTACACATCAGAAATACACGACTTCTCCATCACATATTATAAGCCAACAGCCGAGAAGGGAGACCACAAGATACCGTTTTCTACATACGATAACTACCTGAAGTGGGATGCTACATGGACCGACAAGAACGGAGAGAAGCGTGACTCTACGGGTTATCACATGAAAATCTCATTCCATAGTCAGACCTATTGGCCACTATGGGAGAGCGGAGAGACATTGACATTCAAGGGGGGCAAACTGCCTAACAATGCAATAAACCAAAGCCAGACTGCCACGCAGTACTGGGTGCAGTATCGTTATTCTAAGGATGCCTACGGATATGTAGACGCTTCGTTGAACAATGATATTTATTCTACGTTCGACATTGACTGGGCTGTAGACGAAGAGGGCAACCACGTAGACTTGCCAGAGGTAAACTTTATCAAGGTTGTTACAGGCATATTCCAGTACTGCGGATGGATTGGCGAGACATCAACAGAGGTTGCGGGCTTTGTAGATTTGCACCTTGTAGACGGTTACGACGATAACCCTATCGTCATACCAGCAAAGCAACGCCCAACGAGCGTATCGGCTGTAACATACACAGAGAAGAAAGACGGCTATTATTATGACCTCACAGGACGCAGAGTCAACAATCCCGTGCACGGCATCTACATAAAGAACGGAAAGAAGATAGTAATAAAATAAAGGGTGGGGTTATAAATTACCACCCTAAACATATAAACAAAACAAAAACAAATAGTCTATGAAGAAAATTTTTACACTTGCGGCAGCAGCGTGCTTTGCAGGTCTTAGCGCAAGCGCACAGACGTCTTACACGCTCCGCACACTGACATTTGAAGACAAGGACTATGCTTCAGATTCAGCAAACTACCTTGGTAAAAACAACTGGTCTTCACTTATCGACAGTCCACAGTACGGTGGAGAACTGCTCTACGGTGAGAACCATGGTAACACCTCTAAGGAGTCAACCGATGTAAACTACAAGTGGTATGACAAGGGCAACACCTATCTTTACTCAGAGATACCGGAGAACTGGGGCACAAAGATGTATTGGGGCGGCGGCCACGCTATCTCTAACTATTGGGACGGCAACCTGAACAACGGTGACTACACCCACCAGTTAGCAGTTTACACAAAGGATAACACTGCCAACGGTCAAGGCGGACACGGTCACAATGGTTCCAATAACTTCGCTGTTCACTATGGTTATCGTGACGATTCGGGGTATTCTGCTAGCAATTTGCCTGCGTGGAAGTTTGGTGATGGTGTGGCAAGAACCATCGACCACATGTACGTAAACATCAATACCTACCTTGCTAACGCCATACTTAACGGCAATGGTCTTACATCAAAACTCGGACCGGATGACTACATTGACATTGAGGCTACAGGTTATCATGAGGATGGAAGTAAGAAGACAATAGCGTTCAATTTGGCAAATGGCGAAACTGTTGTCAATGATTGGACGAAGTGGAATATGGAAGGTCTCGGTAAAGTAAAAAGGGTAGAGTTCAATGTGGTTGGCAGCAATGACAATGGCTATGGATTCTCTCAACCTGCGTACTTCTGCTATGATGACGTTGCAGTTAGATTCTCTAATGCAGATGTTACGAGTTCTAATGCTCGTGGTAATAACATTATTGCTTCACAGAGTGATAATGAATCTGTAAGCAAATCTATGAAAGTGACTACGGACTCATGGTTCACCCAGTTGGAGGGTGATGTCCCTGAAGGGATAGAATATACAACGGTAGGTCAGAAAAGCGAATATAGTGAAAAAGATGTTATCGCATTTACTGATGAGGGTAAATATAGCGAGATAACTTTCACAAACCTTCCTGTCGGTTTCTCTTTGCAGAATCTAAGTTTCTTAACTGGTCCTGGTAATCAGAGAACTGGTAAACTTCAAATTACGGCTTTTAATGGGGGTACACAAATTGGTGAACTAAAAGTCGGGGGGTTAAGAACTGATTATGAGAATAAACTCACTTTCGGAAACCAATATGGTGAGTTCGGCATGGCGTTGAATGAGGGGCAGTTAGATAATATGACATCGCTCAGAATACGTATTGATGCCTTGTCGTCAGATGCTGCTCTGGAGAATTTCACTATCACTTACACAATCAACGATGACCACACCGACGCAACAGTAGCAACGTTTGATGACCTTACCCTTGAACCAGAATCTTCTTGGTATGGACCTGCTGATAATGCAGTGGAAGGCACCGATGACTATGGCGCTACAGTATGGAACGGTACATTCAAGAGCGGTGCTTACGAGTTCGTTAACTCTATTAACCCAACATATGGATCATGGACAGGCTGCTCTTATAGCAACATGACCGCTACCACCTACAGCGACTACTCTACAGACCAGTGGAACTCATGCGCTGGTCATGGAGCAACAGGCTCTGCTAACTATGGCGTAATCTACTGCGGTATGCCTGCTGGCATGCCAATGGAAGTAATAAAAGTGCTTGACGCTCCAGAGGGAAGAGTCATCAACGGACTCAACCTTACCAACTCCGCTTGGGTAGTAGAGTGCGTTAAGAACGGCAATGGCGTGGCAAAGAAGTTTGAACAAGGCTCATGGTTCAAGGTAACCTTCACTGGTACTAAGGCAGACAACACCACGGCTTCCGTTGACTACTATCTCGCTGACTATCGTTCTGAGAACGAGGCTGACTGGACATGCCTCACCGACTGGGATTGGCTCGACCTCTCTTCTCTCGGCAAGGTAGTATCATTAAGCATCTCTTTTGATGGTTCTGACAAGTCGTATGGCTACATGAACACATCTACTTACGTATGCATCGACAACGTTGGCTGCACAAAGAACACTTCTACAGCCATCGCTACCGCTAAGCCTAACTACGTAGAACTGCACGAGGTGGCACGCTACACCCTTGACGGTAAGCGTATCTATGCACCACAGAAGGGCATCAACATCATCCGTATGAGCGACGGCTCTACACGTAAGGTGGTGATAGAATAATCTCCCCTGCACACTAATTCGTAATATACTAATAATATATGGGGCATACCGAACAATTGTCGGTATGCCCCGTTTTTTATTTAGTTATGTTGTATTTCTTCTTCATCATCCTTCCTACGAAATTCCAGGCTGGCATCTTCTTCAAGGTGCTGCGCACTGGCTGAATGTCCCATAGCAGGAAGATAAGAAGTACAGCGATGCCGATAATGCAGGTTACACCATAGAGTTGACGTATGCTAATCATCAGCAGATTGCTTGCATCGTAAGGTAAGCCGCGAGACATATTGTCTGCCATCTGATAGCGAAGCCCAAAACTGTATAAGCCTGAACACATGGTGGAGATAGGACCATTACGAATAAGCCCCACCACGGTGAACCCCATGAAGAAATGTTCAAATGGCATCAGTTCTTCCAGATATACCGTCAGCATACAGAAAAAGATGGCATTGCCGAAGGAACGTAGGAAAGTGGGCAGGTAGAGTGCATCTAATGGTAAACCTGGGGTTATGAGGTAATACATCATCACTGGGTAGGCTACCATTGTTGCTACACCTATAGTCAACAAACGAGTGTATTTCTGACAAAGCACCTTACACCAAAACAGACAGAACAAACATCCTAAGATAGCACCTATCCACTCCACGAAGTTGAGCACATTGGTAGTGAAACCGCTGAAGTGAAGTATGCCTCCAGTGAATGCTGTTTGCAACACTTTAGGTGTACTGCCCATGAACTCCACGAAGGCGAAGAGAATCATGAGGGGGATTAGGCGTTTATACTTCCATGCCGCTGGAGCAATGTAGGGGTGACGGATGTGGCGCATACGCTGTAAGCAGAAGTAGAGCGTTACGATGAAGAGCAGTAGGTCCGCCTGAATTATCGGACTGTCAAGCCAGTTGTAATGTTCTCCGTAATTGAAGAAGAATATGAATTCAAGCGATACTGCCGACCACAGTATGCAACCGAGGTAGTCTACGCTGATGAAAGGTAGGGGCTTCATGAAGCGGAAGTCGTGGGTGGTTACATATATTATTAGTGCCACTACGAGCAATGCACCTGTCTCTAACCAGTTAATGATACGCCAATCTTGATAGATGTAGATAAGATGTTCTGTTACCCAAGGTGAGAGGAACATATTTCCTAGTACCATGCAATAAAGTAATGGAAAGAAAATGGTAAAGTCTCTCTTGGGGGTCATCCATAACTGTATCGTACTCATACACTCAAAGCAACCGCATAGTTTAAAGAACCCTGCGACATAGGCGAGTACGCACATAATGGGCACGCTATCGGTCCACATAATGAGGAAGTTACATGTGGCAACGACAATGGCGGCATTGAGCAGCAATTGGCGGTTGGTGAAGTGGAACTTCATCTTGAAAAGGAATGGGAATGGCATTGCCACACCAACAACGTTGAACATGATAATCATGAGCACATCTTCTCTTATCAGGCTGTATTCGCCCATCACCTGACTCATCGCACCACCATAGATGCCGCTTGACATAAGGAAGGTGAAGGCAAAGAGAAGATAAAGCCATGGTTGCAGACGCCGCGGCACGTAACTATTGAATGAAGGGACACGGAAAGGTCCCTGTAACATTGGAGGTCCTGGCATATTATCTAAATTAATATACAATACATAGTTTTAATTGGATAAGTAGACATTCAAATTTATTTGATATGTACTTTTGTCTCCACATTCAAACCTGCTCTTAGAAGTGCAACCTGTTTCGGGTCATTGTCATCGCTAATGGCTATGCGTACAGGCACACGTTGCTCCACCTTCACGAAGTTTCCTGTAGCGTTGTCTACTGGAATCATAGAGTAAGCATTGCCTGCAGCGGCTGATATTGCCTCAACCTTACCGTGGAACACCACATTAGGAATAGCGTCTGCGGTAAAATCAACGGTTTTGCCTACGGTTATTCCGTCCATCTGTGTCTCACGATAGTTTGCCATTACCCATATATCATTGTCGTCAACGATACGTGCTACCATCTGTCCAGGCTGCACAAGTTGTCCTACGTGTATGTCTTTCTTACCCATTACGCCATCACACGTTGCTACGATGACTGTGTAGGAGAGGTTAAGGCGTGCCAAATTTAGTTGCGCCTCTGCCACACTCTCGCCTGCACGTGAGCCACCCAACTGTTGCGTTTGTACATTCTTTACTGATGCAGCGCTTTGTTTCTGACTCGTGGCTTGCTCATATCGAGCCTTCGCACCGAGGTAGCGAGCGTAAGCATTGTCATACTGTTGGCGCGTAACTGCGTCCTTTTTCATCAATGCCGCAAAGCGATCAAAGTCTTGTTTGGCGTTAATCATGTTGACACGTGCTTCCTCTATGCCTGCCGCTGCTGTCTGCACATTACTGTCAGTGGTGCCCATGCTTGCTGAAACAACAGAGGAACTAGACTTAGAGCCACGCAAACCGGCTTCTGCCTGTGCCAAGTGTAGGCGGAATTCTGAGTCTTCTATAATAACAAGTGTATCTCCCTTCTTCACATGTTGGAAATCATTGAAGCGTATTTCCTTAATAAATCCCTGCACCCGGGTATTGATAGGAGTAATATGCCGACACACTTGTGCATCATCGGTATATTCCACTCCCGCACCATGGAAGAAATGACTGAAGCACCAACCGATGGCTACTACCAAAAACAGTATTACTATTACGTTATATATTCTTTTAATAATCTTCTTGTTCATCTTTTTATTGTTTGTATATTAATAATAACTTAAATTTCTCCTGTTATGTATTTCAGTCGATAATATGCGTATACGATATTTATACGTGCGTCTACCTCACTCAATTCTGCGTTGAGTTTCAGGTTTGAAGCATCTACCATGTCTGTCACCAGGGCGAGTTGACTGAGATAACGTGCGTTCATAACATCATAATTCTGCTGCGCCAGTTCTACGCTCTTACGTTGTGTTTCCAGTTCTACGTATGTTTGCTGATACTGTATGTACGCTGCCTGGACGTTGTTATTAAGTTGTTCCGCCTGTACGTTGTGTGACTCTTTTGCTTGCCTTGTCTCTACAGCCGCCTGCTTAACGCGTTTGTTGCTTTTGAAAAGAGAACTAATATTGTATTTTACTCCTACGCCAACATACCATACGTTAAGATTCTTGTCAACAGGAGGTAGTTCAAAGGTTATCGGGCCATCGAAGTTATCTGCAGCGACAAACGCCACTTTTGGCAACATATCGCTCTTCGCTATCTTCTCTTTCTGTTCGGCTATGTGTACGTTCAGCGCACTTTGTTCCAACAGAGGAGAATTCATTACGCTCTGACTTTGCCAATGGGCCTCGCCATTTTGGGCGTATGTATTTTCGGCTACAGTTGCTTCTGGAACAATTTGTGTATCTACACTCACTCCTAAGGTATTGCACAGTTGATGGTTAAGAATGCTGCGACTGTTGCGAAGAGCGGTAAGTCCAAGTTTCAGGCTTTCCATCTGCAGTTCATAACGCGTAATATCGTTCTTCAAAGCCATGCCCTGTTCTTGCTTCTCCTTTATGTCTGATATAAGTTGTCGCGTAAGTTCAATGTTCTTTTCATACACCTTTATGCGATTGTCTATCTTGTATAAGTCAAGATACTGCCCTAAAGCCATGAAGCGAACCTGCTGTCGGGTGAGCCTTACTCCAGCCTCTGCCTGTTGTTTCCCTAACTCGGCAAGTTTGATACCTGCATCGATTGCGCCACCAGCATATACCACTTGTTGCGCTTGAAAGGTAAAAGTGTTACCATAGTGTGGGGAACTTTCGCCTCTAACATTGCTAAAGTCACGATCCGTAAGCAACACGTTGCCTATGTAACTGAAAGAAAGTGAAGCATCAAGGTCTGGTAATTTCTTGCTCTTGGCAGCCTCAACACCGATATTGGCGGCTTCTACCCCCGACTTAGACGTTAGAAGCATCTTGCTGTTTTCCTCAACCTTCTGAAACAGTTGGTCAATAGTCATGGACTGTTGTGCCCATACAGAGCCTCCTGAGAACAGGAGACACGCTAATAAAAAGTTCTTTATCATCTAATTCTTTGCATTTTGAATTTCGAATGCAAAGGTACTGTGATTTTGTCAATCCACCGTTTTAATTTTTTCGCTATGCATGGACTATTTAGGAACAAAAGTTCTTTTATATCACATTTATTATATAATTTTGCACACAAAAAGAGAATTTTCATCATAAAAGGATTGTTATATAAATGAACGAATTGTCTGAACTGAGCAGTTATCAAGAGGCAAGTCTTTCCATGTCGTGTCTTGACGAATGGAAAGAAGGACCGCAAGTTATCACTTATGGAGCGATAATAATTTGTCGTAAAGGAAGGGCTGTACTTAATATAAACTATAAAGAATGGAAGATGTATGAGGGAGCGGTGATAACTGTTTTTCCTAACGACGTGGTGATAGTGGTTAATTCCACTAACTTCCAGGTTGAGATGCTGGTATATAACCCCTCTCTCCTGCGAGAGGCAAGTTTACAATTGGAACAAACTGTCTATTCTTCTCTGCGCGAAGACCGATGCCGTCAGGACACGCCTGTTGTCACAAGAATAATTAACAATATGTTTGCGTTGCTGAAAATCTACTTCAGTCAGGCTAACTGCACCTGCATAAGCCAGTTAGTATTGTTACAGTTGAAAGCGTTTTTCATAGGTTTTCATGATTATCTACAGCGTAATCCCGAGTATCGTTCTGACGAAATTAAGTCACATAGAGTGCGTGAACTGTTCAACCACTTCATGATGCTGATGGAACGAGACTACAAACTATCGCGTGACGTAAACTATTATGCAGGTTTGATGAACATCACCTCGAAGTATCTAAACAACGTTGTACGACAGGTTACGGGTCACACTCCCAAGACTATTATCGACCAGTATGTCATCCTTCAACTAAAGATGCAACTAAAGCGCAGTACTAAGAGCATAAAAGAAATAGCCTGGGAATATCATTTTACTGATATAAGTTTCTTTTGCAGATATTTCAAGAAGCATACAAACCTAACTCCACAACAGGTTAGAGGCTTTCGTAAATGACGAAAACAGGAGTTTATTACGGGTTCAGCGTGTTTCCTCTACCATCAGTGAGTGACTATAGCCAACTTTCTGTTACTGATGGTGCGACCATTAAAAAACAAAAAGACTTCACAAGCGAACTTGCGAAGTCTTTTGTGTGGTGCCACCAGGAATCGAACCGGGGACACAAGGCCATTTAATAGACTCGCCCAGTCCTTTGCTCTACTAACTGTGCTATGGCAAAGAAATAATATTTGTTATGCTGTATAAAAACAAAAAGACTTCACAAGCGAACTTGCGAAGTCTTCTGTGTGGTGCCACCAGGAATCGAACCAGGACACAAGGCCATTTAATAGACTCGCCCAGTCCTTTGCTCTACCAACTGTGCTATGGCAAAGCAATAATATTTGTTCTGCTGTATAAAAACAAAAAGACTTCACAAGCGAACTTGTGAAGTCTTTTGTGTGGTGCCACCAGGAATCGAACCGGGACACAAGGCCATTTAATAGACTCGCCCAGTCCTTTGCTCTACCAACTGTGCTGTGACAAAGCAATAATATTTGTTCTGCTGTATAAAACAAAAAGACTTCACAAGCGAACTTGCGAAGTCTTCTGTGTGGTGCCACCAGGAATCGAACCGGGGACACAAGGATTTTCAGTCCTTTGCTCTACCAACTGAGCTATGGCACCGCTAGGATGTTGTTATTTCAAAAAAAATCTTCACAAGTTTGCTTGTGAAGCATTTTGTGTGGTGCCACCAGGAATCGAACCGGGGACACAAGGATTTTCAGTCCTTTGCTCTACCAACTGAGCTATGGCACCATTTGCAATTCAAGTTCCGTACACTGCCCTTTAACACCCCTATGTTAGTGCACTTCTCTTGATTGCGGTGCAAAGGTACTGCTTTTTTTTGAATTAACAAAATGTTTTCGTAAAATTTTCCAACAAATGTGTTTTTTTTATTGATTTTCGTCCACCAGTATTAAATTTTGACCTTAATTTTTCCCACTTTAGGAAAAAATTAGTACCTTTGCGTCTACAATCGGGGTGTAGCGCATTAATAAATGATACGCTCCCTCATTACAATCGGGGTGTAGCGCATTAATAAATGATACGCTCCCTCATTACAATCGGGGTGTAGCGCAGTTGGTAGCGCACTACGTTCGGGACGTAGGGGTCGCCAGTTCGAGTCCGGTCACCCCGACACAGGAAAGCGAAAAGTCTTCGAAGTCATATTTTTTGACTCCGAAGATTTTTTCTTTTATGCCCGAACAGTAATCGTACCAAGAAAAGTGTTTCTTGCGCTTCGCACTGTTTTTATTACATTAATCATCATTAATCTAACATTTATCTTCCATTAATACTTTTGTTTTTGCCCACATATACCTGAAAGTCTCGTCTGAGACTGATTTATGAGAGATTAATGTCAGATTAATGGTGATTAATGTTGAAAGAAAATACAGCCAACATTGTTGACGTATTCAAAATATCATTTTGGTGGGTATATAATAAAAAAGCCGCCCTTACCTCGCGGCAAGAACGGCACGTTAAATGTAAAAATGTATGATTAGAAGTTATAACCTACGTTGACTGAGAAGTTTGTGTTCTTCAAACTTGTCTCAGAATCCTTCAACATATTGTACATACCTATTTCATATTGTACTCCGAAGTAAATCTTGTTAATACGGCAGCCTGCCATGCTTATGCTAACGATAACATTGCACCAGAACGGAATATTTGTAAGGGGCTGAGTAGTTACAAGCCTTTTGCTAACTAATCCCTTATATTTCTTCTCCAAAAAACAGACCTGCACCCCAACGGCAATTTCCCAAATTTACCATTTGGGAAATAAAAAAACGCCGCAATAGTATCTCTTTGAAAATCACCGCATTACCAAAGCACATTCTATTTACATCCTTTTTATCGTGTAATTAGTATCCTTTTACATTGCAATTGAGACCAAATTACAATATAAAAAGGGCTTAATTGCAATGTAATTAAGCCCTTTTTACACGATTTCCCAAATTTACCATTTTCAGCATCCTAATCTATCATCGTTATCACCACATTTTAAGGGGCACGCAGCAGACCGAATATGTTACACTATTGCTGAGTAGTTATAGGTCTTTTGTCGTCACGTAAATATGAGGCTGCAAAGAGGGTATAGTGAAAAAACATGTGTTTGGACTGTGGTTAAAGACGGATTATAACACTATATATGCGGTAATGAATTACAAAAATGAAAAAATATTCACAAAACGCATAAAATATATAGAAGAATATTTGGCGTTTTGCATATTTATTTATAATTTTGCAGACGTTTTTGAATATTTATCCATGCAGAAGATAACAAAGAAAGACAGGCTCGCAGCGTTGCGTTTGATAGTGACCTCCAACGAACTTAGTTCGCAGGATGAGGTCATAAGGGCTTTGGCACGTCAGGGAATACCGACGGCACAGGCTACACTCTCACGCGACATGAAGGAACTGAAGATTGTGAAAACGGCTGCGTCAGACGGCAGATATGTATATGCCATACCTGAAGATACAGCGTATCGCAGGGTTCACAAGCCGCTTCCGCCTGCCGACATACTGCCAGCGCCTGGCTTTAAGTCTATACAGTTTTCTGGTAATATGGCGGTGATGAAAACACGACCAGGCTTTGCCAGTAGCATAGCCTCGAACATAGACTCTGCCAATCTGCGTGAAGTGCTCGGCACAATAGCGGGCGATGACACGATATTCATAGTAATAAGAGAGGGCGCGATGCACGTGGACGTGGTAGACGAACTATCTGCCATAATTCCTGATATGGTACTTTAAAACATAAGAGCGTGTAACTCATAACAATAAAAGAAGAAAATAAAAATACAATAGCATAGAAAATGAAAGACATTAGGATTCTTGTGGCAGACGCATCACATGAGAAGTATGTGGACGAGATACTCGACACTATTCGTATTGCAGCGAAAAAACGCGGCACAGGTATTGCGGAGCGTACCCACGAGTATGTAGCGACAAAGATGAAAGAGGGCAAAGCGGTTATCGCCCTTGATGAGAACGACCGCTTCGTAGGTTTCAGTTACATCGAGACTTGGGGCAACAAGGCGTATGTAACCACCTCAGGACTGATAGTACATCCTGACTTTCAGGGACTGGGCGTAGCGAAACACATTAAGGACTACACCTTCACTCTAGCACGTGTACGTTGGCCTCACGCTAAGATTTTCTCTCTCACATCAGGCGATGCCGTAATGAAGATGAACACGGCGTTAGGTTATGTGCCAGTGTCTTTCAATCAATTGACAGACGATGAATCCTTCTGGAGAGGCTGCCGTGGATGTATTAACCACGACATCTTAGAGGCAAAGAACCGTAAGTTCTGCATCTGCACAGGTATGCTTTACGACCCTGAGCAGCACAAGGGAGAGCCTACACCAGCCGAGGTATTCCAAGACGTAGTGAAGACACTTACTAAGAGAGGAATACCTTGCTAATGGGGAGTGATTTGGTGGTTTAGTTGTATTGTGGTTTAGTTGTATGAACCACGTCCAACTGACAATGTATCAACTAAACAACCAAAACACCGGACAACCCAACAACACAATAACAACGAAAAAACTAAAATACAAAATATCATGGCAAAGAAAAAAGTAGTAGTAGCATTCAGTGGAGGTCTCGATACCTCTTATACAGTAATGAAACTTGCACAGGACGGATATGAGGTATATGCTGCCTGTGCTAACACTGGAGGTTTCTCTGCGGAGCAACTCAAGACAAATGAAGAGAATGCATATAAACTCGGCGCTGTAAAGTATGTTACGCTCGACGTAACACAGGAGTACTATGAGAAGTCACTCAAGTACATGGTTTACGGCAACGTATTGCGTAACAACTGTTACCCTATCTCTGTATCATCAGAGCGTATTTTCCAGGCTATCGCCATAGCACGTTACGCTAACGAGATTGGTGCCGACGCTATAGCACACGGTTCTACAGGTGCTGGTAACGACCAGATACGTTTCGATATGACATTCCTCGTAATGGCTCCAGGCGTAGAGATTATCACCTTGACACGTGACGGCAACCTGTCACGTCAGGAAGAGATAGACTACCTTAACGAACATGGCTTCTTTGCCGACTTCACCAAGTTGAAGTACTCTTACAACGTAGGCATCTGGGGCACATCAATCTGTGGCGGTGAGATTCTCGACTCAAAGCAGGGATTGCCTGAATCAGCATACCTCAAGCACCCAACAAAGGAAGGTCCTGAGACACTGAAACTCGGATTTGAGAAGGGTGAACTCTGTTCTGTAAACGGAAAGCACTACGACGATAAGATTGCCGCTATCCAGGAAGTAGAGAAGATAGGTGCCGCTTACGGCATAGGTCGTGACTGTCACGTAGGCGATACTATCATCGGCATCAAGGGACGTGTAGGCTTTGAGGCAGCAGCACCAATGCTTATCATCGGTGCACACCGTTTCTTGGAGAAGTACACACTCTCTAAGTGGCAGCAGTATTGGAAGGATCAGGTGGCTAACTGGTACGGAATGTTCCTCCATGAGTCACAGTATCTGGAGCCTGTAATGGCAGATATTGAGGCTATGCTGACATCTTCACAGCGCAACGTTACTGGTGAGGTAGAACTGGAACTGCGTCCTCTCTGCTTCCAGACTGTGGGTGTTGACTCTCCTAACGACCTTGTTAAGAACAAACTCGGTGAGTATGGCGAGACCGCTAAGGCATGGACATCAGAAGATGCTAAGGGCTTCATCAAGGTATCTTCTACCGCTCTACGCGCATATTACCTTGCACACCCTAACGAGAGAAGATAAATCGAAATAGTTGTTTAGTTGTTTGGTCGTTTAGTGGTTTAGTTAATTGCATATAGTAGTAATAATTTAATCCACTAAATATATTTCCAACACAACTAAACAACAAAACCACTAAACCACCAAACAACAAAAATGATAAAGGTAGGGGTATTGGGTGCCGCTGGCTATACAGGCGGTGAACTCATCCGTTTGCTTATAAACCACCCATCGGTAGAGATAGTTTTCGCTAACAGTGAGTCTAACGCAGGCAACAAAGTGTATGACGTCCACGAAGGATTGCTTGGCGAAACAGAGATGGAATTCACCTCTGAGATGCCGTTTGACAAGGTAGACGTAGTGTTCTTCTGCTTCGGTCACGGTAAGAGTGAGGCATTCCTCAAGGAGCATACCATCCCAGAGAACGTGAAGATAATAGACCTTGCGCAGGACTTCCGTATCGCGGGCAACCACGATTACGTCTATGGCCTGCCTGAAACACATCGTGATAACATTGCTAAGTGTCAGCATCTCGCTAACCCTGGATGCTTCGCTACATGTATTCAACTCGGTTTGTTGCCGTTGGCAAAGGCTGGTCTCATTACGAACGATATCGCTGTGAACGCCATAACAGGCTCAACGGGCGCAGGACAGAAACCTGGTGCCACCACACATTTCTCTTGGAGAAACAACAACTTCTCTGTCTATAAACTCTTCACGCACCAGCATCTGCACGAGATAACGCAGACCTTGAACGAACTTCGACCAGAGAACACACCGCGAGTAGTCGACACTCTCAATGAGGGTTATGAGGTAAAAGACAACGAAGTGACCGTTGACTTTATACCATATCGTGGCGATTTCGCCCGTGGCATATTCTGTACAGAGGTTATTCGCCTTGACAAAACAATGGGAAAAGAAGAGGTAGAGGCACTGTATAAGGATTTTTACGCTACGGCAGCGTTCACTCACTACAGCGAAAAGGCACCAGACCTAAAGCAGGTGGTGAACACTAACAAGGCGATTGTGCACGTTGACGTCTTCGGACGCAAGGTGGTCGTTACATCAATGATAGACAATCTGCTCAAGGGTGCGGTAGGACAGGCTGTGCAGAACATGAACATCATGTTCGGAATAGACGAAAAAGCAGGTCTTAACCTAAAGGCATCAGCGTTTTAATCGGTTGCATAGTCGTTTGGTTGTTTAGTCGTTTTGTGGGTTAGTTAATAGGATATGTATACAATTACGTTCTTATCTGTTAGCAATTCAGCACATAACAAAACAACGAAACTACCAAACCACCAAACAACAAAATAACAAAACAACGACAAAATGAAATTATTTGACGTATATCCCCTATTCGATGTCAACATCGTTAAGGGTAAAGGCTGCAACGTATGGGACGATAAAGGTCAGGAATACCTTGACTTTTACGGCGGTCATGCAGTCATAAGCATAGGCCATTGTCACCCACATTACGTGGAGAAAATGACCGAGCAACTCAACAAACTCGGCTTTTATAGCAACTCGGTAGTTAACAAACTGCAGGTGGAACTGGCTGAACGCCTTGGCAAAGCCTGTGGTTATGACGACTACCAGTTCTTCCTTATCAACTCAGGAGCGGAGGCTAACGAGAACGCTTTGAAGTTAGCGTCGTTCACAAATGGTCGCAAACGTATCCTCTCTGCACAAAAGGCGTTCCACGGACGTACATCATTGGCAGTGGAAGTAACTAACAATCCTAAGATTATTGCGCCGATAAACGACTGCGGACACGTTACATATCTTCCAATGAACGACCTCGCTGCATGGGAGAAAGAACTCGATAAGGGTGACGTTTGCGCCGTAATCCTTGAGTGTATACAGGGCGTTGGTGGCATACAGATGGCCACACCAGAGTTCGCTCAGGGCTTAGCGGCAGCATGTAAGCGCAACGGTTCGTTCCTTATCTGCGACGAGATACAGTGCGGTTACGGTCGTTCTGGTAAGTTCTTCGCACACCAATGGCTCGGCATCAAGCCTGACCTCATCACTGTAGCGAAGGGTATAGGCAACGGTTTCCCAATGGCTGGCGTACTAATCTCACCAGAGTTTAAGCCTGTTTACGGCAGACTCGGCACAACATTCGGTGGCAATCACCTCGCTTGTACGGCTGCTCTCGCTGTGCTTGACGTCATGGAGGAAGACAAACTCGTTGACAATGCACACGAAGTTGGTGAATATCTCATCGCCAAACTGAAAGAGTTACAGAAGGTTCAGCCACATATCACCGATGTACGTGGACGTGGTTTGATGGTAGGCGTAGAGTTTGACGTGCCTCATGCAGATGTTCGCAAGAAGTTAGTGTATGACCTTCACTGCTTCACAGGCTGCGCTGGAACCAACCTTCTGCGTGTACTTCCACCGCTGTGCATAACAAAGGCTAACGTGGACGACTTCATTTCACGCCTTGCAACAGCCCTGAATAGCCTGTAAAAAATGCTTTGGCAGAATTAAACTATATCATTTTTACAGCCCACTAATTCCGCCAATGCGTTGTAAAAAGTAAACAATTAGCACATTAACAACACACAATACAATGAAGATAGCAGTAATAGGCGCAGGTGCCATGGGCGGTTCTACCGTCGAAGGTATGCTTAAACTACAGTCACTCTGCGCTGGTGACATCACCGTTTCTGACCCTATAGCAGACCTATCACGCTTTGCTGAGAAGGGCGCAAAGACCACAAAGGACAACGCTGAGGCTGTAAAAGAAGCCGACATCGTTATGGTCTTCGTCAAGCCTTGGCTGGTAGAGCAGGTCTTGAAGGGCATAAAGGCATCCATGGATTATGCAAAGCAGACGCTCGTCGTTATTGCGGCGGGAGTGAAAAGCGACAGTATCAAGGAGTGGATGGATAAGGATGGCAATGTCCCTGCTACGCTTCTCTGTATTCCTAACATCGCCATTGCGCAGTTGGCAAGCATGACTTTCCTCGTGAATGTTAACGCTTCAGACGACAAGGTGGCTGCGGTAAAGGCATTGTTTGACCAACTTGGCAAGTCAATTCTTACCACTGAGAACCTTCTTGGGGCTGGAACGACGCTCGCTTCCTGCGGCATTGCGTACGCCATGCGCTACGTTCGTGCCAGTGCTGAGGGCGGAGTAGAACTCGGTTTCAAGGCACACGATGCACAAGAGATTGTTATGCAGACCATGAAAGGAGCCGTAGAACTGCTTCAGGCAAGCGGAATGCACCCCGAGGCAGCCATAGATTTGGTAACGACGCCAGGCGGAGTGACCATCAAAGGACTCAATGAGATGGAGCACGCAGGCTTCACCAGTGCGGTGATACGTGGCTTAAAGGCTGGTGCTAAATAAATATTTGAATATTATAGGGTGGTTATATAAATTACCACCGTTATGTAAAACTTAATTAGTACACATTGACGTTTTGTCATCTTTCGAACTCTTTCCGGTTCAAAGTGTAAGTGCGTTCAGTCGAGTAACACGCTACACTTCTTCTCTTACTTACACTTTGACCTCGATAATAGCCTCGAAATATAACAAAAGTAATTTATAGAACCACCCTATAATGAAGACACTGCGTCCTGACATCGATGGGGCGGCAGTGTCTTTTTATTTTTAACAGAAACCAAACAACGCTATGCGTATAGTAATAAAGATAGGTTCTAACGTGCTGGCGCGTTCGGCTGGTGGACTGGACATTACCAGAATGTCACACCTCGTGGACCAGATTGCTGAACTGCGCCGCCGTGGCGTGGAGGTAATCATGGTGTCATCAGGTGCCGTTGCCGCTGGTCGCGCACTGCTAAAGACTGACAAACAACTCGACAGCGTGGAGCAACGACAACTCTTCTCCGCCATAGGACAGACGAAACTCATAAACCATTACTACGACCTCTTTCGTGAATACGGGCTTCATGTGGGACAGGTCTTGACTATGAAGGAGAATTTCGGCACACGTCGTGAGTACCTTAACCAGCGTGCTTGTATGCAGGTGATGCTGGAGAATGGCGTCATTCCTATTGTCAACGAGAACGATACGGTGTCCGTAACCGAGTTGATGTTCACCGATAATGATGAACTTTCAGGCCTCATCGCTACCATGCTCGATGCAGATGAACTCATAATTCTGTCAAACATCGACGGCATTTACAACGGTTCCCCTAAGGATCCAGAGTCTCATGTCATACCGACAGTGGAGCCAGGACGTGACCTTGGCGAGTATATCCAGACCGAAAAGAGCGGTTTGGGACGTGGAGGAATGATAACAAAGTGTAACATTGCCCGCAAGGTAGCGGAGGAAGGAATACGCGTTATCATCGCCAACGGCAAGAAAGACAATATCCTTCTCCACCTCTTTGACGCTCCGCAGGAGACCATTCACACCGAGTTCGTGCCGCGACCAGACGCCGTTTCGCCCGTAAAGAAATGGATAGCCCACAGCGAAAGTTTCGCAAAAGGAATAGTGCGCATCAATGAACAGGCAGCAAAGGTGTTGCAGTCAGATAAGGCTGTCAGTCTACTTCTTGTCGGAGTGACCGACATCGAGGGCGACTTTGAGGAAGGTGACATCGTGAACATTATCACCCCAGAGAACCAACGCATTGCCGTAGGGCGCAGTTCCTTCTCGTCTGACGAGGCAAGGAAACTCATAGGCAAGCACGACCAAAAGCCATTGGTACACTATGACTACATGGCGATAATATAAACCTAAGACCATAACCACAATGTTAGACCAATTCAAAATAGCGAAAAAGGCTTCACGCAGCCTTACCCTCATATCTGATGCACGCCGAGATGAGGTGCTTAACGCCGTGGCTGACGCCATAGCAGCAAACGAAGACGCCATACTCGCTGCCAATGCGAAGGACCTTGCCCGTATGGACAAAGCCAATCCACTGTATGACCGACTTCAACTCACACCGCAACGCCTTGCCGACATAGCGTCAGATATGCGTCATGTGGCTCAACTGCCATCGCCTTTAGGACGTGTACTGAAAGAGAAGACGCTTGAAAACGGACTCCATCTGCGTCGTGTCGCTGTGCCATTCGGTGTCATCGGCATGGTGTTCGAAGCACGCCCCAACGTTGCCTTCGACGTCTTCTCACTCTGTTTCAAGAGTGGCAACGCCTGTGTGCTGAAAGGAGGACGTGATGCTGACGAGTCAAACAAGGCTATCGTAGCCCTTATTCACACTGTATTGCAGCGTGAAGGCATCGACACAGGTGTGGTACAACTACTTCCTGCCACTCACGAAGCAACAGGAGAGATGCTCACTGCCGTAGGTTACATAGATGTATGTATACCACGTGGTGGTAGAAGACTGATAGACTTTGTGCGTGATAACGCCAAAGTGCCAGTAATAGAGACTGGTGCTGGTGTTGTTCACGCTTACTTTGACAAGGACGGTGACGTGGAGATGGGCGCACGAATCATCAACAACGCCAAGACAAGACGTGTCTCCGTGTGCAACGCTCTCGACTGCCTTATCATCCATGAGCAGCGTCTTTCAGACCTCAAAGCGTTGTGTGAGCCGCTGAAGGCAAGCAACGTGAAACTCTATGCCGATGATAAAGCCTTTGCTGCACTAACTGGTAACTACCCTAAGGAACTTCTTCTACACTCTACCGAAGAGTCATACGGCACAGAATTTATGTCATATGCCATGGCGATAAAGACCGTACCTACTTTAGATGCTGCCATAGAACACATAGCAAACAATGGCTCTGGACATAGTGAGTGTATCATAACAAACAATAAAGACGCTGCCGCAGCGTTCCAGAAGCAGGTAGATGCCGCTTGCATCTATGTCAACGCACCTACCAGTTTCACAGATGGAGCACAGTTCGGACTGGGTGCTGAGATAGGCATCTCAACACAGAAACTAGGTCCTCGCGGTCCGATGGCACTCGAAGAGATAACTACTTACAAGTGGCTTATTGACGGCAACGGACAGATTAGAAAATAAATAATGATGAATATGAAAATGAAGAATGATGAATAAAGAGTGAAGAATGTGAGTTACTCTGTTCGCTTGAAGGCGGATTTAGTGTCAACTCATTCATCATTCTACATTATTGTAACTCTCATTCTTAATTCTTCATTCTACATTCTTCATTTAAACCGTTCCTCATTTAAATGTTCTTCGTTCTTATTTTAAAACAGAATTATGACTAAACTTTATTCGCTCTTCCTTGAGCATCCTACCATAACGACCGACAGTCGTGACTGTCCTCAGGGCAGCATCTTCTTCGCCCTGAAGGGAGAGTCATTCGATGGTAACGCGTATGCAGCCGCAGCATTAGAGAAAGGCTGTGCCTACGCCGTGATAGACGAACCTGAATATGCTGTAGACGACCGCTTTATAGTAGTCGATGACGTGCTGACAGCATTGCAACAACTCGCCAATGAGCACCGCCGTGCACTCGGAACGCGCATCATAGGCGTAACAGGCACCAACGGAAAGACTACTACCAAGGAACTCATCGCTACCGTCTTAGGCAAAAAATACCGCGTGCTCTACACGCAAGGCAACTTCAACAACCACATCGGTGTGCCTAAAACGCTGCTCCGCCTTACTAAAGACGACGAAATAGCGGTAGTAGAAATGGGTGCAAACCACCCTGGAGAGATAAAGACTCTCGTCAACATCGTAGAGCCAGACTATGGCATTATCACCAACGTTGGTAAGGCACACCTTGAAGGTTTCGGCTCTTTCGAGGGCGTGATAAAGACAAAAGGCGAGTTGTATGACTTCCTGCGTCAGAAGAAGGACAGCAAGGTATTCATCGATGCTGATAATAAATATCTCGCAGGAATATCCCACGACCTCACACTTGTGAAGTATGCAGTGGACGATGACACTGAAGGCATCATGGTAAAAGGCCACGTTATAGACTGCGCACCGTTCCTCCACTTCTCTTGGAAAGCGCAAGGTGAGGAGCATGAGGTGCAGACTCACCTCGTAGGAGCATACAATATATATAACATGTTGGCAGCAGCGACCATCGGACTCTACTTTGGCGTTACGCCAGAGCAGGTGGACGAGGCACTGGAGGGGTACATACCAAGCAATAACCGCTCACAACTCACCGTGACAGAGCATAACAAACTCATCGTAGACACCTACAACGCCAACCCTACCTCTATGGCTGCAGCCCTGCACAACTTTGCCATTATGGAGGTAAAGCCTAAGATGGCAATCCTCGGTGATATGCGTGAACTCGGTGAAGTGAGTGCAGAGGAGCATCAGAAGGTTGTTAACTTCCTACAAGAGCATGGCATAGACAACGTATGGCTGGTAGGTTCAGAGTTTGGAAAGACGCAGTGTCCATACCGTAAGTTCCCCGATGTGGCAGCGGTAAAGGCAGAGATAGCCGCCAATCCGATAGAGAATCACTACATATTAATAAAAGGTTCAAACGGCATTAAGTTGTTTGAATTGCCACAACTGCTATAGTTAAGTAAGTGTTCAAAATTATTTTAATATTTAATATAGGCTATTTTGAGTCAGTTGGTTTCACTGTTTGAGGGAGCAATGCGGGCATTGTGACTGAAAACAGGGGAAGCAGATGACAAAAAGAGACTGTATTAAGTGACGGTAAAAAAATAACTTGGTACAATTTAACGAGATAAATAATATCTAAGATAAAATTGTCTTGCCATATCTTTTTGGATATTTTGGAGCCATTCATCAGTCACAATGCTCGCATTGCTCCTTCTTCATGTCTCCAAACTATCTCAAAAATCTATGACATAAATTATACCAATTTATTTTTCACCGTCACTAAATATTCCAAATAATACAAGAACATTAACTTACTTATTTATAAAAATAATTTTGAATACTTACTTATGGATATAAAGCAAGGCGTAGTCCATAGCCAAAGCAAGCGACTTGATGAACTGGACTTCATGAAGTGTGTCTTCATCCTGCTCATGGTGGTGTTTCATCTCACGTTTGTGTCAGAGACATTCCCCTTCGCTAAGGCTATGGTCTACACTTTCCACATGCCTGGTTTCCTATTGATTTCAGGCTATCTGATGAATGTTAGCAAACCAGCGCATAGTTTCTTCAGCATGATACTGTGGCTCCTCGTGCCCTATATCGTCATGGAGAGCGGCTATATCGTCATGGCATCGGTATTGCCGATAAATGAACACATAGACCGGCTGACCCTCGACGCATACCTATATCATCTGCTGATAAAGCCGTTAGGACCTTATTGGTACTTGCAGACCATGGTATTGTGTGGCGTTCTACACTACGTCACCACCCGTATTGTGGGGACTCACTATTTTGTAAGGTTACTTTCTTGCGCAGGCTTATGCTATGCCATGTCTTGGTTAGGCATAATTTCCTTCCATAACGCTCTGTATTTCTTTGCTGGTGCGGCAATACGCATGTATTGTTTAGACGTAAAAGAAGTATTCCATCCTCACGTATTGAGTTTTGTTCTATTGGCGTTCCTGCTCGTAGACTGGGAAAATCTTGATGGCGGAACGGCTGGAGGCGTGGCAATAGTCTATTTCGTTATGAATGTGCTGATGTTAGTCCATGCCCATCTTCCGCAGCGATTTCTTTGTACATTGCATTGGATAGGACGTAACACCATGCCCATATTCCTCTTTTCACCAATCTTCACGGTGTTGTGCAAGCCCCTTCGCTACGTTATTCCTAATATACTCCCACAGCCGCTTCAGGCTGGGCTCTTTATCGTTATTTCCTTGCCATTATGCCTTGCGGGCAGCATCCTCATTGCAAAGGTAATGGATATCACTGCCACCTCCCGACTTTTATTCGGCAGGAGGAGGGTAGTTAGGGAATAGAAAGGGCCTTAATAAGTATTCACGACAATTGTCGCGCACGTTGATGGCAATTGTTGCGCACGTTGTTGACAGTTGTCACACATATTGACGACAATTGTAAAAAGATTTTTTATCACCTAGATTATAACGCAATCGTGCCCAAATCACAATGTGATTTGGGCACGATTATTTTATGAATGTAATATGTGAGTCCGTGATGCTTACCACGCCTCAAGTTTGTCGGCAATATCTGGCATGATATTCTTGTTGAAAACAGGGTTCTTACCTTCCTTTTTCTGCTTGCGATAGTCCTTGAGCAGGAACACGGCTTGGTTAGAAAGCAATACGATGGCGATGAGGTTACACAGCGTAAGTAACGCCATTGTAATGTCGGCAAGGCTCCATGCAAAGTCAAGACTGACGACAGCACCTATCATTACCATTGCAGCCACGGCAAGGCGATAGATGAAAACCCATACCTTTGAGTCCTTTATGTATCGCACGTTGGTCTCACCGTAATAGTAGTTGCCGATGATACTACTGAAAGCGAATAGCCATATCATGATGGCTACAAACGGATTGCCGATGGTTCCTATCTGATTTGTCAGGGCATCTTGCGTTAGTTGTATGCCGTTTGACGCACTTGTGTCAACTCCACTGACAAGGATTATGAATGCTGTGCATGAACATACCACGAGTGTGTCGGTGAATACTCCAAGGGCTTGTATCAAACCTTGCTTCACTGGGTGCGTAACTGTTGCCACAGCAGCAGCGTTTGGCGCACTTCCTTCACCTGCTTCGTTACTGAACAGACCTCGTTTGATACCCTGCATGACCGTAACGCCTAACATACCACCGGCTGCCTGGTTTATGCCGAAGGCGTTTTCAATGATTGCAAGAAGCACCTTCGGCAAGGAAGTGATGTTCCATACCACAATGCCGATGGCGAGAATAAGGTATATAACTGCCATTATCGGTACAACGGTTGATGAGAATTTTGCAACACGATGTATTCCACCAAAGATTATTACTATAGTGAGAACGGTGAGAACAATGCCCATTGTCGCGGTATCGAAGCCGAAAGCCTTCTCCCAAGCGGCACAGATTGTGTTGCTTTGTACGGAATTATATGCAAAGCCGAAGGTGACAATCATGAGGAAGGCGAATATTATGCCCATCCATCCTTTGCCCAAACCGTATTTCATGTAGTAGGCGGGACCTCCGTAGAAAGATGTCTGACCTTTGCGCTTGTATAACTGTGCCAATGTGGACTCTATGAAAGCGGAGGATGAACCGAGCAATGCCAGCGCCCACATCCAGAATACTGCTCCTGGTCCGCCGATGCTTATGGCGGTTGCTACGCCTGCAAGGTTACCTGTACCGATACGGCTTGCCAGTGCTACAACGAAGGCCTGAAATGAAGATATGTGCTTCATCTCACCGTCTACCTTCACCTCTGCCGAGAGATCATCGGGACTGTTGTCCTGCGAATGTATCTTGTCGGGGTGGATAAGAAGGTGTATCATCTCGCGAATCAAGCGAAACTGTACGAATCCTGTGCGTATGGTGAAGAGGAGAGCGCAACAGATAAGAATGGCGATGATGATATATGACCAGAGAAAGTCACTCGTTGTTACTAAGATGTTTTGTATTGTTTCTTCCATTATTGTTATGCTTTTTAGGCTTTTATGCTACAAAATTATACATTTTTTTGCTAATATGCAACAAAAGGTTAGTAAAACTATTATGAATGGTTCATGGAAATTACTTTGGCATCACGTAGCCTCCTCTAATTAAAGAAGGCAGTCACCCTCACGGGCGGCTGCCTTTTTCAATGTTTTATAAAACCAATAATGTGTTGTAAGATATGTGTTTCTTTAGAAAGACCAGTCAACACCGATACCAATCACGCGGTTGGTACGTGTGAACTTGTCGGAGCCAGAGAAGTCTGTCTGGCTTATCTGTTGCTTAATACCGCTCATGGCACCCTGCAACTGCTGTACGTTCAGACCTGTGATATTGGCTATAGCCTGACCTTCTTGTGTTGTTAAACCCTGTGCTATGCCCTGCTGCAGACCGTCTGTCAGTCCCTTTATCGTTGCGCCTACATGGTTGTAGTCTGCCTGGTTACGCTCGTATGTATCATAGAACGTATGGAAGTAAGCAACGTTTACGTTGAGGTTCTTTGCCACCTTAATCTTCGCACCGAAACCGATGGATGTTGATGATGCATTGAAAGAAATATCATCCATATAGTCGTCAGTAAAGTCATACTGTGTACGCTGTACACCTGCGCTGACCGTTACGTTCTTGTGAGCGTCCCACTCCGCACCGAAGAGGTACTCGTTAGTGTCGCCACCTAACTTCTGTTGCATGTCATCGTGCTGGTGACCGTCCTTGTCGAAATAGTGATGCCAACCTGCACTGAGGCGAACGTTAGGCATTACGCTATACTGTGCGCCCACGGTAAGGAGAGCAGGACTATCGTCTGCGTCAACCACACCGTCAGCAAAACGACTCAACTGAGGGATATACTTAACGAGGTCGCTGTTTGTTGCACGGTTTTCAAGGCGCATACGAGTCTTGAACTCATACTTAGCAGCAAAGTTAAACTTATCGTCCAACTTATAGTCTACGCCAATGATAGGTGCTATTCCGTATCCGTCTTGGTCGCAGTTCAGTTGTATACCGTCTTCAAGCAGACCGTCAATTCCTGCTACTAACAATGGCATGCCAGCGTTAAGCAGGTCTTGGTTGGTGATAATGTTGCCTAAGGTCTGCTTTACCAACGCGCTATTGTCCGTAACCCACTGGCTGAGGTTCTCCGTAGAAGATGGGAACATTCCGCTGCCCTGAGTGTTCAACTGTATGTTCTTTACGTAACCATAGTAGTTAGCAGAACCGTAGAGAAGACGAAGACCGCCATAAACAGACCAGTTGTCGTTGATGCGGTAAGCCGCGCCTAATGTGTAACCATAGTAATACTGACGACCACGCATATAAGTTTCCATGGTATAAGTATTCTGTGTAGGGAATAAATTAGCACCTGCAGCATGATTCAGTGTACCGCCCAGAGCGTTGAAGACACCAGGAACGAGTGAAACGAGGCTCTCGATAGAACCCAATCCGTTTTCGAAAGAGCACTTACCGCCACCACCAGTGATAGCAAAGTTAAACTGGAAAGACCACTTCTTCCAGTTCTTAGCCACCTGAACAGAAGGCAATACAGGCACAGAAGCCTTACCCTCAAACGTCTTAGTGCTTTGACCAAGGTGCTTAGAGTTACCAGCGAAGCCACCAAAGGTAGATTCTATGGTACGAGTCTGTCGAACATTCTGAAAGTTGAATGAAGCGTGCCAGCCCTCTGGCATGAATGCAACACCCGCTGGGTTGCTGTAAACACCGTCAATACCTATTGCTGCATCACGTGCAGGATTGCGCAGAAAGGCAACGTTTTGGTTGGTGTTAGTAAGAAGTCCGCCAGCATTCGCGGCACCTGTGGCTGCTATGGCAATCACCGCAGCCATAAAAAATCTTTTTGTCATTATTTACACTTTTTGCATTAAAATTCCAGTGCAAAGGTATTAAGTTAATAAATATTTAATATAAATTGTTCGATATTTCCACTTCTTATTAGTATTTATTAACTAAAAGCAACGTAAAGTAAAAGATAAAGCATTGTGTTATTGGCTTTTTTGTAGTACCTTTGTGGTCGGTAAACCACCATGTTTCATGGGTTACAAAAAGGGGCTGACTCCATATCAGTAAGCGCAATATATGTCATCATAACGGACTGTCTCCATATCAGTAAGCGCAATAAGTGTTATCACAATGGACTGTCTCAACAGTAGCAAGCGCGATGTTAGCACAATTCCCATTGAGCAAACCCATTGTTACAAGCATGGCGGGCTGAAAGCCCAATTAGTTCATAGCCCTGGGCAAGCGTAGCGACACCCTGTGGATGGATAGAACACAATCAGCGCGCCCTGAAAGGGCAAAAGTTTTTAAATTAATGACAAAGAAACGATAAACAAGAAATGCGAGCAGTAATACAGAGAGTGGCTCACGCCTCGGTGACTATTGACGGGGCGGTGAAGTCAAGCATAGGTCGTGGCTACCTTGTGTTGTTAGGTTGTGCCAATGACGACACCCAAGAAGACATAGACTGGTTGTCAAAGAAGATAGCCAATCTGCGTGTTTTCGATGACGAGAATGGTGTAATGAACCGCAGCGTAATCGATGTTGATGGTGAGATACTCGTTGTGTCACAATTCACCCTGTGGGCATCCTACAAGAAAGGGAATCGTCCCAGTTACCTAAGGGCAGGCAGTCACGAGATTACCATTCCGCTTTACGAAGCATTTGTCAAGACTATGTCGCAGCAGTTAGGCAAAGAAGTGCAGACGGGCGAGTTCGGGGCCGACATGAAGGTGGACCTGCTCAATGATGGACCAGTAACAATCTGTATGGATACTAAGAACAAAGAATAACATTATATATAATATAACTATGGCAAACAGAATAAAAGAGATATTCGGAATAGAGGTGCCTGTCATCGCTGGTGGCATGGCATGGTGTAGCGGTTGGCGCTTGGCAGCCGCAGTAAGCAACGCTGGCGGACTGGGACTTATAGGTGCTGGTACCATGACCGTTGACCTTCTGCGTGAACACATACAAAAGTTGAAGGCAGCAACCAATAAGCCTTGGGGCATAAACCTGCCGCTGATGTACCCACAGATTGACACCCTCATCGACATGATAATAGATGAAGGCTGTAAGATTGTCTTCACCTCTGCTGGCAGTCCAAAGAAATACACACAGCGTTTTCATGATGCAGGCATGACGGTAGCCCACGTTGTCAGTTCCTCTAAGTTCGCAAAGAAGTGCGAAGAGGCTGGCGTTGACGTGGTAGTAGCCGAAGGTTTCGAGGCTGGCGGACACAACGGACGCGAGGAAACCACCACAATGTGCCTCATACCACAGGTACGTAAGGCCACAACCTTACCACTGATAGCCGCTGGTGGCATTGCTTCAGGTGAGGCATGCCTTGCTGCTCAGGTATTAGGAGCAGAGGGAGTGCAGATTGGTACACTCTTCGCCCTATCAGAAGAAAGTTCCGCTGCCGAAGCATTCAAGGAGCGTTGCACAAACCTTCATGAGGGGGACACCATGCTATGCCTTAAGAAACTCGCCCCTTCAAGATTGGTAAAGAACGCTCTGTACGACCGCCTAGCCGAGGCAGAAGGTAGGGGGGCCGAAGGAAAAGAACTGCTCGAGATTCTTGGCGAAAAGTCAACTCGACGTGGAATATTTAACGGTGACGTGGAGAACGGTGAACTTGAGATTGGTCAGATAGCCTCTGCAATAAAGAAGGTAGAGCCTATCAGCGTAATTATGCAGCGCCTAACAGACGAATATAACGCTGCTTTGGCAAAACTAAGTAATATTGAAAAATAACTTACGCAGTTTTTACCTCAGATTGCTGAGATATTTTGGGGATATGAAGATGGGTCGATGCGAGCATCGTGACTGATGAATAGCCACAAAATAGCCAGCAAGATGAGATAAAAAATGCATAAGAAAACATTACTCTAACAATATAAAAATTGAATAAGTTATTTTTTTAATATTACTAAAGTAGGAAAAATTAATCGCAATGGAAGAACAAAAGCGATATACTCTGCGCAGTGAGCACCTGGTAAAAATATACGGCAAGCGCACGGTGGTAAACGATGTGTCGTTCGAGGTAAAGCAAGGCGAGATCGTCGGACTGCTCGGTCCTAACGGAGCCGGTAAGACAACGTCGTTCTATATGACCACAGGACTGGTGGTACCAAATGGCGGAAGAGTGTTCATTGACGACAAGGAGATAACCTCTATGGCTGTGTATGAGCATGCACGTAACGGTGTTGGCTACCTGCCGCAGGAGGCTTCTGTCTTCAGAAAGATGTCTGTAGAGGACAATATCCTCTCTGTACTCGAGATGACAGGTAAGCCACGAGACTACCAATTACAGAAACTGGAGAGCCTGATAAAGGAGTTCAGCCTGCAGAAGGTGCGCAAGAACATGGGTGACAGACTCTCGGGAGGCGAACGCCGACGCACGGAGATAGCACGTTGCCTTGCTATTGAACCTAAGTTCATAATGCTCGACGAACCATTTGCGGGCGTAGACCCTATAGCGGTGGAAGAGATTCAGAACGTAGTGTGGCGCCTAAAGCACAAAAACATCGGCATTCTCATTACCGACCACAACGTGCACGAGACACTGAACATTACCGACCGTGCTTACCTTCTCTTCGAAGGACGCATATTATTTCACGGAACTCCTGACGAACTTGCCGCCAACAAGACGGTTCGCGAGAAGTATCTCGGCACTAATTTCGTGCTTCAACGCAAGACATTCGAGATGCCACAAGAGGAAGAATAAAATGCTTTACGCAGCGATTGTATAGTCTGTCACATCTAATCTGATAGCCGGTCACATCTGATTTGATTGTCTGCTACATCTAATCTGATAGCCGGTCACATCTGATTT
>CAKQSF010000008.1 GCA_934272845.1 uncultured Prevotella sp.
CATATAACCCAGAAACATGCCTAACCACCGTTTTTGTCTACTTGCCCAAGGTTGTTTGCCTTTACTTAAAAAATGTTTCTCTTGAATGAATGTAATAGTATGTTTACAGTACTTTGTGGTACGGAACATTTTTTCGTGACCATTATTCTGTTGGATAACCGTCTAGAAGTAACCATCCGAAATCAGCCGTCTTGCATATAACCCAGAAACATGCCTAACCACCGTTTTTGTCTACTTGCCCAAGGTTGTTTGCCTTTACTTAAAAAATGTTCCTCTTGAATGAATGAAATAGTATGTTTACAGTACTTAGTGGTACGTAACCTTTTTTTAGTGACCATTATTCTGTTGGGTAACCATCTAGAAACCACCGTTTTGTCTACTTGCCCAAGGTTGTTTGCCTTTATTAAAAAAATGTTCCTCTTGAATGAATGAAATAGTATGTTTACAGTAGTTAGTGGTTCGGAACCTTTTTTTAGTGTCCATTATTCTGTTGGGTACTTGAATACACTTGATGAATTTCTCATTACAAATTAGCGGTGAACATTCTTTAATTCAGAATTTGCGGTTTCAATAGCGGCAAGTATTGTGCCATTATTGCCATGGCGAGGAAACGTGTACGTAAGCAAAGAATTTAGTAGACGTACCCATCGTTGAATAGGTACCATGTCTTGAGAATATTTCATGAATACATACCAACAATTTTTGAAATTTATTTTTTTGTCATCACATAGTAAACTTTATAAAGTGATTGAAAAGCAGAAATTTTGTATCTTATTCCAGTCTCATTCGTAGTATGGGGAAGGCATAGCCTTGGTCGTCTAATGGTGTGCGCTCATATACTTTAAAGCCCCAATGACGGTATATTTCGGTGGCATCGGTGTTTTGTTCATTCACGTCAATCATGGTGATGGAATGGTTTTCTATCCCCCATTTAACGAGTGCGTGGCCGATGCCTTTTCTGAAGTGGTCGGGGCTGACGAAGAGCATCTCAATCTTTTTTTTTGCTATGCCAATGAAGGCTATTGGAGTGTTGCCATCCATTATAATTGCGAGCGTGGCTATGCTTGCTATGCCTTGTTCGGCAAATGGACGAAGCCTTGTGATGTCGGCAGAGGTAAGAAAAGAGTGTGATACCTTTACAGATTCTTCCCACAATGTGGTCAAGGCTTTAACAAACTGTGGCGACCGTTGTTCAGTCGCCACAGTAATGATTTCATGTTTATGTTTTGTCATGTTTATTCTGTCATCAGTTTCAGAGCCTGTGCCAGTTGGTCGGGGCATGATGTAGGTTTCATTCCGCAGCGTATGCCACTGAGTCGCTTTATGACCTCTTGCGGTTTCTGTCCAACCACTAGGGCAGAGATACCTTTAGTGTTGCCGTTGCATCCACCATAGAATTGTACGTTGTCGATAACGCCAGTTTGGTCGTTTAGTTCTATTTCTATTGCTTTAGAACATGTGCCTTGTGTTTCATAAATCTTTTTCATATTTTTGTCGTTTAGTCGTTTAGTTGTTTGATGTTTTTGTAGTTTGGTTCTATTACCGTTTAGAGCATTTTACTAAACGGCTAAAGGCCCCCCCAAAAAAAATCTATTCTTCCTTCTTTCCGAATTCAGGGTCAATCTTCAGCATGGCGGATATGGCGAACGTTATGCTACACAGTGCCATTACGATGATGAAGAAGGCGCGGTAACCTACAGCCTCTTGTAGTGCTCCGGCAAACATTCCTGGTATCATCATGGAGAGAGCCATGAATGCGGTACAGAGGGCGTAGTGTGAAGTTTTGAATTCGCCACGGCTGTAATATATAAGGTACAACATGTATGCCGTGAAGCCAAAGCCATAGCCAAACTGCTCAATGAATACGCAGATGTTGACAAGAAAGAGACTTGATGGCAGTGCGTATGCCAAATAAACATAAACGATGTCAGGTAGTGTGATGGCGCAAACCATAGGCCATAGCCATTTCTTCAGTCCGTCTTTACCAGCCGCTATGCCTCCAAGAATGCCTCCGAGTACGAGTCCTATGACACCAACCGTGCCTTGTACGAAGCCATATTCCTGTGGTGATAGTCCTAGTCCACCGTTGTGTGAAGCATCGAGCAAGAAGAGCGTAGTGATCTTAACCAACAGTCCTTCAGGCATGCGGTAGAGTAGCATGAACAGTATGCCCACGATTACCTGTTCCTTGCAGAAGAACGTCTTGATGCTGTTCTTTAGTCCCTCAATAATATCGTGTACTGTAACCTCAGAGCGTTGGTTGTCCTCCTTAGGTCGTGGCAGTACATAGGAATGCCATAGCCATAGTGCGATGAATAGTCCTGTGCATCCATAGAATAGCAGGCTCCATGAGTAGGCAATGTTGTTTCGGAAGATAACCTGTAAGTTTCCTGCAATCATGACCAGTGCTCCCTGTCCAAAAATCATGGCGAATCGATAGAACAGTGAGCGTATGCCTACGAACCATGTCTGTTCGTGTTGTGAGAGTCCCAGCATGTAGAAGCCGTCAGCAGCGATGTCGTGTGTTGCGCTAGCGAAAGCCATGAGCCAGAAGCAGCACAGTGTGCCCTGCACCCAGAATTGTGTTGGTATGGTGAATGCCACTCCTCCCAGTGCCGCTCCCACGAGGAGTTGCATGGAGGTAATCCACCAGCGTTTTGTTTTTATGATGTCTACGAACGGGCTCCATAGTGGTTTTATGACCCACGGCAGGTTCATCCATGCCGTATAGAAGGTGATGTCGGCGTTAGACATTCCCAGTTGCTTGTAGAGCACCATAGAGATTGTCATTACCATTACGTATGGTATGCCCTCAGCGAAGTATAGCGAGGGGACCCATGACCAAGGATTCTTCATGTTTTTTTGGTGTTTTGGTGTAATATAGAGGTTTAGTTGGTCGGTGGCGTAGAAACGCCACCGCACGAGGAGATATTGCTGAGCGTGTGAAACGCTGCCGCACGAGGAGGTACTATTACCGTGCCGAGTCAGGTTTAGGCATTGGCATTTCGGTCGTTAATTATCGCCGCCATGTTGTCTTGCGCCCATGTTATGAGGTTGTTGATAATGGGAAGTAAAGTGTATGTACGTGGCGTGAGTGAGTATTCCACCCTTGGCGGCACTTCGGCATACACCCGTCGTGTTATGTAGCCATCGGTTTCCAATGTTCTCAGTGTGCTTGTCAACACCTTCTGAGATATGTCGGGTATGCGTTTTCTGATTACGTTGAAGCGCATTGTAGGTTCTTGGGTCAGCGTGTATATGACGAGCAAGGACCATTTGTCGCAAATGCGTGCCAATACATTGCGTATGGGGCAGCCAGAAAATATGTTTTCTTTTATTGCAGTGCTCATAATATTATATTGTTATTAGTATACAAAAGTAACTAACTTTCCTGATATGCGCAAAATAAAGACGTTAATATAGGTTAACGTTGCAGTTCGTAAGTGCTTGTAACCTAGCGATGGTAACCTTTAGGTAACTATCCTACCAGTTGGTGCCTTCTTGCGTAGGTTGCGGATAATCAGTAATTTTGCAGTCGTAAACAAGAAACCAGTAAAACAAGAACAGTTATGAAAGAGATTAAGACAATTGCAAAGGCAGAGAATTTCGCAGCCGTCAACGTAGGTAAGTTCAGCGAACTCGGAGATTATGTGTTGAACCTCGGTCCAGAGGTAAAGATACCAGGTAAGGTATTTGGCGGACAGGCCGTAGGTGCGGCAGCGGCAGAATTCTCATTTCAGACCTTTGCCCCAGGCACCGAGAGCGGTTTCCTTCATACCCACAAGAACCATGAGGAACTCTATTTCTTCCTCAGTGGTAAGGGCGAATATCAAGTAGACGGCAAGGTGTTCCCAGTAGAGGAGGGAAGCGTAGTAAGAGTGTCACCAGCCGGCAAGCGCACCGTGCGCAATAACGGTACGGAACCCTTGGTAATGCTCTGTGTGCAGTATCGCGCCACGCCATTCACTTCCGACGATGCTACCGATGGCGTGATACTCGGAGAGAAGGTAGAATGGTAAGGACGATAGACTCCCGAAAATGGTAAATTTCGGAAACATGATAAAAGTGCCCTGATTGCGATGTAATCAGGGCGCTTTTGCGTTGTAAAAGGATAGTGATCACGCTGTAATTAGGGCTTAATTACAGCGTAATTTGTGTGTTATCGAGGTTTTGATGTGTAACACTGTAAAAGTCAGTACGTTATGAATATGCTTATTAAGAAATGTGAAAATGGTAAATTTGGGAAAATAAGGAAAAGAGTTTTCATGTGTAATATGAGTAAAAAAAATAACTTACTTGATGTTTTGCAGTTATGAAAATAAATTGTTAACTTTGCAGATTAATAGCAAAACATCTGAAAACATGGAACAGAAAGACATAAAGGCAATGCAGGCGGAGATACGCCGTATGTGCAAAGAGAAGAACGCTGTAGTATTGGCTCACTATTATACCGTGGGCGAAATACAGGAAGTGGCAGACTTTGTGGGTGACTCGCTTGCATTGGCACGTAAGGCCGCCCAGACAGACGCTGACATCATCGTAATGTGTGGTGTACACTTCATGGCGGAGACGTGTAAACTACTCTCTCCTGACAAGAAGGTGCTTGCTCCAGACCTTAATGCAGGTTGTTCACTCGCAGACTCGTGTGATGCCGAAGACCTGCGCAAGTGGAAGGAAGAACATCCAGGTTACATGGTGGTACAGTACGTAAACACCACTGCTGCCACAAAGGCTCTGACCGACGTGGTGGTGACATCGGGCAATGCAAAGAAGGTGGTAGACCAGTTGCCGAAGGATGCAAAGATACTCTTCGGGCCAGACTATAACCTCGGTTCATACATCAACGCCGTTACGGGCAGAAACATGGAACTGTGGAACGGTGGTTGCCACGTACATGAACGTTTCTCATGTGATGCCATAGCACAGTTGAAAGCGCAGAACCCAGGTGCCGTTGTCATGGCTCACCTCGAGTGTAAGGCACCAGTTCTAGCCATGGCAGAGGTGAAAGGCTCTACAGCCGATATGCTGAAATATGCGCAGAACCATGATCCACAGACATACATCGTCGCAACAGAGGCGGGCATCTTGCATGAACTGGAGCGCACATGCCCTGACTGCACGTTTATCCCAGTGCCACCAGAGGTGAGCGAGGGAGGCGTAGGATGCCAGTGTAACGAGTGTCAGTATATGAAACTCAATACACTAGAGAAACTGCGCGACTGCCTAAAGAACGAAGCACCCGTGGTAGAGGTGGCACCAGAAATAGCGAAAGAGGCAGTGAAACCGATCAACAGGATGTTAGAACTTAGTTAGTTGTTTGGTTGTTTTGTCGTTTAGTCGTTTAGTTGATGCCATTATTAATTAATGCGATATTACTGACAATACAATCATAACTAATTTGCAAATCACATGAAAACGAACATATATAGTTGTTTTGTTGTTTGTTGGTTTAGTTAATACTGTTACGAAAGTATAGAGTATTCTTTACAGTTGCATACCAACTATCAACTAAACGACTAAACAACAAAATAACAAAACAACCAAAACACGCATGGAACAGACACTATTAATATACAACACACTTACACGTAAGAAGGAGGCCTTTAAGTCTCTTCATCCAGGTCATGTAGGCATGTATGTCTGCGGACCAACCGTTTATGGCGATGCACACTTAGGACATGCACGCCCAGCCATAACGTTCGACATACTCTTCCGTTACCTGCAGCACCTCGGATATAAAGTTCGCTACGTGCGTAACATCACCGACGTAGGCCATCTTGAGCACGATGCAGACGAAGGCGAGGACAAGATAGCCAAGAAAGCACGCTTGGAACAACTCGAACCGATGGAGATAGCACAGTACTACACACGCCGTTTCAACGCAGCAATGGAGAAACTCAACGTGCTTCCACCATCAATCGAACCACACGCAACGGGACATATCATCGAGCAACAGCAACTTGTGCAGCAGATACTCGATAATGGCTATGCATACGTAAGCAACGGTAGCGTGTACTTCGACATAGAGAAGTATAACAAAGACTATAAATATGGTATTCTCTCAGGTCGCACCCTAGAGAATATCAAGGACGCTTCACGCGACACACTCGCAGGAGTAGGCGAGAAGAAAAACCAAGCCGACTTTGCCCTTTGGAAAAAAGCGCAGCCAGAACACATCATGCGTTGGCCATGGCTGATGAAAGAAGAAGGAGTAGGCGAGGGCTTCCCAGGCTGGCACTGCGAATGCACAGCAATGGGACGCAAGTATCTCGGTGAGGAATTTGACATACACGGTGGTGGCATGGACCTCGTATTCCCACACCATGAGTGCGAGATAGCACAGGCACAGGCATCAATGGGACATCAGGCAGTGCACTACTGGATGCACAACAACATGATAACCATCAACGGACAGAAGATGGGTAAGTCATACAACAACTTCATCACCCTCGACCAATTCTTCAAAGGTGAGCACGAACTGCTAACAAAGCCGTTCTCGCCAATGACCATCCGCTTCTTCATCCTCTCTGCCCACTACCGCGGAACGGTAGACTTCTCATCAGAAGCACTCGAGGCTGCCGAGAAGGGCTTTGCACGACTGATGCAAGGACTGAAAGACCTTAAGCGCATACAGCCAGCAAAAGGCTCGTCACCAGAAGTAGAGAAGTTCGTGAACGAACTGGAACAGAAACTCTATGACGCAATGAACGACGACCTGCAGACACCAGTTGTCATCTCACACCTGTTCGAAGCATGCCATCAGGTCAACCTCCTCGTAGACCGCAAGGCTAAGATTTCGCAGGCACACCTAGAGCAGTTGTCAAAAGTTATGCACACGTTCACCGAGGAAATACTCGGACTTACAGCGTCAGCACAAGGCAGCGGCGACGCTTCAAGAGAACAGTCATTCGGCAAAGTCGTTGACATGGTGCTCGGAATGCGTGCCAAGGCACGTGCCGAGAAAGACTGGGCTACATGTGACCAGATACGCGACGCACTGAACGAAGCAGGCTTTATCATTAAAGATACACCAGACGGAGCAGTATGGGAACTGTAAATTACGAAATAATGGCGCCGGTGGGCTCTCGCGAGAGCCTAGCGGCAGCAATCAATGCCGGAGCAGATTCAATCTACTTCGGCATTGAGAGGTTAAATATGCGTGCCCATTCAGCGGCACCATTCACTATCAACGACCTAAAGGAAATAGCAGAACTGTGCGACGCAAAGGGCATAAAGACATACCTTACGGTCAACACTATCATCTACGGTGAGGACATAGAGCAAATGCACGAGATAATAGACGCAGCAAAGGCTGCTGGAATCTCTGCCGTGATAGCCTCAGACGTGGCAGTGATGATGTACTGCCGACAGGTAGGTCAAGAGGTACACCTGTCCACACAACTCAACATCTCCAATGTGGAAGCACTGCGATTCTACGCACAGTTTGCCGATGTGGTGGTGCTGGCGCGCGAACTTCGCATGGAGCAAGTGAAGGCAATACACGAACAAGCCGTAAAGGAAAACATCTGTGGACCAAGCGGTAAGCCTATCCGCATAGAGATGTTCTGCCACGGAGCACTCTGCATGGCAATATCAGGCAAGTGTTATCTTTCGCTGCACAACGCCAACCGCTCCGCCAACCGTGGCGAGTGTGTGCAGATATGCCGTAGGGGATACGAAGTAAAAGACGCTGAGACAGGCAACGAACTGCTCGTGGACAACAAGTACATCATGTCGCCAAAGGACCTAAAGACGGTGCGTTTCATCGACCGTATGATGGATGCAGGCGTGAGAGTCTTCAAGATAGAGGGACGAGCACGCGGCGCAGAGTACGTAGACACAGTGGTACGCTGCTATCGCGAGGCCATCAATGCCGTCATCGCCGACCAAGAAGAGGGCAACACAGAGCCTAAGCACTTTACCGAAGCAGCCAAGGACGCATGGGACGAAAGACTCGCTCGGGTCTTCAACCGAGGCTTCTGGGACGGCTATTACCAAGGACAAACACTCGGAGAGTGGAACGACTCTTACGGTTCAAAGGCCACAGAGAAGAAGGTATACGCAGCAAAGACCATAAAATACTTCTCTAAGATAGGAGTGGCAGAATTCCAAGTAGAGGCACACGAGATAAAGGTAGGCGACAAACTCCTTATCACTGGTCCTACAACGGGAGCCATGTTCATCGATGAGGTGAAGGAGATACGCTATGACCTAAAGCCCGTTGATGTAGCAAAAAAGGGACAGCGCATCAGCATTGCCGTGCCAGGAAAGGTAAGACCAAGCGACAAACTGTTCATATTACAGAAGCAATAGAGAAGCCAGCGCGGCCCTCCTCCCTTACCTCCCCCACAGGGGAGGAGAGAAATGTGGTATTTGCCACAGCATGATAGGGGTGGATATGGGCGTAAAATAAAAGAAAAAAATCACAATCAAATTATTCCCACATCCCTCCTCCCTCATTGGGGAGGCACGGGAGAGGGGCTTTAGTTATGACAATAAACGAAATACAGGACGAAGTAATATCAGAGTTTGAAGGCTTTGATGACTGGATGGACAAATATCAGTTGCTCATTGATCTCGGAAGTGAACAAGAACCACTTGACGATAAGTACAAAACAGAGCAGAACCTTATTGACGGTTGCCAGAGCCGCGTATGGGTACAGTGCGACAAAGAGGCTGACGGCACACTGACATTCACCGCCGAGAGCGACGCACTGATAGTGAAAGGCATCGTGGCATTACTCATAAGAGTGCTGTCAGGACACACGCCGAAAGAGATACTTGATGCAGATCTCTACTTCATAGAGAAGATAGGACTGAAAGAACACCTCTCGCCAACACGCTCAAACGGACTCCTTGCCATGGTGAAGAGAATAAAGGCGTATGCGTTGGCGTACTCACTGTAAGATAAAGAAATATAATAAATAGAAGAAAGAGAGAAACTTAACGTATGGATTATTCCAAGATAAAAACATTAGGAGCAGACGAAAAGTGCCTGTTGACGTTATACACGTTGTTCACCATAAAGGATCTGTCTGGCAATAAATTACGAAAGTTATTGGTAGAACTGACAGGCAACCGGTCGTTGGACGTAACTGTTGTAACGAAGCAGTTAGTATCAGCAGGCTTCTTGAAGATGACGAGTTACAATTGGCGTAATAATTCATACGACTATGCTATAAAAGAGTGTTGGATGTTGCCGTGCATGCTCTACCTGTTTGATGAGGAAAAGCCCATGGTAAATGACTTCCTTGAAAGGGCAAAGGAGTTGAAACCAGTTCCAATACAAAAAGTGTTTTGGCATTATATATGTAATAGTTTCAGTGCTATAGACGATGCGTTGCTCGGAAGTTGCGTCTATTCCGTGGGAGCAGAATACTTCCTCCCCGTGATGTTAGACGAACGTTTCGCTAATTTGGTGCTGAAACTGCCTACGTTCGTGTTTTATGACCAGATAGAACACATGCTTGTCGACATCTTTGATAATGAGAAGATGGTCGACGTGAACTACATTCGTTCGCTGTTAGCAAGTTACAAACAGGGAGAAGACAAGGAAATGTCGCAGCGAATGAGGTGTCTTACCGACCTTTATGACTATATGGCGTATGGCCATTTGCCAGAGTTTCTATTGCCAACAAACAAGAACCACAGCATCATAGCAGGCATTGCCGAGATGTATAGGGGCAATAATGAGAAGGCTTTCAAACACTTTAAAACGGCATTAGCGTTGCATAACAAGCAAGGGTACGCCTCAAAGCGCGTGACATATCTGCCTCTTGCCATCACAAACTTCTTCTATATCCTCGCCTGTTACTTTGAAGGCACAGAGACAGGGCGTAAGGCTGCGTTAGGAGTGAATAGGGCACCATCAGACTATAACACAGATGCAGCAAAGACACTCTATTGTATTCTATATAATGCAGCGACAGATAATCAGTTAAAAGCCCAACTAAAGCAACTGCGAGAGTCTGATAACGTAGTGAACAGATGTCTTGGTGTGCTCATGAGCAAGTACATGGGGCTGAAGTCACAGGTAAAAGACCCAGTGGAGTGGGCTATACTGAAGCAGGAAATGCGTAAGTATCTCACTCTTGACGAGGCGACATTGACTGCACAGAACGCTGCTTTTGGTGAGAAACAACTGCTAACTTCCGTGTATCATAAGCAGGAATGGGAGAACGTATTGGAGCAATTGATGCGCGGAACAGGTGCAAGTCGTGGGGCTGAGGGCGTAAAAGAAGAGAGGTTAGGCTATGTGCTCAGCGATATAAACGAAGATAGTGTAGAGGTGAGAGTGCAGCGACGCTTGAAGAATGGCTCATGGGGAGCAGGAAAAACTGTGACACTTAACAACTTCTATAATATGAGTCTGATGGAGATGAGCGAGTCAGACAAACGCATAGCACTCAATGCCAAATCGCAATATTATGATTATTATAGGCTCAAACTGAAGTGGGTTCTGCCAGAAATGGTTGAAGATCAGCGCCTGCTGGTAGGTCGTTATGCACCGTTTGCTCCTGTAACGGTAACGGAAGTGCCACCTTATATAACCCTAACTCGTACTCCTTACGGCTTTGATGTTAGTAGCAACGTGCCAGTAGAGAATGCTAATGACAGTGTGGTTGTAGTGCGTCGCGACTCTTACAGCATAGACTTTGTGCAGTTATCAGCAATTCAACAGTCTTTCTACACGCGTCTTTTGTCGCTTGGTCACTTCCCTTTAGAGGCGGAGGAGCAGTTGCGTGACTTCCTGTCAAACGTCGGTGGCAAAATAGAAGTGAACAGTGACCTTATTGAAGGAGGCAGCACTATGCCGATAGTAGAGGGAACATCGCAGTTGACTGTGCAGATAAAGCCTGCCGAGAGAGGCATCTATGAACTGCGAGTCATGGTGCGCCCATTGGAGAACGGACGTGTGCAGTGTAAGCCTTGCAGTGGAGATGAAGTGATAGTAGACTGTGATGAATCCAAGAACTACGTGCGTGTGCAGCGCGATATGGAGAAAGAACGCGAGAACGCAAAGGCATTTGTCAGTGCGGCTAACCTAACGTTGCGTAGCATAGGCAGTACAATAACTCTGGAAGCATATGAACTTCTGCCTGTGATAGAGTATGCGCAGCAGCATACGGACCAAATATCCTGTGAATGGAAAGAGGGTGCTCACATAAAGATAAGCAACCGAACGTCCGCTGCCTGGAACGGTGCTATAAAGAAAAACGAAAATGGTTGGTTTGAGATAGAGGGTAGTGTGGAACTAGAACAGGATAAAGTCGTCAGCATGGCAGAACTTCTTGATCTTGTAAGCCATAGCCGGGGAAGGTTCATTAAACTCAGTGACGGAGAGTTCCTTGCTATCAGTGATAAACTGCACAAGCAGTTGGCGCAACTCAATGCCATCGCTGCACGCTCGCACGGAAGACTGCAGATGTCGCCATTCTCTGCTGCATTGCTTGGTCCAGAAGTACTGAAAGGAGAATTGACATTAGAGCAAGACGATGAACTAAAGCAGATAAGGAAACGCATTAAGGACGCCAGCAACTATACACCAGATGTTCCTAAGACGCTTAACGCAACATTGCGTAACTACCAAAAGGAGGGATTCTGCTGGATGTCACGCCTTAATAAGTGGGGTGCGGGAGCGTTGTTAGCCGATGATATGGGCCTTGGTAAGACGATACAGACCATTACTTTCCTGCTATCAAAGGCGGATGAAGGGCCTGCACTCGTTGTAGCCCCAGCGTCAGTTGCGCCAAACTGGAAGACGGAGTTTGAGAAGTTCGCCCCGTCATTGAATGTATCACTCCTCAACTTTGCAGATAATCGTGATGCGCTTGTTAATAATGCTAAGGCTGGTGATGTCGTTATAACCACCTATGGCCTGCTGCTCAGTGTGAAAGATGCGCTGACAGAGAAGCACTGGACAACTATATGTCTTGATGAGGCGCATATAATAAAGAACCGTGGAGCGAAGACTTCTGCTGTGGCAATGCAGTTGAAGAGTGATAATCGCGTGATGCTTACAGGTACACCTGTACAGAATCATCTCAGCGAACTGTGGAATCTCTTCCAGTTTGTCAACCCAGGTCTGCTGGGAAGTTTCGAGGATTTCAGTCGTCGTTTTATCATTCCGATAGAGCAGAACGGTGATAAAGTGATGCAGAAGGAACTTGATCGCCTTGTGAAACCCTTCATGTTACGCCGTACTAAGGACAAAGTAGCGAAGGAACTTCCAAGCAAGGAGGAGATATATCAGCATGTTACGCTGAGCGAGGAGGAAATGCTGGTTTATGAAGTGCTGCGTCGCAAGGCCGAGGCTTTGTTGCTAAGCGAGGGCGGAGGCAAAGTGTCTATGAACACACTTTCGGAGATTACGCGTCTGCGCCAGTACTCTTGCGACTGCCGTTTGGTGGAAGAAGGCCGCAAGGGAGCCGGTGATAAGTCGGGTTCTAAGATTACTGCGCTACTCGAATTGCTTGAGACTATCATCGATGGACTTACCGTTAAGAAGAACGGAACGATGAACGGTGGTGTACTAGTTTTCTCGCAGTTCACATCTTACCTTGCTTTGATAAAGAAGGCACTTGACGCTGAGGGCATAAAGTATCTGTACATAGACGGTTCGGTGCCTATTAAGACACGCCAAGAACTGGTGGAAGAGTTTCAGAAAGGTTCATGTCCAGTGTTCCTTATCTCGCTGAAAGCAGGCGGATTAGGTCTAAATCTTACTCGTGCCAACTATGTCGTCCACACTGATCCGTGGTGGAACCCCGCCATAGAGGCCCAGGCTACGGACCGTGCTCACCGCATAGGACAACAGCAGGCTGTCACGGTATATCACCTAATAGCCGAGGGTACGATAGAAGAAAAAATACAACGTCTGCATGAACGCAAGCAGGCACTTGTGCAAGACATACTCGAAAGCACCGATATGAGCCATAAACTCACTGGTGAGGACTTGCTCGAAATGGTTCGAGCAAAATAATAATGCAGCGCAGAGTAAGTGGAAACATGTTTTGTGGTTAATAAAACGTAGGCAGAATTAATAAAAACTCAGTCTGCCAAATGCAGTAAATAGTCAAAAGGTGTGAACCGTCCATGAGGAGTTCACACCTTTTTTGTGTCAGTATTAACATACTTTTAGAGCATATTTTTAGTCTAACATCACGAATGCCGCCCACAGGAATGGGTCAGGATGCTTCTTCCTTATTATCTCTTTCGCCTGTTCAAACGCCTTGCGCTTGTCCCAAGCATTGGCACGATCGGTTAACCTCTCGTAGAAGGTAGTCATGAATTCAGACGTCACCTTGTCGTTAACGCTCCACAATGACATTACAATTGTGCCGACCCCAGCCTTCTTAAAGGCGCGTTGCAGTCCGTAGATACCCTCTGAGGTAACCTTGCCCTGCGCAGTTTTGCATGCAGAAAGCACCGCAAGGTCAGTGCCGCTGAGGTCAAGGTAGGCAATATCCTTTGCCGAAAGTATGCCGCCCAGCGCAAACATCTTTTTGTTTTTGCCCAGCCATGCGGCATTGCCACCAGCGAAAACCAGTCCCGATAGCGACATAGCATCGGTGTAACCTTTTAGGAAATCCTTATTTTTAGCCTCGTCGGGAGTATAATAGAACCCGTGAGTTGCTATGTGAATGATAGCCGGAGCCTTGCCGTTCATGGCGATAAACGATTCTGCATTGCCCTCAGTCCCTATGTATGTGGTGACGGAATATCCACCGTTGCGCAGCGTTAGACCAATCTTCTCCACTTCTTTTTGCGTATGTCGCAGGTCTTTGAAGCCTTTATCGCCGTATTCAGAGCGCATCATCCACGCTAAGTCGGGTTTGTTGTACCTCCTACTTTTCTCCTCCATCGTCTCTCGAGACAGGTCATATTTCAGTCCACCGTATAGTGTTGCCGTCTTGTCTACAGGCAGGTTACGATGCGTTCTCCCCAGTTCTCTAGCCGATGTAAGCCTAATGAAGTTGTAATGCTGCCCTAGAGTAGTGCCGTCAGTCAGCGGAAGTGCCTCTAAGGATATGCTGTGTATTGCGCCAGAAGGTATGTAATACACTGTGCTCCCTTCCTTTACGTGCTCCCGTATAGCCCCCCATAGCAGTTTTGTAGCATCGTCGTGTGTCAGTTCTTGGTTGTAAAGCACAAAACTTGGTGCGCCATCAAGCAGCGAATCCAGTTGCTGTTGCAGGAAACACCGTACGAGGAATGGGTGCTCCATGTCGCGTTTGAAGATGTAGGCATCATATTTATGAATGGAGTCACCGTCCGTATAGTCAGAGAAGTCCACCACAACCTCGTTCTCTCCCAGTCTGTTTCTAACCGTTTGGTAATCTAGGTCAATGAAAGCGTTACGCTCCTTGTAGGGTTTACACTTGTTGCTCAGCCTTTTTTCTAAATTCCTTTGCATGAAGGTCAGGCTGTCAATCTCGTGTCTGTTGTGCGTGTAATTGCTTTTCATAGCCTGCAGTTTGTTGTTAATAGCGTACAACAAGCGATAGTCGGCAATGTCCTTCTCAGTTCCTTCCTTGCGTATTATGTCGACAACCGACCTCTCAGTCTCGAGTAACAAGGTCTTTGTAAAGAGCATGGCGTTATAACATATCTCCGTCAGTTCGTTGTTTTGAAAACCATATCTCATAGCGAAAGCCGATGTGCATGGCAGGTATTTCAGAGCATCATTCCACAACTGTTCGCGCTGTGAGGCAGTAGAGTAGCGCCATGACAGCCTCATGTTGGCAAGCATACGCCCCATTGCTTGACGAAACAGGCTGTCAGCCTTGTCAGTGTTGCCGTATGCTCCCTCTATATTGGCTAATTGGAACAGTGTGAGGTGATACAGGTTTGACGTCTCGCCGTGTTTGTTCTTTATTATTTCAGCATATTTTCTGTATATGTCAAACGCCTCCGCGTATCGTTTTTGTTTATAGTACACCTCGCCTTTGTACTGCAAACTCTTGAATTTCTCAGCCGAGTCCTCCGCTTTTTTATCAGGCACTGCGTAGTAAGCACGGTCAAAACATTCTATGGCCTTGTCATAGTTATGGAGGTTGAAATAACATATACCTTTTATATTATAGAAGGCAGCAATCATTTCTTTGTCTTGATGCGGATAGCCTACGCCGTATTCAAGGCTATCCAGGCAGGCGAGAGCAGCATTATTGTCATTCATCTGAGAGTACAGAGTACACAGATTTTTGTATGCCTGATAATATTTTTCGCTGTTTTCCCCTTCCAGTTTCTTAGTTTGTTCTACGTATTCCTTAGCGTATTTGATGGCTTCTTGCATATTTCCCCGAAGTTGTTCAAGGGTCATATACGAAGCATAGTACAGCAATTTAGCGTTTTCTCTTTCAATGAAATTCAACTTCTGTGCGCTTTCCCAGTATTCCTTCAGATAAACTTCAGCCATCACCAACTCTCTGTTTTCGATGTAAAAGTTAAACCAGTACATGTGGAATATGATATGTGTCTGTGGTGATTGTGAGGCAAAGTACAGCGAGTCCAGGCTACTCTCGTAGTGGTTGTAGTCTTCCTTAATGCCCGTCATTCTGCAAAGTTTAAGCAGGCTGGTCAGTATAATCGCTTGGGCAATGTCGCTTTTCTCCTCGTGCGCCATCCTTAAAGCCTCAAGGTAATGCTCCTTAGCCTCGTCCCATTTTCCCCATTGCATCTCCATGAATCCAATAGATTGCAGCATTTGCGCCTGAAGGTTCATGTCACCCATTTCCCCGTAGCCCTTCTCAGCCTTTTTCAAGTCCTCGTATGCTGCTTCATGTTTTCCCGCTTCAGTGTCAAGCGTGCTCTGCCTGTGCCAATACATAGGACTGCCGTACCTGTAGGGATTATCTTGAGCACGCACGCATTGCGCTGACAATAGCCAGAGAAGCATAGTCAACACGAAAGAGGATATATAGTGTATGGCTTTCATTATCTTGTTACTTATGAGGTGTTGTGGCATGGGAGGTCACGGAATCCTTCATCGTGCTGTCGCATGGTACGAAAACATCGTCGCCACCACGCACGTTACCATCGTCAGCAGCGTCACCTTGCAACAGTGGAGGGACCACGAAGAATCCTATCACCAACGCAGCGGCTATGCCGGCAATGCTTATGCTCACCATCGCTCTACGCTTTCTTCGTTGCATTGCTTGGTAGTATGTGTTGCGGAAACCATTCGTCTGCTCCGCCTTGCTCGAAGCGCTCCTTACGCTCGCAATAACCAACTTCGTGAACTCGTATTGCCTCCTTCTCTCCTCCTTCTCCTCTATCCATTTCATGAACAGCGTCTTATCCTTCTCCGTCCACGTGTCCTTGTGGAGCAGGAAGTCATCAATTCTGTCTTGCGTATCCTTGTCCATGGTGTTGTCGTCTTATGATTTTAGGTAAGTATTATAAATGCTCTGTGCCGAGGTGCGTAGTGATTCCATGCACTTATACTTCTTCGTCTTCAGAGCGTCCTTTGATGTTATCGTGGGCATCTCGTTGAGAATGATGTCCAGGTCCTTCTCCTCATAATAGAACTTGCGCAGTATCTCGGCGCAGCGTACCGACATGTGGGCGATAACGTCGGCAATGATGTCGTGCATAGTATCCCCCTCAGTGTCGTATAGAGCGTCAATATACTCCTGTTCGTTGAAGCGTTCTGCAGCGTTACGTCTTCTCCATACCGTTTCAGGGTCAGCGTAGTACGGATTGTTTTTTACCCATTCCTTATACTTAATGCGCGCTATACCCATGAAGTATGTCAGTATGCTGCACTTCAAAGGCTCGCCATTCTTGCCCATAACGATGCCACGGTCCGTGGAAATCTTACCGTTATCAATGTGCTCCCACAACGTGATGAAGGTGCGTTGGAAAATCTCGTCAGCAGTTTCGTCATCAGCAAAGAATACACCCCGGTGGTTTTCCCGGAAATAATCCATGCAATAGTCGTACAGTTCCTGCTGTATCTTCCTGTCATTTGTGTTCATGCCCATCACTAGGCGAGCCTCCTTCTCCTGCAACCGAGTGCGCATAGGTCCTATCTTCGCCATCATTTGCTCAGTATATCGATTATGTAATATCTGTCTTTGTCCTCCCCCGATAGTTCAGGGTATTGCGAACTGCTGCGTGTATTGCTACTTACTACCTTTCTTATTCTCCTCATCAACTCCTCGTTGTTAACCCTATCGCCCCTCCTTATCTCCTGGCAAAGGGCGTAAGTCAGTTTGCCCATAGGCGGATTCTTCATCTCCGTGTTCTTCTGGTTGCTCCTGCATGCGCTAATGGTTATCCACTTTTCAGGTAATGGAACAGCCTTCGGGTTGACAACCCTCTCGCTAGTGAAGAACGACTTCATTGCTTCGAACGCCTCTTCGGTGCCTCGTGCGCACTGTCCGTCAACCATTAAGGTGTCCTCCACGCCCCTTACGCAGTCCTGCTCTTCGTCCTCCCTCGTAGCGTCGCCACTGTGGCAGGCGTCTAAGACGACAAGCATCCTGCCACTGTTGCCAATCCTTCGGCGTATGGCGTTGAGGTAAACGTTAACCTCGTCGTCCGTAAGGTGGCGCTCACCGTGATACGTACGGCTTGCCCTGCGCATGGCATCGTAAGGAATCCAACACTCGTCCAGTCCGTCCCTTTCGTCATTGTGGCGGTCTGTCATCTGCTGTCCGTGCCCAGAATAATGCACGTACACCACGTCACCCTCCCGACATACCATTGCCAACTTCTTGAAAGCCCCTACAATTGCAGCCTTTGTAGCCTGCTGATTAACCAGCGCGGTGATGTGGCGGTAGCCAGCATCCTTCAGAAGGGCCCTTACGTATGGCACGTCCTTATCGCCATTTATCTTGCCCCACGCACTATCCTGCTGCTGCCCTAAGCCAATAAGCAACGCTCTCTTTGTCTGCGCCTGGGTAGGGGCAGACAAAGAGAGCAATATAAGAAGAATGCATGTCAGTACCGTTCTTGTTACTGACAGCAGGTAAAAGAGTCTCTGCATGATGGGGTTATGCAAATAATTATAGGTTATTAGACTGTAAGTAATGTTTAAAAAATAACTTAGTGACGGTGAAAAAATAAATTGGTATAATTTATGTCATAGATTTTTGAGATAGTTTGAAGACATGAAGATGGACCAATGCGAGCATTGTGACTGATGAATGGCTCCAAAATATCCAAAAAGATGTGACAAGACAACTTTATCTTAGACATTATTTACCTCGTTAAATTGTACCAAGTTATTTTTTTACCGTCACTTAATCAATTTTATTATAGTTAGAGTGATATTGCGTTACGCGTTTTTTATCTCATCTTGCTGGCTATTTTGTGGCTATTCATCAGTCACGATGCTCGCATCGACCCGCTCCGCTTTCGCTTCTCCCCCCATTTGTCGGGGGAGGGCAACCATCTTCATTTCCCCAAAATCTCTCGGCAATCAGAGGTAAAAAGTGCGTAAGTTATTTTTTCAACATTACTAAGTGGCGATAAAACCCACTAAGTAAAATCTAAAGCAAAGGTAATGATTTAATCTGAAGACGCAAAATAAAATCCAGACTTTTTTACTTTAGGCTTAATCTATTAATTACCTTTGTTATATTCCGAAACTATTATCGAGTTCAACGTGTAAGTAAGAGAAGAAGTGTAACGATATCGTAGTTGCAAAAATGGTAAATTAGGGAAATCGCAGAAAATGTGCTTAATTGCATTGTAATCACTATGCTTTTACCACGTAATTAGGTAGTGATTACCTAGTAAAAGCATAGTGATTACTGAGAAAAAAGATATATATTATTGAGAGGGTGCGTAATATTCTTATAATCAGCGAGATATGCTAAAGGAGAGTTTTGTGGGCAAAAATGGTAAATTATGGAAACTACCCTTGGTAAATAGAAACGCGCTAATCCTTCAGAGAAGAGAATTAGCGCGTTCATTAAATGGTGGCTGTATAAATTGTCACCGTTAATATTTTGTGTGTTGGGTAATTATTATTTACCTATGTGCTTCCTTTTGCGCGTTACAGCATAAGGGATGTTTCCGAAAATGAAGAGTGGTACGGTAACACCTATTACCATAAGTGCGATGATGGTAACGGTCATCATACCGTTATAGCAGAGAAGGTAATTGTAATGGTAAAACTCTTCTTCTGGTATGTCAGTAAGACATCTTACGAGTGATTCAACAGTACGATAGGCGTACATACCTGGAATCATTGGTAGCAGAGCGGGGAAAGAGAGAGACTCTGCAGGACAACGCCACCAACGAGCGAAGGGAATGGACATAAAACCTATAACGAGTGATGCAACGAAGGCAGCGAGGACAATGGACCATCCTGCTCCGTTCATGAGGGCGTAACGTGTGGCGTGACCCATGGCGGCAAGCAGTGCACAGCCAGAGAATGCCTTAAGAGGAACGTTACTTATGCTGCCGAAACCTATAGCGGCAATGGCTGCGAAGAAACCGTCTTCTATTAGTTCGAGAAGAAACATTGTGCTATTGTTTTTTGGGGTGAAGGTTTGGGCTTTTAGTATTTGTCTTGTCGTAAGTCTTATGAGACATAAACCCCTTTGAACCTATAACCAGAGCCCCGATAAACGGGTGCCCCGCCTTAAGGTGGAATGGTTATGAGTAAAAGTAACCCTTAAGGCAGGTGGCCCGCAAATTGTTAATAACTTAAACTTTTTCTATTTATGGTAATTTAGAAGAATTCTACATTCATCATGATTATCGCCAAACATAGTCCTATGGCAAGGCAACCAGTAAGGATGATGGCTGTAATGAAGCGACAGATGCTACAGATGTAATGGCCGTAGATAAGGTCGCTGATGGCGTTGATGTATGGTATTCCTGGTACGAGATACAGTACGCTGGTGGCGAGGGCTATCTCTGGGGTGTTACCTAAATGGAAAACATAGCCAGATGTTGCTATTACAGCGGAGAAGCATGCCGCTATGATGGTAGCCACGCGTATGTCGACCTTCATGGAATGTAACTTGTTCTTCAAGTAGAAACCGTCTATGGTAGCGATGAATACGATAAGCATTGCAATGGCATCACCGTTAAACAATCGGCAGAAGGATGCGTTGGCAAAGCCTACTAGAATTAAAACGAGCCATTTGTTGAGTCTCTTGCGCGTAGTAAGGTATCTCAGCATGCGGTTGGCTACGGGCAGTGGCAAGTGTCTGTCAGCAATACGCCAACTAAGTGTGCTGAGACTACTGTTCTGCTCAAAGTTCAGTCCGCCAGTGCTGATGCGCTCGTTGTTAGTGTAAGAATGGTTATGGTCACCATCCCACACTGTCATCATGATGTGGAGCGGGAATATCGTTACCTCGGCACTTGTGCCATACGACTCTGCTATGCGTTCTACGTTTTTCTCAATACGTATAGTTGTAGTGCCACAGGCAAGCAGTGAAGCAGCGTAATGTGATAGGAATAAGGCTATCTCCTTTAGTCTCAGGTGTACCTCGTCGGCAGTCTTACAATTCTTAACGTGACTCATTCCACTCTATTTTTATTTCTTTTCCTTCGTCCCAGCCTATGATGTTGTATTTCTTATTGATTGCAATCAGCCAATGTAGTGTTTGTTTGCCAAATGCAATAATCAACGTGAGGGCTATACATGCCCAAATCATCCATTCGTTGTAATCAATTGTTGATGATGCGGCAGCCCTGGCCGCTGCCAAGAAAAGTGATGTCATAGTTGTTTAATTATTTACTGTATTTATTATTTTTTTTATTGTCACTTACATCCATGAGTAAAGTCTGTTTTTGATAGCGTTAGTATCGCAGAGCAGACGTATAAACTCTTTTGTTGCTTCTTTCTTATATGATTCTTTTAGTATATGGAAAGACCCCGTCATTGTTGCCTCAGGTTCGTCTATAGGTATGGCGCACAGTCCTTTGCTTGTCTCTATTGCCGCACTTGATAGCACAGTAACATAGTTAGAGTTGCGTACTAGTCGCAGCAGTGGGTTGACGGAATTCATCTGTATTATGGTGTTTAGTTCCAAACTGCGCTTACTTACCATTGCTTCTAACGTGTTGCGCGCCTGTAGTCCCTTAGTTGGCAGAACCAAATCATAGTCGGCAAGTTGGTGTACGCTGATTCGTTTGTACTTTGCCAGTGGATGGTCTTCTCTTACTATAGCAGACAGACGGTCGTCAAACAGTATGTGTGATTCTATCTGTGGATAAGACTCATAGGGCTTAAAAGACAGTACAAAGTCGGCTTCACGTTTGGATAACATGTCCATCAGTTCGTCCATAGTCTTGTAATAGACGTTAAGTTTTATGCCTGGATAAGTTTTGTGAAACTGCATTATACATTCATTGAGCAGCATACTGAATGAGTGTGTCACTCCAACGTTAAGTGTTCCCGCCCTAAGTCCCAGCAAGTCGTTCATGCGGTTGACGCAGTTGTCTGCCTGCTGTAGTGTCTGTCGGGCAAAGGGAAGCAGTTCTATGCCAGCCTGTGAAAGACTGACCTCGTGGCTGTTGCGATGAAACAAAGTAACGTTAAGTTCTTCTTCCAGCATTTTAATAGACTGTGAGAATGAACTCTGCGTAACACACAGCGCTCTTGCTGCTTCTGTGAAATTAAGCGTTTCGGCAGCCTTTACGAAAGCACGCAATTGTCTTAGTTCCATTGTTGTTCAAGTTTGTTTCTTTGTTCTCTTTCTTAATCGCGGTGCAAAGGTATTGCTAATTTCGTATATTGACAAATGATTATTCACGGAATAATCGAATGTTGGTATCGTTATATCGAATAGCAAATAACGCGTTTTAGTGTGTGTTTACTGTAGTAATTACACTGTACTTACCTTTTAACTCCGAATATAGTATAAAAAAATGCCGCATCGAAGGAATTTCCTTGTGTTGCGGCATTATAGAATTTCGATTGTGGGTTTCGCTAAAGGTCAATGTGTGCCACTTCAATGTCTTCATGCAAGAACATTGCCGCGCACTCCTTAAAGCGTTCTGGTGACTCTGTCGTATAGTATTGTATCGTTCCACCCATGCTGCATCGTGCCGCCATGTCCGTATGACGTTTAAGATAATTATCTAATGATGCCGCCACATATTTGCCCTGCGGCACAATGGTGATGTTGGGTGGTGTGACTTTGCGTATGGCATTCATCAGTAATGGGTAGTGGGTACAGCCAAGTATAATGGTGTCTATCTGGGGATCTTTATCCAATAGTTGCATAATTCGTTTGCGAACAAAGAATTCTGCCCCCTCGCTTTCTGCCTCGCCAGCCTCTACTATTGCTGCCCACAGCGGACATGCTTGACCTGTTACGGTAATGTCGGGATGAAACTTTGCTATTTCCAATGTGTAACTCTCTGAGCGTACAGTACCTTCTGTTGCTACAACACCTACGTGTCGTGACTTCGTAAGGCTTCCTATAACTTCCACAGTAGGGCGTATTACACCTAACACCCTGTTGCCTCGCCAGCCTGATGCGGTGTTCATCTCAATGCCATATTTCTCCTTATTATATATAGGGAGATCATTCTGTTGTATTGAGCGTAAAGCCTTTGCTGATGCGGTGTTGCATCCGAGAATTACAAGGTGGCAGCCCATGTCAAACAGTCGCATGACAGCCTGACGCGTGAATTCATATACCACATCGAAAGAGCGTGAGCCGTAAGGTGCTCGCGCATTGTCGCCAAGGTATATGAAGTCGTGTTCAGGCAAACGTTGTCGTAGTTGTTGCAGGATTGTCAGTCCGCCATAGCCTGAGTCGAAGACACCGATAGGAGCATTCATTTTGTTAACTCTAAGAGTTTAGGGGTTACATCTTCAGCAACAGATGGGGCAATGTATGGGCAAGCATCGCTATCTGTGTTAAGAATAACAATATAGCCACCTTGTTCGCCAGCCTTCTTAATGGCTTCCTTTACCTTTTCGTGCAGTGGAGCCATTGCCTCTTTCTCTGCCTGTGACATTAGTCTTTCTGATTCTTTCTTGAACTGTTCGTTTCGTTCAAGCATTGTCTGCAGGTCTGCTTGTCGCTTTTGGCGTATTGATTCGGCGAGTGAAGCCTGTTGGTCAAGGAACAATTCATACTTCTCGTTGAATTCCTTTTGGGCTGCACTCAGTTCATCAGCGTATTGTTTGCGCAGTTTATCCATGTTAGCAACCGTCACACTGTATGCCGGCATGGATTGCAGCACTTCCTTATAACTGAAAAAACCCACCTTTACGTTTTGTGCCATCGTTGTGAGGGCAGTAACGAGAAGGAGGGTTAGGGTTAAGATTGTTTTTTTCATGATTAGGTTGTTTAGTCGTTTTGTTGTTTAGGCGGCTAGTTGTTTAGAGGTTGGGTGGTTTTGTTAGTTATTTGGTTGTTAGGGAAGTTCTGATTTCTTTCCCCATATTAACTATGCCATTAAATAACTAACTAAATCGCTAAACCGCTAAACAACTATACTGCTAAACACCGAATTTACTTCAACTTATTGATCTCAGCCTTTACTTCAGATGTAACATCCTTTGAACTTGGACCAATGTAAAGGACAGCCCCTTGTTCGAAGATGTATGTGTACTGACCAGCCTTACCTACGTTCTGTATGGCAGTCATTACCTTCTGCTGTATAGGTTGGAATTTCTCTGCCTGCTGTTTCTGTAAGTTCTGCTGGTTCTGCTGAGCGGTCTGCTGTATCTTTGCATACATATCCTGTAGAGTCTTCTCCTGTTCCTGCTGTGCAGTAGCGCTCATCGTAGCCTTATTCTTATCATATTCCTCGGCCTTACGCTGCAGTTCTTCTTGCATAGCCTTGAGGTCGTTGTCATACTGCTGTGCTATAGCCTGCAGTTCACCGTTAACCTTAGTAAGTTCAGGAAGGGTCTGCATGATGCTCTGTGTATCAACGTGACCGAACTTCTGAGCGTTTGCGCTGAGTGCCATAGCGAATACTGCAACGAGCGCAATGATTGTCTTTTTCATTTTTGTTTTTTCTATTGTTTATGTTATTAATTATTTTTAATATTAAGCATGTGATATATCGGTGTTCAGCGTGCGACGTACTAATATTTAGCGTGCGATGTACTAATATTCAGCGTGCAATGTACTAATATTCAGCATGTGATGTACTAATATTCAGCGTGCAACGTACTAATATTCAGCGTGCGACGTATCAATATTCAGCATGCAACGTATCAATATTCAGCGTGCAATGTACTAATATTCAGCATGCAACGTATCAATATTCAGCGTGCAATGTACTAATATTCAGCGTGCGACATACTAATATTCAGCGCATGATGTAAAAACATCAACACACAAGTAGGATGTTAGTATCCGAGTTTCTGTAGTACTTCGTTAGAGATGTCGATACGTGGCGAAGCAAAGATGATGCCATTATCAGAGGCTCTATCTAACACCAGTTGATAGCCTCGCAATTCGGAAACCTCCTTAACAGCGTTGTATATTTCCTCTTGTATTGGTGACATAAGGCTTTCACGCTTCTTGAAAAGTTCGCCTTCTGGTCCGAAATATTTCTTCTTCAGGTCGGCGGCTTCCTTCTCTTTCTGCATTATAGCCTCCTGCTTCTTCTGCTTTTGTTCCTGTGATAGGAATACTACTTCATTCTGATAGTTCTTATACATGGTAGAGGCTTCAGTGTTAAGTGCCTCCACTTCCGCTTGCCAACGTTTAGAAACCTGTGTTAGTTGTTCGTTGGCACGCTCGTATGCTGGTATGTTCTTCAGTATGTACTCCATATCAATTAGAGCATACTTCTGTGCATTTGCTGCCATAGCCGCACACGCCACAATGAGTGTTAGGAAGAACTTTTTCATAACTTAATATTTTTTCTGTTGTGGGTGGTGCTTTATAGCGCCACCCCTTAAATTATGTTTTATGTAATTTTAGAACTCCTGACCGAGTATGAAGTGGAAGTTGCTTCCGCCTTTTGTTCCGTACACTTTGTCGAAGCCGTATGCCCAGTCAAGACCCATAAGTCCTACCATTGGAAGGTAGATGCGAACGCCGAAGCCTGCGGAACGTTTCATGTCGAATGGGTTGAAGTTCTTGGTGTCGTTCCACGCATTACCAGCCTCTGCAAAGCCCAGACCATAGATGGTAGTGTTTCCGAGCATGAATGGATAACGCAGTTCGAGAGAGAATCTGTCATAGGCGTAGCCAGAATATCCGTATGGAGTGAGCGAGCCATTCTCATAACCTCTCAGTCCGATGGTCTCCTCTGCGTAACTGCTTGAGTAGCCTGACATACCGTCACCACCCATATAGAACGTTTCAAACGGAGACTTGTTGTACTTGTTGTATGAACCGAGGATACCCATTTCAACACGTGTCATGAGCACGAAACACTTCGTTGCGCTTGAGAGTGCGGTGTAGGTCTTTGATTTAAACTTCCACTTGTGGTACTCAATCCATCGATATTTCTCCTGTTGTTCTTCAGCATATGTTGCTGACTGCGAGTTCGTGGCAAGGTGTTCATAGTCCTTGTTGTTGAATAAAGACCATGGTGGAGTAGCCGTTACGGAAAGTTCGAACGATGAACCGCTACGTGGGAACATTGGGTTGTCCGTTGAAGAACGAGCCAATGTCAATCCAAGGTTAAGGTTGTTACAGTTACCGTTGCTTACGAGGAAGTAGTTCCAGTTCTTCAGTATGTAACGTGTGTATGATAGGTTTGCCGTCAGTGTGAAGTAGTCATCAGGCCAACGTAGTCGTTTACCCCAACCTATTGAACCGCCAAGTAACTGTACGTACTTGTCAGGGTCATAGTAATTCTCGTAGTTTGAGTAATTGTATGATGACCCGTAACCACCATAGTAGTAACTATAGTTATTGTACCAACTTGAGTTATAGTAGTTCGAGTTTACGTCTGTCTGCTTAGAGTAGAACACTCCAACGCTGAATTGTATTGGCCTCTTTCCTCCAAACCATGCAGTGGAGTAGGAAATGTTGTAAGACTGATAGTAAGTACCGTTAGTCTGTGCACCTATAGACAGTGTCTCGCCATCGCCTACAGGTAGTATTCCGCGGTGTTCCTTATTCTTGTTGAATAGGTTTGCCATAGAGAAGTTGTTGAGTTTTAGTCCTATTCTTCCTATGACACCCGTCTGTCCCCAGCCCAGTGAGAACTCAATCTGGTCGTTAGACTTCTGCTCTAATGGCCAGTTGATGTCCACAGTTCCGTCTTCAGCGTTAGGTTTAATGTCTGGTTGTACCTTCTCTTGGTCAAAGTGTCCCATTGATGCGATCTCTCGTGCAGAACGCATTAAGGCATCTTTAGAGAACAAGTCACCCGGTTTAACGCGCAGTTCGCGACGTACGACCTTTTCGTACAGACGTGTATTACCAGAAATGCGAACATGTGAGATGTGTGCCTGTGGTCCTTCCACCACGCGTATCTCCACGTCAATGCTGTCGTCGACTACGTTAATCTCTATAGGTTGTATGTCGCAGAACAGGTATCCATGGTTCCAGTAAAGGTTACCTACGGCATCTTCATCCTCTTTCAGACGTTTGTTGAGTAACACCTTATTATATATGTCACCCTTTTTCATATTCAAACTTCTTGTGAGCGCAGCGGTCTGGTAAACAGTATTACCTGCCCACGTAATGTTTCGCAGATAATATTTTTTACCTTCATATACCTTGAAATACACGTTCACGTGTCTATCGTCATAGAACGAAGTGCTGTCTGCTTCGATGATAGCGTCACGATAACCCAGTTCGTTATATTTCTCTATGAGTTTCTCTTTTGCTTCATCGTATCGCTCAGGGGTAAACTTCTTTTTCTTGAATATATTGTTGAGTTTGTTTACCTCGTAGAGGTCTCCCAGAGCGCCCTTTTTGAACATTGTGCCTTTCAGCGTTTTCTCCTTAATTTCTTTCGCGCCATCAATGACAATGTGCTTAATCTTCGTTTTCTGCTTCTTGTCCACTTCAACATCGAGTATGACATGGTTTTTCTCCATGACGTCATCACGTTGTCTTATGTTGACCTCTGCGTTTTTGAATCCTTTGCCTTCAAAATAACGTTGTGCCAAGACAGTAGCACGTTTAATCATGTTAGGCGTGATCTGCGATCCTTTCAGCAGTCCGAGTTTCTGCTCCATGTCAGTTCGCTCGCTCTTTTTCTTCAGTCCGTAGAAGTTAATAGCGCTTACTCGCGGTCTTGTTTTGAGGTATATGTGCAGATAAATAGAGTCCATAACGATGGAGTCTGCTGCTATTTTAACTTCAGAGAACAGCCCGTGCTTCCAGTATCTCTTTACGGCATCTGTAATCTCGCTACCAGGCACACTGATTTCTTGGCCAACTGCCAGTCCAGATATGTTTGTAAGCGTACTTTCTTCATATCCGTCCACACCGCTGGCTCGCAGTGCTGCTATTGTACACATCTTAACCTTAGAGGCGTATGATATGTCTGGGTTTATAATTTTCTCCTGAGCCATAGCCATGCCAGTGCATAGCATTAGCGCAAGCGTTATGACAAAGTGTCTTTTTGAAAGCATATTGTGTTTTTGAAATCTCACTTCTGTGTTGCGTTATTTTCTGCTTCTGCCTCTATCTGAGCCTCTGTTTTTCCGAATCGTCTTTGTTTAGACTGATAACTCTCTATAGCCTTCACCAGGTCGTCCTTGCAGAAGTCTGGCCAATATACTGGAGTAAAATAGAGTTCAGAGTATGCTATCTGCCATAGCAGGTAGTTAGATACTCGCAGTTCGCCTCCTGTTCGTATCAGCAGGTCCGGGTCAGGCATGAAAGCCGTTGTCATGTGTGCGGAGAGTGTGTCTTCGTTAATATCCTCTGGGTTCATCTCACCGTTCTTCACCTTTTCTGCAATTAGTTTTGTAGCGTTAGATATTTCCCAACGTGAAGAGTAACTCAGAGCCATGACTACTGTCATGCGGTCGTATGATGCAGTATGTTCCTCCGTGTATTTCAGTCGGTCTTGCACAGCCTGTGGCATGCGTGAGCGGTCTCCGATGACGCGGAAGCGTACATTATTCTTGTCGAATAACTCAGTGGTAAGGTTCTTCAGTACCAGGTCCATTAGAGCCGTAACCTCCTCTACTGGTCTGTTCCAGTTTTCTGTAGAGAAGGCATAGAGTGTAAGGTACTTAACGCCGAGACGCACGCAGTCCGCTGTAATCTGGCGTATAGTGTCAGTACCGGCAGAGTGTCCGTAACTACGTGGTTTTCCACGTTCTGTGGCCCAGCGCCCATTGCCATCCATTATGATGGCTATATGCTGTGGAATTCTGTTTGGATCTATCATTTATCTTTCTTTTTGGCAATTTGGACATTTAGGAGAGAAACTGTATGTTACTGCGAACATCAGTGTAGAGTAGCAGTCGGTGTTTTTAAATAATCCTGAACTGCCTATGCGGTATGGGTCTTTTACCCCATCGATATAGTCACTGAATGAGAAGTGCATCTGCCAGTCGAGTGAGAGGTTTAGTCTGTCTCCCATTCTGTATTTTACGCCTACTCCCAGCGGTACGTTCCCCGTTATGATGCTTTTAGATGTACTGTGGTTTCCACCTTGTCCGTAGTCCCATGTACCGTTTTTACTTTTTACGTAGGTCATACCTATACCTAATGATATGAATGGTGTGCATCTTTTTGCGCCTCGGTATTCGTGTCCGGTGCCGTAGGGGAGGAAGTTGTATTCGTATGTGGCAGAAAGGTCTCCCAGTGTATTCTTGAATGAATATCCGTAAGGTGTGATGTCTGGGTAATAAGTAGATGTATTCTTAACGTCTCCTTTTACTTGCGTGTACATTCCAGCCACTCTAACCGCCATGTATGGGTTCATGATAGCCCTGAAGACTACTGCTCCCGATGGTTGCATGCTTTTAAACAACCCGTCGCTAAAGTCGCCTTGATAAGCCGTGGCACCCACGCCTGCGCCTATCTCCATGCGATACTCTACATCGTTTTGCGCAGCCACATTGGTGGTTGTGCCAAACAGTGCCAGTATTGCTATTATGAGCAGTATCGTGGGGTTATGTCTCATTATTCTTTATGGTATGTTTTTATTACTTTTTCTTCCAAAGAACGCTGTTCTTCTTACCTTTCCATATTACGCATTGAGCATCGGGCTCTGTAGCGTCAGGTTTTGTTGCTATTATGTATATGAAGCCTTTACCATCAGCCACAATAGTGCTACAGGTGCATCCTGCTACGTTTTGTGGTGTTGTCATACCGCTTTGTTTGTGCCATGTAGCACCGTAGTCAGGAGAGAAGTACATTGTAGGCATGCTCTTCTCGCTGTTGTTTAAAGCCGTGTCGCCAAGGAGAACAATGCCGTCAGCATATGCTGTTACAGATATGTTCTTTATTTGTGGCAGTCGGTAAGTTTTGTTCTCATCAGCCACGTTAGTGTATGTCCATGTCTGTGACAGGTCAGGATCTACCACTTTGTTCCATACTACAGCCGTATTTGCCGTCTCGCCCGTGTTGTTGTCGGCCTTGCGTCCTATCACTGTTACGCGTTGTATCTCGCTGTTAGTTTTTGTTGTGCTAGCCAATAGTGTTATGTCAGCCACTGGCAGATTCTGTGTATTGTCCACGTATTGTGTGCTCTCCATAGCGTCAGGTGTCCATGTTGCGCCATTGTCGGTAGATACCATGATGCTTCCATCGTTGGCAGTGGCGTACATTTCGCCCTTGCATCCTCCGATGATATTCTTTAGAGCGGTATTAGGCGTAATGGTGGTCCATTGTTCACCGTCTGTAGAATAGAAGATTATGCCGTCAGCGTATACTGTCAGTACATCGTTAATGGTGGTGATAGACGCTGTGTTCATTGCGTTAGCAGTAGGCAGTGTGCATTCGCTCCATGAAGAGCCATCTGTTGTTGCAAGCAGTTTTGTGTTGCCAGCGGCATCATTACCGAGAATAAACACCTTTTCGCCAGCCTTTGCCGCCTTCATGCTTGTGAAAGAGGCTATAGTTTGTTCTACAGGCATGCGTTTCCATGAGAAGGAGTCAGCGTACTCGTTGTGGCGTACAATGTTGACTTTATAGTCCGCGGTGTTTAATCCGTCGCTTGACACCACGCGCAGGGTGCGTTCTGTAGAGAGGTCAACAGAGTCTGCTGATGAATAATATGTCCATTGTTCGTCATTAGTATTCTTGAACAGTGCGATGCCGTTGTTTTTTGTTGCTACGGTCACGAGGACGCGTGAAAGGTCAGTCCCCACTGATAGTGAGTCCTCGTTATATATGCGTTTGTTTACTTGGTCAATAAATACAGGTATTGTTGATGCGGAGTATGTGTATGAATATGTGCTGTCTCTCAGTCCGTCATACGATTTAACTGTACGATAGCACCTTACCGTACCGAGCGTGAATGTGGTTACGGCTGTGTCGTCATACGTTACGGTCTCATTGTCGTCGCTAAGACAGGAGGTAAAAAGGCATATCACAGCGAGCATGATAGCCGACAGTGTTATTTTTGATGTCATCAGTCTATTTATAAATTTCGAAATCGCTTACAAAATTAATCATAAAATCTTAATTTCCGCACTTTTTACTCATTTTATTATAATAATTTAATAGTGGGCGTTGTTCATCGTGAAAAAAAAGGCAACGGTGTACGCCATTCGCATGGAGCACACCGTCTATTGTTTAGGTCAATAATCTTTTGTTTTATGTATTACGAATGATGAGTATTTTTTACTTATCTTTTTGCTAAAAAATATTGAGAAAATTGTGTAGGCTTGTAATTAGGTAGTGATTACAGTGTAATTAAGGCCTGATTACAATGTAATTAGGTAGTGATTACAATGTAATTTGGGCCTGATTACTAGCCTCTATGGTAACTTACTGAAAATCAGCATTATTTCTTCCAGTATTTTTCTTTACCCATTCGTTAGGCGTACATCCCTCGAATTTTTTGAAAACAGTAAAGAAACTGGAGCGTCTGAAGCCACATTGTTCCGCTGTTGCGAGTATAGTGAGTTGCTTGTTTGTTGGGTTTTTAATCATGTACTTGAACTCCTCCAATCGGTAGTGGTTTACATAGTCAAAATATGTGGTGCCAAGGTAGTCATTGAACATCTGTGATAGGGTTGTGGCATTAGTGCCTGCGTGCGTTGCAAGGTCGCTAAGTCGCAGGTTGGCACGAAGATACGGTTTGTTCTTTTTCATGTAGTCATCAATCTTCTCAAACATGGTTTTGTAGTCTTCAGCCCTATGTTGCAGTTGGTTCTCCTTTTCCTGCTGCTTCTGTTGTATCTCCCTTTCGTGCTGTTCTTTCTCCTGTTGCTTGTGTATGTTTACAGCGTTGATTGACGCTAATTGTATTTCCATCTTGTGTCTTTGCTCTATCAATCTCTCTCGTTCATGCTTACGCTTATTCAGCCTGATAACCATCACCACAATAATGATAAGCAGCACTATGACAAACAATTCCACGTAGAATAAAGTCGAGGGATATACGCTGACTGTAAGCACTGTCATAGTCTCAGGATGTCCCGCCAGTTGTATTCTGAGCGTGTGTTTGCCGAGCGACAGACTGGTCAGTTTTATGCCCTGCATGTCGAAGGTGACCGAGTCTTCACCGTCGTCTAATGTCCATTGGTAATACCTACGATTCTGAAAAGCATTGTAGTCAAGAATGTTAGGCGTTACAGATATCTGTGCCGTTCCGAAGTTCCAGCCTACGCTGATGTTGCTATTATCCATAGAGACAATCTCTATCGTTTGTCCATGTCGCTCTATTGTATATTCGTCCACGTAGACTTTAGCGTTCCGTCGCTTGGCAAGTGCAGCGAGTTCCTGGGCGTTAATGTATACCAGTCCGTTTCTGTTAGCCATCCAAATATTTCCCTCCTTGTCAGTTTGTGGCGTGAAGCGTGTAAAGCGAGCGGATGGCAGACCGTCAGCCTCGCTGTATTGGCAGAAGGAATTAAAAGAGTTGTCGAAGACGAATAGTCCGCAGTCAGTGCCCGTGATGTATTTGTCGCCAAAGGAAAGCATGAAGTCGATGTGGCCAAGTCCGTAGCGTTGCATTATAGGGTAGTGCCTTGTTGACGATAGGTCAGCCTTACTGTAGAGTAGGGATGTCTCAGATGCGGCAAGAATGTTACCATCGTGCGTGAAACTGAAGGCGAGGTTAGGTACGTTATGCCAGAAGCCTTCGGGGTAACCCGTGTTCTGGAACGACTGCGTTTGTGTGTTAAAGAGTCGCATTCCTCTAGATGTGCTGACCCACAGTTTGCCGCTACGGTCGAGCACCATGTCATAGATAAAGTTGCCGAGGATGTCAGTGTTCCTTTGATCATAGTGTTCAGTGACGGCAAAGTGGCGGTCCAGGCATATCAATCCGGCGCTGCTACCCACGTAGAGGCGTGAGGAATCCGGTGAAACGACAAGTTTGCTGCAACTTGTCTCGCTGTATCTGCTGTCCGAGAAGAGCGGTTGTAGTTTCAGCGTGCTAGGGTTCAGTACCAGCAGTCCGTGCTCATAACTGGCAATAATGAAGAGTCCGGCAAAGTATTTTATGTCGGTAATGATGGCGCAACCTATCTGTTTGCGGCTGAAGTGTAGCGTAATGTCGCGGCCCTCGTCAATGTAGTAAATGCCATCGAGCGAACCTATCACCGTCTGTCGACCAGTTTTACAGAAACTTCTTACAAAGATGCCGCGACTGTCGAACGACTTATATCGGTATATCCTGAAAGGAGATGCCGATGTGTTGACATTATCAGCACCATTCTGATAATATCCAAACCAGTTCATGCCTAGTGATTGGTCATGAAAACAGGAATATACGGAGTTATGTTTCGTATAGAGTGGTGTTAGCGTGTTGCCCCGAAGCGTGTATGCCCCGTCGCCGTCAGTACAGATATAAAGCGAGTTGCCATACCTTTTAACCTCCTTTACAGATGACCACACGCCCATAATCTTCTCTGTGGCGAGCGTCTTCGGGTTGAAACGTAGCAGTCCACTGTTGAGTGTGGCTATGTAAACTTGTTGCCCTATGGTGGCAATGCTGGTTATGGTGCTCGATAGTAGTGAGTGGTCCACGATGTGATGCTTCAGCCGTTGCGTCCTTGTGTTATATGACATCAGCGTCCCCTGACTGTTGGCAAACCATATATTCTGCCTATTGTCGGTGGCGGCACAAAGGATATGGTTGTATGCAGACGTAATGTTCGATTTATCTATCGATACAATCCTTGCCTTTTCCTTCAGGTCTTGGGGCACAATGGCAAGTCCGCTCTGGCATGCTACGTACACGTTACCGCTGCCTTTGTCGCATATTACGCTTGCCACGTCGCTCAGTTCTTGATAAATTCTGCGGCAGGTATATGTGTGCTGGTCAGCCACATAGAGTCCGTTTCTCATGCCCACGAGCACGGTTCCATCGGGTAATTGCGCAATATCGTTGACGAAGTTATACGGACGGTGGCAATCGTTGGTACTAAATCGCATAATTCTCTTGCCATTGTAGGCTACCAAACCATTGTCAGTGCCAAGCAACATGATGCCGCTGGCGGTCTTCACTATTCTTGTTACGCTCTCCCTTTCAAGAGAATGCAACATGAAGTCTTGGGCGGAAACTGTGACACAGAGTAAAACGAGTATGAGCAGGCAGAGTCTTTTCATGACGATGCAGTTTAGTATAAATGTTTAGGTGATGCAAAGTTATAAAATATCTCTTTAATAGACAAATGTTAGTCCAAATAAATTATTCTGGAATTACGAGACAGAAGTCTAACTAATTGAAACATAATTGATAAGATGAAAATAATTCCATAATAATGATATCGGAACAATTAGTGTCGAAAATGTTTGCCATCATGAGTGAATTCTATTAATTTTGTACCCAGAAAACAAATAACCTACCCCACTAATCAAACGATTATGAAGAAGACTTTACTAATCTTAGCAATGTCAGCATGCTTCGGCATGGCAGCAGGACAGACCAACGAAGACCATGGTTTTATCCATCTGGGCGGACTGCATACGCAGAATGACTTCAACCGCATAAAGCAACAACTCGCTGCGGATAATAAAAAGGTAACACAAGCATATAATATATTAAAGACAGCAGAGCAGGCATAGAGCACAGTGGCAATCTATCCACAAGAGACGATAGTAAGAGGTGGCGGCAGCGGCGAGAACTATATACAGACTGCACGAGGAGCATTATAAACAAGTAAAAGTGTCATTATTTATGCTTAAAATAAATAAAATACATAGAAAATACAAGTACATACTCAATGAAGGCTATTGCGCACAATTCTTTATTGCACTGGCAGTGGCAGCATGTTACAGTGTTTGCGTGTGGGGACATGATGTCAACGTAGACCAACAACTGACCTACTGCCGTCAGCAAACCGAAAGGGCACTAAAGGAACTGTCGCCAATAGACTACACCATGACACCCCGAAACATTGCTGTTGACCAGCACCGCTGGAACCTGCGCACCGTAAAGACCCCCGAGGAGTGGTGCGCAGGCTTCTATCCCGGAGTGCTCTGGATGTGCGGACAGCGTGAAGAGGCCGCCCGATATACGGCAGAATTGGAGTATCTGGCGTATACCCCAGTGTATGACCATGACCTGGGCTTCATCATGATAGGTTCTTTCCTTAAGGGATATGAACAGACAAAGGATGCCCATTACAAGCAAGTGCTCCTTGCAGCGGCTGATACTCTCGCCACATTATATAACCCTCAGGTGGGAACATTGCTCTCCTGGCCACGCAATGTGGGCATGTTCGGGGGACATAACACTATCATTGACAACATGATAAATCTCGAATTGCTCCTCTTCTCAGGCAAGAAAGAGAACATCGAAATAGCAAAACGCCATGCCGACACAACGATGAAAAACCAGTTTCGCAAGGACTTTACGGTGTATCATGTAGCAGTTTACGACCCTGTGACAGGTAAACACCTGCGTAACTGCACCCATCAGGGACTAGGCGACAACACACTTTGGTCACGCGGACAGGCTTGGGCGATATATGGTTACACAATGATGTATCGCTATACACACGAGAAACGCTACCTAGAGTTTGCCCAAAAGGTGACGGACGCAATGCTCAGGCGACTCCCAGAGGACGCTATTCCATGGTGGGACATGGACGACCCAAAGATACCTAATGCCTATCGAGACGCCAGTGCAGCAGCAACCATAGCCTCAGGACTCATAGAACTGTCAGAGTTTGTGCGTGATGACGCCAAGAACCATAAGAAGGCAGACCATTATCTCAGCATGGCGAAGAAGATGCTTGCCACACTTAGCAGCGAGAAATATCAGAGTCGCGAGAAAAATCCAGCCTTCCTGATGCACTCCGTAGGTAACATGCCAGCGGGAACAGAGATAGATTACAGTATTAACTATGCCGACTACTATTATGTTGAGGCGCTGCTTCGACTGAAAGAACTGGGAAAGTAGAAGATAATAACGATATTTCTTGGCAGTAAAAGAATATTTTATAAACTTTGCAGACGAATAAATATTAGGACAATGAACATTATAAAGGTTAGACATACAATCAAGGTGCTGTTCTTCGCAGCCATAATGTCGGTAACAATAAAGCCCGCATTCGCGCAGTTAGACTACAAGATGGCGGGACCATACGCAGTCGTTGCCCGCGACGGAGAGTACAGAGCGTCAAAGGGAGGCAGCGAGCGCGACATGAAAGCAGCGCACGATTTGGCAAAAATTTACGCCAAAGGCGGTGCCGACAAGGATAAGGCGAGAGAGAAAGCCGTCAGCATTATCAACGCCTACAGTGCCACAATGCAGCGCCTTGATGGTCATGATGCACCGCTATGCGCCATACAATGCTATGACCTTGTACGCGCAATGACCATCCTTCGTGACTATAAGACACCAGAATGGGACGCTATGGTCCGCAGAGTCATGTTCCCTATGATGGACAAGTTTGAGGCAGACAGCCCTTATGCTAATGGCAATTGGGGAGCAATAGTAAACCGTCTGCGCATGGCGTGTGGCATATATCTACAGGATAAGAATGTCTATCAAGCATCAATAGATTACTTTATGCACGCCAATGATAATGGTTCGTTGCCAAACTACATTGGCGAGACAGGACAATGTCAAGAAACTGGCAGAGACCAAGGCCACGCTCAACTCGGAATCGAGACCATGACGCAGATTTGTGAGATGGCTTGGGAGCAGGGAGACGACCTATGGGGAGCGTTAGACAATAGGGTTATGAAGGGCGTTGAGTACTGTGCACGTTATAATTTGGGCTATGACGTGCCCTTCACCACATGGAAAGACTGTACAGGGCTGTACAATGACTGGACTGAACCTGGCGAGATGTCACGCGGAAAACTGTGGGATATATACCAATTGCCATACGATCACTATGTGGGACGTAAGGGATTGAGCATGCCTTACACCAAAATGGCTCTGGAGGTGCTGGCTGGCAAACGTAAAAACAAGACCAAGGAATATGCTAAGTTGCATCAAGTATATACCTATCCAGCCCCAGTAGGAGCACCATTGAAGCAAGATTACGATGTGTTCATACAGCCTCGCGGTGGAAAAGAGTGGACAAAGATTGATACTTACATGGCGAAAGTCAATGCACCAGTAGAGAAAGGTAAGCACAAAGTGAGCGAAATATCCTATGCTTTCTTCGACTTTACAGGCGATGTCTTCGTTCGCGTGGTGTGCAAGAACAAGAAATACAAGAAGGTTAAGGTGCGTCCAGACTACAAAGGCGTCATAGCCAACGTACAGAATGACTCAACTGTGCAGTTCCTTTTGTTCCAACCAGAGAACGTAAGCGTAGAGTTTGACGGCAATGTAACGGATAATTTGCTATTATTCACGTCAAAACCAGTGCAGGACAAAGCCGCTGCAGCCAAGCAAGCAAAGAAGGATGGACGCAAATTCATATATGTAGCACCAGGCTATTACGACCAAAACAATATGCCAATAGGGCGCATTGAGAGTGGCACAACCATCTATCTAGCACCTGGTTCCTACATAAACGGCACTCTTGCAATAGAAGATGTTAAGAACGTAAGCATCATTGGGCGTGGAATATGTCGGCCAGAAAACGGCTATGAGGGCATACACGTTCACAGAAGTAACAACATTCTCATTGATGGCGTAACGCTCTGCACCTGTCCTGTAGGCGGAAGTGACGGCGTAACGCTACATGATGTTCATAGCATCTCACACCCAGGATGGGGCGATGGACTAAATGTATTCGCTTCAAGCAATGTGCTTTATGACAGAGTGTTCTGTCGTAACAGCGACGATTGCACCACAGCCTACGCTACACGTAAAGGCTTCGAGGGCAGTGTGCGTAACGTTCGCATGACAAACTCAACGCTATGGGCAGACGTAGCGCACCCAATCTTCATCGGACTGCATGGTAATTCCGTGAGAATGGACAGCATTGTAGGACTGAAATATGACAATATCGACATCTTAGGACAGTCAGAACCACAGATAGACTATCAAGGTTGTCTTGCCATCAATGCTGGAGACAATAACTATATCAAGGATGTGACGTTCGACAACATACGCATTGAGAACCTACAGCAGGGAAGTATCACCCAGATTAAGGTGGGATATAATCAGAAATACTGCACTGCACCAGGCAGAGGAGTAGAGAATGTATTATTCCGTAACATACGATATTACGGCAATGGCGGCCAAGACGGACTGGAAACACATGAACCTTACATGTCGTTGATACTCGGTTACGACTCCGTTCGCACCGTGCGTAACGTCACATTTGAAGGCTTAAAGATTAATGGTCGTGCCATTTATGACGATATGCCAGGCAAACCAAAATGGTATAAGACGGCAGATATGGGAAAAATTTATATCAATGACCACGTTAAAGGAATTATATTCAAAAAGTAAAAGTATATTATTTAGAAAGTAAAAGTATATTATTTAAAAAGTAAAAGTATATTAGTTAGTTAGTAAAAGTATAGTATTCAGGAAACAAAGAATATTAATTTCTCTTGCGGTATTGTTATCGTTCCATTGCAAAATGAGCGTTATCAGTACCGCAGTTTTTGTTTTTAGTGACGGGAAAAAAGTAACTAAATAAATTATTTGCCGTGTTTTATAATGTAATCACAAGATAACGCTGTTGGTTTAAGGATTTTTTTGTATATTTGCGGTCGTAAAAATACTTACCAACCTATGCACAATAAAATTCTTATAACTTCGATATGTCTCGCTGTAGCGACAGTGGCAAGCGCGGCATCATTCATCCGTAAAGGCAGTTTCGTTACCATAACGCCCGATGGTGGTGCAGCACGCACAGTGCGACTACAGGTCATCAGCAGCAATATCATACGTGTGGAACAGACCCCAAAAGACCCAATCCCACAGAAAAAGAAAAGTCTTGTTGTGCTGCCACAGAAGAGTTACAGTGATTTTACCGTAACGGATGAAGGGGAATATATCGTGGTTAAGGCACCAGAGATACAGTGTTATACTGACAAGAAGACAGGCATGGTGCGCTTGACAGACGCTGATGGCAACATTCTCCTTGGCGAACACGCAAAGAGTTTTAAACCCTTTGTCAGCCAACAGTGTGAACTTCCCGATACATACCGCCCTTCTGCCCCAGGAGAAATTAACTGGGGAAAGAAGAAAGACCTCAATATTCTGTCGTTAGAAGACCGCAGCGGTTATACGTGGAGCGTAACATTCGACACACCACAAGGCGAAGCCATCTACGGATTAGGTCAACATCAAAGTGAGGAAATGAACTATAAGGGCCGCAATGAAGAACTGTTTCAGTATAATACCAAGGTCAGTGTCCCTTTCATTATGAGCACCGCAGGCTATGGTTTGCTGTGGGACAGTTACAGCCTTGGGCGTTGGGGCAATCATAATGACTATCAACAGTTAGGCGATATATTTACTTTGTATGACAAAAACGGTCAACAAGGTTCGCTGACAGGTACCTATACCGATGCTAAAGGCAGGCAAATAGTGCGTCAGGAAGACTCTCTTTACTACGAAAACTCACGTGAAATAACACGATTGCCTAATGGATTGCGCCTCAATGGCAGTCATGTGGCGTACGAAGGCTATCTGTCTGCACCAGAATCAGATAATTATCACTTCATCCTTTATTATGCAGGCTATGTGAAAGTTTATGTGGACGGTCACCTAGTAGTGCCAGAACGTTGGCGCACAGCATGGAACCCCAACTCATATAAGTTTGATGTTGCACTACTGAAGGGACGCAAAACACCCGTAAGGATAGAGTGGCAACCCGATGGGGACGTCAGTTACTGCGGACTACGTGCTGCCGTTCCTATGACCGAAGAGGCTCAGCAGCGTGTCAGCCTATGGGCAGAGATGGACAAAGACATGGACTATTACGTCATAGCCGCTAAGCAAATGGACGATATTATAAAAGGATACAGACTGCTAACGGGAAAAGCGCAGGTAATGCCTAAATGGAGTTTAGGATTCTGGCAAAGCCGAGAGAGGTATAAGACACAGCAGGATGTGGAGACGACCTTGGCGGAGTTTCGCAGGCGTCAAGTGCCAGTCGACGTGATAGTACAGGACTGGAACTACTGGGAAGAGGACCAATGGGGCAGTCATCGCTTTGATTCTAAACGATTTCCTGACCCACAACACATGTATGACACAATACATAGTCAGGGCGGCCGCCTAATGATTTCGTGCTGGCCAAAGTTCTATTATAATACGACTAACTACAAAGCCCTCGATGCTAACGGTTGGATGTATCGCCAAGCAGTAAAAGACAGCATACGCGACTGGGTTGGACCAGGTTACGTTGGCTCCTTCTATGATGCCTATTCTGCAGGCGCTCGCCGTATGTTCTGGCAGCAGATGGACGAGAATCTCTACTCAAAATATGGCAAAGGTATGGACGCTTGGTGGATGGATGCATCAGAACCAAACGTCAGAGACTGCACGCCTATCGCCTATCGTAAACTGCTTTGCGGTCCTACTGCCCTCGGAACAAGCGATGAATACTTCAATGCTTACTCCATAGTGAATGCCGATGCCATATACAACGGACAGCGAAGCGTGGCTCCAAACAAGCGAGTGTTCCTCTTAACACGTTCAGGTTTTGCGGGCGAACAGCGTTATAGCACCGCTACATGGAGTGGAGACATCGGTACACGATGGGAAGATATGAGGGCACAGTTTACCGCTGGCATCAACTTCTCAATGGCAGGCATACCGTTTTGGGGCATGGACATAGGTGGATTCTGTGTAGAAAACCGCTATGTGCAGGCACAAAAGACATTTGATAAGACCCATATAGAGAACGATGACCTTAAAGAATGGCGTGAACTACAGACTCGCTGGCATCAGGCAGGCTGCTTCGTACCACTGTTTCGTACCCACGGTCAGTGGCCAAAACGTGAGGTATGGAACATTGCTCCAGACGAACATGAGGCATATAAGAGCATTGTTTGGTACGACAAACTACGTTATCGCCTTATGCCTTACCTCTATTCCATGGCAGGATGGGTACACTTTAACGATTATACCATTATGCGCGGACTCGCCATGGACTTCACGTCAGACACGCAAGTGTATGGTATCAAGAATCAATGGATGTTCGGACCAGCCCTCATGGTCTGCCCAGTAACAGAGTATAAAGCACGTCAACGTGAGGTATATCTGCCGAAAGGAAGCAGTTGGTATGACCTTTATACAAACCAACATTACTTAGGTGGAAGAACAATAATGACAAATGCACCATACAATCGCATACCAGTCTTTGTGCGTAGTGGCTCAATCGTGCCTTTCGGTCCATCAATACAATACAGTGATGAGAAGCAACCAGAGGAGATAACACTCCTTGTTTATACCGGCGCTGATGCCACTTTCACCCTTTATGAAGACGAGGGCACGAATTACAACTACGAGAAAGGCAAGTACGCCACGATACCATTCCGTTATGATGAGGCCACCGGCACTCTGATAATAGGCGATCGCAAGGGAACTTTTAATGGCATGTTGCAGCGCAGAAAGTTCAATGTAGTCTTCATAGACCGTAATACCAGCGCGACGAAAGACCTCAAAGTAGACGGCATGCGAGGCACAGTCATAGAATACTATGGCAAAGAATGTAATGTGAAGAAATAAAAAAACTACAAAAATAATGTTCTTTTTCAGAAATTATTTGTAATTTTGTGGGCATATTTTTTACGTCATGGAAAATAGCATAGAAAACCTTTACAAACTTGACGGAAGGGTTCCAGTGGCTAAAGCCCTTCCTTTCGGATTGCAGCATGTGCTGGCCATGTTTGTCAGCAACATCACGCCAATCATGATTCTTGCCAGCGCAATGGGGCTGGACAGTGTAACAAGCGGTATGCTCATACAGAACTGTATGATTATTGCGGGCATAGGCACGCTGGTACAGTTATATCCAGTATGGCGCATTGGTTCGCGATTGCCTATCGTTATGGGCATTTCTTTCACCTTCCTTTCGCTTGCTATCAGCATAGGTGCGGCGCAAGGCATGGGCACATTGATAGGTGCCGTAATCATAGGTGGTCTTGTTGAGGGCGTGTTAGGCCTCTTTGCCAAGTACTGGATAAAACTCATCCCTCACGTAGTAGCGGCTACTGTAGTTACAGCCATAGGTTTTTCGTTGCTCCCCATAGGTGCAAACTCGTTTGCAGGAGGTCAGGGTGCCGCTGATTTCGGTAGTGCGAACAATTGGATAGTCGGTACCATTACTCTTCTTTCATGCCTTTTGTGCCAGGTATTTGCAAAAGGATTTCTTCGTTCCCTGTCAGTTCTTGTGGGACTTATAATAGGTTATGTCGCAGCCATATGTCTTGGCATGATAGATTTTAGCGGCATTACAGAACAGCCAATGTTCTCTTTTCCCCACCTACTTCCTTTCAAACCAGAATTTAATATTGGTGCGATACTCTCCGTAGTGGCAGTATATCTTGTTTCAGCCACAGAGACAATAGGCGATACCAGTGCCCTTTGTAACAGTGCCTTGAAGCGTAATCCAAATACAAAGGAGATGGGTGCAGCAGTTAGTTGTGATGGTTTCGTGAGCAGTGTGTCCGGTCTTTTCGGCTGTACTCCAATTACATCATTCAGTCAGAACGTAGGTCTCGCTGCCATGTCAGGCGTAGTTAACCGTTTCACCATAGCCCTCGGTGCCATCATTATGATATTCGGTGGCATATTCCCAGCCGTAGGTTACGCCCTCACCACTATCCCTCAGGCGGTACTTGGCGGTTGTACACTGCTAATGTTTGGCAGTATTCTCTTCGCAGGTTTCGGCATGATGGCTCGTTGTGGGTTCTCACAGCGCAACATGGTCATCGTTAGTCTGTCGCTAAGCGTAGGTCTTGGCTTCACGCAAGCAACAGAAATGTTCAACATATTTCCCGAACTCGTGCGCACAGTCTTCGCAAACAACTGCGTGGCTGTAGTGTTCCTGCTCGCCGTAATACTTAATCTTGTATTGCCAAAGGAGAAGGAAGAATAGTTGTTTGGTGGTTTAGTTGTTTAGTGGTATAGTTGATACGTAAAATAACTAATGACTAAACGCCCCAACACCCCAACAACTAAACAACAAAACCACTAAACACCCCAACAACTAAACCAACTAAACAACAAACCAATATGAATTTCCTTGAAGAGAAAATCCTTGCTGACGGCAACATAAAGCAAGGCAACATTTTGAAGGTAGACAACTTTCTGAACCACCAAATCGACGTAGACATCATACGCCAGATAGCCTATGAGTTCAAACGCAGATTCAAAGGTCATGAGGTAACAAAGATTTTGACCATCGAGGCAAGCGGCATTGCCATCGCTACGCTGCTTGGTGACCTTTACGACGTGCCCGTGGTGTTCGCCAAGAAGGGTGAGACCGCTAACAGTACAGACGATAAATACATCTCCCACGCATACTCCTTTACCCACAAGAAGATGAACGACGTCTTCGTGTCAAAGCCATATATGCTTAAAGGTGAGAAGGTACTCATCGTTGATGACTTCCTTGCCGACGGACAGGCTATGTCTGCCCTCATCGACATTGTTCACCAGGCAGGTGCAGAAGTTGTAGGTCTCGGTGTAGCGATAGAGAAAGGTCAGCAGCAAGGCGGCCAGAAACTGCGCGAGCAGGGCTATCATGTAGAGTCAATAGCCATCATCGATGCCATGGACTACGAGACGGGTAAGATAACCTTCCGTCAGTAAAACGCAACATCAAGGTACTACGGTGCCATACCTATTTATATAAGACGGACAGGCAATAGTTCACAGTGTGAGCACCATCATGGTACTTCACCTGTGGCACTATTGCCTTTTTCTGCATTAAGTAAGTATTCAAAATTATTTTTGCAAATGATAAAGTGTTTCTTCTTGTATTATTTACAATATTTAATACAGTCTCTTTCGGGCATCTGCTTCCCCTGTTTTCGGTCACAATGTTTACATTGTTCCCTTAAACAGTGAAAACATCTGCTCCAAAATAGCCTATATTAAATATTAAAATAATTTTGAACACTTACTTCCCAGTCTATGAAAAGTACGCTAACCACAATACTCTCCGCAATCATATTACTTGTAGTCAGTCATCGTCTTTACGCTGATAACGGTGTAGAGTCGCTTGTCTTCAGTCGTGTCAACATCTCTGGTGGCACGGCAAGCCGCAGTGTTCAGCACGTGTTACAGGCTGATGACGGACGTATGGTCATTACGTCTTATGGCTATGTAGACATCTATGACGGTGCGAGATTTAGGCATATATCTACCAATGACAGCGTACAGACGAAGTTGAGTGACTGTAACACGCCTTACACCGTGTACAGCGACAACCACAACCGCTTGTGGTTCAAACGTTGGTTTGGCGGCAGATGCCTCGACATGAGAAGCGAAAGGTACATCCAACCACTCGACAGCCTATTTCGTAAACACGGTATTCGCGGTGAGGTGACCGACTTCTACTGTGATCAACATAGAGAGATGTGGGTGCTGACGGGGGGCTATGTCACTAACCTCGACAAGCCGTCACATCGCATACACGTAGAGCGGGTATGGGGAAACATCACTAATCTGCAGACCATCAACGGCAGGCTATATCTCTTTTTCCACCCAGGTGTAGTGCGAGTGTACGATGAACACACACTACGACATCTCTTCACCACCACCTTCCTGACTGGGGAAGACTATAATGTCTTCGACTTGCAGTGCCACGTGGTACAGCATGGCGATGGCATTATGTATGTATGTTGCAGTGGGAAAGATAAAGGTATAGTGCTATCATACAACACCCACACAGGAAAATGGATCGAGATACTACGTACCCCCACAGTTCTTCACGGTGCGTCAACGTATGATACTCGTCACATCATGGTGGCATCTCCCGACTGTGTATATGCCATCGATACGCGAGACAACAGTTCTACGTGCCTCGACAGTTTTAATCTACAGGGAGAGTGGTTTCCCTTCAAGCACTTCAGTTGGATATATACCGATGCGCAAGGGGGCACATGGTTGGGCAGTTATAGCGATGGTCTGTTCTATGCGCATCCACTTCGAGAGCAGACATACAACGCAGACGGCAATGCTAACGTGTCGAGCAAGACGGTATCACCGTTACATCTCACCATAGCCGGTGTCAGTATTGACGGCACACGCCTCGTTATAGGCGACCGTCACCTGCCTGAGGCGGAGAAATACGTAAAGGAATATGACCTTGAGTATAACGAAAACAGTATAACCTTTGAGATTTCCGCCCTCAACTACGCCTTGCCTTCGCGCACCAAATATAAATATAAACTACTGGAAGAAGACGCCGACGCAGAGACAGACAGATGGCATGACGCCACCTCCGACAACTATATGGTAGATGCCAACGGTCTTCTTATCCTTCCGCTTCAAAACCTCAAGCCTGGTGAATACCGCCTCATTGTGTCTGCATCGTGCGGCAAGGGTCATGACACCATGACCATCCTTCTGCGTGTTCACGCCCCATGGTGGAACACAGCGTATGCACGTGTGGCGTACATACTACTGATACTACTAATATTATTGCTCGTAACGTTGCTCTCAAACCTGTATAACAAGCGACGCATACAACGTCGGCACAAGGAGGAGATGTTGCTGATGCAGGTCAGAAACCTCATTGACCGCTGCAACGAATACGAGAAAATGTATGCCGATACCAAGAATGTGGACTGCCAACAGGAACAGGACGTAAAGGAAGAAGAGAACAGCCTCTCTGCTGCCGACCGTGAGTTTATCCACCATGCCATACGCCTTGTGGAGGAGAATTTGTCTACTGGCAACTATACCGTAGAACAACTGAGTCGCGATATGTGCATGGAGCGCACAGGACTATACAAGAAGATGACCGCCATGGTGGAGCAAACGCCAAGTGCCTTCATAAGAAGCATACGCTTACAGAAGGCTATGGATATGCTAAAGTCTGGCGACTACACTGTGAGTGAGGTGGCACAGCGCACGGGATTCTCTACAACAAGTTACTTCTGCAAGGTCTTCACGGCAGAATATGGTAAAAATCCTGCTGAATACATAGAAAAATAACAAAAAACTTGTTATGGTGTACCATTTCAACATCATTTCAACAAATTTACCGAAAGCATCAACATTTCTATTGATGCTTTCGGTTTTTATTTTTTAATTTTGTGCCATGAAACAGCAATAAGAGTATCATTTGCCCATATTCCTGTTCTTATAATGTCATAAAAAAAACAATAAACCTAAACAAATAATGAAAAAGAAAATTACGATGTGCGCAGCGTTACTCGCTCTCTGCACAATGTTGCCAGCCCAAGAGCAACCCAAACTCAACATGCCTATTATCCAAACCAGTTACACCGCCGACCCAGCGCCGATGGTACACGATGGCACCGTTTATCTCTTCACTACTCACGACGAAGACGATGCAGAAGGTTTCAAGATGAAAGACTGGTTGCTTTACACCTCTACCGACATGGTAAACTGGCAGGATCACGGTGCAGTAGCGTCGCTAAAGGACTTCAAATGGTATAAGGGCGACAACGGAGCGTGGGCTGAACAAGTAGTAGAACGCGATGGTAAGTGGTACATGTATTGTCCTATCCACGGTCATGGCATCGGTGTATTGGTAGCAGACTCGCCTTACGGACCGTATAAAGACCCGCTCGGTAAGCCTTTAGTATGGCAGAAAGAACATTGGGACGACATCGACCCTACGGTGTTTATCGACGACGATGGACAGGCATATATGTACTGGGGCAATCCTAATGTATATTACGTTAAACTTAACAAGGACATGATTTCCTACTCTGGCGAGATAACAAAACTGCCAAAGATTAAGGACTATCAGGAGGGGCCATGGTTCTGGGGCAAGAAGAACGCACGTGGCGAGAAGAAGTATTACCTTGCTTTCGCGTCAACCTGCTGTCCTGAGGGCATTGGTTACGCCATGAGCGACAGCCCTACTGGTCCGTGGGAGTACAAGGGTAACATCATGAACCATACCCCACAGACACGCGGTAACCACCCAGGCATCATTGACTTCAAGGGCAAATCGTACTGTTTCGGACTGAACTACGACATTTTCCGCCTTGAGACCAGTCGCCATGCAGAGCGTCGTTCGGTGTCAGCAGCGGAGATGACGTACAACGAAGACGGCACAATACAGGAACTGCCTTACTTCACCGACTGCCGACTTGAGCAGGTAGAGGCGTTCAATCCCTACCGTCGCGTAGAGGCAGAGACCATGGCTTGGGGTTACGGTCTGAAGACAACGCGCCAGAATCCGTCTGGTCCTTGGAACCCAACACTATTTGTTACCGACATTGACGATGGCGAATACATACAGTTGAAGGGTGTAGACTTTGGTAAGGGAGCCTCTAAGTTTACCGCCTCTTGTTCCTCAAAACTGTACGGAGGCAGCATAGAAGTGCGACTGGATGCACCTGACGGACTGCTTTGCGGTACCGTGACGATACCTTACACGGGCTTTAAGTACAAGGAATTTACTACATCTCTGAAGAAGTGTAGTGGCAAGCACGATCTCTTCCTCGTATTCAAAGGAACAGCAAAGCAGAAGAGAAACCTCTTTAACTTCGACTGGTGGGAAATGAAATAAAACTAAAGAATTTATGAAGAAGATAACTTTTCTTAGTGCCCTCATCGCTATTCCTATGGCGATGTCGGCACAATCACAAATATATCCTCAGCATTTTGACCTGCAGAATGTGCGTCTTCTCGACGGACCATTTCGCAAAGCAATGGTTACCAACGACCATCACCTGTTGAAATATGATGCCGACAGACTGATGACACCACTTATTCGTCAGGCAGGACTGAACGAGAAAGAAGGTTCTCGCTATTATGGCTGGGTGGAGAAGCATCCATCTTTCCCTAACTGGGGACAGAAAGACTGGTCGTTGGAAGGGCATATCGGAGGGCATTATCTTACTGCCCTTGCCCTTGCTTATGCCGCTACCGACGACGCATCGATGAAGAAACAACTAAAGGAACGTCTTGACTACTGTCTTAACATAGTAAAAGATTGTCAGGATGCCTATGCTGCAGATACTAAAGGCTTACGTGGTTTCGTTGGTGGTCAGCCGATAAACCAAATATGGACGGGGCTGTATGCAGACAACCTTACGGAGTTTCGTAAATACGGACACTGGGTTCCGTTCTATTGTGAGCACAAAATCCTCGCCGGACTACGTGATGCATGGCTATATGCTGGCAGTAAGGTGGCACGAGAATGTTTCAAAAACATCTGCGACTGGTCAGTGCTCGTTGTCAGCAACCTTAGCGACAGCGATATGCAGGCTATACTCGGCTTTGAGCATGGCGGCATGAACGAGACACTGGTAGATGCCTATACCATCTTCGGAGACAAACGTTACCTCGATGCTGCCAAGAAATACAGCCATCAGTACATGGTGAAAGGTATGCAGGGCGAAGGCACTTACAGCAAGACCTTCCTCAACGGCAAGCACGCCAACACGCAGGTGCCTAAGTATATCGGTTTTCAACGCATAGCGCAGGAGGACGCCTCTGCCAGCGACTATAAGGCAGCAGCGCACAACTTCTGGGAGGATGTGGCAAACAACAGAACTGTTTGTATAGGTGGCAACAGTGTGAACGAGCACTTCCTCAGTCAAGACAACTGCGAGAAGTACATCACCGCACCCGACGGTCCAGAGAGTTGTAACACCAATAACATGTTGAAACTCTCGGAGATGCTCTTCGACAGTTCGCACGATGCGCGTTACGCTGACTTCTACGAGTATGCCATGTGGAACCATATCCTGTCTACTCAAGACCCAAAAACTGGCGGTTACGTATACTTCACATCGCTACAGCCACAGGCTTACCGCATATATTCACAACCAAATGAAGGTATGTGGTGCTGCGTAGGTACTGGTATGGAAAACCACAGCAAGTATGCGCACTTCATATATACCCACGATGGAAAGCAAACGCTATACGTTAACCTCTTCACTGCCAGCACACTGAAGGATAAAAACTTTGCTCTTACACAGCAGACAAACTTCCCTTACGAACAGGCTACGAAGATTATCGTTGACAAGGCTGGCGCATACACCATCGCTATACGACACCCACGATGGGTGACAGAAGGCTATTCCGTTACCATCAACGGTGAGAAGCAGAGCGTAAGTGTAGAGAGGGGTAGGGCATCATACGTTACTCTCAATCGCAAATGGCGCAAAGGCGACGTGATACAGGTGTCGCTGCCAATGGAGTTGCGTATGGAGGAATGTCCTAACTATACCGACTATGTGGCTTTTGAATACGGACCAATGTTGCTTGGAGCACAGACTACGGCAATGGACAAAAATGACGAGAAGGTTACTGGACTACCTTACGAGTCGCTTCGCAATGAATATGGCGACGATAGCCGCATGGGTCACTCCTACGGTGTACGTGGAAGAACGCTCAGTCTCTCGTCAGCACCACTGTTGCTGTGCGATCGTAGCAAGGTGATGCAGCGTATATCGGTGTCAGACCCTGACCGCCTACAGTTTAAGATAAAAGTGGATGCCAATACAGGTTCAACGGAAAAAGTATATCCTTGGACTACACTCACCCTGCGTCCTTTCTACGAAATACAACACGCTCGTTATATGTGCTACTGGTATCAGCGCCCACAAGAGGTGTTCGCACAGAGCGACATGACACGTGCTGACCGCGAAGCACGCGCCATAAACGACCGTACCGTCGACTTCGTGGCTACGGGCGAGCAGCAGAGCGAGGCAGGACACAAAGCAGATTACTCTACAGACAGCCGTTATGGAGCATACCGTGACGAGTTCTACCGTGACTGTCAGAAGGGTGGACACGTAGAGTATACTCTGGTAAACACCACGGGGAAGAGTGAGGACTTGTCGCTAATGCTGCGTTACACCACAGCCGACAAGGGACGCGTGGCAACTATCAGCATCGACGACGAGCCATTACAGGTGATTACTATCCCTGCGAAGGCGGAGAATACCGACGGAAAGGGATTCTTCAACATGACGCTGCCGCTGCCAGCAAAGATGCTTACAGAGAAGAACGGAAAGGGCGTTAAGAAGGAGATTCGCGTGAGAATGACTGCCACGGGCGACACTCCGATGCCAGGATGTTACTATGTGCGTCTGTTGAAAAAATAACGACAGTAATAGAATAGTGGTGTATACACATAGAAGTTATAATATGTAAGCAAAACTATCAGTTTTGCTTACATATTTTATCGCACATCAAACGCAGTGCAATATGGGCTTGTTTACACTGCAATTAAGCCCAAATCACACTGTAAAAGCATAGTGATTACAGTGTAAAAAGGATGCTTTCAAATTGTAAGTTGGCACCTTTAAAAAAATACGAGAAATCTACATAAAATTTTACTAACATGAACATAACAAACAAAAGAATTGCGACTCTTGTGCTGACGGCACTTTGCACGATTGCCGCTCAGGCGCAAAAGATAGAGTTTTTCACTCCTTCCATAGTCCGCGTGGTAAAAACTGCTGACGGCAAAGAGGTGGAGAAGAAGAGTCTTACCGTTACTGCCACACCAGAAAAGGTGGCGGTATCGGTGAAGAAGGCTGACGGCAAAACGGTGTACAAGACCAAGGCACTGACCGTTACCGTTACTGACGCTACGAAGAAGGTGGAGTTTTCTGCTCCCGACGGCACTCTGCTAATGGCGGAGGGCGACTACCGTTTTACGCCAATAACGGAGGGTATAGACAAGGGCAGTTACAAGGTGCGACAAGATTTTGCACTCGACAAGGACGAGCCTATCTATGGTCTCGGTATGATGCAGAACAATAAGATGAACCTGCGCGGTGAGCATCGCAAGATGCAACAGTCTAATTTGGAAGACTTCGCTCATTTCTTTCAGAGCGTAAAGGGCTACGGCATCTTTTGGGACAATTATTCTCCTACTACTATAAACGACAACGCTACGCTGGAGTTGGAGAGCCAGGTGGGCAAGATGGTAGACTACTACTTCATGTATGGCAAGAACGCCGACGGAGTAATCAAGGAAATGCGTCACCTCAGTGGCGAGGTACCAATGCTGCCGCTGTGGACTTACGGCTTCCACCAGAGCCGTGAGCGATACAAAAGCAGTGGCGAACTGTTGGAGGTGGTACACAAATACCGCGACATGAAGATTCCTTTCGACGGCATTATACAAGACTGGCAGTACTGGGGAAGCAACTATACGTGGAACGCTATGGAGTTTATCAACCCCGACTTCAGTAATGCTCAACAGATGATAGACGAGGTTCACAAACAAAACGCGCATATCTCTATCTCTATCTGGTCCTCGTTCGGACCACAAACCAAGCCTTACAAGGAACTGAACGATAAGGGACTGCTGTTCCACTTCAAGACATGGCCAGAGTCAGGACTACCACAGTGGCCACCACGTCAAGACTATCCTTCTGGCGTAAGGGTCTATGACTGCTATTCTCCCGTTGCACGCGACATATACTGGAGCAACCTCTCACGCCTGCACAATATGGGTATTGACGGCTGGTGGATGGACTCTACCGACCCAGACCATACGCATTACAAGGAGAGTGACCTCGACGAGCGTTGCTCTATGGGCAGTTGGCGCTCCGTGCGCAATGCTTACGCACTAATGACGGTAGGCGGCGTGGACCAGCATCAGCGTGCTGTGGACAACCAGAAGCGACCTTTCATACTCACACGCTCATTCTTTGCAGGTCAGCAGCGTTACGGTGCCAACACCTGGAGTGGCGATGTGGGCAGTTCATGGGAGTCACTTCGCAAGCAGGTACCGCTGTGCCTGAACCATACACTCTGCGCTAATCCTAACGTGAACAGCGACATTGGCGGATTCTTTGCCAATGCATACAACCGCCACCACGGTGACAATAGCGCAACGAAGAACCCTCAGTATCAGGAACTCTACGTGCGCTGGATGCAGTTTGGACTCTTCTGCCCTATGATGCGAAGCCACGGTACGGAGGTTTATCGTGAACTGTACTATTACGGTAAGCCAGGAGAGACGGTGTATGACGCACTACTCGATGCAGTAAAGATGCGTTATCGCCTCTTACCTTATATATATAGCCAGAGTTGGCAGGTGTCAAAGAACGACGATTCATTCATGCGCGCACTGGTGATGGACTTCCGTGACGACAAGAATGTATGGAACAACGGTAAGGAGTTCATGTTTGGTCATAGCCTACTGGTATGCCCTGTGGTCGACCCTCTGTTCACACAAGAGAAGATTGTGAAGACTAACGAGCAGACGGGATGGGACAAGAAGGAGAGTAATGAATACCAGAACGGCTGGCAAACGGTTGACTGGAACGCGAAAAAGGAATATGAAGTGTACCTGCCTAAGGGCGCAAACTGGTACGACTACTGGACGGGCAAACTGCTGACGGGTGGTCAGAGCATTAAGGCTGACGCTCCGCTGGCGCACTCTCCGCTATATGTAAAGGCAGGAAGCATACTGCCTATGGGAGAGGACTTGCAGTATTCTAACGAGAAGGCATGGGACAACATCACACTGAACGTATATCCTGGGGCTGACGCTACATTCACTCTCTATGAGGATGAGGGCGACAACTTCAACTACCAAAAGGGTGAATACACCGAGATTCCTATGATATGGAACGACAAGGCGAAGACGCTCACCATCGGAGCACGACGTGGGGCATACAAGGGTATGCTGCAAAAGCGAACCTTCATCGTAAAAACTATTGACGGAAAGACTAAGAACGTGACTTATAACGGCAAGAAAGTCAGCGTGAAAATGTAAGATAAAGTTCTTGTTAAGCCAAAGTTTTAGGCACAATCTACCTAAGGCTTTGGCTTAATTTATTACCAATGTGTGTATTTTTTACACTTTTTATTTGGAGAACAAAAAAATATTGTTTACCTTTGTGGCGTAAACAAAACACAAACAAGATATGGAAAAAGGAACTTACACTTACGAATACCCTCGTCCGTCGGTAACGACAGACTGTGTAATATTTGGTTTTGACGGTGAGAGGCTGAATGTGTTGCTTATCGAAAGAGGCATAGAACCGTTCAAAGGACATTGGGCTTTTCCTGGTGGCTTCCTCAAAATGGACGAGGCTGCAGAGGATGGCGCACTGCGAGAGTTGCAAGAAGAGACGGGCATGACGGGCGCATACATAGAGCAGTTTCATACGTTCAGTGCGCCAGAGCGTGACCCTCGCGGCAGGGTTATATCAATAGCATATTACGCACTGGTACCTATGCAAGAGGTGAAGGGGGGCGATGACGCTGCAAAGGCGCAGTGGTTTCCTGTCAGCGAGGTTCCACCACTTGCCTTCGACCATGACTATATACTGAGAATGGCAATGAAGAAACTGAAGGAGAGAATGCACTTTGAGCCTGTAGGCTTTGAACTTCTGCCAGAGATATTCCCAATGAAGTCGCTGCAAACACTGTATGAGGAGGTGCTTGAGGTTAAGTTTGACAGAAGAAACTTTGCGAAAAAGATTTTGCACTACGACCTTCTGACGCCTGTTAACGAGACAACGCGTCCGTTTACATACCGCTTCAACAAAGCGAGTTATCGCGAACTGAAGCAGAAAGGCTTTCGTCTGGAATTTTGATGTTTTACACTTAATGTTAATATTATGGATAATTATTTGATGAGTGCTGCCATTGGCGACATCGCAGGCAGCGTATATGAGGGACGAAGCCGTCGCACAAAGAACTACGATGACGTGAAACTGTTTGCCAATGGAGTGCATTTCACCGACGACACAGTGCTTACCTTCGCCTGCGCAGAGGCGTTTATACATAACATTGACATGGCTACGAACCTGTGGATGTGTGGCAATCAGCATCGTCATGCAGGCTTCGGACATAAGTTTAAGGAGTGGCTTGAGTCGCACGAACACCTGCCTTACAAGAGTTTCGGTAATGGAAGTGCCATGCGTTGCAGTGCCGCAGGATGGTTGGCACAGTCGGAAGAGGAGTGCATAAGTATGGCAACAGAGACCGCTTTGCCCACGCATAACCACCCTGAAGGAATAAAGGGAGCGGTGGCAGCGGCACTGGTGACTTACTTCCTGCATAATGGCGCAGACAAGGAATACGTAAGAAAGAATGTGCTTGAGAAGTATTACCCAGAGTGGGCGGGATGTTCTTATGCTTCTTTTCACGACAGTTATACCTTTAACTCTACTTGCCCAGGCAGTGTAGGACCCGCGATTATCTGTTTTCTTGAATCAAAAGACTATGTAGATTGCATAAAACTCGCCATCTCTCTCGGTGGAGACTCTGACACACTTGCCGCTATCGCTGGTCCTATGGCATACGCTTTTTACCGCTATATGCCCACGGACTTGGTGTATTATGCCATGAAGAAATTGCCAGACTGGATGGTGAAGGTGAACGAAGAATTTGATAATGTGGTGAATAGTCACCGAACTAACGAAAATACGGCGATGTAAGGAGAACCTTACACCGCCGTATTTCTTACATATTTATTTTGTTTTTTCGTTGGTTAGTAATGTTGAAAAAATAACTTATGCGGTTTTTGACTCAGATTGCTGAGATATTTTGGGGATATGAAGATGGAGCGATGCGAGCATCGTGACTGATGAATAACCACAAAATAGCCAGCAAGATGAGATAAAAACCGCCGAAGGAAACATTACTCTGACAATATAGAAATAGACTAAGTTATTTTTTTAACATTACTTACCCTTAAGAAACAGTTTCTTATTTATTTTAGAAACGTTTCTTAAGTAAGTGTTCAAAATTATTTTTATATTTAATATAGGCTATTTGGATGCAGATGTTTTCTCTGTTTGAGGGAACAATGTAATCATTGTGACTGAAAACAGAGGAAGCAGATGCGCCAAAGAGACTGTATTAAATATAATTTCAGAAATAAAAATGTTCACTTACTGATATATATAAATAATTTTGAATACTTACTTAATAAGCCCGTTGTATCTGTGCTCCGCGATAATAGTGGGCGAGGATGTCACTGTATGGTATGCCTTTGGCACCCATAACAGCAGCGCCAATCTGGCAAAGTCCTACGCCGTGTCCCCAACCTCTACCGTTCAAGATGAATGACTGAGGGAAACCGTCAACATCTTTGCCATGCATGGCAACGGTGAATGCAGAACTGTAAAGGTGCGTTTCAGAGAGAGTTTTACGTATTTCCAGTTCCTTACCGATGGTGAAAGTCTTGTTCTCACCAATAATCTTCAACAGTGAGATACGTCCACTCTTACCGCGTTCCAGTGCCTCCAGTTTCATGATGCGACCAAAGTCCATATGCAGTTTGCTGCTTATGAGGCGTGATAATTGGTCCTGTGTGTAGGCAACCATCCAGTCATGGAAGTCTACTGTCTCCTGATCGTAATCATTAAGAACCTCAGATAGTATCTTGCGGTCCTGTGTATTACAGTAAGGATCGGTAACAGAGGTAAGGTAAGGCTTGTCAATGTTTTCCCAACAGTAACGGTATTCTTCTGTTACTCCACCGCAACATTTTGAGAAACGTGTATCACAAATCTCACCTTGATATTCCATAACCTGACCTAGTGTAGCCTTAACCGCTGCTATTACGTGAGGGTTTGCTGCGTTGGTAATACCTTGGTATCGCTGGCAGTGGTCGTCAGCGCATACATCGAAGATAGTGTGGTCTTCACGGTCGTACCATCTTACGAGCATATCATCGCGCTTGATGAAAGAGAAGAAGTTGTTTCCCTCCTGCATCTTCTGTCGGCGTTGCATCTGAGCCAGTAGCCATGAACGTGAAATGACGGCGTGAGCCTTGAGGAGTTCAAGGCTTGAAGTGGCTGACATCTCGCTGGATATAACGCTTTCAAGGTAACGTTCCACTGGTAGTTCATTGATAGCATAGATTTTTCCTTCCTCTACAACGAGGTGCAGGGTGCCAAGGAATGTCTGCGTTTGTTTGCGCTCCCAATGGAAGTTAATGCCAATGGTAACATCTTCGATGCTGAATGACGCGTCATGTGACGTAGGCTTGAAGTTTAACTCTTTGTATTGAGTACCTTGCCACATTATGGTGCCTTCTGAATATGTTACAGTCTGTGTGCCAGTGATGTCTTCTCCCTTAGCGGTATATGTGCCGTTAAGTGTAAAGTGCAGTTCGTTAGCACTAATGATACCTACTTTTACATTTGGCTGCTGGGTGTATTTGAATGATGGCTTGGTACTGGAGACGGGCTGTTCGGATAGGGCTTCGGCTATTTTGTCAGCCTCTTCATGCGTTATGCTGACCTCTTGCAGAATAGCGGTAGCACGTTCTGCAGTGATGTTATTGAAGTCCTCGCGGCGTGGTGTGATGATAAGACCAGCCATATCAAGTGCTCCAGGGCTGACAACAGCCTGCTCTGTACCTTCTGCATAATAACAGTCAGGACGGTGCTTGCGACGTGGCAACACTACAGTAATTTGTTCTTCATCCTGTCTCCATGCCACGATATTCATCATAGGTTCTGTCTGTTGAGCATCTTTTGGCTGCAGTTCCTGCATGGTGCGGTATAGACGGCGGAAGAGTTTACGCTCATTTTCACCGTGGTGACTGCGTATTACGAATGCTGGTACGACGTAATCGGTAAGAAGGCTGATGTCTTCGCCCTCTCCGCAGGTAGCGATTGTACGCATACTTCTTATCAGTCGTGGCATCATTGTCTGCAAAGGCACTATGCCAGATGTTCCTGCCTGAAGATGTAGGTGATCTGGGGCTGACGCTCCGCAGAGTGGACCATTATAGAACACCATCAGTGTTGGGTGCTGGTGCAGCAACTGGCGGATAGCGGTAAAGTGCGCATAGATAGCCTGTGGCTCATGGCGCACGAGTGGAATGGTGAAGTGTTGAGGCAGGATAGGGTAGGGGTTGACAAGAATTTCCAGTTCCTGCTCACCGTTCTTGGTGTATAGTGGCTTGCTGATTTGCTCTGTTGGTCGGTTAGCGCGGCACAGGAAGCAGGGGCGTTTGGCAAGTGTTGCCTTGTCAATGCTGGCGCCTGTTGATACGATACGTGCGGGATTGAACTGCAGTCGTATGTCGCCAAGGTTCTTTGTCTGTATGTTCTGCAGGTCAGAATAGCGCTTGCGTGTAGCGTCCCACAACTCCATCTGACGGTTAAAGAAACGTTGAAGGCTGTCTCCTGCCATGCCATTGAGTTTTCCTTCGTTCAGTTGTTGGCGCGCTTTAATCTCAATAGTGCGCAGACGATCCTTATATAGGTTGTTAGCGTTTACCTTCTCCACGCTGAGCGCTGCGTCACTGTTCCCTCCCCAACGACGACAAAGGTACAGTTCTTCATAAAGTCGGCCTATGCGGTAACGTCGACTGAACGCCAATCCGAGGGCGTAGTCCTCACCATAACTGGTATTTGGGAAACCAATCTGGCGAAGAAGTGGAGTGAAGAATGCCCTTGGCGCACCGAGACCGTTGATGCGTAGCGCGTTGTTAGGACCGTTACTGTCAGTCCATTCGCGGTGGTCTATTATACCAGGAGGCAGGGTGTTGAGGTCAAAGTCACACATACGGTATGCTCCTATTACCATAGCCGCCTTCTGATGGTAGAAACAATCAACGATGCGTTGAAGCGTATCGGGGCTGGAATAAAGGTCATCAGAGTCTAATTGCACAGCAAAGCGACCGCAACGATCATCGTTTATCGCTACGTTCCAGCAACCACCAATGCCGAGAGGCAGTGTTTCTTCACCGTGACTGCCTGGTATTATGTGTATGAGGTGGTGTGAGTCTTTGGCTTCTTCCTCCTTAACCATCTGCTGAAGTATGTCGGTTGTGCCGTCAGTAGAGTGGTTGTCTACCACAATAACGTTGTATTCAAAGCGCGTTTTCTGTGATAATGCGCTGTGTACGGCATCAGCAATCGTCTTGGCACGGTTAAAGACTGGTATTACAACAGAGGCTTCAATTGGGAAAACCTGTTCGTTAAAGTCTGGCGTAAGGGCTTCAGAGGGGTCTATTTTGGCACCTATTGCCTCGAGATGTTCCGTTGCCGCCTGTTCCATCTCTATCTGTCTGCTGCGGTTACGTGGGTTAACATAGTCAAACTGCTTCTCACCGCTCTTGCGATTGTCTAGTTCTTCCTCTGTGTAAAGCATCTCATTAAGATGGAATACTTCGCCGTGACGTTGCAGATATAGGCGCATTGCATATATAGCAGCATAGGCGTAGTCCGCCTTTTGGTTCTTTACGAAGTCTTGAAAGAGTGATGTACGCACAAATAGTAACTGTCCAAAGTCGAAGTCATCGCGTATGCTACCCTCTTGATAGTCAATTGTTGGGTGTGGAACACGCTGTCCTTGCACCATAGTGTAGTGGTCTGCATAGAGCAAAGATGCACCAGTATTATTGGCAGTGTGTACCATTCTGTCCAGTGCATGCCAACCGAGGGAGAATGGTGTTGACTTTTGTGAGATGAGGATATATTCAGCCGTTGCCTCTTTCGCTATCTTGCGAAGGGTTGACATGGCTGTTATTGGTTCGCCTTCAAGGAGGTGTATGCGCTTTACCGCTTTCTCCTTGCTTATCTTTTCTACTGTTGATGCAAAGAGAGAGGCACTGCTGCACGGTATGAAAATGTCTATCTTCTGAAACATATATGGTTGTGGGTGTTGGGTTTGGGGTTGTTGGTTGTTGGCGTTAGGCCTGTGGAAGGTGGTTGTTGGATATTGGTTACTTGGTAATTTGTTGTTGATGTTGGGGTATTGGCATCTTTTGCGTCCCATTGCTCGCTCTATCGTTGGGCGTATAGGCATTCAGTTTTGGGCGTATGGGCATTCAGTTTTGGGCGTATGGGCATTCAGTTTTGTGTGTTGGGGCATTCAGTTTTGGGCGTAGGGGCATTTTGTTTTGGGCGTAGGGGCATTTAGTTTTGGGTGTTGGGACATTCAGTTTTGGGCGTTGGGGCATTTAGTTTTGGGCGTTGGGGCATTTAGTTTTGTGTGTCGGGGCATTCAGTTTTGTGTGTTGGAGCATTCAGTTTTGGGCGTAGGGGCTTTGGTTGTTGTTGTGTAATACTATTGTTTTTTGATGCGTTTTGTTCTAAATTTTACTGGGTAGAGCACAGATACGAAGCCTACAGCAACAACAGTGAGGAATACTATAGCAACGTCTGCGTAGTGAACGCTGACGGGGTATGCATCAACAACAAAGGAACCGCTACTGTCGCCCAATGAGACGATGCCGTATTGTTGTTGAAGTAGGCATAACAACAGTCCGCAACCAACGCCTAATATGGCACCAATGATGCTAATCAACCATCCTTCGAAGATAAATATTTGTTTGATAAGCGAGTCACGTGCACCAAGGCTTCGCAGTGTGTCAACATCTTTTTTCTTGTCTATTATGAGCATAGATAGAGAACCAATGATATTGAAACATGCTACGACAAGTATGAAGGTAAGGAATATGTAGCCCATGAATTTCTCTATCTTCATTATGTTGAACGTGTCTTCCTGTTGCTCGTAACGGTCTAATACTCGGAATTTGTCACCGCAAATAGCCTGCATTTTCTTCTTCGCTGATGTTACATCTACGCCTTTCTTCAACTTAATTTCAAGGCTGGAGAGTTCTCCGTCGCATTGGAATAGCATTCTTGCGAAGCCTATTGAGGTTATGATATGGTTTTTATCATACTTCCCTTGTTGTACACAGAATACAACACCAGGTGACAAAAGAGAGTCGACGACAAAGCCATCGAGTGGGTTGCTGAGGTCTAACTGTCCGTTTCTGCGAGGTGCGTAGACGTGGAGATAACCGTCATATCGTGCTGGCATGCCGAGCGTTTGCGCCAAACGAATACCTGGCGTGCCATATTGCAGGTCAGCAGCGTGTAGGTCAAAGGTGCCGTCTCCGTAGCAAATGTCGTTTATTCGGGTTAACTGTGTGAAGTTATCGTCTACGCCTTTTATGACAACCATTGCCTGACGGTCACCATATATGGCAAGAGCCTGCCCTTCAACGCACTCTGTTGTTACGTCAATCTCGTTCAATTTGCGTATTTCTACCAGTTCGGGGCAATCGGCGGCGACAGTTTTTCCTGTCGTAGGTACAATCTCTAACTGCGGGTCGAAGGCTGTGAAGAAGGTAGCAACGAGGTCGCTGAACCCATTAAAAACACTAAGCACTACCACCATAGCCATTGTCGCCACCATGACACCGATGACGGAAATGGCGGAGATTAGGTTTATGACGTTAGTGCTTTTCTTTGAGAACAGGTAGCGACGGGCAATAAAGAAACTTACGCCCAGCCTGCTTTTATTATTCTCCATGTGCATGTTTGTTTTGTGCAAAACGATGTTTGTGTGCCAATTAGTTCTTCAATAGGCTGTCGATGTGCTCGATATAGTCCAGTGAGTCATCGATAAAGAAACGCAGTTCAGGTATGATACGCAGTTGGTTACGTACCTTCTGACCGAGTTCGTAACGTATTGATGACACGTTAGCGTTGATATTCTTGATTAGTTCCTCGCCTTTCTCAGATGGGAAGATGCTGAGGTATGCGGTGCAGATGCTGAGGTCTGGTGATATTTTTACGCGTGTTACACTTACCATAACCCCATGCATCTGTCGGGTTTGGCTCTGGAATATAAGACTTAACTCCTTTTGGAGCAGGCGTGATATGCGATTTTGTCTTGTCTCTTGCATAACTGTAATATTTTAAATGTGGGTTAATAATCTTTTAGATGTGGGTTAATAATCTTGTTTTATGTATGTTTTATGTTAACATCTATTTGGTTTAGTGACTAAAAGTCGAAGCCATTGTAGACGTTAATGTCCACGTCACCGTGTATTCCGCTAACTCTTCCGTCGGGTGAGAGTTGCCAATACACGAGGTTTACGTCAGGTTTGTATTCTCCGTACCGTGCTATCCACACGTCATAGTTGTTGTGTAGGTCAGGTGCGAGTGACAGGTATTTGTTTACGAAGCGTTGACTGATGTACAGTATAGGTCTTCTTCCGCGCTGTCTTTCAACGGTATTGAGCCATTGTCTCACGTTGTTAAACAGTGCTCTGATGCCTCCTGCTTGTTTTATTTGTTTGTCAGTCGGTTCTAGGTCGAGTACTGGTGGCAGGTCTCCTTTGACATATCGGCTGTTGCGCAGAAAGTTGTTAGCCTGTTGTCTGCCTGATGTTCTGACCGAGAAGAAGTGGTATGCCCCCGTTTTATAGCCATGTTTTCGTGCAGCAAGGTAGTCTCCTACGAAGTATTTGTTCCTTATGGTCGTCCCTTCCGTAGCCTTTATGAATATGAATCGCACAGGATAGTCCACCTTTCCGTGTATAACCTTCTTCGACATTTTTCCCAATGACACTATGCGTAGGTTCTTCCAGTTGATAGAGAAGCGTTTTCTTCCTTTCTCGTGCTGGTGTCGTGAGATGTCGATGCCGTATATTCTCTCAGGAGTGTATGCAATTCTCTCGCCAAGAAATCTGTCTTCTTTCCATTCTCCGAGGCGCAATCGTTTACCTGGTATGATAGAGAATCCTACGCCGTTACGTTTACCGTGCACCCATTCTCCTTCGTAGTAGTCACCCGTTTTAGCCTGTAGACAGCCGTATCCGTGTGGTATGGCAGCGCTGTCGCGTGCTCCTTTATAGTCGCCTATGCTGTCTATCCATGTCATTACAGGTTTAGGTCGCATGGCATGTCGTTTCTTAAGTATTGCCGATGCCGAACTTTTGCGGTTCAATCGTTCTGTCAGTGTGGGTCCTTCGCATTGAGTTGTTGCAGTAAGGTTCAGCAGTCCGTTAGCCGTGTAGTGTGGTTTACATTCCGTTCTCTGTCCAGTAGAGTCGGGAAGGAGGAAGTATCGTCGTTCCATACGTATGGTCAATGCCTTTCCCTTAAGTCCTTTCTGTACTGTTGCAGAGGCTTGTTCCAATGTCTTGCTGTATGCTGTCAGTCGCTTACCGTAGCGTGCTACGATGTCGAAGCCGTTGTCGAGCACTGTGTGTGTGCGCAGAAAGTATTCCACATCTTTCCTTTGCTGCCTTACAATGTCTTGGCCTTTCTTTATCGCCTTCTCCTCTTGGTGCAGCAAAGTAATGATGTCGTTATGCCTAAGTTTGCACACCTTGTTAGTGTCTTGTGCCAGTATTACGAGGTTATAGCCGTTGTATGGCACCATATCCCATCTGCGTACCCATTGCGCTTCGATGGTATCATTTTTCCAGTTGACAGAATCGTTAAGGTTATGTATATCTCTTAACAGACTATCTCCCTGTATGGCAGAGAAAGAGAACAAGGCTGTAGTATCGTCAGCAACGATGTATCGAGTCTCTGTCACGAGCAAGGTCTGTGACTGCTGCCTCTCATTGTCGGAGAGGGGATAGCAGTACCATAGCCCCCATAGTGCCACAATGATGGCTAAGATAAACATGGCGGGAATCATATATCCCGCATGAAACCGTTTTATCATAATTCGTATCCACCCATTGATGAGCCCATTTCGTCATCGTTAGACTGTTGGCTCTCTTGTTTCTTCTTCAATCCAGACTGGTTTCCGAAGTTCCATGTAACGGTAAAGTTTACTCTTCTGCTGCCGTGTTTGTTCAACTGATATCGTTCGAAGGAGTCGCTTGTGGTGTAACTCTCCCATTTACGTGTGTTGAGCACGTCGCGGCAGTTTACAGATAGCATCAGTTTTCTGTTGAAGAAATTCTTCTTTACGCCGAGATCCAGTCCGAAAGTATGTGGTCTGTGTCCCTGAGTTATCACCTGTCTAGAGTTGTATCGTCCGCTTGCCTGTAGGCTAATGTCGTATGGTAGTGTTACAGCGGCAATGATACGTGCATTCCATGTGAAGTTGTCTTGAGCCTCTCCAGAAACGGTCTGTCCCTCAATTTCGTAGTTAAAAGCGTCAAGTTTGTAGTAGTACATGTTGACGTTGGTCGTAAGGTCAAGTATTCTGCCGATTTTGTTCTTACCAGTTAGTTCAAGACCCGTCGATGTTGACTTAGCCACGTTCATCGGTGTGCGATACATCTTTTGGTCTTCTTGGCTGCGATAGTTTATGCGCTGTATCACGTCTGTTGTTGGACGATAATAGGCAGAGACGAGGAGTGAGTGCATATCCCACTGTTTCAGGTAGTTGAGCGAGAAAGAATTAGAGAACTCTGGCGTCAGTTCAGGGTTACCAAATGAAATTATAGATGCATCGCTCGTGTTGCGAAAATCGTTAAGTTCGCCACCCCATGGACGTCGCAAGCGTCGAGTGTAGTTCAGTTGTAACTGTTGTGTCTTCGTCAGTTGGTATGACATGAAGAGAGAAGGGAACAGTTGGAAGTGGTCTTTCTTGTGGGTCTCAGGCATAGGAGCCAAGCCGTGTTCCTCGTCCCAGTTCAGTGATACCGTCTTTGTGCGCCAGTATTCTCCGCGCAGTCCTGCCATAATGCCGAATTTATCCTTGTTATATGATAACGTAGCGTAGAGGGCATGGCGGTCCTCGTCGTATTTAAAGCGGTTGAAGTAAGTCTTCTCCTCCTGCAGGTTATATCCCAACCAGTTAGGCGCTTCGTATGACAACTGTGGGGTATTCTCGCGTGAGAAGTTGCCCATGTATCCACTTTCCAGTTTCAGGTGTTCCGTCAGCGGGTTCTCATAGTCAAGTTTTATCTCCGTGTTAGGGCTTTTAACGTTCAGTGGTCGTGACTGATAACTGCTTGATGAAGGCAGCGTTTCGTCAGTATAATATATGGAATCCTGGTAGATGTTATCATTGTCCGAGAACCATTTTCCGTATGATACGACGAAATCAAGGAAATGTTTTTCAGCAAAGTTGTGGCGATAGTTAAACTCAATGTTATACATCGTCATAGGACCACCGCTGTATGTATCTCTCAGTCTTGTGTAGTTAAGTTGCTCAGTGGCATCGGTGTAATTGCCATACAGATATGGCGTAGTCGACATATTCTTGTGTTTACCCGTGAACAGCATGCCGTTAAGCGAGAAATCGTTTTTGTCGTCAGCGTGAAACGTTAGTCCCGCCCGGGTGAAAACCATATTTCCTCTGCGGTTATTCTCCGTATTATGTCGTTCGTATGTAGTCGGAATACCATCAGTGAGGTTGTTTTGCCAACTCTCGTTGCGCCCTTTGTTTTCAGCGTGTCTATAGCCTACGTTGAAGTATCCGTCCAGTTTAGACGAGTTATAGTTAATGTTAAATGAAGAATTTGCTCCGCCTCTAGTGTCGGCGCCTACCTGCACAGATCCATAGTATCCGCTGCGTCGGTCTTTCTTCAGCACGATATTTATGATGCCCGCCGACCCTTCAGCCGAGAACTTAGCAGAAGGATTGTCAATAACCTCGATTCTCTCAATGCTCTCAGCCGGCAGTTGTTGCAAGATTTGTGCTCGGTTGTCGCTTGTCAGTCCGCTTGGTCGGCCGTTAATCCATACCTCTACGCTTGAGTTTCCGCGCAATGACACGTTTCCGTCATTGTCAACGTCGACGGAAGGAATATTCTCCAGCACGTCCGTAGCCGTCTGTCCCGCAGCAGTAACAAGGCTGGCCACGTCAAACTCCTTTCTGTCCACCTTCAGTTTCATGGTGGCGCGTCGTCCCGTAACCTGTATTTCCCCCAGAGTCTGGTCGGCTATTTTGTTCTCTTTCTTATCCTTTTTCTCTTGTGCATTGGCGTTGGCTATAGTTATTAGCGCCATAGCAGCGCAGAGCATAGTTTTGAGCATCTCTTCTAGGTAATTGGTTTCTTAAGTAAGTATTCAAAATTATTTTTATATATGAGTAAGTATCCATTTAATATTAAATATTAAAATAATTTTGAACACTTACTTAAAAGTTCCTTATAGGTAACAGTGGGTTGGCGATAGCGTGTAGCGTCATGGAGAGAATCCCCGTGCTTGCTATCGTCAACCCACAAAAAGGTTATTGCTTATTGAAAGCGTCATAAATCTTGTTAGCAACCTCCTGCATTTCCTCAGCAGGCAGTTGCAGTTTCTCTCTGCGGAAGTCCATATCGCCTTCGCTGTTCATTGGCATGAGGTGGATATGTGCGTGAGGCACTTCCAGTCCGAAGACCGACATACCAATCTTCTTGCATGGAAAGACCTCCTTAATAGCCTTAGCCACACGCTTAGCGAAGATATGGAAACGTGACAGTTCCGCATCGTCCATATCAAATATATAGTCAATTTCGCGTCGTGGTATAACGAGCACGTGACCTTTTACAACGGGGTTAATGTCGAGGAAAGCATAGAACTCCTCGTTCTCCGCACACTTGTAACTTGGTATTTCACCAGCAGCAATTTTAGAGAAAATATCCATAGTCGTTTGGTTGTTTAGTTGTTTAGTTGTTTAAAGATTTCGCAGTATGCCAACTTACAATCTGAAAGCACCCAAATTACATCGTAATCACATAGTGTTTACAGTGTAATTAAGCCCAAATTACATGTTAATCAGGCCCAAATTACGATGCAGAAAGCATTGCTTAAAAACTGTAAGTAAAACAGGGGTGTTTGTAACAGATTATAAGCATTCGTGTGTATAGGGGTACATCGAAAACATTTCGCCAACCGAGTAACGAATCTTAGTATGAAATGCTCTCCACCTTTAGTTTCAGAATGCCACGTGGAATCTTAGCCTCCACAATGTCGCCAACCTTATGGTTCAGCAGAGCCTGTGCAATAGGAGTCTCGATAGAAATCTTGCCCTCGCGCAGGTTAGCCTCATTAGCGCTGACGATAGTGTAAGTCATCTTCGCCTTGTTAGCCATGTTAGTCATCTCAACCTTAGACAACAACTGAATAGCGTCAGTAGCCAGACGACTCTTGTCTACGATTTTCGCTTCAGCGATAGTGTTCTTTAACTGGTTTATCTTGGCAGCGAGGTGAGCCTGAGCCTCCTTCGCGGCATCGTATTCAGAATTCTCAGAGAGGTCGCCCTTATCTCGTGCCTCTGCAATCGCTGCGCTAGCCTTAGGCATTTCGATAGCCTCCAGGCGATGTAACTCAGCCACGAGGTTCTCGTAGCCTTCTTTTGACATGTATGCCATAGTTCTTTCTTAATATATTTTGATTTTTGTTATTTCCTTGTAAATATTGAAAGTAATCCTTGTGTCAGATGGTTTCAGTATAGACAAAAAAGAAGAACCCCAACCTTCTACACCTATAACAAAAATGAGGAAACGCCTTTATGGATAACGTTCCTCCACATCTGCATACAGGGTATTTAGTCGGAATCCCTTGCTTTAATAATTATGTCGAGTGCAAAGATAGTTATTATTTTCTTAACACGCAAGTTTTTACGTTTTTTTTACTCTTTTTTATGCTCACATTTGGCGTTTTCGTGCAAAATGACTATCTTTGCACAATGTAAAACCATAATAACATAGACTGGTAAATTTATGTATAAGACAATCACGGCTGAAGAAGCCGCATCACTAATCAAAAACGGTGACTCACTCGGACTGAGCGGGTTTACTCCCGCTGGTGTGCCAAAGGCGGTTACGAAAGAACTCGCTAAGATTGCAGTTAGCGAGCACGAAAAGGGTAATGAATTCCAGATAAGCCTCTTTACAGGCGCTTCTACCGGACAGAGTACTGACGGTGACCTCGCAGCAGCGAAGGCTATTAAGTTCCGTGCACCATATACTACCAATCCTGATTTCCGTTCGCATGTAAACAAGAACGAAATAGCATATAATGACCTTCATCTCTCTCACATGGCGCAGGAATTGCGTTATGGCTTCTATGGACCACTAAATTGGGGCATCCTTGAGGTGTGTAAGATAGAAGATGCAGGCGATAAGTATCGTGTTTATCTAACGGCTGCTGGTGGCATTGCGCCTTCTGTAGCACGCATGGCAGAGCATATCATCCTTGAACTCAATTCCTTCCATAGTGAAGGTGCCGCACTGTTGCACGATGTTTATGAGCCAGCAGACCCACCTTATCGCCAGCCTATAATGATAACAAAGGTAAGCGACCGTATCGGTACGCCATATCTTGAGGTGGAAAAGAAAAAAGTGGTAGGCGTAGTGGAATGTAACATTCCTGATGAAGCACGCGCATTCAAGGGCTCTGACCCAGTAACAGACCAGATAGGTGCCAACGTAGCGCAGTTCTTGGTGAACGACATGAAGCGTGGCATTATTCCTGCGGAGTTCCTTCCATTGCAGAGTGGAGTGGGAAGTACCGCAAACGCTATCCTTGCCGCACTAGGTCACGACAAGAACGTGCCTGACTTTAATATCTATACCGAAGTGCTCCAAAACGCTATCGTTGACATGATGCTCGAAGGCAGAGTAAAGGATGCGTCTACATGCTCACTGACCGTTGACAACGAGTGCCTGATGAAGGTATATGATAATATAGACCATTTCGCTAAGCATCTTACCATACGTCAGTCAGAGATTTCTAATTCGCCAGAGGTAATACGCCGTTTAGGCGTCATTGCCATCAATACCGCTATCGAGGTAGATATATATGGCAACGCTAACTCTACTCATATCTCAGGTACCAAGATGATGAACGGTATCGGAGGTTCAGGCGATTTTGAGCGCAATGCTTACATATCAATCTTCACATGCTCATCACTCGCAAAGGGCGGACTCATCTCTTCTATCGTCCCTATGGTTAGCCATCAGGACCATTCAGAACACGATGTAAACGTAATCATCACTGAGCAGGGCATTGCAGACCTTCGTGGCAAGTCGCCACTGCAGCGTGCTCACGCCATAATAGAGAACTGTGCGCATCCAGACTATCGTCCGTTGCTGCGTGAATATCTTAAGATTGCTACAGGAGGACATACACACCACAATCTGCCAGCGGCTTTCGCTATGCACGACACACTGCGCAGAAAGGGTGACATGCACCTTACTGACTTCTCGGAATACGTAAAAGAATAAAAAATAGATAATACGGTGGTAATATGTTTACCACACTTTACTGACAACTTAAATACTAAAGAACTATGACAAGTTTAAAGGACTTCTCTCTTGAGGGAAAGAACGCATGGATTACAGGTGCGTCTTACGGTATCGGTTTCAACATTGCTAAGGCCTTCGTTGCTGCCGGAGTAAAGACAATCATCTTTAATGATATTAACGAGGCAGCCCTTGAGCGTGGTCTCGCCAACTATAAGGAGGCAGGCATCACTAACGTGAAGGGTTATGTTTGCGACGTAACAGACGAGGTTGCCATAAAGGCTCTCGTAGAGAAAATACATGAAGAGGTAGGACAGATAGACATCCTCGTTAACAATGCTGGTATCATCAAGCGTATCCCAATGCACGAAATGGCACGCAAGGACTTCCAGCAGGTTATCGACATTGACCTCGTTGCACCTTACATCTGTTCTGCTGCCGTTCTTCCAGAGATGATGGAGCGTCGTGAGGGTAAGATTATCAACATCTGTTCAATGATGTCAGAACTCGGTCGTGAGACTGTTTCTGCATACGCAGCAGCCAAGGGTGGTCTGAAGATGCTTACACGTAACATCTGTTCTGAGTATGGTGAGTACAACATCCAGTGTAACGGCATTGGCCCTGGCTACATCGCTACACCTCAGACTGCACCTCTCCGTGAGCGTCAGCCAGACGGTTCACGTCATCCATTCGACTCATTCATCTGCGCAAAGACTCCTGCTGGTCGTTGGCTTGACCCATCAGAACTCGGTGGTCCTGCCGTGTTCCTTGCTTCAAAGGCATCTGACGCGGTAAACGGCCACGTGCTTTACGTTGATGGTGGTATCCTTGCTTACATCGGCAAGCAGCCTAAGTAGTTCGCTTCTCTTTTCTTACCTCCCATAAGTGTGAGGTAGGATAATTTCATAAAAAGGGCGTGATTGCATTGCAATCACGCCCTTTCTTTGTAGCATTATATCATTACTCAGAGTCTGCATTAAGGGTGGTTCTATAAATTACCACCGTTATGTAAAACTAAATTAGTATAATGACGTTTGGTCATCTTTCGGACTCTTATCGAGGTCAAAGGTAATTTATAAAACCACCCTAAAACTATTTTGTAAGGAAATAATTAACGATTCCATTAGCATCACCCACGGTTATTGCACCATCATTGTTAAAATCCGCCACGGTGCGAGCAAAATTCTGTTGCTCGTTTCCAATGCTGTGGTTCACAACCATATTGGCATCGCCTACGGTTACCTCTCCATCGTTGTTCACATCGCCTACGATGCAGGCACTAAGTCCATTTGCAGGAAATGCGTTGATAAGGTTATTGTACTCAGTGGCGGTAATAGGCATCACCGTACCGTGACGAGGTGTGAAGGCTCCGCTGGTGGCAGTCTGCGCACGGAGCGTAAACTTCTTCCAGTCGGTAGTAGTACAGAACTGATAGTAACCACTACCGTAGCAGTCGTACATTACCACCCATGTATTCTCACCTATGAGTCGGAACATTCCACCTCCTTCTACAGCAACGTTTGTTTGCTGCACGGTGCCTGTAGGTTTGCTCCATTGGCTACCAGTAGCCTCACCCTCAGCAGGTGTCAGTCGCTCTGCCGTTACGTGGCAGATGCCGCCCGAGCCCTCGTTCTTGTATATCATGTGATAGAGTTGATCGGTCTCGTCATAGATGATGTCTGCATCAATAGTAGCAGAACCACGGTCATAGAAGTGCACTGGATAGTCAAGAAGATCCGTGAAATCATCATTGGCATAACAGTAATATACCTTGTCATAAGTACACGTGCCATCGTCACTAGTAAGCAGTGAGAAGTAAACCATGTAGCGACCTTTCGTGCCATCGACATTCACATAGTCCTTGTCCCATATCACTTCTGGTGCCCATACGCGCGTAACACTGCTCCAGCCGTCAGGGAAACGAGTAGGGAAGTGGACTGTAGAATGTTGCCAATGAATGAGGTCAGTGCTCTTATACATCACTATACCACGGTTACTTGCCCATCCCTCAGCGCAGCGCATGTCGGTAGCGACCATGTAGAATGTCTTGCCGTCAACGCCCCTGAGAATGTGTGGGTCACGTATGCCTTTCTTAATAGCCACAGAGTCAGATGCCATAACACGCTGACCGTTGTTTAACACGGTATAATTGAAACCGTCGTCAGAATAAGCGTAATATAAATTTTCATCGCTATTGGAAGGGAAAAAGGTAAAGAGATATCCCTTATACCCTTCGGCAGAACGGTCTACAGGTATGCGATAAGCGTCAAGTTCATCGTATTTAGCCTTTAGGGCGGCAACAGCGTCAGTGAGTTCCTGTTCTGTCTGTGCAGCGTTAGCAGTCTCTATAACCTGTTGTGCTTGTTGTTTCTGTTCGTCGCCGAGTATCTTCTTCGTAGCAACGAGTTCCTGTAATTTCGTAATCCACATTTCTACAGACTTGCGATAACTGTCGGCAGTAGCGTCAGTACGCTCCAGTCTGAAGTTATCCACAGTCATCCAGTTGGCGTCAGTGCCCACGCTCTTGAAACCGATAGTCAGTTCTCCTCCCACGGCAGTGCCTGTAACAGTGTAATCAGTAGCGTCACTGACCTCTACGCTGTTCTCACCAGCAAAGAGATATACGCCACTTACCTTGGCAGGCGTGCCACTTTGGTTTTCTGCGTGACATGCTGCGGTGAGTTTGTACACACCGTCTTTCAGTCCAGTAACAGTCTGTCGCACGCTGGCGTCAGCAAGCGGACCAGGTGCAGAAGTCCATTTTTCGCAATACAGCGCACCGTCTTTCATGGCTTTTGCTTCATTGTTGCCCTGTGTCTGCATGCCGTTGTTCTCCCAACCAGTAAAGCCATTCTCGAAACTCGGGTTGTTTATGTGGTCAGTATAGTCCACAACCTCGCACAACTCTAATGTTGCCGCGCCCCATATCAACCAGTTGCCGCCTACACGCTGGCTCAGTTGCAGTCCTACAGTGAGGTTACCGTCCTTGTCGGCACGTCCTACCACACTGTTCTTATACTTACCTTCCTTGAAGCAAGCAGCAGCAGCCTCCATGGAGTTAGGCTCCTTGTCGTTGGTACGCTCGCTCGCCCAGTCGGCAAAGCGGTGCTGACAGTTGCCTGCATAGATATAAGCGTTGCTCATATTGTAGCCCATGTCGTGATTGGCGGCATTGGTACTGTTGCTCGAATTGCGAAAGAAACCTTGCAATGAGAAACGATACATAGCCCCAGGCGTAAGCCCTTTGACCGTCTGGCGTAGTGTGCCGCACTTTTCGTAGAGTTCGTTTACTCCCGCTCTGTTAGTTGGTGAGTAGGTACTATTGTTAACGTATCCCTTACATTCCCATCCATCTGTGCCATTAGTCATAGTGGCATTGACAAGCATGTCTGTCATGTCCACAGCCACAGTGGCCTGGGCAGCGTTGAGCAGAGAGTCTTCACGTGCCACAATAGCGTTGTGGTTGCTACAGTCAACTAGTTCGAAGGCAGTTGCTTTTTCAATATTTGTGGTGTGAGTGCAACTGTAGTTCGGCGCATCGCAGGTGATGTATGTCTGAGTATCAGCATTACGGATGAGCAATCTGCCGTCAGCGGCAGGTATGAACTGCCATGATACAGGTGCTGTGGCAGCCTTGTCGGTATATATGTCACCGTCTATGCCTATGTATTTGTCGGCAAGGTCTATGTTGCGAAGCGTGTAGTTGCCGTCAGCGGTCTTCTTTATTTCCACAGGCACGCCGTATTTTTCTACAACGGCTTGCGTGCCCCAGTTGGCCCCTCTGCCAAGGAAAGCGTTCAGTTCTTTGTTATAGAGGTATGTGATGCCCTCGTTAACGGTGGCAGTTTCGCTTGCAGTCTCGCCCTCAGCCACATTCATCTCAAGGATAACAAGCGAGTAAGCCGGAACGTTTACGATAACCTTGCTGCCAGCAGTAGGTAGGCTCTGCTCCACTGGTACTACGGCAGTGTGGTCGGTCTTGCTATTCTCAGCCTTGTCAGTGTCGGCTGTGAGGAGGACCATCTTGCCGCCCTCAGCGTGGTATCCCTTAAGATTGACAGTAGTGTTCTGAGCCTCCGCATACGGATTGACTATCTTAACGTAGAGTTTTCCCGTCTCGTCATTGATGCTTGAAGACACGAATACCTTTTGTTCAACAGGCAGAGAGAAAGAGTGAGTCAACTCTCCGTCGATGTAACACTTAACGGATGTGCCTTTAACCTCTATCTTAAGATGATACGTCTTGCCTGTCTCCAGACTTCCACTGCAACTTGCTACGGTAGTCTTTGTGCCCTGTTTGCATACCTCAACAGCGTGTTGCGTATTGCCCCAGCCACCGAGATTCCACCAGCAATAGTTGCTCGCGTCGTTATAATTAAAGGCAATGAGGAAACCTTCTTTACCTCCTGTCTTGGTGGCATCGACCTCAATGGTGTAGTCATCGCCTAGTTCCAGTGAAGAATTGAGGTACACCTTGCCTTCCATAGAGGTGTTTTCCTGTGTCAGTGTGCCGCTGTTCTCAGTCCATGTTCCACCCTGTGTGGTCCAGTTTTCGCTGCCGTCAAACTTGGCAGAGTATACTGTACCATCGGCTTTCGTAACCTTATAGTTAGCGAAGTTGGCAGAGGTAAGCCATGTACTGAGACCACCGTAGTTCTTGCCATTGCTCTTAATGTTGCCCGTTTCAGTCCATTTAACGTTCTCCTTACCCACATAATTAGGCATGAGTTGCTGCACGTAGTATGACGGCGTGCCGTAACTCTCGCTCGAATTAAAGCGTATCATGTCAGGCATCCATTTCTGGTCGTTCTCGTTTACGAAGATAGGAGCGTAACTTCCCATTATGCAGATGTCAGAATTATTCTCCATTCCAAGCATATAAACAGCCTCGCCAAGTGCAGCGGCAAGATTGCCTGTAGTGCCGTAGTTGCTCGTTACGGCATATTCACCTGCGTACACCTTTGGTGATGTGGCACGGTCATAAGCATCATACTTTCTGTATTGGCTGACGAACCATGCCGGATTGCGATAGTAATGCTCGTCAACGGCATCCACAGGGTAGTCGTTGCGCCATGTAGGGTTATCTGTACCCCATGCCTCTACATTGCCTATGCAGATGGCTTCAGGATACTTAGCCTTGATAGCCTGATAGAATTTATGGTAACGCTCGGCGTATTCAAGGCTCTGATCGTTGTTGTTCGTAGAGTAGAAGTTGTAGTTTTCGTTGCCTATCTCGATAAGACGAAGGTTGAAAGGTGCCTCGTGACCGTTGGCAATACGCATAGCGCCATACTTCGTTGTAGCGTCACCGTTGGCGTATTCCATAGCATCAAGAGCCTCCTGTATGTATTCATCGAGGTCATCTAATGGCTGATACCACCTGTGACCCAAACCTATGTTGACAACAAAGAGTGGTTCTGCGCCTATATCTTCAGCCAATTGCAGCATCTCGTGGAAACCTAGACCATCGCTAACGCGGTAGTTCCAGTTTACGTTCATGTGGCCAGGACGCTCTTCTATCGCACCTATCGTCTTCTTCCATTCAAACCTGTTCTGCTTGCCGTCTTTATATTCGCCCTCTATGTAACATCCGCCAGGGAAGCGCATGAAGGCAGGTTTCATGGCTGCCAACTTCTCTGCGAGGTCTATTCGGCATCCGTTTTCACGGTTCTTATACGTAGGAGGGAAGAGGCTTACTACGTCAAGACTGAATGATGCCTTGGAGGAAGCGGCATTGACAATGGCGAATTGTCCTTTGGTGCTGTTCCCTTTAGCGATGATTTCAGCCTTAACCTTCTGCCACGCAGTGTTTGCGCTTACTGTCACTGTGGATTCGCCAATGCTGTTTCCGTCCTCGTCCTGCAACTGAAGAAGCAGCGATAGTTTCTTGCTGGTCTTGATATAGAAAGATGCCTTGTACGTTTTTCCCTGTTCAAAGTTCATGCCCCAGAAGCCTTGGTTTGCCACATTGCTACCCTTTTGCGGAAGTATTACGTTGGCAAAGCCTTCCTGTGCAGCATTAAGTGGGGTGGTAGTGGAGCGTGATAGTGTAGCACCATCGTTGGCAATCCAGTACTCTGTGGATGCATTGTCTTCAAAAGAGCGGTTACGAATGAGTTCGGCATACAGTCCACCGTCACCTGCATGGTTTATTTCTTCAAAGAAAATGCCATAGTGAAGGGGCGTGATGGTGCTGCCACGTAGACTTGGCGAGACGTCTAGCCCTATCTGTGCCCACATCTGGGTGGTACACATTGCAAATAAAACTGTTAGATAAAGTAGGTAAAATCGTTTCATAATAGTTTATGTTTTTTCTGTTTTCGCATGAGTTAGTAGATGATTTTCTTTTTGAATGGACTAATTTATAGAACCACCCATATTATAATCTTATACGAAATACATAAACAATTTACTTATTTGGGGTAAATGATTCACCCTTAATGTGTATTGCAATAAATTACTATCGTTAAGCAAAGAAAACAGATTAGGATGAGCAATAAATTGCTATCGTTAAGCAAAGAAAACAGATTAGGATGATGATGCGTAATATTTCCGAATGTTATTGGGTGTTAACAAAAAAAAAAAAATACAAAGACGTGGTTATTTTCTTTATTACTCATATATAAAATTAGTAACTTTGCATAAAGAATGTTTGCCATAGAATGGCATAAATGCAAATCATTTCGTGAAGAAAAAATGCTAACAAGGGAATAAGTAAAATCCTCTCTAATAACCATAACTTAACATGCTGAAGATTAATACCACAAAAGGGAAGGACGAGACAAGCGTCTTTCGTGAGAAAATGCTGAATAGGAAGAAACGACATGATATGTATGAACGTGCATTAAAGTCGCTACTTGTTATTGTTGCTATTTTATTGGTAATACTTATTTTGCTTACATATATGTAGGTCTGTCTGTACTTATGTCGTAAGAAAAAAGGAGAAGGACGCCAATAAAGTAATACGGTGCATTTCGTTGTAACACGAAATGCACCGTATTGTTTTTGTATTCTTTACCCATCGCTTTATTTCTTTTCTTGTACCAGTTGCTTAGAGGTGTCCACATGGCCGTGAAGGTATCTTAAGCCGTAGGCGAATACCACTTCGAAGCATATTAATGGCACAATGTATGCCAGACTTATAGACTGTGTGCTGTCTGCAATAAGTCCCATTAGGGGTGGTGCTATTGCTCCGCCCACTATTGTCATGATGAGGTAAGACGATGCGCGCTCAAGGTTTATCTTTGCAGAACGCAAAGCGAGCGCGAAGATTGTAGGGAACATTATCGATTCGCAGAGGAAGACAATGAAGAACGCTATGATGGTTACCCTTCCACTGCCAAGAATAATGAACAGTGTAGCGAGGGTGGCAATGAGGGCGTACAGTATAAGAAGTTTTTCGCCACGGAGGTAATTCATCATCACGCCTCCTGTGAAACGACCTATGACAAACAGACCCATGCCACCGAAGGCAAGCCAGCGTGATGCCACGGAACTACTGATGCCAACGTTTTCTATCATGTAGTTAATGAAGAAACAGTTCATGCCCGTTTGGGCAGCAACGTAGCAAAAGAGTGTGATAAGGCCGAATAAGAGTGTAGGATGCTTTATGTTAACTGTTTTGTCATTCTCTATAGTCTGCTTCCTTTCTTCCTCTATCTGCTGTTGAGTGATGACTGGCAGTTTGAGAAAAGCAAACACTAAGGCAATGAGTAGTACCGTAATACCAACGATGGCGTATGGTATCGCAATGCTTTCACCGCTGAAGAGTAGAGCACCACCGACATATGGTCCTGCTATCCAGCCTATACCATTAAGGCATTGCGCAAGGTTAATTCGGCTTTCCGCCTTTGTAGGGTCGCCAAGCACGGTGGTATAAGGGTTGGCAGATGTTTCAAGGCACGTCAAGCCGCAGCCTATGACGAACAATGAAAAGACGAAGAAATAGAATGAATTGATTTCTGCGCCTGGGATGAAGAGTAACGCTCCTGAGCCGTAGAGAATAAGTCCGGTGAGCACACCAGCCTTATATCCCCATCGGGAGATGATATATCCTGCTGGCAGTGCCATGAGGAAGTAACCACCGTAAACTGCAGCCTGAACCATGGATGCCATGGTTTTCGAAATGTGAAATGACTCCTGACAGTGTGGATTTAATACTTCAAGAATGCTATGGGCGAATCCCCACAGAAAGAATAAAGATGATATAAGTATGAAAGGAAACAAATAGTTGTGACCTTTGTATTTGAATATTGACATGGTTTGTCTGTTAATAGGTTTTTAAAAATTCATAATTCATAATTCATAATTCATAATTTTGTGCGTTATTAAATTAATTGTGAATTGTGAATTATGCATTATGAATTAACTCTTATCATTGTCAGTCCATCGCGCAGTGGCAACATGACCCTTGTTACGCGACTGTCCTTAGCCACATAATCATTAAAACGGCGTATTCCCTGCGTTTGTTTATCGCGGTCATAGTCATGGTCTATCACATGGCCATCCCACAAAGTGTTGTCGGCAAGGATGATAGCGCCAGGCGACATTAGTGGAAGCAGTGCCTCGAGAGTCTCTATATATGTGCGTTTGTCACCGTCAATGAATGCCATATCGAACGTTTTGCCAAGTTTAGGGGCTTCGGTAATGGCATCGCCTATGATGAATGTTATCCTGTTTGCCCACGGGGAGCCTTCTATCCACGGTCGTGTGAATGGTTCCTGTTCATCGTTTATCTCAAAAGTATAGACGTGACCATCACCCTCTAGTCCTTCTGCCATACATAGGGCGGAGTAACCAGAGAATGTTCCAACCTCAATGATGTTATGCGGACGCACCATCTGTACGAGCATCTTTAGCAGACGTCCTTGCAGACGTCCTGAAGCCATGCGCCCATGAAGAATGTGTATGTTGGTGGCACGCCATAAATGGTACAGGTATTCGGGTTCAGGATCGGAGTGCTCCAGTACGTAGTCATCAAGCAACGCTTCACGTTCGCTGTCATCACCTGCAGGAACCGGGGTGGTATGCAGTGGGTTTTGGGTATGTGACTTTGCCATTAGCGGTTACATTCAATGAGAGCCTCCACGCCAAGGCGGTAACTGTCAAGTCCGAATCCGCATATTACGCCCTTGCAGGCTGGTGAGAGATAAGAATGGTGACGAAACTCCTCACGTGTATGTACATTGCTGATGTGAACCTCAATGACAGGACATTTCAGTGAGCGTATGCAGTCGTGCAGGGCTACGGAGGTGTGGGTGTATGCACCAGCATTGAGTACTACGCCATCGTATGTAAAGCCAACTTCCTGTAGTTTGTTTATCATTTCGCCCTCAATATTGCTCTGGTAGTATTCCAGTTCAACGTTAGGGTAACGTCCTTTAAGTTGTGGCAGATAACTCTCAAAGGAACTACTGCCGTAGATGCCTGGTTCCCTTACACCAAGAAGGTTAAGGTTGGGGCCGTTCATTATAAGTATTTTCATAGTTCGTTAAGTTTTTTGGGGGGCTATTAATTACCACTGTTATGTAAAAGTTCATTAATGTAATGACGTCTTGTCATCTTTCTGTCTCTTATCGGCTCAAAGTGTAAGTGCGCTCAGTCAAGTAGCACGCTACACTTCTTCTCTTACTTACACACTTTGAACTCGATAATAGCATCGAAACATAACAAAGGTAATTAATAGAACCGCCCTTTAATCAGAGTAAACAAAGAATGTATAATGAAGGATTAGATAAGATTATGAAGAATATGATTGACGAATATGACGATGTTTAGATGAATATGAAAATTTTATTTAGTATGTTAATCACTATGCAAACAAACGTAACATCTATTCTTCATTCTTCGTTCTTCTATTCTTTATTCTTCATTCCTCATTCTTCAGTATTTCAATAAGTTTCCCCATACCCTCACTTGCTCCGCACTGTATATGCATTACGTTATTCTGTGCGGTTACAGGCTTAGGGTCAATGAGATAGATAGGTGTTCCAGGACGAACATACTGCACCAGTCCAGCGGCAGGGTATACGTTGAGCGATGTACCGATGATAACGAATATGTCAGCCGTGAGTGTTTCCTCAATGGCAGGCTCCATGTTAGGTACAGACTCTCCGAAGAATACTATATAAGGACGTAGTAACGAGCCGTCAGCGGCTTTCTCACCGTGTGGCACCTCAAGTCCAGTTGGTCCGAAGCCTTCATGTGGTAGAGTAATGTGGCAGCGAGTGTTGTCCACGTCTCTGCTTGAACACATCTTCATCATTTCGCCATGCAGATGTACCACGTTGGTAGACCCAGCGGCTTCGTGCAGTGCGTCAACATTCTGTGTTACCACCGTTACGTCATAGTCCTTCTCCAGTTTCGCTAATAAACAGTGTGCCTCACATGGCTGAACATCCTTGTATTTAGTGCGTAGCATGTTATAGAAGTCGTTCACATAGCATGGATCAGCCTCCCAGCCCTCATGTGTTGCCACACGTTCCACTGGATAGTTGTCCCATAGTCCGCCCGCGTCACGAAAGGTGCTGAGTCCACTTTCTACCGATATTCCTGCGCCTGTTAGTGCTACTATCTTCTTTCTCTTGTTCATAAGCGTATATGTTATAAATAAGGCTTTGCTTATGCGCACCTTTTCTCGCCATGGCAGAACTCAAACAAGTTTGGTTCTGCTCATTTGGCTTAACGAAAACGTTGGACTTCATCCTTCGTTTTCTCGCCATGGCAGAACT
>CAKQSF010000009.1 GCA_934272845.1 uncultured Prevotella sp.
TACTCATAGTATAGCCTTCCAGGCTAATTTTATCCATTGCACATAGTTACCATTACTATACTTTGCACGTAGTCACCATTTAATTATCGCTTCTATATAACATGTATCATCCCTGCGTTACAGAGAACTTGCGATTGAGTCTGTCTAGTGTTGTTATTTCCTGTTTTGCTCAGGGGAAGGCCACTGTGGTGAACTGAATATTTACAAGTATGTGTAAATGCTCTGTGATGATAAAAGGGAGATTACTTGCAAAGGTATAGATAGAGTTAGCCTGGAAGGCTGTACAGTTAGTAACCGTGGGCGCAGCCTACGGATTAGATGGGTTAAATGAGCATCTGCCTGGAAGGCAGTACATAATTGCAGCGTACTGCCCTCCAGGCAGCAAACAATGTTTGTACCTAAAATCCGTAGGCTACGCCCACGGTTACTAACAGTATTGGCTTCCAGCCAAAGAAAGTCTAACATTCCCATGGCAAGAAAAGGTACATGAATATAAAGGCTTTGGTTAACGTGACTATCGCTTCTATATAACATGTATCATCCCTGCTTTACAGAGAGCTTGCGATTGAGTCTGTCTAGTGTTGTTATTTCCTGTTTTGCTCAGGGGAAGGCCACTGTGGTGAACTGAATTGTTACTTATTTTCTTGGGAATACTAAAATAAATTAACGAGAGATTAATGTTAGATTAATGGTGATTAATGTTTCCTTCAACTTTACTCTGCCATCTTCACCATATTATAGAACTCGTTGCGCAGTTGGGCGTCTTCCTTGAAGCAACCAGAGAAGTATGATACACACATATTACCATTGTTCTTCACTCCGCGCATAGACTTACATAGGTGCTTGCCACGCATCATAATGGCAAAGCCAAGGGCTGTTCCGTCAAGCGCATCAGCCAGCATATCAACGATTTGCCGAGCAAGACGTTCCTGAAGTTGAAGGCGTGCAGCACAGTAACCAACTACTCTCGCAACCTTAGATATACCAAGTATTCTTCCCTCAGGACTCGGAATATAAGCAAAGTAATAGTTGCCGAAGAAGGGAAGCATGTGGTGTTCGCACATAGAGTAATACTCTCCAGAGTCGAATATCATTTCAGAGATATGCGCATCGTTAGAGAATGTTGTAATCTTAGGCTTCTTCTCATCATCGTATCCACGGAAAATCTCCTTATACATACGCATGATGCGGTCTGGCGTTTTCTGTAGTCCCTCTCTCTCAGGGTCCTCGCCAATGGCGCGGATAATGGTCTTTATGGCGTTACGCAGTTCGTCTTCCGTCACGGAGGACGTTATCTTACGTTCAGTATCTTGTGTGTTTGAAGTGACAATTTCCATTTCGGGTTTTGTAATATGTAGTTTATCGTATCGTTAAGATTCTTCTTATTCTTCTCTGCATCACCAGCATCGAGCGGCTGCAGACGGTATTCTTTTGCCTTCATGCTCTCAAATGGCTTCATATCTTGGTACATGAAAAGCACTTTTAGTTCATCAATTCGACTGATAACCACTGGTTTATCCTTTGGTGAACACGTTATCCAGTCCACCTCCACACCATCGGCAAGGCGCACCGAACCGTTTGTTTCCATCTGTATAAAGTAACCTTGGGAGTGCAGAAGGGTTGTCAGGCGCGCATTGAGTTGCAAGGCGGGCTCGCCTCCTGTTATCACAATGTGGCGTGTGGGATATTGCAACACCTCGTTGCCAATTTCTTCTTCAGTCATTTCCTTATACGACAGGTGTTGCGTATCACAGAAATCACACTTTAGATTGCATCCGCTAAGTCTCACAAACACGGCTGGCGTGCCCGTAAAATGTCCCTCACCCTGCAGGGAATAGAATATTTCGTTGACTCTCATCTTATGTTATCTTGACAGTTAGTCTTCCTCATACGTCGCAGTATTGCCTGCACTCTCCTGTACGTCTACACGATAACAGGTTGGTATCTGGTCACATATCCAGCGCGCTATGTTCTCTGCCGTAGGGTTAAAAGGTAAGAGTTCGTTGAAGTTTCCATGATCCAAGTAGCCGTGAATCTTCTCCTTCACCTTCGTGAAGTCTATCACCATGCCGTCTTGGTTTAATTCCTTTGATTTACAATGAATGGTCACAATCCAGTTATGACCGTGCAAGTTCTCGCACTTGCTTTCGTAAGACAGCCTCAACTGATGACAGCCGGCTATCTCCATAGTCTTTGAAATATAATACATTACGTAAAGTTTTTTTGTTAGGGTTGTCTTCTACCTAATTATAAATACGGTGCAAAGTTACCTATTTTTTCCCTAATGGCAAAAGAATTATATAAAATTCCATCGTTATATGGCAGAAATTTAGTAATTTTGCAACCGTAAGACAATTATTTGCAACCAAGAATTACATTATGTCTATAACGAAACAGGATACTAAAGAACAGTTCAAAGAAGCGCTGTCTATGTGCCGCGACATCTTTTCAAAGAAACTCTATGACTACAAACCGTCATGGAGAATGTTAAGGCCTTCTTCGCTAACGGACCAACTCTTTATCAAGGCCAAACGCATACGCACACTGGAGGTGACGGGAAAATCACTCGTCGGCGAAGGCATCCTGCCTGAATTCATGGCTCTTATCAACTACGGCATAGTGGGATTGATACAGTTGGAGAAAGGATATGCTGACAAGGTGGACATGAGCAACGATGAAGCCATGGCACTTTATGACGAATATGCCAACCAATGCATGGAACTTATGCTTAAGAAAAACCATGACTATGGGGAGGCATGGCGCGACATGCGAGTTAGTTCATACACTGATTTGATATTGACGAAACTGGAAAGGATAAAGGAGATTGAGGATAAAAACGGTGTAACAACCGTCAGCGAAGGAATTGGCGCTAACTATATGGACATCATTAACTACGCCATCTTCGGAGTAATAAAACTCAACAAATGAATTATCTGAAATATATTGCCGTCAACGTATGCCGCATAATCACTGCTATCGTCTTCATTGTGTCAGGATTTGTAAAAGCGGTGGACCCGATAGGCACACAATATAAAATACATGACTATGCCGCTGCGGTGGGACTGGCTGATGCTATTCCTGACTGGATGACGTTAGGTGCATCAATAATATTGGCTGGTACGGAGTTTGTCCTTGGCATACTACTGCTGTTTGCCATACGCAGACGACTCGCGACAAGGCTCATGCTGGTATTCATAAGCGTGATGACCATCATTACTGTATGGATATATATTGATGACCCCGTTAGCGACTGCGGATGCTTCGGCGACGCTATTAAACTGACAAACGGTGAAACGCTGCTGAAGAATATTGTGCTACTGGCAATGGCTTTGCTCTTAGCATGGAGACCTAAGAACATGCCGAGAATGGTGAGTAAAAGTAATCAATGGATTGTTTACCACTACACCATTGTTTTCATACTGGCTATTCAAGCATACAGTCTGTACAACCTGCCACCGTTTGATTTTAGACCGTACCACATAGGGGCAGACATTAAAAAGGGAATGGAGATTCCTGACGATGCTGAGCAACCTGAGTTTGAGACTAAGTTCATAATGGAGAAGAATGGGGAAAGGAAGACTTTCTCGCTTGAAAACTATCCTGACTCTACGTGGACTCTCATCGATACGGAGACTAAGGTGCTGAAACAGGGATACGTTCCGCCAATACACGACTTCTCAATTATGCTGCTCCCAAAGAAAGTGGAGGACGAAGAGGAGGAGAATGTGGCGGAGGATATTACAGACATTGTGCTAAACGACACGAGTTACACGTTCCTCCTCGTATCTCCACACCTTGAACAAGCAGACGATTCGATGTTTGGTAACATTGACCAAATTTACGAATATGCAAGCGAAAATGGGTATAACTTCTTTTGCCTCACGGCAAGCGGAAGTGAAGCCATAGACCGATGGACTGACATTACAGGAGCAGAATATCCTTTCTGCAACACGGATGAGACGACGCTGAAGACCATAATACGCAGTAATCCTGGACTGGTGTTGCTGAAAAACGGAGTGGTGGTAGGCAAATGGAGCCATAACGAATTGCCCGCAGAGCAACTGCTGGAGGGCGGAAGGCTTACACCGAAGTCGCCTATCCTGCCACAGAAGGACGAAGCAGGAACAAAATTGGCTTACATCTTCTTATGGTTCGTACTGCCACTGGCATTGCTCGTCATGGCAGACAGACTGTGGATGTGGAGTAAATGGATAAAGAATAAAGAGACAAAACACTCAGATAAATTATTCAAACTGTTTAAACGAAACAAAAAAATGAGAAAGAAAATTGTAGCAGGTAACTGGAAGATGAACAAGAACCTGCAGGAGGGCGTTGCTCTCGCTAAGGAACTTACAGAGGTAGTAAAGAACCCTAACTGCGGTGTTATCATCTGCACTCCTTTCATTCACCTCGCAAGCGTTGCTGACATCGTTAAGGATAGCCCTATCGAACTCGGTGCTGAGAACTGCGCAGACAAGGTAAGCGGTGCTTACACTGGTGAGGTTTCTGCTGAGATGGTTAAGTCTACTGGTGCACAGTGGGTTATCCTCGGCCACTCTGAGCGTCGTGAGTACTACAAGGAGACTCCTGAAATCCTGAAGGAGAAGGTACAACTCGCACTCGCTAACGGTCTTAAGGTTCTCTTCTGCATCGGTGAGTCTCTCGAGCAGCGCGAGGCTAACAAGCAGAATGAGGTCGTAAAGGCTGAACTCGCTGGTTCTGTATTCAACCTTACCGCTGAGGAGTGGAAGAACATCGTTATCGCTTATGAGCCAATCTGGGCTATCGGTACTGGTAAAACTGCTACTGCTGAGCAGGCTGAGGAAATCCACGCTTACATCCGTTCTTGCGTGGCTGAGGTTTACGGACAGGAAGTTGCTGACGACACTACTATCCTCTATGGCGGTTCTTGCAAGGCAAGCAATGCTCCTGAACTCTTCGCTAAGCCTGACATCGACGGTGGTCTCATCGGTGGTGCTTCACTGAAGGCTGCTGACTTCAAGGGTATCATTGACGCTTGGAACAAGTAATAATATACTATTACATATTTATTTGCGGGAAATAAAAGCCATGACAGCATAACGGCTCAGGGATTTTATTTCCCGCGTTTTATCTATAGATTGACGAAAAATATAGTCACAAAAGGGTCTTATTCTCATATTCTCATTATGAAACGCCTATCATTTTCTATTATCATAGCACTCTGTACCGTATCGGTCCATGCACAAAAGTTTCTTGATTCACTGAGAAAAAGTGAACCGGGACAAGGTTCCGTCACTGTGATACAGTCGCAGGAAATAGACAAACTTGTCAACGGCTCAGAGAAAAAGCCCGTAAACAATGCAACGGGGGAAACTACTACTAGCACACAACAGCATAATAGTGGTGCAACACAACATAATAGTGGTACGCAACAGCATAATAATGCTATAACACAGCATGAGCATGAGAAACGGGAAAATACTCATACAGGCTCCACACAACACGAAAACTCCTCTACTACCACTACACCTACTACTACTGAGGAACCCGTTATCGACACACGAAAGAAAATTATGCGTAACAGTTACAAAACGCAGGGATACCGCATTCAGGTATTCTCTGGTGGTAACTCGCGCGCTGACAGACAAAAGGCGGAGACGGCTGGAACGATTATGAAGGCGAACTTCCCGGCTGAACCTATATACGTTCACTTCTATTCACCATCATGGAAATGCCGTATGGGTAACTATAAATCACTGGAGGAGGCACGAAGACTGTTGGCACAAGTAAAAAAATTAGGCTACAGACAAGCGTGTATTGTGAAGGGAACAATATCTGTACAATACTAAATACTTCTCTTCTGAATTAAAAATTAATAATTAATAATGAATAATTATGATTACTTTACATGCTTGTCACGTACAGAAATAAAGGCGATAAACCACTAACAACAACACGTAATCATAATTTTTAATTGTTAACTTTTAATTTTTAATTTACATTTATTAATTTTTAATTTACTGACAATGCTTCTTATTTCATGGAACGTCAATGGGCTTAGAGCCTGCGCTGGCAAAGGATTTGCCGATATTTTCACACAACTGAACGCAGACTTCTTCTGTCTGCAAGAGACAAAAATGCAAGCAGGACAACTAGATTTGGCTTTCCCAGGATATGAATCATACTGGAACTATGCCGAGAAGAAAGGCTATTCTGGCACTGCCATATACACTAAACATACGCCTAAGGCTGTTTTCTATGGCTTAGGAAGCATAAACGGCGACGGTAGTATATCCTACGACAAAGAAAACGAGCACAACCACGAGGGACGTGTCATAACTCTTGAATATGAGAAATGCTACGTTATCACGGCATACGTGCCTAACTCACAAGACGGACTGAAACGTCTTGACTACCGCATGAAGTGGGAAGACGACTTCAGAGCATACATTTCTGCTCTCGACAAGAACAAGCCTGTCATCTTCTGTGGCGACCTTAACGTGGCACATGAGGAGATAGACCTCAAGAATCCGAAGACTAACAGACGCAACGCTGGATTTACGGACGAGGAGAGAGAGAAGTTCACGCTGTTGCTCAACAGCGGGTTTAAGGACACATTCCGCACTCTTCACCCTGACGACCCTACATACTCATGGTGGTCTTACCGCTTCAAGGCAAGGGAGAAAAACGCAGGTTGGCGCATAGACTACTTCGTTGTCTCTGACCGCATCATGCCTAATGTTACAGAAGCGTCAATACATACCGAAATCTTCGGATCTGACCACTGCCCCGTTGCACTAAAAATAGAATTATAAAAGGATATCAGTTTCCTTGTGCGAAGGCGTTTCTATGCCTTTCGTTAGGTTACTAAGTCCTTGTGCGAAGGCATTTCTACACCTTTCATTAGGTTACTAAGTCCTCGTACGAAGGCATTTCTACGCCTTTCATTTGGTTACTAAGTCCTTGTGCGAAGGCGTTTCTATGCCTTTCATTAGGTTACTAAGTCCTTGTGCGAAGGCGTTTCTATGCCTTTCATTAGATTACTAAGTCCTTGTGCGAAGGCGTTTCTATGCCTTCGTCCTATAAACATAACGAACCCAAAAGGCTGTTTACGCAATGCGTAAACAGCCTTTTGGGTTCGTATTTCTTATTTAAACAGGTCAGGAAGGTAATAACCCAGGTGCGGCGGTTGGTTATAAGCAACGTTCTGCCACACTATACCCATACGGTAAACATGGTCATGCATCAACGTAGGCACACGATACTGTGTAGGGATATTTGTTGTAAAGATATTGAGATGCGACTTATCACTATTGTCAAAGAGTATTATCTCTTCTCTCCAATCACCGAAAAGGTCTGCCTGTAGGCACGGTGTAGCCTTGGTACCATTGCATGATGATGAGTTTCCCCAATCGCTTAGGTCTTTGCCATTAACCTTGATATGCTCCACTTCACTACCGTTCCACTTCGCCACATAGTAACTCTGACGGAACGAAGGTCTTGGCATCATCTCACGACGCAGACTGTCTTGCGGCATATTAGCAGGACGTTGCCCACGCCACTCCCCACGTTTCCTGTCACCACGAGGCCCCTGCGTACGCTGAAAGTCATACATAGAACTACCTGGCTTCATGCCTCTGCCACCATTACCGAGCAGCTCATCCTGTAAATCTCCGTCCCAATAGATACGGAAGTTCTGCGGAACCCAACCCTCTGTTTCCTTTATCACGCTACCATCAATGGCATGTACCTTCTTTGAAGCGGAACACCAAAACTCACTGCCACGATGGTTAGGATCGATATCGGCTGCCATTCCACGACCAGTGTCGTCATTATCCGTCTCGTGAAAGAGTATCTCTCCGGTACGAGCGTCACGCAAGTCAGAGCCATACGGCTTAGCCTCATGCACCATATAGTATTCAAGTCCAGGTCTATCAGGGTCAAGGTCGCCAAGATGTTGTGCATCGCCATGTCCTAAGCCAGTACTGTAAAGCAACGTACCATCATTATTTATAGCCGCAGAACCGTAAGTTATCTCATCACAACCATCGCCGTCCACGTCAGCAACAGCAAGGCTATGTGCTCCTTGTCCGTAGGCAGTAGCCTTCAATCCCTTTGCACTTGCTATGGTTTTGCCCTGTGCGTCGGTAAGAGTCCATTCTGATGGCGAGGTACTAGCATGTAACCAGCGTGTAGAAAGTTGCTTACCATCGAAATCAACTGCCCACAGATACGAACGAGTATAATATCCACGACACATCACCACAGATGGATTCTGCGTCCTTCCACCAAGAAACGCTACACAAGCAAGGTAACGCTCGCTACGGTTTCCTCTTGTATCTCCCCACTCTTCAGCAGGCTTAGGCGCTCCACCTACGCCAAATGCGCGATTAGGATTATAGTATATAGTATGAATAGCATGACCGTCTTTTCCGCTGAAAACAGTAAGATATTCTGGTCCCGCTATCACATGTCCGCCTGCGTTACGATAGTCTGCCTCATTATCCGCATTCTTTATTGAAGCATCTGTTGCAGCATTGGTAACATAATCGCCATTACCATCCTTTGAACCTGGCGCAGTTTTGCATACCAACTCTGCCTTGCCATCACCGTCAAGGTCATAAACCATGAACTGAGTGTAATGCGCTCCAGCACGGATATTCTTGCCAAGGCTAACACGCCACATTAAGATGCCAGATGTTTTATAGCAATCTAAGTATACTTCTCCTGTATAACCATTATGCGAATTATCGTGAGCGTTGCTTGGATCCCATTTAAGTATTATCTCATATTCACCATCTCCGTCCACATCTGCAGCAGAACAATCATTTGGAGCATACGAACATGTATTGCCATCAGGCATTGTTTGGTCTATCGGACGAATAAGTGGCACTGACAGATAAGGTTTATCCCACGGCTGTACCTCTTCACTCGTTTCACTGACTGTACCATTTACCAGTGTCTGCACTGCATAATGACTTTCTGAAGTACCCTCCGCATCAACATAACAGGTTGCAGATGACAACGAAGAAGCAATGGTTTCGCCATCACGAAGCAAATTAAACGTTGTGTAAGGAGCGTCAGTTGACAGTAGCCTCCAACTGATAAACATTCCCCTTTCCGAGGGCAAAGCAACAACTCCACGCGACAAACGCTCCACATAAGTCTGCGCATTAACAGATAATGACAACAGCATGCCGATGGCTAATGATAGAATTTTTCTCATTATATAGTTCTGTTTAGTTAGTTTTATATCTTTGACAAATTTCTTAACTAATAGTTTAAAGATGGTTCCATAAATTAACATTGTTATACTTCTTGGCTATTATCAAAGTCAAAGTATAAGTGAGCAAAGAACTTATGCTGGCATAACGACTGAGTAAACTTACGCTATGGGCCAGGAAAAGACCAAAAGATAACAAAACGTCATCACGTTATAAACGCTTTATCTTACGGTAGTAATTTATAGAACAACCCCTAATTAACAAAAAGTTTTTAAAACAATAATACAAGAACGGCAACAAAACTCACGTTCTACTGCCGTTCTCTTTGCCTATATCATGGAAAGCGCATAACCATTACACACTAACCACTTTATCGGCTGTTTAAGTTTGCGTGGCACAAAGTTAACATTTTTTCTCGTATTATGCAGTAATTTGTGCGTTAACAAACTTTAATTACAATATTGTTACATAAATGTCTGCCATATTTTTATTAACTTTGCAGTTGTATAAATATATTAATTAGGTACAATGAGCCCAATACAAACCACAAAGATGAGCAACTACAGATGGACAATATGTTCTCTGCTCTTCATCGCTACAATGATAAACTACATGGATCGACAGGTTTTGTCGCTCACATGGAATGACTATATTGCTCCAGAATTTGCATGGTGTGACGCTGACTATGGCCGTATCACGTCATTCTTTGCACTTGTCTATGCCATTGCAATGCTTTTTGCAGGAACCATTGTGGACAAACTCGGCATGAAGAAGGGCTATGCCATCGCTATGGCTACCTGGAGTTTCGGTGCCATACTGCACGCTTTCTGTGGCATTGTAACATGTGGATTGCTTACAGACATATGGGTTCTCAGTTTTGATGGAGCAAAAGAAGTTATGCACGACCTCGCAGTAACCGGACTGCCTATAACTACCACGTCTGTAACACTGTTCATTGTATGCCGTTGTGTTCTTGCTATCGGACAGGCAGGCAACTTCCCCGCTGCCGTCACCATAACCGCAGAGTACTTTCCTAAGAAAGACAGAGCATACGCTATCAGTATCTTTAACAACGGAGCATCGGTTGGAGCACTTATCGCCCCTGTTGCTATTCCGCTATTGGCACGTAACTATGGATGGGAAATGTCATTCTTTATCATTGGTTCCTTCGGTTATCTATGGATTTTAGTATGGCTTCTTCTTTACAAGAAACCTAACGATTCCTCATACGTTAATATGGCAGAACAAGCCTATATCACACAAGACGAAAGGAAAAAACATAACAATACCCAAGCAAACAATACCACACTGGTCCCAGAAGGTTCAGGAAAAAGCATCAGTATATGGAATGGTCTCAAGCGAAAAGAGACCTGGGGACTAATTGCTGGTAAATTTATGACAGACGGAGCATGGTGGTTTTTCCTATTTTGGACACCAGTTTACATATCCGATTTCTACGGATATACAACCGATTCACCAATGAGTATGTCACTCATCGTGGTACTTTACCTCATCTCCATGTTATCAATTGCAGGTGCATATCTGCCAACTTACTTCATAAACAAACACGCACTGTCGCCTACCGCCAGTCGTGCACGCTCCATGCTTATATTTGCTCTCATACAATTTGTAGGCATTATAGCAGTACCTGTTGGTGAAATATCACCATGGCTTTTTGTCATAGTAATCGGTATACAGGCAGCCTCACACCAAAGTTGGTCAGCCAACCTGTTCTCTATGGTAGGTGACTACTTCCCAAAAAATTCCATTGCCACCATAACAGGTATCATTGGCTTTGCAGGAGGAATATCATCATATCTTATTATGAGATACTCAGGCAGTCTGTTTACATACGCTGAGAACCTCGGTATGGCCTTTTCATTCGCTGATTACAGAGGAAAACAGGCTGCATACATGATAGTCTTCTGTGCTATCACAGTAATGTACATAACAGGTTGGGCCATAATGAAACTCATCTTGAGCACATCGAAATCAAAAAAATAATAACATTTACGAATAAATAGAAGTTAACGAAACTCATCATGAGCACATCGAAATCCAGATAGTAATAACAAACATGAATAAATAGAAGTTAACGAAACTATTATACGGAATTAGACTGTAGGATGATAAAGTTTGTTAAATAAAGTAACAGATGTTACCTCATCTTTATATTATTACAATATTATTTCGTAACTTTGCATAAAACGTGTTATCAGTAACCTACCAAGATAAAACTAACTATCTTTAAAAAGCCTAAACCTGATAACGCCTAAGGATGAAAACAAATAACAATACTAATCAATGAGTTCAGTCACTACAAACAAAATGTCCAACTTTCGTTGGGTTATCTGTGCCTTGCTATTCTTAGCAACCACAGTGAATTACATGGACAGACAGGTTCTGTCACTTACATGGAAAGACTTCATCGCTCCAGAATTTCACTGGACCGACGATGACTACGGTACGATTACCGGATGTTTCTCTATTTTTTATGCCATAGCAAACCTCTTCGCTGGCAAGTTCGTTGATTGGATGGGCACGAAGAAGGGTTACCTTATCGCCATTCTTGTATGGTCTACAGGTGCAGTAATGCACGCTGGATGCGGATGGGTAGCCATGCAAATAGAGGGTTATGACTCAATAGAAGCACTCAGAATGGTTCAGAAGGGTTCTGACGCAGCAGTAGCAATCGCTACCATTAGCGTATGGCTCTTCCTCTCATGCCGTCTTATCCTTGCTGCTGGTGAGGCAGGAAACTTCCCTGCAGCCATCAAGGTTACAGCAGAATTCTTCCCAAAGAAGGACCGTGCATTCGCTACTTCAATCTTCAATAGTGGTGCCTCTATCGGTGCTCTCGCTGCACCTGCCACTATACCTATCCTTGCTCGCGCAATGGGATGGGAATGGGCATTCATCATTATCGGTGTATTAGGCTACGTTTGGATGGGTTTCTGGGTATGGCTTTATGAGAAACCAGCCAAGAGTCCGTTCGTAAACCAGGCTGAGTTGAACTACATCGAGCAGGATGAAGATACAGTAGAGGCTCCTGTCGAGCAGGAAACAGAAGAAGAAGAGAAGACTATTGGCTTCTTCAAGTGCTTCTGTTACCGTCAGACTTGGTCCTTCATCATGGGTAAGTTCATGACAGATGGTGTATGGTGGTTCTTCCTTTTCTGGGCACCTGCATACTTCTCTGACCAGTACGGATATACATCAGACTCCACTATGGCAATCATGCTTATCTTTACGCTTTATACTATCGTAACAGTCCTTAGTATCGGTGGTGGTTATCTTCCAACATACTTCGTTGATAAGAAGGGCATGAACCCATACATAGGCCGCATGCGTGCTATGCTTATCTTCGCTTGCTTCCCACTGTTGGGTCTTATTGCGCAACCAATGGGTGAGTACAGTGCATGGTGGCCAGCAATAATCATCGGTCTTCTTGGTGCAGGTCACCAGGCATGGTCAGCCAACCTTTACTCTACTGTTAGTGATATGTTCCCTAAATCAACCATCGCCACTATCACAGGTATCGGTGCTATGGCAGGCGGTATCGGTTCATTCCTTATCAACAAGGGTTCAGGTATGCTCTTCACATACGCTGAAGGTCAGGGCAGCGCATTCTCATTCATGGGCTTTGACGGCAAACCTGCTGGCTACATGATTATATTCTGTATCTGCGCCGTAGCCTACCTCATCGGTTGGGTAATCATGAAGGCACTCGTACCTAAGTACAAGCCTATCGTTGTTGAATAAACAATAACAAGAAATACACTTACTAACATATAAAAGCCTCGTAGCGTTTGCTACGAGGCTTTTATCGTTTAAGAAGCATAACACGTTGATTTAATTTAACCATATCAAATGTAACCATCTGAGAAGTACCGTCAGATATAAAAATTTTATTTATGATAAATGTGGGCTGTAGCCCTAACATATACGTAGACCAGGGCACCGTCCTATGGTAATGGTAGGTTAAGTGGGGCACTCTGTCCTCGGCTTTGCCGCTTGCCTTTGCAAGAAGGGTAAAAGTTCTAACACTATACATAAATAGACTGCTGTCCCTACAGGGCGCATTATATATAAGATATATCCCCATAGCGGTGCCCTGTGCTATGTACATGTTGGGTCTACAGACCGATAATTACACCAACGAGTAAACATACTTACGCTACATGATGTAATGGATATTGCTCGACCGAGCCTATACTTACGCTACATGATGTAATAAGTATTGCTCGACTGAGCCTTTACTTACGCTACATGATGTAATAAGTATTGCTCGACAGAACCTATACTTACGCTACATGATGTAATAAGTATTGCTCATCAGAACCTATACTTACGCTATATGATGTAATAAGTATTGCTCGACTGAACCTATACTTACGCTATATGATGTAATAAGTATTGCTCATCAGAACCTATACTTACGCTATATTATGTAATAAGTATTGCTCGACTGAACCTATACTTACGCTATATGATGTAATGGATATTGCTCGACTGAACCTATACTTACGCTACATGATGTAATAAGTATTGCTCGACTGAGCCTATACTTATGCTACATGATGTAATAAGTATTGCTCGACAGAGTTAACACATTTACGCAAGAGTGCCTCTTAAAACGCACGTTAACCTATCTACAATCGCTTATAAAGCCCTTTGGGATATAGTTATCTAACGACTGACAAACAGCAGCAGAGAAGCACTGTCCTTTGGCTATGAGCGGAGACCATTGCTCCTTAGACATTAATTGAAAAGAATCAGCATGCAATATATCGTTTTTTACTACACCATAACAGAATCCTGCATTGAAGTTATCACCTGCTCCAATTGTGCTTACAGTCTTAATGTTTTTTGCTGGGAAAGAGGTCTTAACAGTAGGTGTACGCAATTCTATAGGTTCCGCAGCGTTAGTATAAATAAAACACTTGCAGTATGGCGCGATATGTTCATCGTATAACTTGTCAACATCTCTCGAACCGAAAAGAATTTCAAAGTCTTCAGCAGAGCCTCTCACTACAGTTGCAAGGCGCATGTTCTCTAATATATTCTCAAAAGTATCAGGAATATCCTTTACATGCGATGCACGGAAGTTTACATCATAATACAGTATTGCGCCATTTTCCTTTGCTTTATGCAGAAAAGCGGATACATATCCATGCAGTTTGGGATTAATTGCGAAGAAAGAACCAAAGAGAACCACGTCCCCTTCATTTACTTGTGGCATATTCTTGTGCATGGACAGTACCTCGTGGTTTTTATAAAACTGGTATTGTGCATCGTTCTTCTCATCAAGAAACGCGAGCGAAAGGTGCGACTGTGTTCCCTTATGCCTAAACACGTAAGACGTATCCACATTATTATCTCTCAAAAAGTTCGTTACAATATCACCCACATGGTCATCCCCCACCTCCGTAGCCATCACGCAAGGTAATCCTGCTCGTCCTATAGATATTATAGCATTAAAGGCAGAACCACCTGGCACCGCCTTCAAGGGTTGATCATTACGGAAAATAATGTCAAGAACAGTCTCCCCCACTCCAATTATCTTTCTCATATCAATACAACAGTTTTATATAATGTATTCCATATAGTAACAATACGATAATACTCTTACGCACAACTATCATCTTTACGTTTGGAAATACTACTAATAGCCAATGTAAAGACGCAGCAAATCAATACGAAACCAGCATTAACCCTTCTCTATAAAAACAGAAAACCCTTCAGAGCATTACTCTGAAGGGTTATATTGTTTAACTAAGAGTTATAATTTACTTAGTAGTGTCGTTGAAGAGAGCAACACGGTTGAACTCAACCTGATCGAAGAGTTTGTCTGTAGCACCAAGACCTTCAGTCTCGATACGGTCAGCAGCGATCTTGTACTTCTTAACGAGGATGTTCTTAACTGCGTTAGCACGAGCCTCAGAAATCTTCTGGTTAACTTCCTTAGAACCTTCTGGTGAAGCGTAACCTGAGATCTTAACCTTAGAATCCTTGTTGTTCTTCATGTACTTAGCGATCATCTCGATGTTAGGAAGTTGGCTCTTCTCAACAACAGACTTACCCTGTGCGAATACAACAGATGGCTGGAGGTTAGCAACCTTAGCCTCAACTACTGGAGCTGGCTTGTTCTGGCAATCGTTAAGAGCCTTCTGGAGTTCAGCGATCTTAGCGTCCTTAGCGGCAGCAGAAGCCTTAGCAGCGTCTACGTCAGAACGGAGTGAGTTAATCTTAGCGTTGAGACCATCGATCTCAGACTGATCACGGAGCTGCTCGATAGCGAAGTTGTGCTTACCGTTAGAGCATCCGAACTTGTAGTTAACACCAGCCTTAACTGAGAACACAGCGTCGTTGATGTTGTACTTGAAGCTGTTAACAGACTTGTCGTTAACATATACGAGAGAAGGCTCTACGTATGCCTGCCACTGCTTGTCACCACCGAAGTTGTAAGCGAAGTCAAGAGCAACCTTTGTATTAACGAAATCTTTATCAGATGGGAAAGCGTGTCCCCAACCGAAGCCACCGAGAGCGATTACTTCGAAGTTACGTGGCTCACCTTTGTAACCAGCGAAGAGGTTCATAAGGTTTGCAGTACCGAGGAGGTTTACGTCAAGACCATTAACGAAAGTCTTAGAAACCTGATAAGCGCAGTCACCCTTGTGAGCGTTGAAGTAAGCATCAGCCTCAAGTGCTACGCCAAATACTGTTGTGAAGTTCTTACCAGCGCGAATGCCGAACTGTGGAGCGAATACGTCGAAAGAACGATCACCTGTTACAGATGTAGATGCACCAGCATTTACACCAACATAGATGTTGTCACCTGCCTTAGAAGCTGTAACTGCAGTCTTCTGAGCGCTTGCAGAAACTGCCATAGCAGCTGCTGCGATAAACATTGCAATCTTTTTCATTGTAATAATAATAAGAAGATTTTGAAAATATTATCTTTGCCATTTAACAAATGATTACCGTTTAAAGTACACTATCTTACAGTTTCAGTTTTAACCTTTCGTACAACGGCTTCTCATCGTTTTGTGCTGCAAAATTACTATAAACCTTTCAGTCAAACAAAACTTTTATATAAACAAAAGCACATATTACCTCTTTTCTTGATGTATATCAACAAAACCGACCATACATAGCAGAAAAACTATAGCAATTACTATCAGTTTTTAACTTTATAACTACGAAAAGGGGTACTTAATAGTAGGTTATTGAAAAAAAATTATTAATTTTGCATTTCGTAAACACCTTATTATACACAGGGAAAGAGTAAGAAAGGTTGTTTCAAAGCCTATCACAAGAAATACGAAAACAAAACAAAAATACATTTATACACGTGAACACACTAAAACGCTTTATCCCAGATGTGCTGATGATAATACTCTTCGCGGTAATATCATTCGCCTATTTCTACCCTGCCGACACGGAGGGACGTATTCTTTACAGGCATGATTCCTCTGCCGGACGCGGTCTTGGACATGAAACAAGTGAGTATCAAGAGGCAACAGGTGAGGTCTCTCGCTGGACGAACTCTGTCTTTTCTGGTATGCCTACCTATCAGACCGCTCCATCATACGACTCTACAAGCCTTCTTTCTGACATCATGCAGGCTTACCACCTGTGGCTTCCTGAGAACGTATGGTTAGTCTTCGCCTATCTCTTAGGCTTCTACATTCTGCTGCGTGCCTTCGATTTTCGTTGGTATCTCGCCACTCTTGGTGCCATAGTATGGGCTTTCAGCAGTTATTTCTTTATTATCATCGCCGCTGGTCACCTTTGGAAGGTCATGGCTTTGGCATATCTCCCTCCTATGATTGCTGGTATTCTGCTCGCCTATCGTGGCAAATACCTGGCAGGCCTTGCCGTTACTGGCATCTTCACCGCTTTTGAAATCAACGCCAACCACGTGCAGATGACGTATTATTACTTCTTCATCATCCTCTGCCTTGCAATCGGTTTCCTTGTCGACGCCATCCGTCAGAAGCGTTACATGCACTTCATTAAGGCATCCGCGGTATGTCTTGTTGGTGGTGCATTGGGTGTTTTGGTTAACATTTCTAACCTTTACCATACATGGGAGTACCAAAACGAGTCCATGCGCGGCAAGAGCGAACTGGTTAAGAAGAATACCGCCAATCAGACATCGAGCGGTCTTGAGCGCGACTACATAACGCAATGGAGTTACGGTATAGATGAGACATGGACTCTCCTTGTGCCCGATGCCAAGGGTGGTTCGTCCATGAACCCTGTCAGTGCATGTAAGGCCGCGCAAGAAAAGGGCGACCCTATGTACATACAGATATACCAGCAACTCGGACAATACTGGGGAGAACAACCCGGAACGAGCGGTCCTGTCTACGTAGGTGCCTTCGTCCTGATGCTGTTCATTCTCGGACTGTTTATTGTTAAAGGCTCTGTTAAGTGGGCATTACTCGCTGCCACCATACTGAGTATAACTCTTTCATGGGGTAAGAACATGATGTGGCTGACGGACTTCTTCATTGACTACGTTCCGATGTACGCCAAGTTCCGCACCGTTGCTTCCATCCTCGTAGTGGCAGAGTTCACCATTCCTTTGCTCGGCATGCTTGCCTTGAAACGTATCGTTGACGAACCCGACTGCGTAGTGGGTCACATAGCAGGCAAGAAAGTCAACTGGCTCTACGTTTCCTTTGCCCTTACTGGTGGTATCGCAGCCCTGTTCGCATTAATGCCAACCGTCTTCTTCGATTCATTCATCTCCAGCGCAGAGATGAGAGCAATGAGCGGAATACCTCAGGAGCAACTCTCTCCGTTGCTTTCTAACCTGCAGAGCATACGTATCGCTACCTTCACCGCTGACTGCTGGCGTTCTTTCTTCATCATACTTGTATGTACTGCTGCCATGGTGGTTTACCGAATGAAGAAGATTAACGCCATGATTATGGTTGGTATTATCGCCGTTGTATGTCTTGTTGACATGTGGAGCGTCAACAAACGCTATCTTAACGATGATATGTTCGTAAGCAAGAGCATGCGCACCGCACCGGTTGAGCCAACGCAGACTGACCAGATTATTCTGCAGGACAAGTCACTCGACTACCGCGTACTTAACCTCGCAAGCAACACATTCAACGAGAACGAGACCTCATACTTCCACAAATCTATCGGTGGTTACCACCCAGCAAAGTTGCGTCGCTATCAGGAACTCATCGAGGCGTATATCTCTCCTGAGATGCAAGGGGCATTTGGTGCCATTGTTCAGGCACAGGGTGACATGAATAAGGTAAACACCGACAGCGTAATGCCTGTGCTCAATATGCTCAACACGAAGTATCTTATTCTCCCATTACAGGGCGGCCAGACCACACCTGTCATGAACCCAGGGGCTATGGGCAACGCATGGTTCGTATCAGAGGTTAAATATGTTGACAATGCTAATCAGGAATTAGACGGCATAAAGAACATTAACCTGCACCAGACTGCTGTTGCTGACAAGAAGTTTGAGTCTATTCTCGGCAAGAGCGTACCACAGGACAGCACTTCAAGCGTAAAGATTACGAAATACTTACCTAACGAACTGCGTTACGACATACAGTCAGCGAACGGTGGTGTGATTGTCTTCTCTGAGATTTATTACCCAGGATGGACCGCTACTGTTGACGGAAAACCTGTTGAAGTGGGCCGTGTAAACTATGTTCTTCGTGCCATCAACGTGAAAGGCGGCTATCACAAGGTTAAGTTAGAATTCCGCCCTGAGACTGTTACCAACACTGAGAGCATCGCCTTCGTGGCACTTGCTTTGCTGTTTATTCTTGTAGTGTATGTCGTAGGCGTTCAATACAAGAAACACAAAGCAGAAAATGCCACTGCAACTGAAGCATGATAACACCTTATTTATATATATACGCGCGTAGGCTCAGCATCACCTTGGTGCTGTGCCTCACCTTTCTCTTCGCCCAAGGCGCACGCCAATGGCAGTTGCAGGTATCAGAAAACAGCCGCTATCTGCAATATGCTGACGGCACGCCCTTCTTCTGGTTAGGCGACACTGGTTGGCTCCTTCCTCAGTCGCTCAACCGCGGTGAGGTTAAGGGTTACCTCTCTACATGCGTCAAGAACGGCTTCAACGTGGTGCAGGTACAGACCATCTGTGGCGTACCCTGCGTCAATGCCTACGGTCAACTGTCTAATGTCTCACGTCAAAATCCATGGGACTTCTCCACAATAGACCGCGAGGGTACTTACGGTTACTGGGACCACATGGACTACATCGTCAAGGAAGCAGAGCAACAGGGCGTATATATCGCCATGGTCTGCATCTGGGGCGGTCTCGTTAAGGGTGGAGCAATGGACGAAGCCGGGGCAAAAGCCTACGGAGAATTCCTCGCCAAGCGTTACAAAAACAACCCTAACATCATCTGGGTGATAGGTGGTGACATACAGGGGGACGTAAAACGCAACGTGTGGGAGACGCTTGCGCTGACTATCAAGTCGATAGACCAACGTCACCTCATGACTTATCACCCTCGCGGACGTTACACCTCCGCCAAATGGTGGTCAAAGGCGGAATGGATTGACTTCCACACCTATCAGTCTGGTCACCGTGCCTACGGTCAGCGCATGGGCAACAAGGTCTATCCTATCCCCGATAACACTGAGGAGGACTGCTGGATGTACGTTGACTCTACATGGGCATACAAACCCATTAAGCCTGTGCTCGATAGCGAACCTTCATACGAGGATATCCCCGTAGGACTGCATTTCCCCGATGGTCCCCGATGGAAGGCAAGCGACGTTAGGCGTTACGCCTACTGGGACGTATTTGCTGGTGCTTGCGGTCACACCTATGGGCACAACGCCATAATGCAGATGCACTCTCCTGGCAAGGCGGTGGCTTATGCAAGCACGAGCAAGGCGTGGTATGAGGCGCAACAGGATTCGGGCTATACTCAGATGAAGTACCTCAAAGCATTGATGCTGTCACTGCCATACTTCGACCGTATTCCTGACCAAAGCATTGTGTACTCTGGCAACGGAACACGCTACGACCGTCTCACCGCTACTCGCGGAGAGGACTACCTGTTAGTCTACAACTATACGTCTCGCGACATGAACCTTGACCTCTCAAAGGTTTCGGGTAAAAAGAAGAACGTTTGGTGGATGGACTGTCAAACTGGTGACATCACCTTCCTCGGCACCTTCGGCAACGGTAAGCATACGTTTAAGGCGCAAAAGGCTTCCAACAGCACGCTGCCCATCAACGATGGTGTACTCATTGCCATTGATTCTACGAAGGGATACATCACCCCAAGTCAGCGAAACATACTCGTTCCCGTGAAAGAAGAGGCTAAAAAGGATCTAACGGAATAACAAAAGGCAGTAGCCATAAAAAAACTAAACAACTAAACAACTAAACAACAAGATAACAAATGAAATACGCACTCGTAACAGGAGGCTCACGCGGACTCGGTCGCGCAGTATGCCTCAAACTCGCAGAAATGGGAATCCCCGTAGTGATTAACTACCAGTCTAACCAGGCAGCCGCCGAAGAGGTGAAGGCTTTGGTAGAGGCTAAGGGCGTAAAGGCTGAACTTTTACAGTTTAATGTAGGTGACATGGAGGCTGTTGACAAAGCCCTCGACCAGTGGGAGGCTGAGCATCCTGATGACTACATCGCTTACCTGCTGAACAATGCGGGCATTCGTCGCGACAACATGATGTTCATGATGCCTGCCGAAGACTGGCACGCGGTTATCAATACATCGCTCAACGGCTTCTATTACGTTACTCGTAAACTCCTGCCTAAGATGATGATGCGCAAGCACGGTGGTCGTATCGTCAACATGGCGTCACTCTCTGGACTGAAAGGTCTGCCAGGCCAGACTAACTACAGTGCTACAAAGGCTGCGCTCATCGGTGCCACAAAGGCACTCTCACAGGAGGTAGCAGCACGCAACGTGACGGTGAACGCCGTAGCACCAGGCTTCATAGAGTCTGACATGACGAAGGATTTGCCTGTTGACGAACTTAAGCAACAAGTGCCAATGAAACGTTTTGGCAAACCAGAAGAGGTGGCAGAACTCGTTGGCTTCCTTATGTCTGACGCTTCATCATACATCACTGGCGAGGTTATCTCTATCAACGGTGGACTTTACACATAGTCCTTCTGCTTTACACACAGAAATATTTCAAAATGTCACGGAATAGCATTATTCCGTGACATTTTGTTTTTACGCACCTCTCCGTGGCTTGAATATTCAGAAATACTTAACATTTTATTCTGAATACCGCAATCACGCCAACTACCGTATCACGCTTATAATCAAACCCTTATCCTTTTACGTATATTCCATCCGTATAAAAAAGCCTTATAATCAGGGCCTAATTACAAAACTATCAGGCACAAATCACTCTGTAAAAGCATAGTGATTACAACGTAAAAGCAGCCTAATTACTTTTTAAGGCATAGAAAACACGCAAAAATGATTATTTTATGCTTGTTTTATCACACACAACACGCCATTTCATCTCTATTTCGTCTCACAAAGTAGAGATTCAATATTTTTCATTATGTCATAATTATGCGTCTTTATTATTCAAAGTGTCAAACCGTGCTACAACGCATAAGTGACGGTATAAAAAGGAAATCAAATTGCCTTTTGAGCATTACCACAACACCGCAATACCACTTTTAAGAGTTTTTAACATCAACATTTAAAAGAAGTAGGTAATAAATCATGTACCTTTTACGTTTTATTATTGTGAGAAAGTATACAAACGTCATATTGCCAAAGATAGTGAGGGCCTTCAAAGGTATCTTACTCGCTACTGGTATAGCATTTACCCCCAATGCAATTCATGCACAGTACGACCCATATTTCTCTCATTACTTCGACATGCAAACCACATTTAACCCTGCCGCAGCGGGCAAACAGTCGAAGTTAAACATCACGGGAGCATACGCCATGTCACTGGCTGGCTTTGAGAATGCTCCGCAAACGATGCTCTTCTCGGGCGACATGCCATTCGTAGCAATGAAGAACATACACGGCGTGGGACTACAACTGATGAACGACAAACTGGGTTTGTTCTCTCATCAACGCATATCGCTGCAATACGCCCTACGCAAACAACTCGGAGGAGGTACCTTGGCAGTGGGTCTGCAACCTGGTATTATCACTGAGAAATTTAACGGTTCGGGAATAGACCTAGACGATGAGTCTGACCCGGCATTCTCAAAAAGCGACATCAACGGCAACACTTTCGACATTGCCGTGGGTCTACATTACTCCAGAGCCAACTGGTACGTTGGTCTGAGCGCGCAACATCTTACTGGGCCTACGGTAGAATTAGGCGAGACTAACGAACTGAAGATTGACCCTACATTCTACATTACGGGCGGTATGGACTTCCAACTGCCTAACCCTTTGATGAAGGTGGCTACCTCTGCAATAGTGAGAAGCGACGGTGTGGCATATCGTGGCGACATCACAGGCAGGCTGGTCTACAACTACCAAGGGCGTATGTTCTACGCTGGCGCCACCTACAGCCCCACCAACTCGGTAACGATACTGGCAGGAGGACAGTTCCAGGGAGTGATGCTAGGATATTCTTTCGAGATGTATACCAACGGTATCAGCATGCGCAACGGTTCACACGAACTGTTCGTGGGATACCAAATGGATGTAAACCTCAGCAAGAAAGGCAAGAACAGACACCAAACTACGAGGACACTATAGATATAACAACGATACTAACAGTAAGTTAAGCGGTTCCTCATACAATGGCGTTTCTACACTACTCGCCTACACGAAGCGACTAAACAACTAAACAACAAAAAAACTAAACAACTAAACAACAAAGAAACTAAACAACAATCAAAGCATGAACATAAAGAATACAGCACTACAACTCTGCACCCTTATGGCGGTGGCACTGCTCAGCAGTTGCTTCGGCGGTAAACTTACTGGCACGCAGATGGGCGGAGAAGTAACCGGCTACGGCAGCGGTAGGGGCTTCCAGGAGCCTACACCATACGGCATGACAATGGTTAACCGCGGCTCGCTGCGCATGGGACTGGAGAAGAAAGACAGTCTCTGGGGCGTCAGCACGCCTACAAAAGATATCTCTGTTGATGGCTTCTGGATGGACGAGACTGAGGTTTCTAACGCAAAATACAGACAATTCGTAATGTGGGTACGCGACAGCATTCTCAGAACTCGCCTTGCTGACCCAGCATACGGTGGAGATGAGACCTACATGATTACGGAAGATAAAAATGGCGAACCTGTAACACCTCACCTTAACTGGAAAAAACAACTGCCTCGCAAACCTAACGAGGACGAACTGAGGGCTATAGAGAGCCTCTACAAGGTTAACCCCGTAACGGGCGAGAAACTGCTCGACGCTGACCAGTTAAACTATAGATACGAGATTTATGATTATACTACGGCGGCTCTGCGTAAGAATCGCCTTGACGCTGCACAGCGTAACCTCAACACCGATGTTACAGTGAACCCTGACGAGGTTGTGATGATTTCTAAGGATACGGCATACGTGGATGACGAGGGACGAATAGTACGCGAGACTATCAACCGTCCACTCTCTGGACCATGGGACTTCCTCAACACGTATATCGTCAACGTATATCCTGATACCACATGTTGGGTGAACGACTTCCCTAACAGTGATAACGAGGTTTACCTGCGTAACTACTTCTCTAACCCTACGTTCAATGACTATCCTGTTGTTGGCGTGACATGGGAGCAGGCCAATGCCTTCTGCGCTTGGCGCACGGACTACCTGCTGAAGGGACTTAACGGTGCCGCTAAGTTCATACAACGCTATCGCCTGCCAACAGAGGCTGAATGGGAATTTGCTGCAAGAGGGAAGGACGGCACGGAGTTCCCATGGGAGAACGACGACGTGAAGAATGGCGACGGATGTTTCTTCGCCAACTTTAAGCCTGACAGAGGCAACTACACTAAGGATGGTAACCTCATAACATCTAAGACTGGAATATACGCTGCAAATAGCAACGGACTCTATGATATGGCTGGTAACGTGGCAGAATGGACCTCTACCATCTACACGGAGGCTGGTGTTGACGCCATGAACGACCTCAACCCGCAGTTGGAATATAAGGCTGCGAAGGAAGACCCATACCGTTTAAAAAAGAAATCTGTACGAGGTGGCTCTTGGAAAGACCCAGAGAGTTTTATCCGTTCGGCATGGAGAACATGGGAATATCAAAACCAACCACGTTCTTACATAGGCTTCCGATGCGTGCGTTCACTCGCAAGTTCTGCTAGCATGAACGCTAAAGGTAAGAAAAGAAGATAAACAACCAGACCACTAAACAACCAAAATACCAAAACACTTAACAACTAAACGACCAAAACACTAAACCTCTAAACGACAAAACGACAATGTCTAAATACAGCAAAATAAACATTATCTATCTTCTTCAGAAGTGGATGGACAGCGTACCGGGACAAACTTTCCTGAACTACGCATACTCATGGGGTGCCGCTGTGGTAATCCTCGGTACTCTCTTTAAACTGACCCACCTCCCAGGAGCAAACCTTATGCTTTTCATTGGTATGGGAACGGAGGTCTTGGTGTTCTTTATCTCGGCCTTCGACAGACCGTTCGACAAGAGCACTATTGACATGACACTCGACAACCACATGGAGGACGACGTGATAGAGCAGGCTGCTCAGTCACCTCTCGCTACTACCGCGCAACAAGAAGATGTTGCTTCTGCACAACAGTCACAGCCTAACGTCATTGGAGGCGGCACTATCATTATCGGCAACGCTACCAAGACACAGACCCAACCTATATCTTTCGATGCTACACAGCAACAGGAGAAGGAAGTGACTGACAATAATGCCGCACAGAACGCGACTGCTACACAGCAGGTTGTTAACTCTGCTACACAACAAATTATTACTCCTGCCCCTGCTGTCAGCGCAGAAACTGCTGAGGCTATGGAAGTGGCTACAACTAGTTATGTGGACCATCTTAACGAACTTAACGAGATGCTGGAGAAGGTTGCAGCACAGAGCGCACGACTGGCTACCGACAGTGAGGAGATGGAGAACCTCAACCGCACACTTACTGGCATCAGCCGCGTCTATGAAATGCAGTTAAAGTCTGCCTCACAACAGATTACTACACAGGACGAGATTAACGCACAAACACGCCAGATGGCACAACAGATACAGGAACTGAACGCTATCTACGCAAGAATGATAGAGGCTATGACGGTGAACATGAATCCACTGGCTGCCAACAAGAACTAATATAACATGGCAATAAAGAAAAGACCATTATCTCCACGCCAGAAGATGATCAACCTTATGTACGTTGTTCTCATGGCGATGCTTGCGATGAACGTCTCTACCGAGGTGCTCAACGGCTTTTCTATCGTAGAAGAGGGACTGAACCGATCTACGGATAATGCACTGAAGGAGAACATAAGAATTTATGATAACTTCGAGGCACAGATGAAAAGCAACCCGCAGAAGGTGCGTACATGGTACGAAAAGGCGCAATTGGTAAAGAAAATGAGCAACGAACTCTACTACTTTGCCGAGCAACTGAAGTGTGCCATCGTAAAGGAAGCAGACGGTGTGGAGGGGGATGTCAACAACATCAAAAACAAGGAGGACCTTGAAGCGGCTGCACAGGTTATGCTTGCTCCGGGTAAGGGCAAGGGACCGAAGTTGCAGAAGATGATTGAGGACTATCGCTCTACTATGAGTAACCTCTTGAATGATGAACGCTTGAAACGAATAATTGAGAGCAATCTAAACACCGACGTTGCTGGAGAGGCAAAGGCTTTGGGAAAAAACTGGCAGGAATATATGTTTGAGGACATGCCGGTTGCGGCTGCCGTGACACTGCTCTCTAAACTTCAGAACGACGTACGCTATGCGGAAGGAGAGGTGTTACATACGCTTATCAGTAACGTTGACCTGAAAGACATAAGGGTTAACAAACTGTCGGCTTTCGTTATTCCTAACGCTCAAACGGTAATACGTGGAGAACGATTCTCGGCTAAAATTGTTATGGCTGCTATTGACACTACACAACAGCCTAGAATATATATCGGTGGGCGTGAGGTTCACTTGAAAGATAACACTTATGAGTTCATTGCCGGAAAGACGGGCGACTTCACTCTCAATGGCTACATGACCATGCTCGATGGTAATGGCGATGAAGTAAAACGTGACTTCTCACAGAAATACACCGTAGTTGACCCTTCCGCAACGGTTTCCGCTGACCTTATGAACGTGTTATACGCTGGATATACCAACCCTATCAGCATTTCTATACCTGGCGTTCCACTCAATAAGGTGACGGCAACAATGACTGGAGGGTCGTTCACACCGGTAGGTCCTGGCAAGTATATCGCTAAACCTTCTGCCGTGGGCAAGGATGTTACCATCACAGTATCAAGCCTAATGAGTGGCAAACCACAGCAAATGGGACAGTTTACATTCCACGTGCGCAAACTACCTGACCCTATTGCCTACATTCCAGTTGGCGATTCACGCTTCAAGGGGGGCGGTCTGCAGAAGGGAAGTCTGCTCGGGGCTAACGTCGTTAAGGCGGCTATTGATGATGGCTTGCTCGACATTGAATTCAGAGTGACGGGCTTCGAGGCTACGTTCTATGACAACATGGGCAACGCTGTACCTGTAACAAGCAGCGGAGCAGCCTTCTCACCAAAGCAAAAGGATATATTCCGTAAACTGGCACGTTCTAAGCGCTTCTATATCTCACACGTAAACGTGGTAGGACCTGATGGTATCGCGCGACAACTGCCATCAGCAATGGAGGTAATAATAAAGTAAATACCCTATCAAACCTATGATAAAGTACATAAAGACAATCGCCGTAGCAGCACTCTTTGCCTCTGTTTATACACAGACCATGGCACAACCTGCGGCAAGACGCAATCAACAGAAGACTACTCAGAGAAGTTCTGCCTCTACTAACATAACGACAAGGGCACAGATTTCGTTCCCTACAGCACAGCAGATGGACGAGAATGTTGTCTGGAGACGCGACATTTACCGCGAGGTGGACCTTACAACGGGAACCAACTCTGGACTGTATTACCCCGTAGAACCTGTGGGATCACAGATGAACCTCTTCACTTATATGTTCAAACTGGTACTCTCTGGACAGGTGAAGGCATACGAATACCGCATTGACGGCAACGATGTATATACACCTGATGCCGTTGTTAAGCCTCTCGCCTTACTCGATAACTATAGCATTTACTATGAGCGTAAGGACGGAAAACTTAAACTCGACAACTCTGACATACCGTCTGCGGAAGTTAAGTCATACTATATTAAGGAGTCTGCATACTATGATCAGGTAACGGCTACATTCCATAAGAAGGTTATTGCCATGTGTCCTATTATGTCTAGAAGTGATGATTTCGGCGATGGAACTACTAAATACCCTCTCTTCTGGGTTAAGTATGACGACATTGCACCTTTCCTTACCAAGTTGACTATAATGACAAGCGACATTAATAACGCCGCTACCATGAGCGTAAACGACTACTTCGTGAAAGGAATGTACGAAGGAAAGATTTATAAGACCAACAACATGTTGGGCAAAACACTTGCGCAATACTGCCCTGACGACTCGCTTATGACCAAGGAACAGAAGCGTATTGAGGCTGAACTGACGAAGTTTGAGGAGAATATCTGGGGCGATAAGGCTAGAAAAGACTCTCTGGACTCTATTGCGAAAGCACAGGCTAACCTGCCTAAAGCAGCGAAAAAGGCAGCGAAGACTAACAAACGTGCTACTACAAGCACTACGAAAACAGTAAAGAAGAAGCCGAAGAGCAACGCTTCCTCTAACCAACCTGCTGCTGCAAGGGTAAGTGTTAGGAGACAAAGACATTAAAAAAATATCATCTTTTATACTTTAAAACAATGAAAAAAGCATTAAGACTCTTTGCTATTGCAGCAGCATTGCTGATAACTCTGCCTACTATGGCACAGTTTAAGTACGGTATACGTGGCGGTGCAAACCTTGTTAACATGAAGATGGACGGTGGAAACTGGGACAAAAGCAACCGCGCTGGTTTCTATGTAGGTCCTACAGTGAAGTTCACAGTGCCTATCGTAGGCCTCAGCCTCGACGCTTCTGCCCTCTACGACCAGAAGACTGCCGAGATAGAAGGACAGTCTATAAAGGCTCAGTCTATCGATATTCCTATCAATGTGCGTTACGGTATCGGCGCAAGTTCTATGGCTAACGTATTCGTTTTCGCTGGTCCACAGTTTGGTTTCAATATTGCCAGCGACAAAAAGTTAGTTGAAAGCGTTGAAGCATGGACTTGGAAATCAAGCACAGTAAGCGTAAACGTTGGTCTTGGTTGCACACTTCTCAACCACTTGGAGGTTAAAGCAAACTACAATATCGCTTGCGGAAAGAACGTAGAATTTGTTGATGGATACGCTGGTTCTGCGAAATTCAACTCTTGGCAACTTGGACTTGCATACTATTTCTAAAGTGCTAATAGTCCTTTTATGTAAAGAAAACACTACATACACAATATGCAATACGCCTTATCCCTACATCTTTCGGGATAAGGCGTATTGCTTTTTATTATCAATGACACAGATACAGCCATACGATACCGTTATCTTTGCAGGCGCATCGGGTCAATAACAGTAATCACTCTGCCCTTGACACTGATTATACCCTGCCTCACCAGGTCGCTAAGACATCGCAAAACAGAGTACTTCTGCACGGCTAACGAGTCCGCTATACGTTGACGTGAGCGAGCAAGAACAATGGTCTTGCTATCCTGTTGCATAGTCTCTGAGTGGATAAGATATAGTATTTTCTCCCTTAAAGTCATCAAAGACAAGAACTTTATCTTTGTAACAAGATAGTGACTGAGGTCAGACAGCATACGAATAAAGTTCCAACGAACAATCATGTTGTTGTCTATCAATGCGTGAAGGGCATCCATAGAAAACCTCATTACACTGACCCTGTCTTCCGTTTCTATCGTTACAGGCAAAGAACTTTGAGAAGAATAAAGAAAACAGGGCGCAATAACATCACCCCTTTTTAGGCGAATTACCTCTACCTGACGTCCCGATAAACCCGTCATACGGGCTATCATGGAACCTGTTATCATTATATCCGTATAACGACATTCACCACCTGACACCGCGTAAACGTCATTTTTTCCATAATGAACTAACCTAATAGATACACCCTTCAGCACATTTTCTATAGCCGATAAGGACATGTTCTGAAACAATGCGCAATTCTTTAAGGCGCATAACAAACTCTTTTCCATAAATTGCAATAACAGATTTAATTATGATCAATAACAGATTATATTGCAAAGTTATTAAAAATATCGCCAAATCTCTAACAGTTTAAAACTTTTAAGCATCTTATTAACGCTTTTTATTAATAAAACGGTATCATTTGTTATTACACTATAAGGCTGAAACGCATTACCTTTGCATCATGATAAGGCATTAATTGTCACGCTAACAATTAATATATGCTACGTAAGCAATTAATATATGCTACGCAAACAATTAATATATGCTATGCAAACAATTAACTTTAAAGAGAAAGGTAAAGGCTATGAACGAAATGAAGATGTTTTGTTTCCAGTGTCAGGAGACTGCACACGGAATGGGATGTACGTTAAAAGGCGTATGTGGTAAGCAACCCGAGACAAGTGAACGCATGGACTTACTGCTGGCAACGGTAAGAGGTGTGGGTACACTTGCAGACTTATTAAAGAAGTATGACAAAGCAGGGGCATTCATACCTGACGCTCTCTTTGCTACTATCACCAACGCAAACTTTGATAATGAAAGCATAGAGAAGCGCATAGACAACGGTATTGCACTGCTAAAGGAACTTAGTGAGGAAGCAATTCTAGAAGATTTAGAACTGCCAAATTACCCTGAGTTAGGACTTTTATGTACAGACACGGCACGCAAGGAGACTAAATTATGCATGGGCGTGATGAGAAACCATGACGAGGACATCCGTTCTCTGAAAGAATTAACCATGTATGGACTGAAAGGAATGGCTGCTTACTATGAGCACGCAGCACGACTGGGCTACGAAGACAAACATATTATTGCCTTCATGTGCCACGCTCTCGCCACAATTACAAACCCACAAGCCGTGCAAGCGGACTTGTTGCCACTGGTAATGGATACTGGTAAGCACGGTATTGACGTCATGTCGCTGCTCGACAAAGCAAACACCATGACCTATGGTAACCCTGTTATCAGCCGAGTTAACATCGGTACACGTAACAATCCGGGCATACTCGTCAGCGGTCACGACCTGAAAGACCTTGAAGAACTGCTGCGTCAGACAGTAGGAACGGGCATAGACGTGTACACTCACAGCGAGATGCTATCGGCACATTATTACCCTGAACTAAAGAAATACCACCACTTGGCAGGCAATTACGGCAACGCATGGTGGCAACAACGTGAAGAATTTGAACTTTTCAATGGCCCTATAGTGTTCACAACCAACTGCATTGTGCCACCACTTGCTAATGCTTCTTACTCAAAACGTGTCTTTACCACTAACTCTACGGGCTATCCAGGGTGGAAACACATACATACTGATGCGCAAGGACATAAGGATTTCTCCGAGGTCATAGCCATAGCAAAGAACTGTCCGCCGCCTAACGGACTGGAAGAGGGATTTATTACTGGTGGTTTTGCACACAAACAAGTGACTGAACTTGCCGAAAAAATTGTGCAAGCAATAAAAAGTGGAGCAATAAAACGCTTCGTTGTGATGAGCGGTTGTGATGGAAGAATGAGGAGCCGGCAGTACTATTCCGACTTCGCCAAGGCCTTACCGTACGACACTGTGATACTGACTTCGGGCTGCGCAAAGTACAGATACATCAAAATGCCGTTAGGAACAATCAACGGAATACCACGAATTCTAGACGCTGGACAATGTAACGACAGTTATTCTTGGGCACTTGTGGCATTGACTCTCAAGGATATTCTCAACGTAAAGGATATCAACGACCTGCCGATAACGTTCAACATAGCGTGGTATGAACAGAAAGCCGTGATAGTATTACTTGCTCTTCTCAGTCTCGGAATAAAGAATATCCACATTGGTCCCACCCTACCAGCGTTCGTATCACCAAATGTTCTGAAGATACTTGCAGAGAAATTTGGGCTTGCAGGCATATCTTCCGTAAAAGAAGATATGTGTAAATTCAAACTACAAATGCAATAATCAGGATTAAGGTGCAACCATAATTCAAACTACAAATGCAATAACCAGGATTAAGGTGCAACCATAATTCAAACTGCAAATGCAATAATCAGGATTAAGGTGCAACCATAATTCAAACTGCAAATGCAATAACCAGGATTAAGGTGCAACCATAATTCAAACTACAAATGCAATAACCAGGATTAAGGTGCAACCATAATTCAAACTACAAATGCAATAATCAGAATTAAGGTGCAACCATAATTCAAACTACAAATGCAATAACCAGAATTAAGGTGCAACCACATTACTAAGCAATTCTGTAACAATCAAAAAGAAAAAACCATCAAGAGACGTTTGTTTCTTGATGGATTTTCTTATTACTTACATTAAGATTGGTTGCATATCTTTTTGTAAATCTCCTCATATTTCTTTGCTATCATGTGGTATTCATAGTTTCTTTCCACGTACCTGCGGCTTTCTTCCTTAAGTTTCGGCAGCAATTCGGGATGTAGAATCAACCTCTCCAGTTCGCTATATACACTCTCATAGTTTGGTTGCACTGCGATAATCGGTCGACATTCATTCTCTCCCATAATATCATAATGCTCTGGTTCGCCTCCCGTTAATGTCACAATACCCTTAGAAAGCGTTAAAAGCGCATTCATACCTGGTCCATAAGCGTTAAGTTGGTCAAGCATAACATCCGAGTTATTCATCATGTTACAGTACTCAGCGTATGGCACTCCCGACACCACTTTTACCTCCATACGGTCAGGATACTTCTTCTCTAATTTCTGGGCAGCCCTCAACAGAATATCCGTTCCCTTCACTTTAGCCCACTCTCCCTTTGATATTCCAATAAAGAAACGTATCTTTTCCGAAGCGGCAGGATGCACTACATCGTGCAATTTAAAAGGGAATGGCACCATATATAGTTTGTCTGACAGTCTGAGTCCATTTTTATCACGCTCCTCTATGAGTGAATATGGCAACCAATACTCATACGATCCCGCAACAATAGCATCACAATCACGGGCTATCATGTGGTTAAGTCTGTCCTTATCTGAGCCAACCCAGTCATTATACAACGCTTCCCTATACTCTGACCTACGCTCTTCTGTACCAATATTAAAGTCAGAAAACCTCATAGGTTTCATGTTTCTGTTAACATAAGAATAATAATAGTTCAGTCCAACGGCAGACAACACTATCTTACTGTTATGCTTTCGCAGATAACTATATATTGGGAAATGCCACTGTGCCTTAATATCCACGAAAATAGGACTTATCAATTGCACCACGTCAAAGCCTCTCATTCTGGGCAATGCCTTCATAAGTTTCAGCAGAAAAAGTAACTTGTTGCCTCTGGACAGGTCAATATCTGAATGGAACTTCTTCCAGAAATCCCCGTTACTTGCTACCACTACCTCATGTCCAAGGTCTCGCAAGCCCTCAGCAAGCGTATTGTGAACACCGCTGTTTTCACCTATCAGAAGTATTCTCATGTTTTTATCTTTTTATAATCTTGTGCAACTTACATATTAATCTTGCCGCAGGGCAACGCAGTCTTATCTCTCCCGATAGTCTGTAAAGGTCTATTTGGCGACACATTATCGCTTTATACAGTCTCCAACCATTTTGCGATAACAACGTTGTCTGCATCACTTCCTTCGCCGCTAATAAAGCATCGAGGTGCTGCTGAAGCCCCTCCGACTCCGCACTTGCTTTACCACTTATACCGTTTTCGTTCCAAGTATAATGGTAACCTCCCAACGATAACGTCGCTACTTTAGGATTCTTTGCGAGCAAAAGCGGTAAAGTCCATATATCTTCAAATACCTTTCCTTTCGGGAAACGAACATCATTAAAGAGTGTTCTACGGTAAATCTTGTTCCAAGCATAGGTATGGTTCCATGCCATCGAGTCTTCCCAGTACTCTTTTGCCGACGCAAATATCCTGTTATCTGTCACAAACGTTTGTCGAGTCATAGCCTCTTGCTCCACAGGAAACTCTAAAATATCAACGTCATTATGCTCATTCAACCACTGCATCAAGGGTTTATAGGTATCAGGGAGCACCCAATCATCGCTGTCAACAAATGTTATATACTTCCCTCTCGCAACCTCTATGCCCGCATTTCGCGCATCGCTCAAGCCACCATTCTGCTTATGTATAACCCTAATCCTTTTATCCTGACGCGTCCATTCGTCACACATCACAGGACAATTATCGGGTGAACCGTCATCAACCAGTATCACCTCCATATCAGAAAAGCCCTGATTCAGCACACTCCTTACGCACCTATCAAGTGTGCTCTCAACTTCATAGACTGGTATTATTACACTGAGCAGCATATTCTTTAAAGGTATTTTAGGCGAGTATAAACATTAAACAAGATATATTTTATATTCCAATGCCATGGCAATGGAAAACGTTTCATCTGTTGAAGTGCCTCAATCATTTCTCTTTCAAACTTCTTTTCGTGGCTCTGTTGCATCATCGTGCGTAGCATATCTACCACAATATAGTCCATTTTGTATGCCATGCACTTACGATATTCTTTATTTCCTGCGGAAAAAGCATCAAGATTTCTCAGTACCTCCAATATATCTCGTAACTTACGCTGCTGCTTTCCTCTGTCCGTTGTGGTCGTAATGCTTTCTTCTCTCACTATGCGCACATACCAAGGTAGCCTCAAAGCAAGGAAAGATGACGCCAACGCGAATATTCTTACGCTGAAGTCCTCGTCCTCATGATACACTCCAGGCATGAAGTGCATCCCCCTTGCCTCAATAAACTCCCTTCGATACAAATACGAACACGCACTGGGAAACAGGTTTCTTCCACGCATAAATTCCCTCGCAGGGGCATACACCTTATCATATATAGGCACATATCTGCGATAAGGACGTCGTTTTCCGTCTGGTTCTTGCTGTATAATGTCAATGCCTACGATGTCTATTCTACCTTCTTTCAATACCGTTAACAGTTCCTCCGTATCGCAATGCGCATCTAATTCATCATCCGCATCAACAAAACAGGCATACCTTCCCCTCGCCAATTCCAACGCATAGTTGCGTGAAACACTCAGTCCTTTGTTCTCTTGTGTCAGTATCTGTAAATCTGGATGATGCTTCTTGCACTGTTCCGCCACATCTGCAGTGGCGTCCGTTGAACCATCGTTCACCACAATAACCTCCCTGTCGTGCCCTTTAAGGTCAAGACTGTACACGCTGTCCACGCACGCTTTCAGGTATGGAGCAGCGTTATATGCAGGTATTATGAACGAAATAAGAATCTCAGACATCAATATTTAGTACAGAGGTAGCCCAGTTTGTAGAATGAAAAAATATTTAAGTTTGGCGTAATACCAAGCAAATTGTGACGCATAACAGGGCGCATGATACGGAAAAGCAGTGCTACGAGCCACTTAATATGATACTTCTTTGCCGTTAATACCGCTCTGCCTACCCCCGTATATATCATCATTCGTCTTCCCAAAGCAGCCAATGTACGCATAGCGGCCTCTGTCTTGGCAAGGAATACTTCATTATTTTCCAGTCCACGGTGTAACAAAGGGTTGTCTATATGCAATATTTTTATGCCGTAACGTTTTAACACCACGCCATACAATGCATCCTCAAAGCCATATTCTTTGCAGTGTTCATCAAACGGCAGTCGCCTTGCCACATCTCCTTTTACACACAGGTTGAATGCCGTCACGTGCTGATACGGATGGCTTGAGCGTTCTTCCGCTGAGCGATGTCTGTCTGCAGCCTTCTCATAACGGTAGCGCAGCGATACCTCAGGTCGTGGCATTCTCGTGGCATGATGCAGTCCTCCCATTATGACCTGTGCGTCATTAGCCTGTTCTATGGCATCAAGCAGACGCCAAATGAACAATGGTGAGTCTACAGCCGCATCGCTGTCAAGGAACAATAGCCATTCGCCTTTCGCCTCACCTATAAGGAAATTGCGTATAGCAGCACGTCCTACGTTCTTTTCTCGCTTAATATATCTACATCCAGGGAGTTCATTTATTCTCAGATTCGCTATCACGCTTACCTGGTCACGGCTTCCGTCGTCTGCCACTATTACCTCATACTGTACCCTTGCTACCATCAACTGCCTTTGCAATTCCGCAACGAGCGTAAAGCATTTATAGTCATGTGTTGGTATTAGTACTGACAGTTTCATACGGCACCTCCTATCTGGTTCATCACGTCTTGGTTCACTCTGCGGCGCTCATCGTCCTTTATCCACCCCCATTTGTTGAAATAAAGGATAATGTTGACAATGTGTATGCGCAGCAATCTCAGGCTTTTTCTTGAACCCCGTGTAAAAGTATGGTAAATTGAAGTACAGGGATAATATAGCGTTTTGTACTTCTGGTGCATTCTTCTTGTCATGTCTATGTCCTCGGCATACATGAAGAACTGCTCGTCAAAGAGTCCTACCTCGTCCAGTGCCGACATTCTCATGAACATAAAACAGCCTGACAGGTATGGAGCATTGAGTATTTTAGAGAATCCTGATTGCTTCAACTCAAAGCGAGTGTTACGTCTGTTTATCAAGAACTGTGGCAAACAGAAACGTCCTAACAAGTCGAGTGGCGCAGGAAGCATCTTCGCCAGTCGCTGTATGTCACCGTTAGGATAGAGCACCTTGGGCATCATCTGACCCACGTCCTCATGCTTTTCCATGTAGTCTATGAGTTTTGGTAGTACCTCTGGGCCAAACCATACGTCTGGATTGACTACAAGGTGGTACTTACTACCCTGTTTCTTCGCTTCTCTCAGCGCCACATTGTGTCCACCGCCATATCCATTATTCTCATGAGGCAGGTACACCAACTGGAAACCGTTTTCCACTTTCTGACGCAATTCTGGCTCACCCTTTAACACACGTTTGCCAAAGAGTTGTAGTTCCGCCTTTAGGTCAAGCATAGAGTCGGAATGGTCTACTATATAAATAGTCTGTACTGGCGAAGCGAAAAGGCTACGCAGCACAGGTTCAAAGTCTAAAAGATGATGGTTATATGTTACTATCGAGGCTGTTATAGTCATTGGTTTGGTTATTGCCAGCCGTGCATTTTTTGTGGTACACGACTACATTCGCCCGTTCCGCATTATTTTCCAGAACAGTTAGGACACACGCCCTTCATTATGTATTCCACCTCAGCAGTAACAAATCCCTGCGGAAGTGTCACCACAGGTATGATATAGTCTTCAAGGCAATAGGTTCTGCCACATACCGTACACGTAAAATGCACGTGGTTAAGATGATGATTTGACTCACATCGACATACACAATATTTATGTTGTCCTGTTCCGTCATCTATCACATGCAACAGATGATGGTCAACGAAAAGACGTAAAGCGCGAAAGATACTAGACCTGTCCATCATTGGCATCCATCTCTCCATGTCGGCGAGAGAAAACGTCTCTGACTGACCTTGCGCCTCCATCCATACGAGAATGCGCACCGCTGTTGGCTTTATGCCATGACGTTCCAGATGTTCCGCTACCTCGTTTTCCGTCATTTCCTATTTTGTTTGTACTATTTACTGTTTAGGTGGGTACTCCACTTGTGACTACAAAGTTACTCATTTTTTTTCAAATACCATTACTTTATTATATTTTTTGTATAAAAGGTGGTTGTTTTTTATATCACATGGTTATCTCCATGATGTATGCTTTGCCTGCTTCGAACCTCACTGCTTTGCTGAGATTTACCGTCTGAGTGGTGCCATTCGCCGATACTTCAAGGGCATACATCTGTCTTAACATACCTTCACCGTCTGGTATTACGTTTGCTTCGAAATACGGATTGGCGGCTGTTGGCGGCATCATCGTTACCTTTCCGTTGGGCTTTCCCTGCGGTGTTATCACGCCATCGCTTATGGTACATGAGGTGTAACTGTCTCTTAGCCTCACCTGTGCGCCTGTTAAATCTACTTTACTGTTGCCACCAGCAGTCAATTTCACTCTCACCTTAGCCAACTGGTGTACGAATCTTAGACTTACAGCGTCTCTCTTCTTCGGATAATAAGTGTATTCTTCCTGCTCTGCCTTCATCACGTATGCCAGGCTTTCTGACTGGTCGCAGATGTCTACTGTGTTTTCCGTAGTCGGATTATTGATAATATTAGAATACCAAGCGTTAACAACATATCGTCCTGTCTTTCCCCATAACACCTGCGGTTCATAACTTCTCACGCTGCCGTTAGCGTTTAGTTCACACGCCATCTCTGTTGTTTCTTCTTCCGATAACGACGTTATCGCTACGCATATTTTGTCGCCAGCAGTCCACGCACTGCCTACTGCGGTGCCGTCATCACTGTCTGTTACACGTGTTTTCATCGTGTAATCTTCGAATTCATTACGCACCGCGGTAATGCGCACTGGCAAAACGCTTTCGGAAGACGATGCCTTCTCTGCCTCATCTTGTGTGCACGAAAATATCGACAACACAAAGAATAGCAGTGCATAGGTTATGTTAACAGGTTGTTTCTGCATATTCAGTTATATAAATAAGGTGCAGGCTACGGCTATTATGTCCGTAGCCTGCAAGAAATAATAGTTATTTACAATACAGAGAGAATTCTTCTTACTGTACATTGAACTCAAATGGTTTTACACCGTAGTACTCACGAAGCAGATAGAGCGTAAGTTTCTTCTGCGTTAGGTCGTATATTGATGTCCATTGCGTGTGGGAAGTAGGGTCTGAAATTTTAGGTGCCTGTGACACTTTATCAAGCAGGTGCAGCGTTTCGGCATTGGTAAGACTGAAGTTCTTGTCCCATAACGTGTACTCCATGTCCTCGTATCTCTGTTTGCCATGGTCTGAATTGATGCCGTAAGGGGTATTCTTCATATAGTCGGATACGTAGAAGTTGGTTACGTAACGATAGCGGTCATTACCTGTCAGCACGTCTATCTTCCACGGATTGCCACTGATGTCATCGTTCTCGCTAACATATTCCACAATGGCATACTTGCCCTTGGCGTCTGCCATGAAGAAATGGAAACTGCCATCAGCGGGACTTACCATGTGCATATTATAGTTATTCAGCAACGCCACAGCCTCGTCTACGTCTGATGCCTTGTCAAGCAGCATGCGCATTGCCACAGACATATAGATGTTTGGCTTGCTTGCCTCGGTCTGTTTTGTTGGATTACCGTCCAGATGCAGCACTCCGAGGGCGAAACCGTCTTCGTTCACTCCGTCCATAAAGGCGTAAGGTGCAGCCATAAGCATTGAGAGGTCGGTCTTGCCGTCTCGATAGAAGCCTTTATTCATGCCTATCCAGTAACCGTCTACTACTGATACTGACTTCTTGCCGCCAGCAGGTGCTGTCTTCACCACTATGGCAGCGATGGCTGTCTCCTTGCCTTCTGTGTCCTTATGACAGAAGTCGTAGTTACGTCCCATAACATAATTGCCTGTCGCTGTCTCTGTAGCGGCAAAGGCACTACAACCTGCGTCTATGCTCATCTCGCGGAGGTTAGAGGTTCTTACGTCGTAAAGGTTTGCTGCAACAAATCCTTGCAGTCCTGCCAGACTGGTAAACTGTGCCTGCAGGGCATCTTCTAGTTTATAGTCGGCAGTATAGTCCATCTCGTATATTCTGCCTTGCTTGCCCTCAAGGTCCTTGAGAGAGTAAAGCATATCGAGTTTGCTCTTGTCGGTAATGTACTTTGCTGGGTTATAGCCATTGGTGTTTCCTAACACCAATTCGCCTGGTTCCCAACCTACGATACTAAGACCTCCGAGGGTTACCTTGTCTTTTCCTACCACCAGTCGCAGTTCTGTTATCTTTCCCTTTTCATACTGTAGGTCGCGAGGGTGGGTGTAGACGTAGTCCTTTCCTTCTATCTCTATCTTGAGGGTGGTAATGCCGTCTTGCGGTATCATCATTGACTGATACTGGAAATTCGGTCCTGTGCAACTCAGAGTGATGTCTTCTCTGTCGGAAGTTGCAGTGGCCGTCTGTGTAAAATAGTTTATCTCACCGCCTTTTGCCACGTTGCACAGTTTCACGCTTGTCACCTGTGGCGTTGCTCCACCCCACTGGTTATTGTACGTAAGATTAACGATGATACGCGACATTACGTGCTCGAAGGCAAGGTTTACGGGGTCTGCAGATGATGTTATGCCTGTTCCGTTGTAGGCAATGAGCACGTCGCTCGTCTCGTTGTCATTTGGATCAATGGTGTGTGGCACCTTGGTAAGGTCGGCTACTGGCGTGGCGTTGTGTGGATAAACACCTAAGAAGTAATGTTTCTCCACAGGATTTTTCCACAGCATCTGCGTCTCTGGCACCCAACTGCCTGCGGTGTAGGTGTTGACTATATTGTCCACCACGAGGTCTTCCCTCGCTGGCGCAGTGACACTTGCTCCTGCCCATGCGTAGACACTAACCTTGTCACCTTCTATAAAAATTGAATGGCCATCGTTAGGGTCTTGACCTACGCGCGTAAGTTCATGAATGTCGGTAGAAATAGTAAAGGTCTTAGCACTCTCACCCTGCGTTGCTTCATCGCAAGAACAACCAAAGAGTGACATCGTTGCGGCTAAGAATAGCATTCGGTAAACGTTCTTTGTCATAGTTTTAGTGTTATTATTGTTATTGTTTTGAATTATTTGCACCCGTGAAAAACATATTTTCGTAGTGCAAAACTAACAATATTTTTTTTTCATTACAACACTAAACACTTCATCTACAACAACTTTTGAGGATAGAACGTTGTATTTGCCGTTACAGCAAATGTCTCTTTTGTTGATAGAGCAAACTTTTGTTGATAGAGCAAAATCTATCTTCTCCATTTTGAGGGTGACGTACCCTCTTTCTCGGTAAATATCTTAGTAAAATAACTTAGCGACAAAAACCCTGATGCTTCAGACACCTCTGCCACTGTCATCTTCGGCGTTTTGCAGAGCAGTTGTTTAGCGTACTCTATGCGGTGGCTGGCTATCCACTCACGAAACGACATTTGGTAGGTCTTTTTTATATAAGAGGAGAGATAAGTGCGGTTGGTGCCTAAGGTCACGGCAAGGTCTTCTATGGTCAGTCCCGGAGTGGTGAAGCCGTTACCTTCTAACCAGCCTTTCATGTTTTTCTCTATCGTAATATGGTAGGCAGGAGCGTTGTTTGCTGAAGGGGCACCTTCCTCTGTGGTATCACTTGCCTCCTCTACAGGGGCTGTCTCTAATATGCTCTCCACCTGTTCGTAGAAGAGCAGGTAGTTCATGTATGAACAATAGATGTACACATAGAACGGTATGGAGGAGAGTACCCAGAGAAAGACGTATTCATCGGGCAAGAAGGTGAGCAGTCCGCAACTCACTCCGTATATCAATGCCCACCAAGTAAGGATAGACATCCAGCGTATGTAGGCACCGATATCCTCAGAATGGCTGTCATCAAACAACCGTACAGCACGGTGATAGGTAACTATCACCATACGCGAAAGGTAGATACCATATGCCATAAGCCACACCGCCATGAGCAAAAGACCCATTTTTTGCCACACTCCATCGGGCAGAATGACGAAGACAAGGCTTGCAAGGACGGTGAAGAGCAGCCAGTGAAGAGTCTTACGTATTACCCTGCGACGTGTAAGATAGCATCGATCGAGCAGTATCATGAAGGCTGACGAAAACAACCAATAGTCAAGGAAATAGGTTGAAAGGTTCATCAGTATGGCGGCATCGGGATCATCCTGGCGCAGGCCGAAGAACAGGTGTACGGAGTAGTTGGCTGCCAACACCAGTATTGCACAACCCGTCAAGCGGCGCGAACGAAGATATCCACCAAAGATTGGCTTCTCTGGTACACGGGCAACAAGGAAATAAATAGCGAAGAATAGCATTAATACTAATGCCACACCAAGTGAATAGTTATATAGGGTACAGTCCATAAGTGTTCATTTTATTAGTGCAAAGGTACTCATTTCTATTAACTTTACACTCGTTTCCTTCCATAAAATTTCACAAATATTTTGCGACTTGAAAAATGGTAAATTTCGGAAACGTTATAAAAGTGCCCTTTTCGCATCGTAATTTGGGCCTGATTACATCGTAATTTGTACCTGATTACATTGTGATTTGGGCCTAATTACACGACAATTTGCGCCAGGCAGTTTTTACGATTCATAATGCATTGACACACTTTAGGTTACGCAGTCACAACGAGTTAATAAAGAGAAATGGTAAATTTTGGAAAAACAACTTTTCCACTCTAACGTAAACAGAACAGGAAATGTTCGAGATATTGGTCATACTTCTATTTTAACACTAATAACCATTAATCCAACATTAATCCAACGTTAACCTATCTCTGATGAGATGTTTTGGTCAACAAATGCAAAAGATAAAGTATTTATGAGAGATTAATGTTACAAAAAAAATGCGAAGCGCAATAATTAATCTTCTTAGGGCAACTATTCAGCGATAATTTAAGGGTGATTATATGCAAAGTACAGATAGAATTAGCCTGGAAGGCTATACTATGAGTAACCGTGGGCGAAGCCTACGGATTTGGCATAGTATGGAAATATCAGCCTGGAGGGCTGTACACTACCAATAATGTACAGCCTTCCAGGCTGAGAATAGGGAGAGTACCTAAAATCCGTGGGCGATGCCCACGGTTACTCATAGTATTGGCTTCCAGCCAAAGAAGGTCTAACTCTTCTATGCCGAGAAAGCGTGCATATAAGTAAAGACATTAATTGACGTAACCATTGCTGAATAGTTACTTCTTTAGGAAATAAATGTTACGAAAGAACAACACACTTGATATATCGCAATTTTCATCTATAAAAATCGTTCCCCCTTTGTTAATTTTGCATAAAAACAAAAGAGGCTCGATTGTATTATTAAATATAATGTGTAACTTTGCATCCGAAAACGCAAGAAGACAAATTAGTTTTCCATAAACTAAGGGTAACAAATATCCTCGGGAAACAACCGAAAGTGGGAACATTACAAAGCAAAGATAATAAAAACAATAATAAACAGGTATAAAAAATGAAAAAGTTGTTAACTATCGCAGCACTTGCTGCCATGCTGGTTTCATGTGGAGGCGGAAAGCAGGGAAAACCTGATTTCAGCGACAATGAGTATGCAGTACGTACCATTGGCACCTCTGACGCAAGCCTGCAGAGTACATACCCTGCTACATTCAAGGGTGTGCAAGACGTAGAAATCAGACCGAAAGTGGCCGGTTTTATCACCAAAATTTACGTAAAGGAAGGACAGCAGGTGGCTGCCGGACAGATGTTGTTCGAGATTGACAATGCTACATACAAAGCACAGGTTACTCAGGCGCGTGCCGCTGTAACGTCTGCACAGACTCAGGTGAGCACTGCTAAATTAACATACGAAAACTCTCAGAAACTCTATGCTAACAAGGTTATCGGTGACTTCGAACTGCAGTCTGCTAAAAACAGATATGAGTCTGCTATCGCTGCACTCGGACAGGCTAAGGCAAGCCTTGCTGCTGCTGAGGAAACACTTAGTTACTGCTTCATTAAGGCTCCTACATCAGGCTTCGTAGGTTCTCTGCCTTTCAAGGTGGGCGCACTCGTAAGTTCTGCAAGTCAGGAGGCACTGACCACCATTTCTAATGGTTCTCAGGTGGAAGTTTACTTCTCTCTCAATGAGAAGGATATGCTTGACCTCACTCGTAAGTATGGTTCTGCACAGGCAGGTATCAGCAGTTTCCCTGCTGTGAAGTTACAGTTGGCTGACGGTTCTATATATGAGAGCGAGGGTAAGGTTATCAAGGCGAGCGGTATCATCGACCCTACAACGGGTACTACAAGCCTTATCGCTGTATTCCCTAACTCTAAGCACTTACTGAAGTCTGGTGGTTCTGGTCGTATCGTTATGCCTTACACCGCTTCTGCTGCTGTTATTATTCCACAGGAGGCTACTGTTGAGGTACTCGACAAGCACTTCGTATATATTGTAGGTAAGGATAATAAGGTGAAATATACTGAGGTTAGCATCGACAATCAGAATGATGGTCAGAACTATATCATCACTTCAGGTCTGAAAAAGGGTGACCGCATCGTGGTTAAGGGTGTAACATCACTTCAGGACGGCATGGAGATAAAGCCACTCACAGAGGCTGAATATGCTAAGAAGTTGAAGAAAGCAGAGGAACTCAGCAAGGTTCAAGACCAGGGAGTTATCGCTGTTGGTAAGGCTCTCAAAGGCTAAACGTAACATTTGCATGACGTAATAGAAAAATGTTACGCTGGATTATGTAGACCATATAAAACGAAAGAAAACAATGAAATTAGATAGATTTATTAATCAGCCGGTGCTCTCTACCATTATCTCAATTCTTGTTGTGATACTCGGTTGCATCGGTTTGGCTACGCTGCCTATCGAACAGTACCCTGACATCGCACCTCCTACGGTGACTGTCAGTTGTTACTATCCTGGTGCCGATGCCCAGACGGTGGAGAAGTCAGTGCTTGCACCACTGGAGGAGCAGATTAACGGTGTAGAAGGCATGACGTACATGAGTTCAAGTGCTACAAACGACGGTCAGGCTCGTATCACGGTTTACTTCGAACAGGGTGCCAACGCTGATATGGCGCAGGTCAATGTACAGAACCGTGTGTCTCAGGCTACATCACTTCTGCCTTCAGAAGTTACGCAGTCTGGTGTGACTGTCGAGAAGAGACAGAACAGTACAGTGCTCATTATGGGCTTAACTTCACCTGACGGACGTTACGATGAGAAGTTCCTCAGTAACTATGCCGACGTCAATATCATCCCTGAGATGAAGCGTATCGAGGGTATTGGTAGTTGTGAGGCTATCGGTCTGAAGACATATACCATGCGTATGTGGCTCGACCCTGTTAAGATGCACGATCTGAAACTGATGCCAACAGACGTTGTCGCAGCACTCTCTGAACAGAACATTGAGGCTGCTCCTGGTAAGTTCGGTGAGCAGTCAGAACGTCAGTACGAGTACTCTATGAAGTACACTGGACGCTTGAAGACTCCTGAGCAGTTCGGAGACATGATTATTAAGACCGATGATGACGGTCATATTCTGCGTGTTAAGGACGTGGCTAAGGTTGAGATGGGAGCACTTTACTATACGGTAGAGTCACAGATTAACGGTAAGCCGGGTGTCATGATGATGGTAACACAGCGCGCTGGCTCTAACGCTACGCAGATAGCAAACGACGTTAAGGCTACGGGCGAGAAACTTCAGCAGAACTTCCCTCCTGGTATGGAGATAGTATATATGCAGGACGTTACCGAGTTTATCAGCGCATCACAGCATGAGGTTATTAAGACCCTCTTCGAGGCTCTGGTACTTGTGTTCATCGTGGTATTCATCTTCTTGCAGGACTTCCGCTCTACGCTTATCCCTATGATTGCCGTTCCAGTATCACTGGTGGGTACAATGTTCTTCTTGAAGGTCATAGGATTCTCTATAAACCTGCTTACTCTTTCTGCTCTCGTGCTCGCTATCGCCATCGTGGTCGATGATGCCATCGTGGTTGTAGAGGCGGTTCACGCTAAACTCGATATGGGTTACAAGAGTGCCCGCAAGGCGTCTATCGATGCAATGGAGGAAATATCTGGTGCCATCATCTCTATTACCCTCGTGATGTCTGCCGTGTTCATTCCGGTATCGTTCATGAGTGGTACTACGGGTACGTTCTATCGTGAGTTCGGTCTTACCATGGCGGTATCTATCGTCATATCTGCTATCAACGCGTTGACATTGTCACCTGCTCTCTGTGCTATCTTGCTGAAGCCACACTCTGGTGAGCATAAGAAGAACTTTACTGAGCGTCTCTTCACAAGTTTCAATGCTTCTTACGAGCGTTTGCAGAACAAATACCAGAAGGGTGTAGAGAAAATCGTGCGCAAACCTATCATTGCTATCGTTGCTGTCATCATCGGTATCGCTGCAATGGCTGTGGAGGCTATGACAACAAAGACGGGTCTCGTGCCTGATGAGGATACGGGTACTATCTTCGTAACATGTTCTACTCCTCCGGCTACATCTCTTTACAAGACTAACCTCGTACTGGACGAGATACAAAAGATGCTGGATAACAACCCGGCTATTGAGAAAACACTGCGTATTACGGGTTATAACTTCATTGCAGGTCAGGGATCTAACCAGGGTACTTTCATCGCAAAACTTAAGCCTTTCGATGACCGTAACCGCTCAGAGTACTCTACTATGGTGCTCGGCATGATTTATAAGCAGACTGCAGCCATTAAGGGTGCGCAGATACTTGCCTTCCAGCCTCCTATGGTAACGGGCTTCTCTGCATCTAATGGTATGACGTTCTCTATGCAGGATCGTACTGGTGGCGACCTCGATAAGTTCTTTAAGATTACTAAGGACTTCATTGCTGCACTGAATGCACGTCCTGAGTTCTCTAACGCTATGACGTCATTCAACTCTTCATACCCTCAGTACGAGATTAATGTAGACGTTGCTAAGTGTAAGCAGTCTGGCATTTCACCAAGTGCTGTGCTCACAACCATGCAGGGATACTTCGGTGGTATGTACTCAAGTAACTTCAACTCTTACGGTAAACTCTATCGTGTTTACGTGCAGGGTGATCCTAAGATGCGTGAGGATATTTCGTCAATGCAGAATATTTACGTTCGCACGGCAAAGGGAGAGATGGCTCCTGTAAGCGAATATGTAACGCTGAAGAAGGTTTACGGACCTCAGGTCGTTAACCGTTTCAACCTCTTCACTTCTATCGACGTGAACGCTTCGCCTGCTGATGGTTACTCAACGGGTGACTGTATCAAAGCGATGGAAGAGGTATCAAAGCAGGTTCTCCCTTCTGGTTATACCTACGAGTTCTCTGGTTTGACACGTAACGAGGCTGAATCAAGTAACTCTACTGGCATGGTGCTCGTACTTTGCTTGGTATTCGTTTACCTTATCCTTTCTGCTCAGTATGAGTCTTACCTGCTGCCACTGACTGTCATTCTCTCTATACCGTTCGGTTTGGCTGGTGCTTTCCTCTTTACCAACCTGTTCGGAAAGAACAATGACATCTACATGCAGATCGCATTGATTATGCTTGTGGGTCTGTTGGCGAAGAATGCCATCCTTATCGTACAGTTCGCACTTGAACGTCGTCGTCTTGGTATGGCTATATCATGGTCTGCTATCTTAGGTGCCGCAGCACGTTTGCGCCCTATCCTTATGACGGCTCTTGCCATGATTATCGGTCTTCTGCCGCTGATTATAACCGGAATACCTGGTCTTAGCCTGGTAATGGCACCTGTTGTAGGTGAAAACGGTTACATAACGCTCGGTGCAGCAGCCATAGGCGGTATGCTTATCGGTACATTCTGTCAGGTAATGATAGTGCCTTGTCTCTTCGTTATCTTCGAATGGCTACAGGAGAAGATTAAGCCTATCGACTTCCATGATGATAAGGCGGCTGTAGATTCAGAGATTTCACAGTATGCTATCATTAAGTAATCCGGCTAAAAATAAAGTATTTGTAAAATGAAGAAATTAAATATAATCGCTATAATGTCTGCAACTGTTCTCATGAGCAGTTGCGGGCTCTACAACAAGTACGAGCGTCCGGAGGTGAAAACTGATGACATCATGCGCGATGCAGCACAGTATGCTAATACTACTGATACCACATCATTCGGTGATGTTGAGTGGCGCGAGGTGTTTACAGACCCACAGTTGCAGACGTATATACAGCAAGGACTGGACAATAACTTCGACTTGCTGAACGCATCGCTTAACGTTACTATGGCGGAAGCACAACTGAAGTCGGCTCGTTTGGCATTCCTTCCATCGTTCGCATTTGCTCCTAACGGTGGACTTGCAAAGGTTTTTGACAGCGGTGTGGACTGGGTTTCTACCTATACACTGCCTGTTACCGCTTCATGGAACGCTGACCTCTTCGGTAATCTCACCTCACAGAACCGTGCGGCAAAGGTTGCTCTCCTCGCTTCTCAGGACTATCAGCAGGCTGTTCGCAGCCGTATCGTGACGTCAATAGCCAACCTTTACTATACGCTAATGATGCTCGACAAGCAACTTGAGATACTTACAGACATGGAGAAGTTGACTAAGGAGACTGCCGACATGATGCAACTGCAGAAGGAACTCAACTCTGGCAAGGAGACAAGCGTACTCAGTGCAAAGGCTGCGAACCTCGAAATACAGTCTTCTATCATCGACATGAAGCGTCAGATACATGAGACTGAAAACACGTTCGCTTTACTTCTTGGCAGCAATGCGCAAGGAATTAAGCGCGGAGACCTTTACAGTCAGAAGTTACCTTCTACGTTCAGCGCTGGTGTTTCGGTCAACTTGCTTGCCAATAGACCTGACATCCACTCTGCAGAAATGAGCCTTGCACAGTGCTTCTACGGCATAGAGACCGCCAGAAGCCGATTCTATCCATCGCTGACATTCTCTGCTACAGGGGCGTTCACGAACAATCCGTCAACCATTGTCAACCCAGGCAAGTTCTTGGCACAGTTTGCTGCTAACCTCGTTCAGCCTATTTTCCAGAACGGAAAACTCATTGCTGGACTGAAAGTAGCACAGGCTCAGTACGACCAAGCATACAACAACTGGCAGAGTGCGATACTGTCAGCAGGATCAGAGGTAAGCGATGCCTTGGTACAGTATAACAGTTACGACGAGAAAGGTAAGATTGACAAGCAGCAAGTAGAACTGCGTGAGCAGAATGTGAACCACACTAAGGACCTCTACACCATGGGATCAAGCACTTATCTGGAGGTTATCACAGCGCAAACACAACTGCTTAACGCCAAGACAACACTGCTTACAGACGACTTTAACAAGATGCAAGCAGTGGTAAACCTCTACTCTGCACTTGGAGGTGGACGCAAGTAAGTCTGATACCTCACGCTAAAGCAAGAGGAATTTGGACCAAATCAATATTCATTTAACGATTAATAGTTATGAGCAATATATCAGACAAGGCAGTGGTAAGCCCCAAAGCAAAGATTGGCAACAACGTTACCATCTATCCCTTTGTGTACGTTGAGGACGATGTAATTATCGGTGACGATTGCGTTATCTACCCTGGTGCGAACCTAATGAATGGTACTCGCCTCGGAAAAGGTAATACAATATTCCAGAATACCGTTATCAGCGCATTGCCACAAGACTTTGATTACAAAGGTGACCCAACACTTTGCATCATCGGTGACGGCAACATCATTCGTGAAAACGTTGTTATCAACCGCGCAACACACCTTGGTGGCGAGACAAAGATAGGCAACGGAAACTTCATTATGGAGGGTGTACACATCAGCCACGATACAAAGATAGGCAATAAGAACGTATTTGGCTACGGTACTAAGATTGCCGGAGACTGCGAAATAGCAGATTTCACAATCTTCTCTTCTGGTGTTATCGCCAATCCTGGTGTTCGTGTGGGTGACGCTGTAATGATACAGTCAGGCTGTAATTTCTCAAAAGATATACCACCTTATATCGTTGCCAGTGGCAACCCTATCAAGTATGGTGGCGTTAACGCATATGTTATAGACCGAATAAATATTAGCGAGAAGGTAAAGGGACACATTGCCAACGCTTATCGACTGGTATTCCACGGTCAGGACGCTCTTGTAAACGTCTGCGCACAGATTGATCAACAAATACCTAAGGGTGAAGAGATTGACAATATCACATCATTCCTCAAGGCATCTAAAATTGGTATCATCGCAAAGATGTTGGGAGCAGAATAAGAAAACAAGACTGTGGCATGCCATAAAAGTGCCACACGAACATACAACGTGCATACATTAAATGGACAACATACATTTATATCTTTGCACTTTTTGATAATTCGAGAGGCAGGTTGTTGTGAAACACCCTGCCTCTTTTATTCTATAAAAGTATGAAAAAAACGTAACACTACGCATGACGTCATAATATAACGGTTCGTTTTGCGTTATATTATGGTTGAAACAATATATTTTTAGTGACAGTGATAAAATAAATTGGTATAATTTATGTCATAGATTTCTGAGATAGTTTGGAGAGCTTAAGAAGGATCAATGCGAGCATTGCGACTGATGAATGGCTTCCAAATATCCAAAAAGATATGACAAGGAAATAAATATCATTTATGTAATCCACTCCGATAAATTGTACCAAGTTATTTTTTTACCGTCACTTAACTACAAAAACATCAGAAAAGCAAAAAGACAAATATTATGACACACACAAAACATTACTTCAGACTATGCCTACTGCTGTCGTTCCTCATGCTGGCTACATCCCTGCCAGCCCAGAAACGTAAGGCTACCAAACGCAAGAAAACACGTATCACCAATACGACCAAGGGGGCTTCACAGGTGGAAGCAGTGCCAATAGACTCACTGATAGGCAAGGCTTACGCAGGAAAAGTAGGTCAGACTGTAGTTGACTTCTTTGGAAACAGAACCACATACGGTGACGTTACCCAGCAGATATACATCTGGCATGACAGCACAGCGGTAATATATCAACGCGGAGGAGACACCGAGAATTATATGATACTCCCCTACTCTCTCAATGGTTCCACCCTTACCATCGGCAATTTTAAATACACTACTCAGAAAGGTGGTACGGCTTTGCAACTGCAAAAGACCATGGAGGGGAAGGAAACGCGCCAGGGTATGCTTGCAAGCGTGTCGCCTGTAATGATGAGTCAGATGCTATATATGCGCGGAAAGTACCTCGACGGCATGACTATTCAGACCGATGAGGATAAGAAAAACGCACTCATATGCCTTAACATAGCAGCAGAAAACGGTCAAAAGGAGGCACAAACTTACCTCTATAACTACTATAAGAAGCGTGCGGAGAAAGGTGAAGTCAACGCTATAAAGTATATGTTCGAATATGAAAAGAATGCTCTCAACTACTCCGAAGCCCACAAATATTGCGATATGATGATTTCTTCTGAGCCGCAAAACGCCTTGTGGCTATGCGAGAAAGGCTCTCTTTACTTGAAAGAAGGTAAGACATCCGAGGCTAAAAAGATTATGAAAAAGATTAAAAAGGTGGATAACTCTTTCATAAAAGACAAGCGACACCCTTTTATTAAGGCTATGAATTAAGCCTTAATCATATTGTAGCATAAAGAATACGCTCTGAAAAGGCTAAAGCATTTGTATCCAATAGATTTCATGCTTTTGCATTTTCAGAGCGTATTTTTATGCTTTTATGCGTCCAAGATGGTGTCTTAGTCAATACACGCAAGACTTATGTGGGGTTCTATAAATTAACTTTGTTATATCTCGAGGCTATTATCGAGGTCAAAGTGTGAGTAAGAGAAGATGTGTAGCGGGCTACTCGACTGAACGCGCTTACACTTTGAACCGATAAGAGTCTGAAAGACGACAAACCGTCATTGTACTAATTAAGTCTTACATAACTGTGGTAATTAACAGAACCACCCTTAAAGCATAAACCAAACAACCTAAAGTTGTCAAGTAATTTATTCCATTCCGAGGACACGGAACGCCTGCGGCAGATGGTCAATGATGTCACTTGCTATCAGGCTCTCCATGCCAGTCTCCTGCATTGCCAAGTCACCAGCAAGGCCATGGATATACATTCCCAACTTCGCCGCTTCCTCTTCATTGTATCCACGAGCCAAGAGCGAAGTGATAACACCCGTCAACACATCTCCAGAACCTGCCGTTGCCATGCCTGCATTACCAGTACTGTTAAACACGATATTACCATTAGGCAGGCACAACGCGCTGTAATGTCCCTTTAATATGATATAGATTCTGAGTCTTTGCGCCATTTCGCTTGCCTTACTCAGCCTGTCGAAGTCATCTGCTGGTGGCATATCAAGCAGTCGGTCCATCTCTTTTGGATGAGGAGTGAATATCATTCCGTCTGGCAACTGCTGTAACCATGCGCGATGATAAGCAAGTATATTGAGAGCATCAGCATCAACCACCATAGGTACTCTTGTGCTTCTAATCTGCGTCATCAGCGCTATTGCGGTATTCTCCGCAGTTCCCAATCCTGGTCCAATGCCCATTGCGCTGTACATGTTAGCGTCAGTAGCCTGCTCAAAAATATCATCACTTCTGTCAAGTTCTACCACAGCCTCTGGTACACTTATCTGCATTATGTCACAATTACACCTTGGCGTATGCACCGTCACCTTGCCTGTTCCTGAGCGTAAGCATGCTCTTGAGGCAAGGATAGCGGCACCTGCCATGCCATGTGAGCCCGTCACGAGCAAAGCATGCCCCATACTGCCTTTATGAGCGAAGTCACTTCTTCTCTTCAGCAAATTAGTTATGTCCTCTTCCTCTAGCACAGTGTAACGTGAAGAGGTAACGTCAGCATACTCCTCGCTCAGTCCTATGTTCAGCACGCGAACCTCTCCAAGGTACTGTTGATTGTCAGCCATGAGCATAGAGATTTTCTTCATGCCCAGCGTCAGCGTAAGGTCAGCGTTCACAATGTTAGCCTTTACATTAAAAGCATTATCCTCCGTCATCAGTCCTGATGGCATATCGATGCTCACCACGGTTGCCTCCGACTGGTTAATGTATTTCACCACAGCGGCAAAGCCTCCCGTCAATGGTTTGTTAACGCCCGAACCGAACAATCCATCGATTATCAGCGCATCACTGTTAAGGTGTGGCGGTTCGAACTCCTTAGTCACCTCTCTAAGTATCTCAGGACATTTTGCCCTCAGTCTGTTAAGGTTTTCCTGGCAGTCCTGAGAGAGTTTTCCACTGACATTAAACAGGAATACGAGTACATCATATCCCCTTTGCTTCAGCATTCTCGCCACTGCAAGCGCATCACCGCCATTATTACCAGGTCCTGCGAATACCACCATAGGCGTACTCTCATCCCATCTTATGCTTATAGCCTCAGTTATCTCATCTGCCGCACGCTCCATCAGGTCAATAGAAGAAATGGGTTCATGCTCAATTGTGTACCGGTCCAATTCGTGAATTTGTTCCGAAGTGAAAAGTTTCATTATCCTTATATATTTTAGTTTTTAGTAGACTCCCAATAAACTGATATCTTAATCGACATTTTGCCGTTAGGTACAAAATTACGAAAAAGAAATGAAGAAAGCGAGTTTTCTTATCAAAAATATCTGTATTTTCAAAAAGTTTTAGTAATTTTGCACATGAAATGGCAAATAAACGCATAACAATCAACGATAAGACCTTTGAACTCACCATTCCCGAAGCAACCATTCAGGAAGCGGTGAAGACTGTTGCGAACCGTATAAAGAATGACTATGGTGACAAAAACCCCGTATTCGTGGTAGTTCTTAACGGCGCGTTCGCCTTTGCGTCTGACCTCTTCAGACATGTGGACTACCCAAGTCTCGTGTCATTTGTAAAACTCTCCAGTTACGCGGGACTATCATCCTGTGGTAAAATCACCGAACAACTGCCCGTAACCGACATTGTTAAGGGGCGCCACGTGGTGATTGTAGAAGACATCGTAGAGAGAGGCTACACTATGGAATACCTTATCAATAGCATAAAAGAACACGAGGCTGCATCAGTAGAAATATGCGCTTTCTCCTTCAAGCCTGAGCGTCTGGAGGTTCCTGGACTTGAAGTCAAGTATGTAGGAATGACGCTTCCTGAGGCATTCATCGTGGGTTATGGCCTTGACTACAATAACCAAGGGCGACTGCTTCGTGACATTTACTCACTTATATAAGGGTGGTTCTATAAATTACCACCGTTATGTAAACTTAATTGATGTAATGACGTTTTGTCATCTTTCGGTCTCTTTTCGGTTCAGAGCATAAGTTCGTTCAGTCGTTATGCACAGCATAACTTCATCACTCACTTACACTTTGACCTCGAAAATAGCCTCGAAATATAACAAAGTTAATTTATAGAACCACCCTTAAACGTCATGTTAGCGTAACCATAGCGCATCTCGTTCGGAATATATGCGTCATTACGCCACAATGTTATTGACAACACAAGATATAAACACACATATTACATAAGAAATCAATGAAGAACATCGTAATTTTCGGTGCCCCAGGTTCAGGTAAGGGCACTCAGAGCGATAAGATTATCGCTGAGTACGGCGTAGCACACATCTCTACTGGTGACGTGCTCCGTGGTGAAATCAAGGCTGGAACAGAACTCGGCAAGACTGCATCACAGTACATTAACGAGGGTAAACTTGTTCCTGACTCACTCATCATCGACATGCTCGCTGCTACACTTGACTCTAAGGGCAAGGATATACCAGGCGTTATATTCGACGGTTTCCCACGTACAATCGCTCAGGCTGAGGCTCTTGACACTATGCTTAAGGAGCGCGGTGAAGAGGTTTCTGTTGTTATCGGTCTTGAGGTTGACGATGAGGAACTCATCAAGCGTATCATTGCGCGCGGTAAAACCAGCGGACGCGCTGACGATAACGAAGAGACTGCAAAGAAGCGTCTTAACACCTACTACTCACAGACTCTCCCTCTTAAGGACTTTTACATCAAGCAGGGCAAGTATGCTAAGATTAAGGGCGTAGGTTCTATTGACGATATCTATGCTGATATCAAGAAGGCTATAGACTAATTCTGTAACATAAGTTACTCAATACTTCAAAATTTTCAACATTAATCACCATTAATCTTACATTAATATATCATTAATACTTTGTCCATGCGCCCTATAACAATAGTAGCACGGGATTTGTTATCAACAGAAAGTATTAATGAGAGATTAATGTAAGATTAATGGTGATTAATGTTTTTATAACCACAATCAAGTGTTTTACAAGCAACACACAAGTAGCAAAACAAGTTTTTGTTTCGGGATAACATGATAAAAGCAGCATTTTTTGATATTGACGGCACACTCGTTTCATTTAATACGCACACCATTCCACAGTCTACGCTCAACGCTATAAGCGATATACGCAAGAAAGGGGTTAAGGTATTCATCGCTACTGGGCGACCACTACCGTTCATTAACAACCTTGGCCAACTGGAATATGATGGTATAATGTCAGTAACTGGCGCTAGTTGCACCACTGCCGACGGCACAATCATATCACAAAACCCCGTACCAAAGGAAGACATAGAGCGACTTATAGCCGACCTCAAGGTACACCCCATGCCTGTAGCCTTCGCATCTGATGACCAGGCAATAGTAACATACCTCGATGCCGACACAAAGAAGTTTCAGAACGTGTTCACTTTGCTCAACATAGAACTACCTCCTTCACAACCCATAGAGAAGGCACTCAACATGAACGTGACGCAGATCATAGCCTTCTTCAACGAAAAGGAGGAGCCAAGAATAATGCACGACGTACTGAAAGGCTGCGATGCCAATCGCTGGCACCCAGACTTTGCCGACTGCGTGGCTAAGGGTACTAACAAGGCAACGGGCATAGACGCCATCTGCAAGTATTACGGTATAGCACTGAACGAGACCGTTGCGTTCGGCGATGGTGGCAACGACATCACCATGTTGCGCCACGCTGGCGTAGGAGTAGCAATGGGCAACGCCTCTGACGAGGTAAAACAACATGCCGACATGATAACAGACACCGTGGACAATGACGGCATTGCCAAGGCACTTAAAAGCCTTATGGAACTACAATAAATTATGATAACAGTACCCGGAAACAACCATCGCAAAAATGGTAAATTTCGGAAACAACGTAAAAGGGGCTTAATCATACCGTGATTAAGCCCCTTTTACCGTGTAATCACGGCCTAATTACACAGTAAAAGCATAGTGATTACAGCACAATTTGGCACATATAAAAAATTCGCTCCATAACTACCTGGCAGTAAAGCCGTTATATTTTACAAACAGATTACATCAACAAATGGTAAATTTCGGAAAACATTATTTTCCCAATCCATTAATAAAATCGCCTTTTCCTAACGATATCTGCATACTACTATCGTCATATATTATCATTGAGGTATATATATTAAAGAAGTATAATAAAACAAAAATGTCAGCAAAGCAACCGCCTCGTTGACATTTTTTTATTATCTTTGCCAAATGAATTACATAAAAAAGACAATATTCTGCATTGCACTGGCATTAACATCATCACTATCACTTAACGCAAAAGAAGAATTTACACCACTGGAGCAACAGCAGATAAGTATAGAGACCCCTGGATTGTTCGCTCACTCAAACACATTCCAGATAGATTTCACTAAACAACAAAAGGGGGAATATTCCTTCCCACTGCCCGTAGGTAAAGCAGTATCGCTCCACGGCAGCGAACTAGAAATAGAAACAAGCAAAGGCGATGCCGTAAAGGCAATGTTCGACGGCACGGTTCGTATCTCCCGACACAACCCGCCCTATGGTAACGTAGTCGTCATTCGCCACCATAACGGACTGGAAACGGTATATGCGCTCAACGCACAAAACCTCGTTAAAACAGGCGACCACGTAAAGGCAGGACAGACCATTGCCATCGTAGGAGGAACGGAGGGGAAGGCCTACTGCCTGTTCAGCATAATGGTAAACGGCGACAGGATTAACCCGAGCACCATACTCAACGTGAACCACCACACACTGCGCCACCAAACGGTAGTCATCAAGAAGGTAGGAAAGAAGGTAGAGATAACCACATCACGAAAGAAAGCAGAGAAAGAGAACGTTGCCATGAGCATGGACACCAATGATCCGTTTAACGGTAAAGCGGTATTCAGACTTAACCTCAACGAGATTAAGAATAGCGAATGGCATTATCCGCTTCAAGACTCAAAGGTAATCAGTGGATATGGTGGTAAGAGACACCACTCAGGAGTAGACATTAAGAACGGTCCTGGCACAGACGTATTCGCTGCATTCGACGGACTCGTGGTACAAGCAGGCACCTTTGCAGGCTACGGCAAGTGCATAACTCTACGACACGCCAACGGACTGGAAACGCGCTACAGCCACAATTCTAAGAACCTCGTGACCGTGGGCGATAAGGTTAAGGCTGGACAGGTGATAGGAAAGGTGGGCAGAACAGGTAGAGCCACAACAGAACACCTACACTTTGAGACACGCATAGCGGGAAAGGCATTCGACCCATCATACATCTTCGACCACACATCCCACTGCCTGCATAAGGGCACACTGCAATTCAAAAAAGGCGGAAGCGTGGCAAGACTGAAGTAATTAAAACACAGCAGATATGAAGAAAATATCAACTCTCGTCGTGGGAGTCTTATTGTTGACTTCCTGCGGCAGCACAGGCAGCGGAGCATTTGGCGGTGCCATGCTCGGCGGAGTAATAGGTTCATGCATAGGTGGCATAGGTGGCGGACCAAGAGGTAGCGACATAGGAACACTGATAGGCATGGCTGGCGGAGCAGCAGCAGGAGCAGCAATCGCTAATGCCGCTGAACAACAACAGACACGAGCATACAACGCCATGAACTATGGGGCTGACTACTCTGACTATGACGGATATTCCAATAACAACACTGCTGAGCGCTCTGACAAACCAATATATGACGACGTGATAACTATGGACTCCACTGTAGGTCAACAAACTACAGCACCAAGGGGAAAATATGCCACTAATATTATTATAAGGAACGCATCATTCGTAAACCAATCAAATACAATACACATATCAAAGGGAGAACTGGTGAAAATCGTATTTGAAATACGCAACGTGACAGACTCTCAATGGGACAACATCGTGCCAATGGTACAGGAAACAACAGGAAATAAGCGTCTCTTGATATCACCTGCCATCATGATTGAAAGCATAGCACCAAGAAAGGCTGTAAGATACACAGCATTCGTCAGCGCACAAAAAAATCTGAAGACGGGAACGGCACACTTCAAACTTTACGTAATGCATGATGGAAATGTATTCAGTAACATAGAGGAATTTGACGTTCCTTTGGAGTAAAACACCACATTACGAACACAAAAAAACTATCAACATGAAGAAAATTCTGGTTATAGCAATGGCTGTCGTGGCACTCGCGGCATGTCAGGAGAAAAAAGACACACCTACGGCAAACACTACCGATGTGCGCATTGACTCGCTACAACGCATCATTGACCAAAAAGATAATGAACTGAACGATGTCATGTCTACCTTCAACGAGATACAGGAGGGCTTCAGACTTATTGAAGCGGCAGAACAAAAGGTTAACGTTATCAAGGACGGTGAGGCAACTAACAAGTCTGAACAGATAAGGGAAAGCATACGTAACATACAGCAACGCATGCAACACAACCGTGAACTCATAGCAAGACTGCAACAACAGGTACGCGAGGGAAGTTCACGCTCTGAGGAATTAAGACGCACTATCACTAATTTCACAAAGGAACTGGAGAACAAAAACAACGAACTACAACAACTACGTGCAGAACTTCAGGAGAAGGACATTAAGATTGCTGAATTAGACAACACCGTAAACGCACTTAATTCTGACGTCAACCAACTGCGCGAAGAAACCGCACAAAAGTCAGAAACCATTACCAAACAGGACACGCAAATACACACTGCATGGTACGTTTTCGGCACGAAGAAAGAACTGCAAGAACAAAATATCTACCAAAAAGGAAAGGTATTACAGGCTAACTTCAACAAGAACTACTTTACGAAAATCGACATTCGAGTAGATAAAGAGATTAAACTATACTCTAGATCCGTAAAAATGCTAACGTCACACCCTGCAAACAGTTACACACTGCAGCCCGACGCACAGCGCATGTACGTATTACGAATAACTAATCCACAACTCTTTTGGAGCACAAGCAAATACCTCGTAATATTAGTTAAGTAAACATTTAAACAAACAACAAGCCTTGCTTCATGCAAATACCACGACATGAAGCAAGGCTTTTTATATCAATGAGAGCAAACATCCCATTCATAACTGAGAAGTTTCACGAGTATAACGACCTGTATTTCGGGGGTAAATTGCCCATAGTACCCATACTATTAAGCCAGGCAAAAACCTACATCGGTATATGCACATTTAAGAAAAAGACCAACTTCTTCCGTGAATCACGCCCCTATGACTTTAAACTACGCTTCAGCACACGCCTCGACCTACCGCAAAACGTACTTGAAGACACCATTATCCATGAAATGATTCACCTATATATTGGCGTTAACAACATAAAGGACTCATCACCTCACGGCAATATTTTTAAGAGTTTCATGCACCAAATAAATGAGAAATTCGGCAGAAATATCTCAATTTCTCATAAAGCCACACCAGAACAAAAGCAGAGTGTCGTCAACACAAGAGTGCAATACCACGTTATTGCCGTCGTGAAGTTTACTGACGGAAGAAAAGGAATTAAAGTATTACCACGCATCTTACAAAGAATTGACGCATATTATAGAGCAATAATAAAAGCGAAAGGCGTGGCCTCCATAGACTTTTACATGAGTAAAGACCCGTTCTTCAACAGTTATCCTAATTCAGGAGCATTCAAAGTCTACGCCATTAAACCCGAAGAACTTGCAGAACACCTTGCCGATGCTGAACTTATTAACCACGTTTGCTCCGCCAAGTAAGTATAGTTACAGCAGCAAGCACCATAAAAACACCTGTGATTGTAGCCACACCACACGGTTCGCCCAACACAACTATACCTATAACCATGGCTGTCAGCGGCTCAAAAGCACCGAGAATAGCAACCACCGTGGTGTCTACAAGGCGTAAAGCCATAGTGACACAGATATTACTGAACGCTGTTGGCAACAGTCCAAGGAGCATAAGGTTTATCCAAGTGCCAGTGTCTGGTACCTTATCAATACCTCCTTCCACCACTATCGCATAGACAAGAACTATCAACAGGGCAATAAAAAAAATGTAAAATGTTAATTTTAGACTCGGCATCTTGCTTATTCTCAAACGTGGAAGCAACACAAGATATGCGCCATAAGTAATACCTGCCCACAGACCCAAGGATACTCCCAAAACAGAAAAGCGAGCATCATCGGCAAAAAAGCCCGACAACAGCATCACACCAAGCGTTGTTAACACAAGCGACACGGCCTTGCGCCACGTCATTCGCTCCCTAAGAAAAAGCAAACCGATAACTGAACACCATATAGGATTGGTGTAAACAAACGATGTTGCCACACCTGATGAGATGTACTTATAACTCGCGAAGAGTGCCCATGCACTGACAACATACAGCGAGGAAAGAATGCCTACACGAAAAAAATCACGCCAACTTATCCGCAACGATACCTGACGGTACAGCAAAAAAGCCAACATAAAGGCGGAGCCAAAAGCAAAACGATATAATATAGTGCTGATATACCCCACGCCTACAGCAAAGACGGGGATTGTAAACAATGGTATCAATCCAAAGGAAGCACCAGATACCACTGCGAGGACGTAGCCTCTCCACTGCTCTTTTGCGTTATTCCTGAATTCGTTTTCTTGCATTTTACTACTATTGGTTCCTTTTTCTGTTTTACTTGCGTCGAGTTTCCTGTACCAGCATTACTTTCTTGTTGCTTTAAAGAACTCTTCTGTTGCTTGGAAGATGTATTATTAGCCACCGTTTTTGGTCCCTTTACGTTAGAAGAAGACTTCCTTACGCCAGCAGAAGCACCTGCTTTTGCCGCAGTCTGCGCCTTATTCATCGCAACAGACGCACCTGCTTTTGTCGCAGTCTTCGCCTTATTCGTCGCAACAGACGCACCTGCTTTCGCTGCAGTCTTCGCCTTATTCGCCCCTGAAGCACCTGCTTTTGTCGCAGTCTTCGCCTTATTCATCGCAGAAGACGCACCTGCTTTCGCTGCACTCTTCGTCTTATTCGACACAGAAGAAGACTTAGTCGCAGTCTCCTCCGACGTCGATGCCTCATCATTTTCAATGTTTTGCTTCTTCCAATGCTTTACGGCTGGACGTGTAGGCGCAGGTCCATCCGCCTCAACAGTAGGCTCATTGTGCGTATCCTCTTCCTGAGGCCAGCGTCTTCGCTGCGCATGAAGAATAGCAGAATCACCTACCGCAGCCATAAACTGCTTCACTACATAATTCTGTGTAGCCATATCCTCCATGTCATCATAATGTTTTTTCACAAATTCATGTAGATACGTAGTGTATATTTCTGCCGATACCATATCGCCAGTATCACGAAAATACATTATATTGTCGAGTCCCTCTTGACACAAAGCAGCAGCAGACTGTATATCATCTTCATGCAAGAAGCGCGTGAGGTCTTCACCCATAACTTGCGCAAGAGATACGATGCTCTCCGAATCGGGTTTCTCCATCTTCGTAGTATCCAAAGCATCACCACTCTGTGACTGCCCACCGCAACCACAGAGTAACATTGATAGCGTTAAAATACAAATGAAGTTCTTCATAAATGCAAAGTTAACAAAAAAAGATGAATAACTTGTTTTTATGGATTTTTTTTTTTAATTTTGCGGAGAAAATGATAGTTTAAACAACAATGTTAGGCAAAATAATAGAATTACCAAAGATAACAGACCCACGAGGCAACCTAACTTTTTGCGAGGAGTGCAGTGACATCCCGTTTGAAGTAAAGCGAGTCTACTGGATTTACGATGTTCCAGGAGGCGGCAGTCGCGGTGGTCACGCCCATAAAGCATTGCAACAGTTCCTCGTTGCCACCAGTGGCTCATTTCATGTTACATTAGACAACGGCAAGGAGAAAAAGACTTTTATGCTCAACCACCCTTGGGAAGGACTACTGATATACCCTGGCGTATGGCGAACATTAGATGATTTCTCCTCTGGGTCGGTATGTATGGTATTGGCATCAGAACACTATGACGAGGCAGACTATATACGCAACTACAAGGAATTCCGCAAAATGATACGTGAAGGTAAACTTAACGAAGCATCGCCTTCTAATCTCTCTTAGTACAATAGAACTCATGCGAGACAACAAATACAACGTAATTCTGAAGGCTACAAGCCTCTTTGGTAGCGTACAGGGACTCAATATATTGCTCAATATCATACGTACTAAGATAGTAGCGATACTTCTTGGCGCTGAAGGTGTGGGCCTTAACTCTATCTATAACGAGACTCGCGAACTGCTACACAGCACCTCTAACCTCGGACTTGATATGAGCGGAGTGCGTGATATATCTAAGGCTTATGAGGAATTGGATGAATGTAAGGATGCATCAAAATATAATTCTCTACGTCAGGACATCTCTGTCAACGTGGCGTTGCTACGCTCTTGGGCACTATTATTGGCATTATTCGGCACTTTGTTGTGCCTAATATTCGCCGCACCACTGTCTCTTTTCACATTCAGCGACTATGACCACACGTTGGGTTACGCCATACTTTCACCAGCAGTAGGCTTCAGCACCATCACGTGTGCAGAACTTGCTGTACTGAAAGGGCTCCGTCGCCTGCGTTGGTTAGCCACGGTTTCGGTGCTAAATGTGGTTGCAGGACTTGTGATTACGTTACCCATCTATTATGTTTGGGGCATAAAAGGCGTATTACCAGCACTCGTTGCATTGTCTTTCGCATGCATGTTACTCACCTATGCCTATAGCAGCAGGGCAGAAAAGGTACGTTTTTCTTTTGCTAAAGAAGACTTAAAGCATGGCAGACAGATGCTGACCGTAGGGCTAAACTTCGTTGTTTGCAACATTATCGCCCACATTGCGTTGCTCGGCATACAGGCATGGCTTAACAATCACGCCTCACTTCAAGTTGTAGGTCTATATAACGCAGGTTACTCCATGACCATGACATACGCTGGGATGGTGTTCGCTGCAATGGATACAGATTACTTCCCACGCCTTTCTGGCATCATAAACGACCATGAAGCACGCACAGAGACAGTGCTGAAGCAACTTGATGTCACGCTAATCCTCATCACTCCGCTTCTCGCAGCCGTCATTGTTGCACTGCCGTTGATAGTACCACTGTTGTTAAGTCATGAGTTTGAGAGCATAATCCCTATGACACAGATAACCGCTGTGGGACTACTCTTCAGGGCGATATACCTCCCTAACGCCTATATTCCTTTGGCATCAGGCGATAATAAGACCTTCCTTTGGATAAATATCATTGGTGCTCTCGACATACTCTTGGTCATTGTGGGCTATTACTACTATGGCCTTACAGGCATGGGCGTGGCACTTACGGTACAGAACGGTATTGACATGGCGATTGTTTTAGGTGTTTCAAGGTGGAAATATTCTGTCGTTTTCTCTCGCAACAGAATATTGTCAATGGGTATCTTTACCGCATTACTGTTCGCCACATACGCCTGTTGTCACATCTTCGAGGGTTGGTTATATTGGGTTGTCGGCATAGGTCTGACGCTCATCACCACCTTTTATTCCCTTAACCGATACAGAAAAGCATGAAGCAGAAACGTATTATGATTCTTGGAGGCAACAGTGTGCAGGCTGAAGCCACCCTGACTGCTAAAGGTCTCGGTTACTATACCATCAGTACTGACCTCCACAAGGATAATCCTGGTCATGCCATCGCTGACGAATACCGCCCCATTGACATCATTGACCGTGAGGCGGTGCTGTATGAAGCACGCAAACTAAGCATTGACGGTATCATTCCTTACACCTCAGACGTGCTTGCCCCAGTGGCTGCTTACGTAACGGAAGCAATGTCATTGCCAGGCAATCCATATCATACCGTGGAGATAATGACGCATAAAAACCTCTTTCGTCAGTTTCTCCTTGACCATGGTTTCCCCACTCCTAAGGGCAAAGGGTTTAGCGACATGGACGAGGCAATAGAGTTTTTCCACACTCTTGGCGGCACGGCAATGATGAAACCTGTAGACTCTGCAGGCAGCAAAGGGGCGTTTAAGGTAGTAAATGACGATGATATAAGGATGCATTGGCAGGAGTCTTTGGATTATTCCGCTGAAGGAATGATTATCATTGAGCAGTTCATTGAGCGCAAGGAGTTGCAACAAGACGGCGACATCTTCGTTATAAATGGACGCGTTGCCTTCTGGGGAGTGGGCGACCAGCACAAAGACCCCATTGCACCATACGTGCCAGCGGTGCTTACCTTCCCCTCTATGTTGCGTAAAGAATACGTTGAAAAAGCGCAAAATATGGTGCAGGAGATTATCACCGCACTGGGCTACAGGCAAGGACCGTGCAACGTAGAATACATGGTTGGCACTGACGGTGAGGTTTATATCATGGAGATAGGGCCTCGCAACGGTGGCAATCTCATAGGTTTCGCACTGCAAGAGGTGACGGGCGTTGACCTTACCGCATTGACGGTGCAGGCTGCCTTGGGCGAACCCGTAACCGTGCCAGCATGGAATTACACTGGATATGCGGCTGCCGTAGTGCTTCATGCACAACATGACGGCACGCTAAAAGGTGTTAATGTTCCAGAGAAATACAAGGAAAATCTCTGCCACACGTTCATGTTCCGCAACATTGGCGATAGGGTTCAGCGTTTTCATAATGGTGGCGACACTATCGGCAGCATGACGTTCCGCTTCGACACATACGATGAAATGGACTATTTTGTTAATAATATAGCACAAAAGATGGTCATTGTTAATTCATAATTCATAATGCATAATGCATAATTTTTAATTGTCTACGGCAGTAAAAGGGCTATCTCCGGCATCGGAGATAGCCCTTTTACTCTTTATTTATATTCATAATGCAAAATCCAATTATGAATTATGAATTATGAATTATGAATTAATTTTATGCATTATGAATTATTCAAAACTTCACTTTTGCTCCTGCCATGAGCCAGAAGCCTGGCTGTGGCACGTTGCCGAGGTCATAATACTTGTATGACGTGAGGTTGTTCATGGCGAGACTTAGTTCATAACGCTGCTCCGTCCACATCAGTTTCACATCGAGCAAGCCAAAAGGTGTGTATGGTTTTGCCACACCCGTTGATTTATTGTTCTCATATATAATATAAGACCCCATGCGCTGCTGCCAACGGAAAGACCATGATGCACTGAGATGGCTCACAATACGGTGGTCGATGCCTGCCACAAACTTATGGCGAAGGTACTCCATGGCGTAGTTTGACTTGTAGAACGCTACGTCGTCCTTACGTGCTTGGTCTATGTATGCGTAGCCAAGACGCACCCTCGTGACAGGGTTTGTGCTCCACACCTCACGCGGCAACAGGTCTACATTGACCTCATAGCCACGGTTATCCAACTTAAAGTTGGCTGAATGGTACTTGTCTTCCGCTGTATACATCACCCAGTCTATCATGTCGCTACCCCAATCGTAAAAGGCTGACAGCCTTGCCTCAACACCTTTCGCACGATACTGTGCACCGATGCGGAGCGACTGTGTCTTCTCTGGCTTCAGATCTTTGTTGCCTTCCTGCGTAGGCGATTTGTAGAAGAGGTCGGTGAAGGTTGGCATACGGAACGCCATGTTCCACGATGCCGTCAACTTCCAAGCCTCTGCAGGGCGATAACTAAGGTCTACACCTGGATAAAGGCGGTATGAGGAGTTATAAGCGGTGTTCATGTTTGCCACTACTCCTACTGACGCCGTAAAGTCCTTCAAAAGGAAGTCGTGCTCAAGGAAGTAACTAACGTCTGTGCGCTGCTCACGCTTAGTGTAGTTTTTGTCAGAGTGGCCCATCACGCTTACGTACTCACTTTCCTCCAATGGTCTGCCAAGGTTAGTGGATAGGATGCCCTCTTGCCTTACGTCAGCACCCAAGGCGGTGCGTCCTAACTTCCAGTCGGTATAGGCATTGACGGAGAGGCCATACACGTCCGTGCGGTGAAAGTTCTCGCCTGTCGCCATGCCTCGTATCAGTTGGAAATGGTCATAAGACCTGTTCCAATACACCGTAGGCACTATGTGTACCATTCTGCCACTCTTCAGAGCCGTGGCTGCGTCTGCCTTTACTGCCGCAAAGATGCGGGCGTTGCTCTCATATTGGTTAGGATAGGCAGCAGAATAGAACGTGTTGGCACCATAACGCATGGTGTTGGCACCCAACTGCCAGTCGAGTGCCAAGTGGCTCTCGCCTTCCTTATATGCTGGTGCATAACTGCCATGATAGAATGTTTGCGACTTACGGAAATATGAGTTGTCGGTACCTCCATCGCTCTGCTTGTATCCCATGGAGAGACTGTTTGTCACGTTCTTGCTGCTAAGGGTACCTCGTGCCGTAGCACCAAACGTGCCGTAACTACCGCCTTCCACACCGACGCTGCCACCACTACGCTCTGCCGACTTCGTCACGATGTTTATGGCACCGTTGAAGGCTGATGCTCCGAACACACGTGATGCCGCGCCCTCGATAATCTCGATGCGTGCGATGTCGTCAAGTGATACTGGGAAATCGGCACTGAGGTGTCCTGTCTGTGGGTTGCTGATGTTTACACCGTTAAGAAGAATAGCAACCTGATCGTAAGTGCCGCCACCGATGGAAATGTCCGTTTGTACTCCAAAGCCTCCGCGCTGCCGGACGTCAACGCCAAGGGCAAGTTTTAGTAAGTCGTTCACACTCTCTGCCGCCGCACGGTCGATGTCGTCACGGGTGATGACAGAGACAATCTTTGCAGACTCCGCTTGTGTCAGCGGTGCTCGTGAGCCCGTCACTACGACCTCGTCGAGTTTCTGCTCCACTCGCTCCAGGCTATTGTCAGCCACTGCAGTGTTTACGCTTACGCCCTCAGCACGGGCGTTTGACAGCGTAGCGACACTGAGTGTACCGATCAGCACCTCACGTCCGATGCACGAAAAGAGCGCATAACTCTTATTGGCAAAGTGACGAAAGACGAGCCTTTCGCAATGTTCAAAAGTTGTCTTTTGCATTGTTGGTTTGTTAATAAAGCCGCTGACGAGAAATGTTGTTGCCTATACACCTAATAGTTACAATCCGTAAGTAAACGCATAGCATTTGCTTACAGTTTTTGAGCGGTTCTTTTCTCTACGCAATCAGTACCTGATTACCTTGCGATTTGGGCCTAATCACCTTGTAATTTGGGCTTAATTACACTGTAAAAGCACCGCTTTCAGATTGTAAGTTAGGCACTTTCTTTCACCTTTCTCAGTCAGCCTGCTTTTTTGTTGATAAATAAAAAAGCCGATTACCTATCGTGGTAATCGGCTGCAAAGGTAGTAAATAATTTATAATTCACAATGCATAACTCATAATTTTTTATTCAATCGTTACCTTGGGAATATGCACCATAAACATAATCATGGTTATTTACAACCATATCTTTCTAATAATTTCTCTCTTATTTTCTCCCTTAACGAATCAGGAAAGTATGGAAGATGTTGTTTTCTTTTAAGATCACAAAACTTGCCTATTACCTGTTTATCATCTGTAGCATCAACGTCTTTATAATATTTAGCTTCACCTCCTTTTTTCATATCCCCAATAAAGAAATCATAATCTTTATGTAATTTTTCTCTATCCTTATCAGGAACCATCTTCCCAATGAAATCCCATCCCTCAGGATCTTCATAAAAGTGAGGAAAAAGTTTCGTCTGTACGCAATGACTCTCAACATGCTCTATGGCACTATTTTTTTTTACGGGATTAGAATCTTGCATCTCTACAGATTCTTTTTTATAACGTTCATACTCTTTTCTTAATTTCTTGCTATTATTTTTCCAACCTTTTGTCACTGACAAACGCTCCAGTAATTCTTCTTCTGAACTTGAAGACTCTACACATTTATTCAATTCAGCAACTTTTTTTTTATCTGTTTCAATTCCTAAAAATTCACAAATCCAAGTTACAGACCTTGCATACCAAGGATCCCCTAACGACTTCTTATCTATAGTTCTTATATCGTCTGTCGGATTTTTTAATACCAATACATTTTTCGCAACAGCCAATTCCCCAGACATGCTCTTTCGATATAATAGTTCATATATATCCTTGTATATTTTCTCAAACACAGTTCTATTCTTTGTCGAGTTAAATACACCTCTCGGAATTTGAACATATCCGACAACGCTTCCCCACATAGCCAAAGCATATTGGTATTTACTTATAGAATTTTGTTCTATGTAGTCAATCAAATTGGTATAATCTTCACCTTTTAAAATAAAGGCAGCAATAGACTGATACACTACCGAATCGATGTCCCTTACATTGAACTCCGTATACTCTTTTATGTTTTTGCGAAGGGCATTAAAATATATTCGTTCTTTACTGTCCTCCCAACGTCTTCCAGAATCTTCAATTATAGTTTTTATACGCCTGGTTACTTCTGTTGCAATATCCAAACGTGCTCGTCGTAAGTTTTCTGTACTGTTCAACACATCCTGCCATATAATATTAGACAATATCTTATTAAACAGTACATCATCCTCATCATCATTATTCTCCATCATTGCCATAGAGAAATCTGGATTTACATCAATGATTCCCTTAAGACTAAAGTTCTTTCCTCTGTCTCTATATACTTCTAAAAGTATCCGATTCAACGATTTTTGTAGTTCCTCACTGTAACTAATCCAATCAGGGGTTCCACATCTCATTACCGATTTTAATGTCCTTCGTATAGACAAACCCTTTTTCTCAAGAATACCTCGCATTACATCTTCGCCATGCCCAGAATCCTTCAAAAAATCGTTTAAATCCTTAAAATTAAATCCCCTTCCTTCTATCTCTTTGCGCCATTCTTCTTTACAGGTTGTCCAATTGGGATCATTATTATTGTATTTATCATCCAAATCTTTCAATTCTCTTTCGAAATCGGAATTGATGTAACCACCATTGTTCGTTATTGAAGATATTATATCATAAATACGTCTTTGTACAGCAATCAACTCTGCAACATTATCTGGAATAGATTTCAAGAGCCCTAAAGAATAACCATAAATAAAGCCCTTTATCTTGTCTATCCTATTGTCTTCACTAATGCTTGCATCAGTTGTGCTAATATCTGGAGTAACGGGACATGGCACATTACATGATTCTAACATTTTGCTTACCTCCTTGTCAACAGGTCGTGCCACAGTCTGAAGCTGATAATAATCAACCATCTTACATAATTTGCTATCCAAACAATTATGGAATGCTAATATTCTCGCTTCATCAGAGAAAAACAAAAACTTTGCATTTACAGGAGTTATATGTATTGTTTGAAAACATACAAAGACATTTTTACTTAATTTCTTGATCTTACGATTATTAAGCGTGTCACCGCCTATCTCCACAATCATCGGGTAATTGTCTCGCTCACTATCATGAATCTCGAAATTAGGAATCTCAGAAAATAAAAAGACATACTTCTCCTGATTGAGTCCGTCTAACATAACCAGATTTCGATACCCGAAATTTCGTTTATGACACAAAGACTCAGAGGATATACTTTCCGTAGAAAGTATACTCTCTAAGTTTAAACTTGATGTTATATAATAGTATTTTTCCATATTAAACTTCCTCTAATTCCTCAATTTCTTTATACAGTCCTAACTCATTATCTTTACTTGGGAATATACTATTTAATTCTCCACTAAACCCTAAATACAGGTGCTCACTACATCTTGTCATTGCAACATATACAGCAGAGCATTTTTCTTCGAAATAATCTGCATCACAACCAGGAATAAAAACATCCTTAAACTGCAGTCCTTTAGCACACCACCATGTCATAATTTTAGGATTGGACGTATGAAAATCTACATCCATTTCAGTCTCCATATTTGCATTGTATTTGAACTCACATGTCATATTATGATTAAGGAAGTAATCCTTCACATACTCAACAGAACGATTTCCCCCCGTTTTCACAGTATTAAAAGGCATTAATATTCCGACATTTGTCAAACTTCCATTTCTTATAATCCTTATGATTTCATCCAGTTGTGCATTAAAACTATTTGCCTCTATCAGATTAGGTTTTTCTCCGTCACGCACACATTTGTCCATAAGTTCATCCTTGTCACCGACTTTCTCTGCTAAAGCCGCAACAGGTTTTGTTAGTCTGTAATTAAAATACAGAGGCCATGGCGTAACATGCAATGACAACGCTGTTTCTTCCACACTCTGTGTTGGCCCCTGAAAACTCATTATGGACTGAGCAGAATCACCAAAGAAGAAACAAATTTCACCATATTGTTTCATTTCTTCTATCTGTTCGTGACTAAAATCCTGACATTCATCAACTATCATGTATTTCACACGAGTTTTTTCCTTCCTCCATTGATGATAATGGCTCACATTAGTTAAACCCAAAGCCTTTAATCCGTCAGCAAAGTACTTTTCCAAAGTCTTTGTATATACTACAATAGCATAACTCTCTCCTGTTGCCGCCAGTTGCTTTGCTTTATGTAATGCAATCAATGATTTACCACTGCCTGCATCACCACATACAACCATTGCTTTATTGTTTTTTCTATCAATTAGTTGTCTTTGGAAATCATCAAGACTTGAATAATCAATAAAAAATTCTGATTGAAAATCATTTTCTCTCATTGTTCCTAAAGTTTAATGTTACAATACTACCAAAACTTTTATGAACAAACATTAAAAAGAGCGTGGAATCCTTCTATTGCTCGTTCCACGTGTAGAGGCTCTGGCATCGCCCAATTTGTCGAAACGAGCAACGCC
>CAKQSF010000010.1 GCA_934272845.1 uncultured Prevotella sp.
GTTCCCTCAAACAGAGAAAACATCTGCATCCAAATAGCCTATATTAAATATAAAAATAATTTTGAACACTTACTTAATAGGAGTACGTTGGTGGAATTAGCGGGCTATAATATTGATGCTAGTTAGTTCTGCCACAGGATAAGAGGATAGTATTAATGAAAGATTAACGTCAGATAAATGATGATTAATGTAAAAAAAACAGCAATGCTTGCATTGCGCTATTTCCGAAATTTACCATTTTTTAAGGTGTTACAATGCTTAATACTTAACTTCTTGATATTCATGTGTTTATGATATTGAAGAGTGAAAGGTATCAAATTGTATCGCAATTAGGCCCAAATCACACAGCAATTAGGGCTTAATTACAATGTAATCAGGCGTTAATCACGATGCAATTTATGCTTTTTTACGCGATTTCCGTAATTTACCATTTTCGTTAACCAAATCGTAACCTCTCTGCAACGCTTATGAAACATTGTAGGAGTACCTTTGCAGCGTAATCAAGAAAAGACGTGATGCAAGTGAAAACAGTAAGTAAGAATTTAACAAAGAGTGCAACAATGTTAGCGCTTCTCGCAGCAGGGACAGCAGCACAAGCACAGACCGACAATGCTAACGCTAATGGAACAGCAGCAGACACAGTTGCCTTCGGTGACCAAAATCTGAACGAGGTGACGGTGACTTCAGTAAAGCGCAGCAACACCAGTGCCGCAGTGATACAGTTGGCTAAAAACAGTAACGTGGTAGTCAACAACATCTCGGCGCAAGACATCAAACTGACACAAGATGCAAACGCTGGCGAAGTGATAAGAAGAATACCAGGAGTGAGTCTCATAGAAGATAAATTCGTGATGGTGCGCGGACTCTCACAGAGATATAATAATGTGTGGATAAACGGTGGTGCCGTGCCAAGCACAGAGGCAGACTCACGTGCTTTCTCCTTCGACATGATACCAAGCGGACAGATAGAGAGCATGACGATAGTGAAATCACCTTCCGCTGAGTATCCAGCAGACTACACTGGCGGCTTCATAATGGTCAATACTCAGGAGATACCATCATCAAACGGATTCAGCGTTTCGCTCGGTGGAGCATGGAACAGTACAACACATTGGAGCAACTTCATGCAGAGCGCAGGCTCAGGCACCGACTTCCTTGGCTTCGACGGAGGACTACGCTCGCTCAGTGGTGGCATGGAGGCGCAGTTGCAGCCAGTAGCCAGCAGCGGAACAAGTCTTACGGGTAACGGATTTAACAACGATTGGAGCCTAAAGACCTTCAAGCCGTTTGCGGATATGAAACTCTCTGCGGCATACAATCATGCGTGGGACATAGAGGGGAAGCGTCTCGGACTGCTCGCTACGGTAAACTACAGCAACGAGTATCGTAAATATGCCGACATGGAGAACAACCTCTTCGGTGTGTATGACGAAGCAAACGACCGTTCAAACTATCTGCGTCGTAGCGTAGACCAACAGTATAACCACAACGTAAGGCTCGGAGCCATGCTCAACATGACGCTACTCAGTGCAAGCGGAAAGAACAAGTATCAGTTTAAGAATATCTTTAACCAGTTGGGCAACAACCGCTATACGTGGCGTGAGGGAGTGTCAGCGCAGGCCAACTTAGAGCATAGCGCAGAGTATTACTACCGCAGTCGCACCACATACAGCACGCAGTTGACAGGCAAGCACACCCTTGAGCGAGACAACCTCGACTGGAGCGTAGGCTATTCATACGCCAGTCGTAGTCTGCCAGACCGTCGTCGCTACCTTACCGACGATGCCTTGGAGAGCGGTGTCTATGCCCTGACAACCGGCAACGACATCTCCAGAGAGTGGACAAGCCTTGGTGAGCATATTCTCTCGGCTGCCGTGAACGACAAAAGAGACATTAAGATAGGTTCATGGAAACCAACCTTGCAGGCAGGAGCATACGGAGAGTATCGCACAAGAGACTATAAGACGCGAAACTTTATCTATAACTGGAACAACGCCAACAACGACTTGCCACAGGGATTCCGCTACATGGACATACCGGCACTCATCAGCAACGAACAGTATATGGGCGAAAAGGGACTGTATCTCCTTGAGTTGCAACAGATGCGCAATAACTATCGTGGTAAGAATACCCTCGGAGCGGGCTACGTAACGATGGATATGCCGTTCGGAAAACTCAACATTCACGCCGGACTGAGGTATGAGCATAACGACATGGAACTAATCTCTAACACGCGAGATTACGAGAAGAGCGAGATGAGCACTCACTATCGCACCAACGACCTCTTCCCAAGCGTCAACGCTACGTATAAGTTTGACGACCGCCACCAGTTACGTTTGTCATACGGAAGAAGCATCAACCGCCCAGAGTTTCGTGAAGTCAGTTCGTCAGTCTATTACGACTTCGACCTCGCTTCCAGCGTACAGGGCAACACCGAACTGCGCAGTTGCTACATCGACAACATCGACCTGCGCTATGAGTTCTACCCACACCGTGGCGAACAAATCTCCGTTGCAGCGTTCTATAAACACTTTGACTCACCAATAGAGTGGACATACACCGTGGCTGGAGGCACAGACCTAATCTATTCGTACAAGAACGCATTGGGAGCAGACAACTATGGTCTGGAACTCGACATCAGAAAGAACCTCGACTTCATAGGACTGCCAGACTTCTCATGGTCATTCAACGGAGCATTGATAAAGAGTAAGGTGAACTTTGAGCCAGGGGCAAAAGAAGAAAACCGCCCTATGCAGGGACAGTCACCATACCTTGTGAACACAGGTGTCTTCTATAAGAACAGACCATTGCAGATGGATGTGGCACTGCTCTACAACAGAATAGGCAAGCGCATCATTGGTGTAGGACGTAGCACTGGTAACGTTGGCGGAGACGATAGCGCAAAAGTGCCCGACAGTTACGAGATGCCACGCAACACTATAGACCTCTCCATAACTAAAAGATTTGGTGAGCAGTGGGAGATACGACTCAATGTACGTGACCTTCTTGCCGAAAGAGTGTTCTACAAACAGTTTGCTGACGTGAAGAACGCTGATGGTTCAACGCGAGAGGTAGAGCAGAAAACACGCAGTTATAAGCCTGGCAGAACGGTAGGACTGCAAGCAACATATAGATTCTAAGGAAAAGTTGTGAAGTTGTAAGGTTACGGTTTTAGGTTGGTTCAGACGACAGCGAACTCCTCACGTAACCGAGCAACAGAACAATAAAGGGTGGTTCTATTAGTTACCTTTGTTATATTTCGAGGCTATTATCGAGATCAAAGTGTAAGTAAGAGAAGGAGTGTAGCGCGCTACTCGACTGAGCGCACTTACGCTTAGAACCGATAAGAGCCCGAAAGATGACAAAACATCATCATATTAATGAAGTTTTACATAACGGTGGTAATTAATAGAACCACCCTGAAATAACAAAACAACAAACAAAGTATGAAAACAAAAAGTGTAGTGGGATGCATGGGCATCCTGATGATGGCGGCATCTCTTGCCGCTTGTAGCAGCGACGACGCGGCAAGTGATGGTAATGGAAATGGTAACGGAACGGTAACAGACACTTATGTATGGACCACCAATGGCGGATTGAAGGCATGTAACCACATACTCTTCAGCAACGGACAGGCAGACGAGAATGGTAAAGATATAGGAAATGGCGACGCAGAGTTCGTCTTCACAGGCAAACAGACTTTGAAGAAGGGCACATACACACTTAAAGGATGGGTATATATAGCCGACGGAGCAGAACTAACGATAGAGCCAGGCACCGTAATAAAGGGCGACAAAGCAACAAAGGCTGCGCTGATAGCAGAGCGAGGAGGCAAACTGATAGCACAGGGAACGGCACAGGAGCCTATCGTCTTCACCTCTGCACAGGCTAAAGGTAACCGCAAACCAGGAGACTGGGGAGGCGTGATACTATGCGGTAAGGCAAAGAACAATCAGCAAGAGATGCAGATAGAGGGTGGCCCACGAACCAAACACGGTGGCAATGACGATGCAGACAACTCTGGAGTGCTGAGTTATGTGCGCATAGAGTTTGCAGGATACCCATTCGAGAAGGATAAGGAGATAAACGGTTTGACATTAGGTTCTGTTGGCAGCGCGACGCAGATAGACCACGTTCAGGTGTCATACTCTAACGATGACTCCTTCGAATGGTTCGGAGGAACGGTCAATGCCAAGTATCTCGTAGCATATAAAGGATGGGACGATGACTTCGATACCGATAACGGATACTCAGGAAAGGTACAGTTCGGACTGGCAGTACGCGACTCTAAGATTGCCGATACATCACAGAGCAACGGCTTTGAGAGCGATAACTGCGCTGACGGTTCACCTGTCGGTCCTTGGACTACAGCCACATTCAGCAATATTACCTTTGTAGGTCCGAAACTCGATGCATCGTTCCAGAATACTACAGACTACATCAATGGTGGCAATTACTTCCCAAATAACGGCTCAGCACTTGGAAAATTCCAGGCTGCTATGCAGATACGCCGTAACAGTCGCCTTAACTGTGTAAACTCACTGGCTATAGGTTATCCTATCGGACTGATGCTCGACAACCAGAAGGGCGATACGCAGGGAGCGGCAAATAACGGACTGCTTAAGTTGCAGAACATCTGGTTTGCTGGCATGGACGTAACTGGCAGTGATGCAAACAAACTGTATGACGACGTGCTCGTAACAGGATACGATGAGAAGTCAAAGCCTATCACAGATGCCTCAAAGCCTTCTTTCTCTTCAACCTTCTTCCTTGCGCAGAACGGAAACAGAGCAATAGCAGACTGGGCAACACTCGTTGAGGCTGACGGTTACACACCTCTCGCCAACAGTCCGCTGCTAACAACACCAACATTCACAGGACTTGACAATTGGTTTATTACCGCTAACTACATTGGAGCGTTCGGAGCAGGAGAGAAATGGACAGCAGGTTGGACCAACTTTGACCCACAGAACACTGACTATTGATAATAAGGAAAAGGTGAATACATGAAAAACACGGGGTAGAAGATATGTCTCTATACATATTTTTCTACCCTTTTTGCTTGCATTTGCTTCTATTATTTGCTACCTTTGCAATACTTATGCAAGACAGAGAAATAAGATATACTCCAGAAACAAATAAGGAGACAGAAGCAGAACTGCGCGGAGCATTGCGCCATAAGCCAGACATAAAGATGGTGTATGGGGCGTTGCGCCGCGTGTTCCGTAGGTTTATAGACGAGAAAACAGACAGGGTAGGGGTGCTGATGTGTGGTGCCTTCGCCAAGACCGACTATCTATTGAAGGAATATGGGGCTGACGTAGCATTGGCAAGAGAGGTGAATGCCGCCCGTACAAGAATGAGAAAGGCTGCCTTTCTCAGTGCGGACGAACTGTCGAAGCACGCTGATGCAGATGTAGAAGCACTGTGCTCGTTGGTGCGATTGTGTAGCGATGACGCCACGAGGAAGGAGAGGAAGGAGAACCATACGGTGCAGAGGGCACGCTGGAAGTTGCGTCCTGATGTGGTGAGAATGATACTCCAACGGTGGGATGACGATTGCATGTATGGCATACTTGATGGTAGTGACGGCGAGGGAGAGGTGAGAGTGTGTTACAGTCATGGTAATACACGCTTCGACTTTGATTGGACTTACCTCAGAAGAATGTTCACAAAGGGAGCGCAGTTCAACCTCGTCAGACCAGAAGACAGGGAAGGTACACTCTTCCCAGAGTTGATAATATTCGCTCCAGACTATCTTGTCGACATTTCAACCGTAGCACGTTGCTTTACAAACTATGCCGAATCGCCCCTCGTCGCGCTTATTAACAGACTGCAACCGCAGCAAAACTCAGAGGCGATAGTGCTTGGTAACTTCGCTGGTCAGTTGCTGGATGAGGCGGTAAGGGATGTTGTTGACGGTGAGGAAGAAGGCACGTCGCGTGACTATAACGACAGCGTGAAGGAGTTTTTTCGTAACAATGCCATCAGTCTTTTGACCGCAGGAGTGGGACCTAACTTCCATGAAGAAGCGCGAAAACAGCGTGACCATATAGAGAAAGCGGTGAGACAGGATATGCCACAGACCGTATCGAGTTTCGATTCGAAAGAGGGCATGGTAGAACCTTCATTCTTTTCGGAGATGCTTGGGCTGCAAGGGCGTATGGACTATCTGCAACTTGACTTCCGAGTGCTGATGGAGCAGAAATCGGGAAAGGGTAATTTTCCGTATGACAATTTTGTTAATCCGCGCCATAAGGAGGAACATTACGTGCAACTCTTGCTCTATATGCTCCTCATTCGCTATAACTATAGGGCTGTATATGAGGACAATAATCGAGAGTTACACGCCTTTTTGCTATACTCTAAGTACCAGAATCCACTGTTAGGACTGGGCTTTGCTCCCGAACTAGTATTCAGAGCGATAAAGTTAAGGAACAGGATAGCGGCGGCAGAACTGTATTACACTAAGGAGAACGCATACCGTGACGTACTCGAAAATCTTACGCCAGCGATGCTGAACGAACGTCATGACTACGGTGCTTTGTGGCAACGATACCAGGAACCGCAGATAACGGAACTGTTAGCACCTATACATGGCGCATCAAAAGTGGAGCGAATGTACTACTATCGCTTCCTTACCTTCATTGCAAATGAGCATGTTCGCTCAAAACTAGGCAATGGAACAAAGGAGTGTTCGGGCTTTGCCGCTACGTGGCAGGAGTCACTCGACGACAAGAAAATGGCGGGAAACATATACGATGGCCTAACTCTCACAGAGCCGACAAAGGAACATGAGGGTAACGTTGAGACCGTAACGTTGCACTTTAGCGATGATGTAGACAATGATATGGCTAACTTTCGCGTTGGCGATGTTGTGATACTGTACCCCTATAAAAAAGAAACCGAACCAGATGCACGCCGCATGATGGTCTTCAGATGCCGCATAGAGAGCATCGGTGTGGACTCTATACGACTGTCGTTGAGGGCACCTCAGTCTGACGCCAGAGTGTTCTTGTGGTATCATGACATGATGTGGGCGATAGAACATGACTTCATTGAGGCATCGTATGGGTCGCTTTACCGCGGTATGCATGCCTTCCTCTCAGCGCCCAAAGAGCGTCGTGACCTACTGATGTTGCAGAGAGAACCGCGCGTTGACACCACAAAAACGCTGAAAGGAGATTACGGTAGTTTTAACGAACTGTCTCTTCGTGTTAAGCAAGCGCAGGATTTGTTTCTCATTATCGGTCCTCCCGGAACGGGAAAGACATCCTTCGGTATGCTGAACACGGTGAAAGAGGAGTTGCTGGAAGACCGTTCGGCGGTGCTGTTGCTGTCATATACCAACAGAGCAGTGGACGAAATATGCAGCAAACTGGTAGAAGACGGCATAGACTTCATACGTGTTGGTAGTGCGTTGAGTAGTGCACCAGAGTATAAAGACTATCTGTTGGAGGAGAAAGCACGTCGCTGTAAGACGCTGACCGAGTTGAGAACGATGCTCGAAACAGCCCGTGTCTACGTGGGAACGACCACTGCTCTTAGTTCTAACGTGTCACTCTTGCAGATACGTCAGTTCACTCTCGCGGTGATAGATGAGGCTTCTCAGATACTGGAACCGCATCTTATGGGCTTGTTAAGCGCAAGAGATGGGGAGTTTTCTGCCATAAAGAAAATGGTGTTTATAGGCGATCACAAGCAGTTGCCAGCGGTAGTGCAGCAGCCGCAGGACGTTTCCGGGGTGAAAGAGCAGGAACTTCTTGACATAAACCTTACCGACTGTCGTCTCTCTCTCTTTGAAAGACTGCTGCGAAAGTATCGTGATAACCCAGCAGTAACGTATATGTTGCACCGCCAAGGACGTATGCACCACGACATAGCGAGTTTTCCTAACGAGGCGTTTTATAACGGAAAACTTACGGAAGTGCCGCTTCCGCACCAGACGGGAGACCTTCCTGCGGTGGAAAAAGATGTAGAAGGAATGGAGAAAGTATTGCGTTCGTGTCGCATGACCTTCATTCCTACGGAGCCGCCAAGTGACAGTACCTCTGACAAAGTGAACATTGTAGAGGCTAAGATGATAGCCTCTGCGGTGAAAAAGATATATGATATAGAGGGTGAAGCGTTCGATGTAGACGCTACAGTAGGCGTGATAGTGCCTTACCGCAACCAAATAGCAACGATAAGAAACCTTATTGACACCTACGGAGTGCCCTGCTTGCACAACATTGCCATTGATACCGTAGAGCGATTTCAAGGAAGTCAACGTAAATACATACTTTATGGCTTCACAATATCAAAGCCTTACCAGTTAAAATTCCTTACGGACAACGTGTTTGTTGATACAGACGGCACCGTGGTAGACCGTAAATTGAACGTCGCCATGACGCGTGCCAAAGAGCATCTCGTTATCTTCGGCAATCCAGAACTGTTGCAACGAAACTATACTTTCGCCCGACTCATGGAGTTTGCAAATAAGGAACGATGAGTAATGAGAAAGAGAGGCAGACGTAAAAAAGGCAATAACATAATATGAGAACAACGAAAAAAGGTTGTAAGTACTGATGAATTTCAGTAACTTACAACCTTTTTTATGTTGTTGTTTCGTAATGTTTAAACAATGACAAAACTGATTTTAAAACATTACTTTATAACGATTAAATCTGTGCGAAAGCCTGGTCGAGGTCTGCAATGATGTCGTCGATGTGCTCAACACCGATAGACAGGCGGACTGTTGAAGGCGTAATGTGCTGCTGAGCCAACTCTTCTGGAGTCATCTGAGAGTGAGTTGTGGTGTAAGGGTGGATAACGAGTGACTTAACGTCAGCCACATTAGCGAGGAGAGAGAAGATCTTGAGGCTGTCAATGAACTTCCATGCCTCTTTCTCACCGCCCTTAATCTCGAACGTAAAGATAGAACCTGCACCATTAGGGAAGTACTTCTGGTAGAGAGCGTGGTCAGGATGGTCTGGCAGTGAAGGGTGATTAACCTTAGCAACCTTAGGATTCTTAGCAAGATATTCTACAACCTTCAGCGCGTTCTGTACGTGACGCTCTATGCGGAGAGGCAAAGACTCAGTGCCCTGAAGCAGTATCCATGCGTTGAATGGAGAGATCGTAGCACCAGTATCGCGCAGAATCACGGCACGAATACGTGTTACGAATGCTGCAGGACCAGCAACATCAGCGAAGATAGCACCATGATAAGATGGGTCTGGCTTTGCGATTGTTGGGTACTTGTCAGCGTTTGCCTTCCAATCAAACTTACCTCCGTCAACGATAACACCGCCGAGAGATGATCCGTGACCACCAATGAACTTAGTAGCAGAATGAACTACGATGTCAGCACCGTGCTCCAAAGGACGAATAACGATAGGAGCGAAAGTATTATCGACAATGAATACGATGTTATGACGGTGTGCTACCTCTGCAACAGCCTCAAGATTGGTAACGTCTGAGTTAGGGTTACCGAATGTTTCAGCATAAACAACCTTGGTGTTAGGCTGAATAGCCTTCTCAAGAGCGTCGAGATCGTTAACATTAACGATGGTGTTTGTGATGCCAAGGTTAGCGAATGTGTGAGTGATAAGGTTGAAACTACCACCGTAAAGGTTATCAGCAGCCACGATATGGTCACCAGCTCCTACGATGTTCTGCAGTGCATAAGTCACAGCAGCGGCACCACTTGCAACGGCAAGACCAGCAACACCGCCTTCAAGTGCAGCGATACGATCCTCGAAAACACCCTGAGTAGAGTTGGTAAGACGACCGTAGATGTTACCAGCGTCACGAAGACCGAAACGGTCGGCAGCGTGTTGTGAGTTGTGGAAGACGTAAGATGTAGTCTGATATATAGGCACTGCACGTGAATCAGTTACTGGGTCAGCCTGTTCTTGGCCTACGTGAAGTGCGAGAGTTTCAATGTGTAAGTTTTTGTTTGTGCTCATATTTCTATCGTTTTATTTGTTGTTTGTATGTTTGTTTCTTATTTCTGAGTGCAAAGTTACTGCTTTTTTCTAATGTGGCAAATACCAAATGTATGTTATATCCACCACTATTCATTGGTAAAAGGCATCACTTCTTGCATGAAAATTGCGTCTAATACCGATGTCGCTGCATCGTTTGTGGGTTGTAATTTATCGCTGATTTTCAGGTCGTTAACGGCAGTGTTGTAGTAAGACTTGTTGCCAGTGAGCCAGTAAGCGTAAGCCTTCAGTCGGGGAATGCGAAATTTATTGTTTGACAAAGAAAAAGCCTTCTCTTTGTATTCTTTAGCGTGTTGCAACCACGTTTTGTTCCATTCGGGTGTGGTAAGCGACAGCATTATCTCGTTCATCATTTCAAATCCGCCCATGATAGAGAGCAGGTGGTTGGTGTTTTGTACTGTGCTATCGCCCTCCCATGACACAATTCCCGTGGCAGGGTCATAACCTAACGCCTTTGGACCGCTGAAAATGCCGTGGGGAAGAGCTGCGATGCTCTTCATGCCAGCAAGTATCTTGTCCCTGTACACATCGTTGCCAGTGCGCTCCCATTCCGTAAACCAGTTGCTGGCGTATGCCGTCCAGTCGGGGCCGATGCGCAAACGAGCCGGTGCGGTGCATGGGTATTTAGCGGAACGAGGCTGCGCCAGACGCATGGGGTCGAGGGAATAGAGCAGTTGGTCAGCGTCTTTCACCTCGTGCATGATGTCGCCAGTGCGTTCGTCTGCGGTGAGATAGTAGAAGAAACGGTTAAAGAAAGCCTGCGAAATGCGTGCCTCTTTCGCTCCACACCCCCAGTGAACAACGTTGTGTCGGGTGCCAAGTCCAGCGTGAACACCACGATGGTAGCAGTCAACCTCAGCGTTATGGCGACACATTGCCACCGCCATTCGCCATGCAACGGGACTTCCTGTGCGCAGAAACTCATACCAGAACATTGCAGGAGAAGCCAGTTCAGTATTGTCCCAAGCATATCCTCCCACGTCGTATCGCCATTCATCACGACTGGAATCATATGTGTGCATCACGTCACCATAGTTAAAGAACCCATACCATGCATTGCGCTCCTGTTCTGATGCGTAAGACTTTACTATATTATATATGGTAGAATCAAGTGCCGTTCCCTTGTCAAGGCTCCATATTCCGAACGCTCTTTTGCGGTGAAGATACGCTGGTGAGGGCAGCATCTGCGTGTGAGTGGCAAGTGAAGGCAGTGCGCTTGACAGACTATCGATGCCGTCAGTAGATAGAGTAAGGTAAATCTCTGACGTCCTTGCTATGCCACTGGCGGTGCTCATGCCCTTTTGTACATCCTCGTAAGCAGCCTCTAAACCGTGAGGAATAGTATCATAATGAGCAAAAGACATCGCTTCAGCTTCGGGACTCCATAGAGATAGGCTCACCGTAGCATTGCTATCACGTGCTCCGTCCACCTGAAGTGTGGAGGGATAAGACTGCCAGAAGTCTGCAAGATGGAAGGCAACGCAGTGTTTCCTGTCGCCAATGGCAACAACGCCAGGTGCTCTGCGTCCCTCGATAGTACCAATCCAAGGCGATAGGGACGTTGCCCTCTTGCGGATAGAGAAACCGTTTGGCGATAGTTGAGAGAGGCGAAAACCGTCCCAAGATGCTATCTGAGCGAGGATACTGCGGCTTCGTTCGTCGGTAGGAACACCGTTGGCGTCAAGGTTTATGGGACGTCGAGCGATGAGAGGCTTTACATGCATGGTTTTAACCTCATTGGAGTCTGTAAGGAACAACACTTTGCGGAAATGGTTTTCACCGTTCATCGGTACCTCAAAACGCACAGCCAACGAGCGTAATCCTTCTGCATTGACAGTAGAATCAACAAAAAACGTGTGGGTAATCTTTATCTCATTGCTGCCGCGATAGGTGTAAAGTCTGATGACGAAGTTATCACCTTCCATCTTCCAGCACCACCTTACGTTGCCCATTTGTTCCTTGATAATTCTACGAGTTGGTAGCATCTTTCCGTTACACTCCACCCAAGCCTTGCCTAAACACTTCTTTTCGCCGACCAAAATACTGTCGAACAACATTCCGTTGTCTGAAAAATGAAGAAGCGGAAACATCGCTTTACCATTATTGTTAAGCCCATTTCCCCGCACTGTGGCAATGGCTTTCCACTTAACACTACCGTCAGGCCATGAGGCGAGAGTCCATTGGTCAGATGGCAATGTGTTCTTATCTTGTTTGAGAACAAGTGTTTCTTCCTCTTTCAGTTCGCCTATGGCGAAAGGGACACCGAACGTAATTCCCTCGCCATCGCTGCGCTTTACGCCCATGATGTCATTCAGTTCAATGCCTTCACAGTCTTTCTTCGTGCTGCGTTCCAATAGCATTGTGCCGTTACCTCTGTGAGGAACAGCAGGCGAAGATGTAAAACGGAAGTTACGAAGTTGTGCGTGTGCCAACGTGGTACGAAAACCAAAGTATCCTTCCTCCAAAGGGGTAGGGTCCGTATAGTCCACAATGCACTCTCCATCGATAATGAATTTAGCGTGCCCGTCAGCCGCTTCAAGCCTTATTTTGTACCAATGATCTCCCTCAATCATGTGCTTCTTATCCGTATATTCACGCAAAATAGCAGGGCGATATTTAGCGTCTGTTACCCCTCTAACGTCACCGTTGTAACGACGAAAGCGAGTGGTAGCGTTGTAGTTGCCGCCATATCCCATATAATACAGGTTCAGAGTGTAAGAATTAACGAACCTACCGCCACGCTTCTTGGCATTTACAAAAACATCTTTGGCAGTAGGGTCGCTCGCCATCCAGAAGCAGTTGAGGTCAGAGATACGCCCATCGCCCACAATGCGCGCTTCGTATTCAATAACCACGTTGCCCTTCATAAGCGTCTTGTTCCATAGAGTCAGTCCGCCAGGAGCATGAATGTCAGCAACTGAATCCTTACTCCAAGTGACGTAACCATCCTTTTCTGCCTCTACAACCCATTGGCTTGCGGCAGACGATAGAGTAGGGAATATTGCGGAAAGTATAAGTATTATGGATAGGAAAAAACTATGTTTCATGCGTGCTTTAATTTATATAAGGTGTAGTGTGATAGTAAATTATTATGCAAAGGTAATGTTTTTTGCTTAAATATTTGTGATTGTGCAGAACAAAATTGTGCATACATAAACACTAATAAAGCCCAAATCACATTGTGGTTTGGGCTTTATTACTTGATGTATGTTTTGTATTGCGTCCTGTGTATTACTTAATGCCTCTGTCGTTAAGTGCTTTGCTATACTTGGCAGCATTGGCAAGATGCTCGGAGTAAGTGCGTGCGAAGTTGTGAGTACCAGAGAAATCCTCCTTGGCGCACATGTAAAGGTAGTCGTGCTTTACAAGATGAAGAACGGCATCAATACCAGCCACGCTCGGTATGCGGATAGGGCCAGGGGGAAGCCCCGTGTTGACATAGGTGTTATAAGGAGACTTCACACGCAGCATGTTATTGTAAATGCGGCGTAATTCAAACTGCTTCAGAGCGAACTTAATTGTAGGGTCGGCCTGCAATGGCATACCTTGCTTCAAGCGGTTATAGTACATACCAGCCACCATGGGTTTCTCTGCGTTGTTAGCAGTTTCCTCATCTACGATGGAAGCCATGGTAACGACCTCAAGAGGAGTTAGTTCGAGTGCATCGGCCTCGCTCTTGCGTTTGCCATTCCAAAACGCTTTCTGCTCCTCGTTCATCTTCTTAAGGAACTTTTGCACGCTGATGTTCCAATATATCTCGTACGTGTTAGGTATGAACATAGCCATGATTGAGGCGGTATCTGCACCATAGAGCGCACATGAATCATTATTGTCAAGATATGATAGCAGTTCGTCTTTGCTCATCATCAGTTTGTTAGACAATTCTTCCGCAAGGCGTTCTCTAGTTCGTACGGACGGTATGGTGAGTTTTACGGGTGACTGTTGGCCGTTGCGTAGGTGACGAAAGAACTGTAATGAGCCCATGCTTGGAGTAATCTCGTATCGACCAGAACGCATATTATCTCTGTATTTAGAGTGGCGTGTTAGTATTGTAAGTGCAGCAGACCCCAACCCTTTACAATCGTTAGAGAGTTTTGCGGAGAGAGAATCGATAGTATCGTCATTGTCAATGTAAATGTACACCGTCTCCTTGTTCTTGCTAAGAGGAGCGAAAAGACAGTAAGCCATTAGTGCGATAAGAAGCGCAATGATGGAAGACAATGCTAAAATAAACTGTTTTCTTGTAAGTGTCATAATGTGATGTGCTTTTCTATTGTGGTGCAAAGTTAATAATATTCTGCATAAAACTATGGGAAAAGCATATAAATATAATAGAGAAGAGTTAAATAAAATTAAAAGATTGAGTTTGAAAATATGCGTGTACCTTATGGTAATAAAAAAAGTTGTAACTTTGCATGCGACTTTTCATGTTGGAGAGTCACTTAATATTTTATTTTCATTTATGTCTAACTTTAAAAATGTACAGCCACTCGACGATTTCAACTGGGACGAGTTCGAGAACGGCGGTATTTCAAACGAAAGCAAGGAAGCACAGGAAGCTTCTTATGACGCAACTCTTAACAAGGTTTCTGAAGGCCAGGTTGTAGAGGGCACAGTAATCTCAATCGACAAGAAAGAGGTTATCGTAAACATCGGTTACAAGAGCGACGGTATCATCGCCGCATCTGAATTCCGTTACAATCCAGATCTGAAGATCGGCGATAAGGTAGAAGTTTACGTCGAGAATCAGGAGGATAAGAAGGGTCAGCTTATTCTTTCTCACAAGAAGGCACGTCTCAGCAAGAGTTGGGATCGCGTTAACGCTGCTCTTGAGAACGAGGAAATCATCCAGGGCTTCATCAAGTGCCGCACTAAGGGTGGTATGATTGTTGATGTATTTGGTATTGAGGCATTCCTTCCAGGTTCTCAGATTGATGTACATCCAATCCGCGACTACGACGTATTCGTAGGTAAGACAATGGAGTTCAAGATTGTTAAGATCAATCAGGAGTTCCGTAACGTTGTCGTTTCACACAAGGCTCTCATCGAGGCTGAGATTGAGGCTCAGAAGAAGGAGATTATGTCTAAACTCGAGAAGGGTCAGGTTTACGAAGGAACTGTTAAGAACATCACTTCTTACGGTGTATTCGTTGACCTCGGTGGTGTTGACGGTCTCGTTCATATCACAGACCTCTCTTGGGGCCGCGTAAGCGATCCACACGAGGTTGTACAGCTCGACCAGAAGGTGAACGTTGTAATTCTCGACTTCGATGACGAGAAGAAGCGTATCGCTCTCGGTATCAAGCAGCTCACTCCACACCCATGGGATGCTCTCGATCCAAACCTCAAGGTTGGTGACCGCATCAAGGGTAAGGTAGTCGTTATCGCTGATTACGGTGCATTCGTAGAGGTAGCACCTGGCGTTGAGGGGCTTATCCACGTCAGCGAGATGTCTTGGAGCCAGCACCTCCGTTCTGCTCAGGACTTCCTTTCTGTAGGTGATGAGGTAGAGGCTGAAATTCTTACTCTCGACCGTGAGGAGCGTAAGATGTCTCTCGGTATCCGTCAGTTGAAGGATGACCCATGGGCTAACATCGAGGAGAAGTATCCTGTAGGTTCTAAGCACACTGCAAAGGTTCGTAACTTCACTAACTTCGGTATCTTCGTTGAACTCGAAGAGGGTGTTGACGGACTTATACACATCTCTGACCTTTCTTGGACAAAGAAGGTTAAGAAGCCATCTGACTTCACAACTGAAGGCGCATCTATCGACGTTGTAGTTCTTGAGATAGACAAGGAAAATCGTCGTCTCTCTCTCGGCCACAAGCAGTTGGAGGAGAACCCTTGGGATAAGTACGAGACAATCTATACTCCTGGTTCAGTACACACAGGTAAGATTGTTGACGTTATGGACAAGGGCGCTGTCGTTGCACTCAACGAAGGCGGTGAAGGTTTCGCTACTCCAAAGCACCTTGTTAAGGAAGACGGTACTCAGGCACAGAAGGGTGAGGAACTCGAGTTCAAGGTAATTGAGTTCGTTAAGGAGACAAAGCGTATCATCCTTTCTCACTCTCGCACATTTGAGCCAGAGAAGCCATTGGAGGAGAAGAAGGCTCCACGTAACGCAAAGCGTTCTGGTAAGAAGGAAGATACTGCTGCTATCAATAACGTAGCGGCTTCTACTTCACTCGGAGACTTCGACGCTCTCGCAGCATTGAAGGCTAAGATGGAAGAGGATAAGTAATCGTACTTAAGCCAAAAGCATAATAATAAGGGTCGCAGAAGTTTTTTTTCTGCGACCCTTTTCTTAATATGTATTCTATATAGGAGGAATATAAAAACTTGATGTTATGACTCTTAAGGAAAGATACAATAAGGTTCTGGATTATTTTAGGGAGACACAGCCTGTAGTGGATACTGAATTGCAGTATGGTTCTGTATTTCAACTGCTCATTGCTGTTGTGCTATCAGCGCAATGTACGGATAAACGAGTTAATATGGTTACTCCGGAACTGTTCCGTGATTATCCTGATGCTGCGTCATTAGCGAAGGCTGATGAGGTGGAGATATATGAATATGTCAAGAGTATATCTTATCCTAATGCCAAAGCGCGACATATTGTTGAACTGTCACGCATGCTTGTAGAGGACTTTGATGGTGAAATACCGTCCGACATGAACCTGTTATTGAGATTGCCTGGGGTAGGTCGCAAGACGGCTAACGTTATTCAGGCGGTTGCTTTTGGTAAAAGCGCTATGGCGGTTGATACGCATATCTATCGTGTAAGCCACAGGTTAGGACTAGTTCCTGTGTCTTGTAACACACCGTTGAAAGTAGAGCGTTATCTTGTAAAGTATATTCCTAAGGAGGAAATACCGCGTGCTCACCATTGGTTGCTGCTGCATGGCAGATATGTATGTAAAAGTTTAAGACCACAATGTGAAAAATGTCCCTTTACATCGTATTGTCCGAAGAGAATGGAAGGGAGTAAGTTAGGTAAGTAATGCGTCTGTAAATAAAAAAAGAATATGATGAAGAGATTGATGATACTGCTGCTGACAATGTGTTCATGCATTGTGCTCATGGCAGAGAATATAAAGGTTACTGTTAAGGGAACTACTGATAAGGGGTCTAAAGTGGTCTTTGTCTTTGTGAATGGTGATAATAGAAAGGTTACGAAAGTGAATGTCACTAACGGTACTTTTACTTATAACGCTGAAGTTGAAAAATGTTCGTACCTGTTCTTTGTAGATAAATCTACGAGAAAACAAAGTCTTGTAGTGGCTGATGGTGCAGACATTGCCCTTGATATGGATAAAGATGTATCTTCTGGTACGCCTCTTAATGATAAACTTCATGGTATTGTGGTTGAGTTAGAGAAGTATAGTGACGAGGCGATAGAATGTCGTAAGCAGGCGGAAAGTGAAGCTGACGCTCAGAAGGCGATTACGCTTCGTGCTAAGGCAAGGCAACAGAAACGGGAGTATCTCGATGCTCTGAAGAAGGTGATAGATGATAATAAGGATAACTGTTTACCTGTGTATTTTATACAAGCCAACATGATGGACTTGGACTTTCAGCAACTTCAGGCTTATGCTTATAGTGGAGCGCAGTATACGGTGCATCCTATGTTTGCGAATGTGTTGTATTTTATACAGTCTGAAGGAGCGAAACTGAGTTTGGTAGGTAGGAAGTTTACGGACTTTTCTGTTAAAGATGTCGACGGGACGAAGCATCAGTTGAGTGAATATGTAGGTAAGGGAAACTATGTTCTTATTGACTTCTGGGCTTCATGGTGTGGTCCTTGCATGGGAGAGATGCCAACGCTGAAGACTGTAAAGGCGAGATATGGCAAGAATGGCTTTCAGATTGTAGGCATTTCGCTTGATAATAGTGCTGTTAGTTGGCAGTCTGCCATTAAGAGTGGCGGGCTTGACTGGCTGCATTTTAGTGACCTTAATGGTTGGGAAAATGTGGGAGCGAGGCTTTATAATGTAAGGAGCATACCGAGTAACTTCCTTTGTAATGCTGAGGGAGTGATTGTTGCGGTAGACCTTCGTGGTGAAGCTCTCTTGGAAAAACTTGAAGAAATTTATGATACTATGTAGTGTTTCTTATTCTCTATGGTAGGGAATGTTGCATTATACAATGAAATAAGCGAGTGGGGACGGCCTTTTTGCATACCCACTCGCTTATACTTTTGTTATGAAAATATTATTATAGACGGGTTGTTTGATTCTATAACTTTATCTTTTTCTTCGTTATCTTGCTTTCATTTGACAGCCTGTTTAGGGCGGTAACAACGTAAGTGAATTTCGTTTTGCCATTGACGTAGGGTAGTTTTAGCCATGTTTTTTCTGTGATGGCAACAATATGCGATGGGTCTTCAGTGTTGATTGTCTCGCCTTTAGCAAATCTATATACAACGTATTTTATTGCTTCATCGCGCCAACTTGTTGCCTTTGGCTCGCGCCAGAATAGCATATATCCATCGCTTGTCCACACGTCATCAAGTCTTTTAGGTTTATCAGGGGTGGTATCGTCAATGAATGGCATCTGTGGTTGTAAGGCTGGGTAACGCCAGTAGTTTGTGCGCAGTTGTGTACCGTATTCTCCTATGTTGTCTACCGCTGCTTTAGCGTACCACAAAACAGTACCATTGATGTTGGGAACAGTTGTGTGTAACTGATATTTCGCAGCCATTTGGTTCTGCTGTTTATTATGAAGGTCTGCGTATTTTGCTGTTCTTTCGATGTCTTCTCCGATGTAAAGAGGACGGTTTCCGCAGTTCTTTCCCCACCAATTAATAAGTATTTCATAGTCTGCTGCTTTGTTTCCTATCTCCCAATAGAGTTGTGGTACACAGTAATCTATCCATCCTTTGTTTACCCACAGAAGTACATCAGCATATAGGTCATCATAGTTTTGAAGTCCGTTAGTATTAGAACCAATACTTGATGCCTTCTTATTACGATAAATTCCGAATGGTGAGACGCCAAATTTTACCCATGGTTTAATGCTCCGTATGGTGTCATGTAGTTGCTTAATGAATATGTTGACGTTGTTTCTGCGCCAGTCTCCTATGCTGTTAAAGTGTCCATTGTTTTGTAATTGGTATTCTTCTGCATCGGGAATGGCAACACCTGGGGCAGGATAGGGATAGAAGTAGTCATCTATGTGGAAGCCGTCTATGTTGTAACGACGTACGATATCGGCTGCTACTTTGCATATCCATTCACGGTTTGCAGGTTTGGCAGGGTCGAGAATGTATAGTCCATCATATGGGAATACAAGGTCGGGACGGCGTACTGCAATATGGGTTGTTGACAGTTCATTGGTAACTTTAGTCTTTGCACGGAAGGGGTTAATCCATGCATGTAGTTCCATTCCTCGCTTATGGCATTCAGTTATCATCCATTGCAGTGGGTCCCAGTATGGCGATGGTGGTGTACCTTGTCTGCCAGTAAGAAATCTGCTCCATGGTTCTAGGGTACTTTGGTATAGTGCGTCACACTCAGGGCGAACCTGAAAGATTATTGCATTGACCCCATCCTTTTGTAATTCGTCAAGTTGATATGTCAAAGTGCGTTGCATATTCTCTGTTCCAATGCCAGTAAACTGACCGTTAACGCATTGTATCCATGCCCCTCGAAACTCACGTTTAGTTGCAAATGTGTCTGCAGTTGCTACGCTTGCGCATGATGTAAGCAGCGTAAAAGACAATAATAAGGCGTGGAACAATGCTTTGCTCCACGCCTTATGTGAATGTTTTATCTTTGATGTAAATGTCATCTTAGGTTTTGTTTAATGTGATTATTTACGATCACTATATGTTATCGAAAGTCACTTCTTCCTCTTTTTGATGCTGTTTAGGTTCTAAGTTTTTCTCCCCAGTATTGTCATTAGTTTCCTTTTCTATTGGATTTCCATTCTCGTCAAGTTGTATTTCCTTGAAATGGTCAATAGAATCAGCATTAAGCGTGTCTCTGCGTGTACTTCCATAGTATGTGCATTCGTACATACTTCGGTCAATGTCAGCACCTTCTGGCATCTTAAACTTGCCGTGATACTTTTGGAAAGCAGGGTCACCGAATACAGACTGCAGGAAATATCCGCATATAGGCAGTGCAGTTCGTGAACCTTGTCCTAGTGCTCCAGTGCGGAAGTGTATGCAACGGTATTCACCACCGACCCATGCTCCTACTACAAGGTTTGGCGAAACACCCATGAACCATGCGTCAGAGTGGTTGTTAGATGTACCTGTTTTGCCGCCGAACTCAGTATCATTGAATTTTCCTATGTACCCCCACAGGCTTTGAGATGTACCGCCTCGTTCTCTTAGTCCGCCAAGAAGCATCTGTTGCATGAGGTAAGCGGACCTTACACTTACAGCCTGTTTCGTTTCAGTTGGGGCTACATATATTTCTTTTCCATTTCGATCAACAATTCTTGTTACGAGAATAGCCTCATCGTGTGCCATACCTCCGTTAGCGATTGTACTGTAGGCGTTGGCAAGTTCGAGCAGGTTTACATCGCTAGACCCTAAGGCCAGTGCGGGAGCATCATCCAGTGGACTCTTGATTCCCATCTTCTCTGCAGTCTCGATAATGTTCTTAATGCCCATTTCTTGTCCCAAACGCACAGCAATAGAGTTTACACTCTGTGCAAAAGCAATTTTCAATGGCATGGAATCACCAGTAAAATAGCCATTGGCATTTGTAGGAGTCCATGTTACTTCCTCCTTCTTCTTTGAGTCCCATACCTTCATTGAGAAGAATTCATCGCGTCGTTTGTCACACGGAGTCAGTCCTTGCTCCATCGCTTCAGTATACACAAACAATTTGAATGTGGAGCCAGGCTGACGTTCAGCGGTAACTTTATCGTACTTCCAGTGGTTAAAGTCAATGTCGCCCACCCATGCTTTGACATGTCCTGTCTGCGGTTCCATAGCGACAAAAGAGCAGTGCATGAAACTTACCATGTAGCGAATAGAGTCCATTGTCGACATTTCCTTCTCCACTTGTCCTTTCTCGTAGTCAAAGACTTTTACGGCATGTGGCTTGTTAAGGTAGTAATTTACCGAGTCAGGATCATCAGGATACTTCGCTGTCAAGTACTTATAAACAGGTTGTTGCTTCGCGATATCCTCAATGAAGTTTGCTATCACCTTATGATTCTCGTCCTGCCAAGGCTCTTGTCCGCGCCAATGTGAGTTAAAGTTACGTTGTACTTGCTGCATTTGTTTGCGTGCGGCCTCCTCTGCATATTTCTGCATACGAGTATCAATGGTTGTATATATCTTCAGTCCATCGCTGTAGATGTCAACGTCTTGCAAAGATTCATACTCATTACTGAGTTTCTTTATGTATTTTGCCACAGCCTCGCGGAAGTATTTAGCCTGTCCGTCGTAGTTGTCTTCAACATTAAATTCAGATACGTCAATGCTGATTTCTTTCAGAGAATCGCATTCCTCTCTAGTTAAATGTCCATGGTCTCTCATATTGTCTAATACTATATTGCGACGTTTAAGAGAGTTCTCAGGGTGTGAAATAGGATTATAATATGTCGTAGCCTTGAGCATACCGACAAGTACTGCTGCCTGTTCGGCAGTTAAATCCTTTGGAGTAGTGTTGAAATAAGTCTTTGCTGCGGTTTTGATACCGTATGCATTATTACCAAAATCTACGGTGTTGGCATACTGAACAAGTATCTCTTTCTTTGCATCCTCGCGTCCTTTAGTCATTGCGAAGTACAATTCCAACTTAACAGCGGTAATCCATTCCTTAGTTTTCATGATAAGAATCTTCACTCCAGGAATCTTACCTACTAATCCAGTGCTATACTGTGTACGCACTCTGAACATGTTTTTGGCAAGTTGTTGAGTTATGGTAGAGGCTCCACGTCCACCTCTTCCCGTAGCAGCGTCTTTCGCAGCCCCGAGTAATCCCATAGGGTCGATACCCCAGTGATTGTAATATCGCTCGTCCTCAGTGTCGATAAGGGCACTCCAGAATACAGGGTTTACTTCCTCGTATTTAACAGGTGTGCGGTTCTCATTGAAGTATTTGCCCAGTAAAACGCTGTCGGCAGACCATAATTCAGATGCCTGACTGACCTTATGTTCGCTAATTTCCGACCATCCAGGTGACTTACCGAATAGCCAAAAGAGGTTTATGTCAACGGCTCCGAAGTAGAGAATAGCCATGACTATTAATGAAAGAAATCCGTTAACAGTCTTGATATACCACGGTTTTCCTATGAAACAGCCTTTATACCAGGTCCAAAAGGCATTGGATTTGGATGCTATCCATGCTATAATCTGTTTGAGTTTTTCCATAGTTTGTTTGATTGTTTGTCGTTTAAGTAATATAAATCTTATTTATAATAAACGTAAAAAGTGCATTATTGTTGTGCTATCCTATTGTCAATATGCCTTTTTACCCCTTCAATGTCGTCAGGATTAAACCATGTAATGTCAGGATCTTTCTTGTACCAAGTCAATTGTTTGCGTGCATATTGTCTTGTATTGCTTTGTATCTGCCTTATTGCTTCCTCTAATGGGATGTCCCCATCAAAGTATTTAAACATCTCTTTGTATCCAACCGTATTGAGTGCGTTCTCACCTCTGTGTGCCATCATGCTTTTTGCTTCATCAATAAGTCCGTTGTTCACCATGTCAAGCACACGTTGGTTAATTCTTTCATACAATTCCTCTCTGTCCCTTGTAAGTCCAATCTTGATTACGTTGAATGGTCTTTTTTTCTTTTTACCCGTGCGAAAAGAAGTATATGTCTTTCCGCTGATGTGACAAATTTCAAGTGCATGAACCACTCTTCGCGGGTTATTCCTGTCAACGACAGCCCAATGTTCTGGGTCCAGGCGCTTCAATTCCTCGAGAAGAGCATTCAATCCCTCTTCTTCCAGACGCTGTTTCATCCAGTTTCTGGTTTTATCATCAACAGTTGGTATATCGTCAATGCCGTTGCACACAGCATCAATGTACATCATAGATCCGCCAGTAAGTATTGCTTCTATACCATCTTTGTTTGAAAAATCAGGTGTTTTCAACAGTTTCAGCACATCCTGTTCATACATTGAGGCAGAATAGTAATCCCCTATGTGGTGAGTTGCAACAAAATGATGCCGCACTCTCCGCCTTTGTTCAGCGGTGGGTGCGGCAGTTCCTATTGGTATCTCTGCAAAGATCTGTCGTGAGTCAGCGTTGATAATGTCTACGTTATAATGCTCGGCAAGTGTAATGCAGAGTTCCGTCTTTCCCACACCCGTAGGGCCTGTTATGACTATGAGTGTATTCAAGGTGTTATCTAATTATGCCACGGTTAGCGTTCTCTATGAAATTGATTATATATTCAATCTCAGGCGTCATCTTAAATTTCTCTTTTACATCCTCAATACCTTCCTTTATAATACCTTTAGCATATATAGTATTATACACTTCACGTATCATAAGGATAGTCTCGCTATCAAATCCGCGTCGTCTTAAGCCGATAAGATTCAGTCCCGCATACTTGATAGGTTCTTTGCCTGCTATTACGTATGGAGGAATGTCTTGTGATGTACGGCTTCCGCCCTGTACCATTACATATCCACCAATATGCACAAACTGGTGAACAAGCACCGAAGCAGAGACTATAGCAAAGTCGTCAACAATCACCTCTCCAGCAAATTTTGTTGAATTGCCGATGATACAGTTGTTGCCTATCACGCAATCGTGAGCAATATGCATATTTTCCATCAGCAGATTATTGCTACCAACAATAGTTGTACCCTTTGAGGCCGTTCCGCGACTAATAGTAACGTTCTCCCTAATAGAGTTGTTATCACCTATCTGACACGTAGTAATCTCCCCTTTAAATTTAAGGTCCTGGGGCTTTGTACTGATGCTTGCACCAGGGAATATCTCATTGTTAGAGCCCATACGTGTACCCTGATTCAGGGTAACACTATTCTGCATAATGTTATTATCGCCAATAACCACATCGGCAGCGATATAGCAGAAAGGTCCGATTACATTGCCGTCACCGAGTTTAGCCTCAGGGTGTACGAATGCAAGAGGGCTGATTGTGTTTGCCATATGTTTTAATTCTTATTTAAGGGCGGTTCTATTAATTACCACCGTTATGTAAAAGTTCATTAATGTAATGACGTTTTGTTATCTTTCGGGCTCTTATCAGTTCAAAGTCTGAAGTGCACTCAGCCAAGTAGCACGCTACTTCAATGGTCTTTATACCTCCTCCGCTTCGCTTTTCCCCCGTTATCGGGGGAGCGCAACCTTCTCTTACTTACACATTGATTTCGATAATAGCATCGAAATATAACAAATGTAATTAATTGAACCGCCCTTAATGTAGTCCGCAGTACAGTTTGAAACAGTCCGTTGTATGGTTTTATTACTTCTAACCTATAGAGTCGTTTTTTCTGCGGTATTGTGTTTTTATTCCTTGTTTCTCGTCATCTGTCCTGTAAACTTCGCCTCAGCCACGAGTTGATCGCCCACGAAGATATAACCTTGCATAGTAGAGATGCCATGACGTACAGGAGCCAATAATTCTACTTTAAATATCAAAGTATCTCCAGGAACGACCTTTTTACGATATTTTACGTTATCAATTTTAAGGAAGTAACTCGTCCATTTCTCAGGATATTCAATGGTATTAAGTACGAGCAGAGCGCCACATTGTGACATCGCTTCTATCATCAGAACGCCTGGCATCACAGGTTCCTGTGGAAAGTGTCCCTGGAAGAAAGGCTCGTTAGAAGTAACGTTTTTCACTCCGACGATAGTAGTGCCGCTAATGTTGATAACCTTGTCCACCAACTGCATAGGATATCGGTGTGGCAGCAACTTTCTTATGCGGTTAACATCGAGTATAGGTTCCATGTTAGGATCGTAAACAGGTGCCTGTATCTCATGTTTTCTTATTTCAGTGCGCATTGCACGCGCAAACTTATTGTTGATAGTGTGGCCTGGACGTGTTGCGATGATGCGTCCCTTGAATGGTTTACCAATCAGGGCCATATCGCCAATGATGTCAAGAAGTTTATGCCTTGTGCATTCATTCTCCCATGTGAGAGGTTTATGCTGAATGTAACCAAGTTTAGTTGCATCAATTTTTGGCACCTTCAAGTAATCACACAGTTTGTCTATATCCTCCTGTTTCTGCTCATATTCGTATATAACGATAGCGTTATCAAGGTCTCCCCCCTTAATAAGACCAGCCTTAAGCAGAGGTACGAGGTCACGAACGAATACGAAAGTACGTGCAGAAGCAATCTCCGTAGAGAACTTCTCAACGCTGTCAATAGTAGCGAACTGTGAATTAATGAATTTAGACTCAAACGAACACATGGCCGTAATAGAGAAATCCTCGTCAGGAAGAATAGTGATAACCGAGCCAGTCTCCTCGTCTTTCACTTCAATCTTCTTTCTGATGATATAGAAATCCTTCGGTGCATTCTGCTCAGTAATACCCACTTCATTGATTTTCTCAACATATTTCAGAGCGCTACCGTCAAGAATCGGAAACTCAGGACCATTCACCTGTATAAGGCAGTTGTCTATTCCGAGAGCGTAGAGAGCCGCCATAGCATGTTCAATGGTACTAACCCTAATGTCACCTTTACCGAGAACCGTACCTCTTTTAGTATCAACCACGTTCTCAGCCACTGCATCAATGACTGGCATTCCTTCCAAATCAATGCGCTGTATTTTATATCCGGTATTCTCTGCGGCAGGGTTGAAAGTAACGGTAAGGTTCAGTCCTGTATGCAGTCCTTTGCCACAAAGGGAGAAACTTCCCTTGATAGTGTTCTGTTTTATCATAAATCCTTTATTGTGTATGTGGGAATACTTTACGCCTTTTGGGTCAATTCCTCTATTTTCTTCTCCAGTTCCTTTATAGTTTTCTGCATTTCGTTCATTTGGCGGTACATGTCAGGCAATCTTTTGACAATAGCCTGTGAGCGGAAGTAGTTAGTCATAGTGGTAGGAGGTGTACCTATCAGTTCCTGATTATCCTTCAAACTTCCAGGCACGCCAGACTGTGCGCCCAGTAAAACCTTATTGCCTATTGTGATATGTCCAGCAATACCCACTTGTCCACCGAACATACACCACTCTCCAATTTTCGCGCTACCAGCGACACCCACCTGTGCAGACATTACGGTGTTGGCACCAATGTCCGTGTTATGGGCAATCTGTACGAGGTTATCAAGTTTTACGCCCTTTCTAACGTACGTGCTACCCATAGTAGAACGGTCAATACAGGTGTTGGCACCAATTTCTACATTGTCCTCAATGGTGACGATACCGATCTGTGGAATCTTATCATATCCATCCTTAGTCGGTGCGAATCCAAATCCATCAGCGCCCACAACGCATCCTGCATGCAGAATACAATTGTTGCCAACGCGGCAATGGTGGTAAATTACAGCATTGCTATAAATTTCTGTATTGTTGCCAATAGAAGCCTTTTCTCCCACTGTTACGTGTGGATGCAGAACGCAGCCATCGCCAATAGTAACATCAGGCCCAATAGCAACGAAAGGACCTATGTAGCAATCCTTACCTATTTTAGCCGAAGGATGAATAAAGGCGAGCGAGTCAATGCCCTTTTTCTTAGGTTTCATTGAATCGTACATCTGCAGCAGTTTTGCAACAGCCTCGTAAGCGTTTTTAACCCTTATAAGCGTAGCGTTGACAGGTTTCTCCAGCACAAGGTTCTCATCAACGAGAACCACGCTTGACTTTGTGTCATAAATATAACTCTCGTACTTGCGGTTAGAGAGGAAAGATATTGCTCCAGGCTTACCTTCTTCAATCTTGGCAAACGTATTAATAGTAGCGTTAGCGTCGCCTTCCACGCGGCCCTGTATCAGGTCCGCTATTTGTTGTGCTGTAAATTCCATTCTTCTCTTAGTGGGTTAAAGTTTTTTAAGTTCCTCTTCCATCTGCTGTTGCAGTTCCTTTGCCTTCTCTGCTGCTACTTCAGCAAATTTCTCTGTGTTATCTGCGAAGATGATGCCTCGGCTTGAGTTTACGAGCAAACCGCAGTCTTTTGTTATGCCATACTGGCAAACGTCCTGTAAAGAACCACCCTGTGCGCCTACGCCAGGCACGAGAAGGAAGTGCTCAGGAGCCACCTTTCTGATGTCCTTGAACATTTCTCCGCGTGTAGCACCCACTACATACATCAAATTTTCAGGTGTACCCCATTCCTGACTCTTCTTGATAACCTTCTCGAAGAGGCGGCATCCCTCAGTGTCAGTAGTCTGCTGGAAGTCGAAAGAACCCTTATTACTTGTCAGTGCGAGCAATATTACCCATGGTTTCTTCTCACTCTCGTATGAGAGGAACGGTACCACGCTATCCTCACCCATGTAAGGAGCCACGGTAAGAGCGTCAACCTTATATTCACCGAAGAACGTCTGTGCGTACATCTTTGATGTGTTACCAATGTCGCCACGCTTAGCGTCGGCAATGATAAACTGCTCTGGATACTTCTCTTGAATATATTTCACAGTTTTTTCAAAAGCCACCAAGCCCTTGATGCCATACGCTTCATAGAAGGCGAGGTTAGGTTTGTACGCCACGCAGTACTGTGCAGTAGCGTCAATAATCTGCTTATTGAAAGCAAATATAGGGTCTTCCTCCTTCAAGATGTGCTTAGGCACCTTATTAAGGTCTACGTCAAGACCTACACAAAGGAAACTCTTCTTCTCAAATATCTGTTTTACGAGTTCTTCTCTTGTCATGGTTTTATATTTATTCTTTAGGCATTTCGGTATAAGGAATATCCTTCAATTGGTTCCTTTCACGTTGTAATTTAGCCATACGTTCAAAGTAATCAGAAGCGTCCACGGTACGTTCGTTCATTTCGTCCTCTTTTTTCTTGATAGTAGTAAAAAGTCCCATATTCCCGAAAGCGTTATCGTGGTGTTAAAGTTCTGCTTCTTTCATTCTCTCAGCGTTCTCTGCTACGGTCAGTGCATCAATCATAGCCTGAATGTCTCCGCCGAGGAATCCCTGTAGGTCATGTGTAGTATATCCGATACGGTGGTCCGTTACACGTCCCTGTGGGAAGTTATAAGTGCGTATTTTGGCAGAACGGTCACCCGTAGAAACGAGTGTCTTACGTCTGTTGGCAATATCATCCAGATACTTCTGGTGCTCCTTATCATATATATACGTGCGCAGGCGTGCAAGCGCACGTTCCTTATTCTTAGGCTGGTCACGTGTTTCTGTACACTCTATAAGAATCTCTTCCGTCTCGCCTGTGTTAGGATTTTTCCACATATAGCGTGCGCGAACGCCAGACTCCACCTTGTTCACGTTCTGGCCACCAGCGCCACTAGAGCGGAAAGTATCCCATTTAATCTCGCCCTCGTTAATCTGTACATCGAAAGCCTCGGCCTCAGGCAGTACGGCAACGGTGGCAGCAGATGTCTGCATACGTCCGTTACTTTCAGTAACAGGTACGCGCTGCACGCGGTGTACTCCTGATTCATATTTCAGTACACCATATACACCCTCACCGCTAACGGCAAAGTCTATCTCTTTGAAACCTCCCACGGCACCCTCGCTGACGTCAGTCACACTGAGGTTCCAACCTTTAGCGTCACAGAAGCGCTTGTACATATTAAACAAGTCGCCAGCAAAGAGGCATGCCTCATCACCACCAGTTCCGGCGCGAATTTCCATTTCTACATTCTTTGCATCCTCAGGGTCTTTCGGTACAAGAGCAATTTTAATTTCCTCTTCCAATCCTGGCTGTGCTGCCTCGTTCTCCTGCAGTTGCTCTCGAGCCATATCCTTAATTTCGGGGTCGCTCTCGTTAGCCAGAAGGTCCTTCGCTTCAGCGATAGCCTCTATGCAGTCTATGTATTTTTTGCGCAGTTTCATGATGTCACCGAGTTCCTTATATTCTCTCGTTAACTTCACAAAACGCTGTTGGTCAGCAATCACGGAAGGGTCAGTGATAAGTGTTGTAACCTCCTCATAGCGTGCTTCCAGACCGTCAAGTTTCTGTAATATATTATTCTCTGCCATTTAGTTGCTTATCTGTCGTGTATCTTGTGGATTAATAGTTAAATTCACCGAACTCGCTCTTAATGGTAAGCGACTTCTTGCCCTCTTCTATGTGTCCAACGATCTGTGCGTCGATGTTGAATGATTTGCTTATCTCTATAACCTTCTCTGCTGTCTCCGGAGCAACGTATATCTCCATGCGGTGACCCATGTTGAACACTTTGTACATCTCCTTCCAGTCCGTACCGCTCTGGTCGTGTATAAGTTTAAATAGAGGAGGAACAGGGAACATGTTATCTTTTATCACTCGACAGTTGTCGCTAACGAAGTGCAGCACCTTTGTCTGTGCGCCGCCAGTGCAGTGTACCATACCGTGAATTTCAGGACGCAGTTCGTCAAGCATCTTTTTGATTACAGGAGCATAGGTACGAGTAGGAGAGAGAACCAATTTGCCAGCGTTCACTGGAGCCCCCTCAACAGCATCTTCAAAGCGACACTTGCCAGAATAAACAAGATCCTCTGGCACAGCGTGGTCGTAACTCTCAGGGTATTTCTCTGCATAATACTTAGAGAATACATCGTGGCGAGCAGATGTCAGTCCGTTGCTACCCATGCCACCGTTGTATTCCTTCTCATAAGTAGCCTGTCCGAAACTAGCCAATCCTACGATGACATCCCCTGGGCGAATATTCGCGTTGTTGATAACGTCGCTACGCTTCATGCGGCACGTAACAGTAGAGTCGACGATAATGGTGCGAGTAAGGTCACCGACGTCAGCAGTCTCGCCACCAGTAGCGTATATGCCGACACCCATGTTGCGCATTTCGGCAAGCAGTTCGTCGGTACCGTTGATGATGGCAGATATAACATCGCCAGGAACGAGCATCTTGTTACGTCCGATGGTGCTTGAAACCAGAATGTTGTCAACAGCGCCAACACATAACAAATCATCCGTATTCATGATAAGAGCATCCTGCGCGATACCCTTCCATACGCTCAAGTCGCCAGTCTCTTTCCAGTACATGTAAGCCAAACTTGACTTAGTTCCGGCACCGTCAGCGTGCATGATGTTACAGTATTCAGGGTCGTTGCCCAAGATGTCAGGGATTATTTTGCAGAAAGCCTGCGGATAAATACCTTTGTCGATGTTCTTTATGGCGTTGTGCACGTCCTCTTTCGCTGCGCTGACACCGCGCAACATGTATCTGTTGTCCATTAGCCTTACTTTATTTTATATATTTGTTGCAAAGTTACGAAAAATATTTATAAATAACAAGAGAATGGTGTGCAAATGTATTTATAAAAGTTAAAAATGTTAATTGCTTCGTTTTCTGTATTCTTTTGCGAATGACTATTTAGGCTTGAGAAGCATAATAAAGTGTGAATTGCTATATGTCTGTGTAACAATAAGTTATAAAAAGACATATTGTTACTATGTAATTAGCCCTTTTTTACCTTGTGATTTGGCCCTGATTACAATGTGATTTGGTGCTGATTACAATGTAATTAAGTAGTGATTACTTTTTGAAGTGTACTGAATGATTTCAGAATCGCGTGAAATGTTAAATGTAAGCATAGTAATGTGACTGTTTTTAGGTTATGTTAACAGTGTGGATTGGTGTGGTGTTAGGGTTCTCTTTTTGTTTGCTCGTTTGTGCTTTTGTGTTGAAAATGGCTTTAAAATGTAACAACTTGATTCAGGGAACTGCTCCTGCAAAGTGGCGTATGTAATATAAAATAAGGTAAAAAATTTGGGTATTTCAACAGAAATTGTTAACTTTGTCCCGAATTTGTATATAAAAGTATGAACAGCATATCAGACACAATTAATGCGGCGGTGGATGCCTTGTCATCACCGAAAAGTCTTGAAGGGCTTTTTCATCAGGTACATGAGAATGTTCCGTTGCCGTCAAATGCAGCCCTTGAAGAGATAGTCGACCTTGCGAGAGGTATACTTTTTCCTGGGTATTTCGGGCAAACTAAGGTAACGCAAGAGACGATAAAATACCATGTGGGAGTGGCTTTAGAACGCTTCTGCCGTTTGTTGAAAAAACAGATAATGGCAGGTATGTGCTTCTGTCTTGCCGAAGATGAGGAGGTGTCGGTGAGCGAGGTGCGCGAGAAGGCTCTTGCTATAACGGAGGAAATAGTGCGTCGTCTGCCAAAGATGAGGCAGGTGCTCGCTATGGATGTGGAAGCGGCATATAACGGTGACCCTGCTGCTACGAGTTTTGGTGAGATTATTAGTTGTTACCCAGTGATACGAACATTGACAAACTATCGTTTGGCGCATGAATTACATTTGCTCGGTGTGCCGTTGATACCGCGAATGATAAGTGAACTGGCACATTCTGAGACGGGGATAGATATTCATCCTGCTGCTGAGATTGGTCATCATTTTACCATAGACCATGGTACGGGAGTCGTGATAGGTGCTACGTGTATCATTGGTAATAATGTGAAATTATATCAAGGTGTTACGCTCGGCGCGCTGTCGTTCCCGCTTGATGAAGATGGTAATCCTATAAAGGGAATACCTCGCCATCCGATATTGGGCAATGATGTGATAGTTTACAGTAACGCCACAATACTTGGACGTATTAAGATCGGTGATAGGTCGGTGATAGGGGCCAACAGGTGGGTGACGGATAATATAGCACCTGATACAAAAATCTATAAGAACGTAAAAATGTTCAGAGGGTTTGAGAATGGTTACGGTATATGATGCCGTAATGAAAATAAGAAGATTATAAAATAAAAATTTTTAAAAAATAATATGCTCGGTACCTCGTAACGAAACGGGTGGGGCGAAGAGAGTTTATGGAATTTGAGATGATAGCCAAGACCTTTATGGGTCTTGAGAACATACTGGCGCAGGAATTGATGGAGTTAGGTGCCAATAATGTTGAGAAAGGCAGACGCATGGTGTCATTTACGGGCGATAAGGCGTTAATGTATCGTGCAAACTTCTGTTTGAGAACAGCAATACGTATCCTGAAACCAATAGCACATTTCCGCGCGAAGTCTGCTGACCAGATGTATGATGAAATCAAAAAAATAGACTGGGGGCAGTATATTGGTGAGGGAAAGACCTTTACTGTAGACTCTGTTGTGTACAGTGAAGAGTTTAGTAACTCTCGTTTTGTGACCTATAAGGTAAAGGATGCTATCGTTGATCAGTTCCGTGAGCGTACTGGTAAACGTCCTAATATCTCGGTTGCTGACCCTGATATTAGAATTAATATACACATTGCAGAGGATAAGGCAACGGTGTCTCTTGACTCAAGTGGTGAGTCTCTGCATCGTCGTGGCTATCGTCAGGAGACCGTGGAAGCACCTTTGAACGAGGTACTTGCTGCTGGTATGATTATGATGACGGGCTGGAAGGGCGAGACAGACTTTATAGACCCAATGTGCGGAAGTGGTACGCTCCCTATCGAGGCCGCTTTAATAGCACGCAACATTGCTCCAGGTGTGTTCCGTAAGGAGTATGCTTTTGAGAAATGGCCTGACTTTGACGCAGACTTGTTTGATGATATATATAATGACGACAGTAATGAACGCGAGTTTGAACATCATGTTTATGGCTACGATATAGATTTTATGGCTGTAAATATGGCGAAGACAAACGTTAAGGCGGCAGGTCTTTCGTCTGTAGTCACTATAGAACAACAGGACTTCCGTGACTTTAAAGGTCATGCAGAGAAAGCGATAATTGTGACGAACCCACCGTATGGTGAGCGTATATCAACACCAAATCTTCTTGAAACTTATAAGATGATAGGTGAAAGACTGAAAAAGGCATTCAAGGATGGAGACGCTTGGATACTCTCTTATCGTGAGGAATGTTTCCAGCAGATAGGACTTAAGCCAAGTGTTAAGATACCTCTTTATAATGGTTCGCTTGAGTGTGAGTTCAGAAAGTATGGCATCTTCGATGGAAAATTCAAGGACTTCCGTGCTGAGGGTGGTGTGCTGAAGACTGAAGAAGAAAAACGCCAAATGGCGGAGAAACGTCGTTCATGGCATAAGGCAGACTATGAGAAGAAACAGGAAGAGCGCGTGGATAATGAGGAGGCGGATATCCTGTCTTTTAAGTTTAAGTCTTTAGAGAAACAGAGAGCCGACCGCAAGGGACGTGAACGTAAGGCCTTTGATGGTGAGCGTAAGTCGTTTAGTCGTGATCGTAAGTCTTTTGGGGATAGAGAGGAACGTCCTTTCAAGAAAGGCGGCAAGCCATTCCGACAGAAGGAGACAAGGGCTGACAGACAAAGCATGCGCAAGAGTTTCTTTAATAAAGGTGATAAAGAGGATTAAAATATTGTCATTAGCCCTATTTGCGGCATTGAATGTAATGGCACAACAGAAGTTATTTACGCTTGAAGACCTTAATTTTGGCGGTACACACTATCACGAGATGACGCCTGAGAGACGTTATTATGCTTGGTGGGGTGAGGAATTGGTACGCAAAGATGTTGATGGCGTATATAATATAGATAAGACATCAGGAGAGGAACGCTTGCTTTTCTCTCTTGATGATATCCTTGATATGAAAGATTACGCCGAGGAGGTAATAGGAACAAATCTCCTTAACGTAACGCTTCCTTACGCAGGGAAAACGTTGGCGTGTGTTATTGCGCCTAAGAAGCGACTGCTCTACGACTTCCAAAAGAAACAAGTAGTGTGGAGTCAGGCGCGGACAGGCTCACTTGAATGGAACTCGGAGAGCCGTGTTGACGCTTATTCTAAGGACGATAACTTGTGGATCAGACTAGCAGACGGCACAGAGAGACAGTTGACGGAGGACGGTTCACGTGAGATAGTCTATGGAAGAAGCGTACACAGAAATGAATTTGGCATTTCAAAAGGAACGTATTTCTCGCCTGATGGTAATAGGTTAGCGTTCTACAGAATGGACCAATCCATGGTGACCGATTATCCACAGGTGAACACTTTCGGGAGGATTGCCATACAAGAGCCTGACAAATACCCTATGGCGGGCATGAAAAGCCATGAGGTGACAGTAGGGGTACATGACATAAAAAAGAATGTTACGGTTTACCTTAAAGCAGGAAACCCTGCTGATAGGTACTTCACAAATATCTCGTGGAGTCCAAATGGTAATAGCATATACCTCTATGAACTAAATCGTGACCAGAATATTGCAACGCTCAACGAGTATGACGCTGTGACAGGTGAGAAAATAAGAACACTTGATACAGAGACGGATGAGCGATACGTGGAACCACAACACCCAGTCAAGTTTATTCCATGGGATAACACACGCTTTGTGGCATGGAGTCAAAAAGACGGGTATTGGCACCTGTATCTTTATGACGTGAAGAGCGGAAAGGTGCAGAGGCAGTTGACAAAGGGACAATGGGTGGTGCTAAACCTGTTAGGCTTCTGTAAGGAGACGAACAGCGTTATAATTCTGGCAAATAAAGAAAGCCATTTACAACGTAATGTATATGCTGTAAATCTTACATCGGGTGAGATGAAACAACTGGATAATGGTAGTGGCGTTCATGACGTTATGCTATCAGAAAACAGTAGGTATATGGTGGATGAATGGGCTGCCCCTGAGGTACCTAAAGTCTTTACCCTTACTAACGTTAAGGCAATGCAGAGCGGAAAGAATGTGGTGGCTACAAGAAAACTATTCGAAAGCCGTAATCCTTGGGCGGAATATGCCGTGCCACAGTACAGAACGGGCACGTTGACGGCTGCAGATGATACCACAACACTGTATTGGCGCATGGTGCTACCACATGATTTTACACCAGAAAAGAAATATCCAACGGTGGTATATGTGTATGGAGGACCACACGCTCACCTTGTTGAAGCCTCATGGCATTGGGGGGCACGTAGTTGGGAGACGTATATGGCACAGAATGGTTATATCGTCTTCGTACTCGATGGCAGAGGGTCTGAGAATAGAGGAAAGAAGTTTGAGCAAGTAACATATCGCAAATTGGGACAGGAAGAGATGAAAGACCAAATGCGCGGTGTTGATTATCTGCGCACATTGCCTTATGTTGACATGAATAGACTCGGCGTACATGGATGGAGTTACGGAGGGTTCATGACCATAAGTCTTATGACTAATTATCCCGACGTATTCAAAGTGGGCGTTGCAGGGGGACCGGTGATAGACTGGAAGTGGTATGAGGTGATGTACGGAGAACGTTATATGGACACACCAGAGACTAATCCAGAAGGGTATGAGATGACGTCTCTGCTGTCAAAGGCAAAGAATCTTAAGGGTAGGTTGCAGATAATAATAGGTATGAACGACCCTGTTGTCGTACCACAGCATGCGCTGCAGTTCCTTAACGCCTGTAACGAAGCAGGTACACAGCCCGACTTTTATGTTTATCCAGGAGAGGAACACAATATGATGGGACACTTGTCAGTGCATCTGCATGAACGAATAACGAGATACTTCAATGATTTCTTAAAATAAAGCATGGCTATTGCCGTTATATAATATAAGGAATAACAACAAACCACAATATAAACTAACAATGAACATATTGCTTTTGGGTTCGGGCGGCCGTGAACACGCCCTCGCATGGAAAATAGCACAGAGTGAGAAATGTGACAAACTCTTTATCGCACCAGGAAACGCAGGAACGCAAGGTGTAGGTGGTAAGGGGGAGAACGTAGCCATGAAGGCCGATGACTTTGAGGCAATCAAGCAGTTCGTTGTTGCCAATAGTGTTGACATGGTAGTCGTTGGACCTGAGGATCCGCTCGTAAAAGGCATCTATGATAATCTTAAAGAGGATGCTCGTACTGCCAATGTGCCAGTTATTGGACCATCAAAAGCAGGGGCAGTGCTTGAAGGTTCTAAGGATTTCGCAAAGGCTTTCATGAAGAGACACAACATTCCGACAGCAGCGTATGAGACGTTTGACGGTGAGCACCTGGAGGAAGGACTGAAGTTCTTGGAAACACTACAGGCACCATACGTACTGAAGGCTGACGGTCTTTGCGCAGGAAAAGGAGTGCTGATACTTGATACACTTGAAGAAGCGAAGAAGGAACTGAAGGAAATGCTGGGCGGTATGTTCGGCAATGCTTCATCACGAGTGGTGATAGAGGAATTTCTTAGCGGTATAGAGTGTTCTGTATTCGTATTGACAGACGGCAAAAACTATAAGATCTTGCCAGAGGCGAAGGACTATAAGCGTATTGGCGAAGGTGATACAGGACTCAATACTGGCGGTATGGGCAGCGTAACACCAGTGCCATTCGCTACAAAGGAATGGATGAAGAAGGTTGACGAGCGCATCATTCGTCCTACGGTTGAGGGATTGGCAGAGGAGAATATCTGCTACAAAGGATTTATATTCTTTGGACTTATCAACGTGAAAGGCGAACCAATGGTAATAGAATATAACTGCCGCATGGGTGACCCTGAGACTGAGAGCGTGATGTTGCGACTTAAATCAGACCTTGTTGACTTGTTTGAAGGAGTTGCTGCAGGTGACCTTGACAAACGAAATATTGAGTTTGACGAGCGTAGTGCCGTTTGCGTAATGATGGTAAGCGGTGGCTACCCACAGGCTTACAAGAAGGGATTCCCTATTACAGGCATAGAGAATGTGGAGGGATCTATCGTGTTCCATAGTGGAACGAAGATGCAGAACGGACAGATCGTTACGGACGGTGGACGTGTTATCTGCGTAAGTTCTTATGGAAAGGACAAGGAAGAAGCACTGCAGAAGTCATTCAAGGAAGCGGAGAAAATTCACTTCGAGGGTAAGTATAACCGTAGAGACATAGGTAAGGACCTTTAATACGTTGCATAACATACTGTTATATAATAAAATTTCGCTATTGTTCCTGCTCGGGGCAATAGCGTATGGCGTAATGACAGTGGGCAATATGTCGGCTGTCGTTACGCTGATACTGTCGCTTGCTACGGTATTCTTGGTAAAGAGTTCGCAGGAAAAGGACAGTGTCAGGTACACCTATATGGCGGGATTTACTCTTACGTTGGCTGCGATGGTGTGGCCTTACGTTGTTGTTCTGCTGTTACTCTTCCTGTGTTTCCTCGTAAAACCACTGGAAGTTATAACCTTGCGTAATGTTATGTCGATGCTCTTGGGAGTGCTCTCACCGTTGTGGCTCTATCTACCTGTGTGGTTGTATGGGCATGTTGTCGCAATGGATTGGAAGCAAGTGCAGGAGCATTACATGGGGTATCTGACGTCAATAAACTTTTTTGACTATGGCGAGGTTACAGTTTTGCAGGCGGCTATCTATGGGATACTGCTGTTACTGTTCCTTGGGCTCATCGTTCGTAGGTCTACTTATCGCTTCAAAGGCAAACTGTTCGTAAGAAGACAGCGAGCGGTTTATATCACATTGGTGTGGGCTGTGGCACTCATAATGGTAGTGTTACCGTCACTGTCAGATTGGCTTCTGCCACTGATGGCAACATTTATTGGACCTGTTGCCGCTCAAGTAGTGATGGGAGACGATAGATAGTAGCCTTTGAACTGCTGAACAGTAGCCTTTAAACTACTGAATAGTAGTCTTTAAACTGCTGAAAAGTAGTCTTTAAACTGCTGAAAAGTAGTCTTTAAACTGCTGAATAGTAGTCTTTAAACTGCTGAATAGTAGTCTTTAAACTGCTGAATAGTAGTCTTTAAAATACCGATATTATAAAGTTAAAACACCTACACAAGACAGGAAAATGATAGAAGCACTAGTACAATTCGGAGCATTCGGGATGTTTCTTGCTGCATTTCTTGCTGGCAGTTTCTTCCCATTCTCCAGCGAAGCGGTAATGCTTGCGTTGATGGCGGTGGGTGTTAATCCATGGGAACTGATAATATATGGTACTGCAGGCAACGTGTTAGGGTCGCTGTTCAACTACTGTGTTGGTAGAATGGGAAAAGAAGAATGGTTCGAAAAGTACCTGCATGTGAAGCCAGAGCAGATGGATAAGGCACGAAGGTTTATGCGCGGTAGAGGGGCCTGTATGGGGTTCTTCGCATTTATACCCTTGCTCGGTTCGGCTATAACAATATTACTCGGACTTATGAGAGCCAATTTCGTATTGACTTTCGCTAGTATAACGTTAGGAAAAGTAGTGAGATACATTGCGTTGATATATGGAGCGTATCTCGTAAACTGGCTGTTCCAACAACTATCTGCACTTTGATGTAACAATACCTTTAGTAAATTGCTAGCGAAACACAAAGAGATTAGAGCGTAGTTTGTTAGAGAACACGATACAATCTGCTTTAATACACGACGCGATTTGCTTTTAAATACGGTAAAACCTGCTTCAAAACACGGTAAAACCTGCTTCAAAACACGGTAAAACCTGCTTTAAAACACAGTAAAACCTGCTTTAAAACACGGTAAAACCTGCTTTAAAACACGGTAAAACCTGCTTTAAAACACGGTAAAACTTGCTTCAAAACACAGTAAAACCTGCTTTAAAACACGATGCAACTTAGTTGGAAAAAGTAAATATAAAATATAAATACAAACAAAAACGCAATGAAACAATTCAGAATTGTGGACAATGTGGTAGGATGGGTGATATTCTTTGTTGCCGCATTCGTATATTGTTCCACTATTGAACCTACGGCGTCCTTCTGGGATTGCCCTGAGTTTATCACGACGGCGTATCTGCTTGAGGTGGGACACCCACCTGGCGCACCGTTCTTTATGCTTACAGCCAACCTCTTCACGCAGTTTGCCAGCGATGCTACGCAGGTTGCAAAGATGGTAAATACCATGTCGGCGTTGCTGTCAGCAGGTTGTATCCTCTTCCTGTTTTGGACTATAACTCACCTCGTTCGCAGGCTTCTTATAGACAAAGTGGAGGACTTTACTCTATCAAAGATGATAGCAATAGAGGCTTCTGGTGTCGTTGGAGCGCTGATATATACCTTTAGTGACACTTTCTGGTTCTCTGCTGTGGAGGGCGAAGTATATGCTTATTCATCATTCTTCACTGCGGTTGTGTTCTGGCTTATACTGAAATGGGAAGACCATGCGGATGAACCTCATTCTGATCGCTGGTTAGTTCTGATCGCATACATGACAGGTCTCTCTATAGGTGTGCACCTTTTGAACCTCTTGTGTATCCCTGCAATTGTGCTTGTGTACTACTACAAGAGATTTCCTAACGCCGACTTGTTGGGGTCTATTATCGCTCTTGTATTGAGTATGGTGCTTGTTGCCGCTGTGCTTTATGGTGTAGTGCCTGGCATTATTACTGTTGGTGGATGGTTTGAACTGTTCTTTGTCAATATGTTAGGTATGCCTTTCAATACGGGTACGATTATTTATATTGTGCTTCTTATCGCTTCCGTGCTGTGGGCAATATATGAGACCTATGCTGACAAGAGCGAGATGCGTGGCAACGTTTCTTTCCTTGTGGCTGTAGGTATGCTTGGTATACCGTTCTATGGGTTCGGGTGGTCGGCTGTTATCATCGGTGTCATAGTGTTGGCAGTGCTGTATGGTGTGCTGATATTCAAGCGTAAGGGCGTTGTTCTCATAACAAACAGAATAAAGAATACCGCGCTCTGCTGTATGCTCATGTTGATGATAGGTTATTCTACCTACTCACTCATCGTGATACGTTCATCTGCTAATCCACCTATGGACCAGAACTCACCAGAGGATATCTTTACTCTGGGTAACTATCTGAGCCGTGATCAGTATGGTGACAGACCGTTGTTCTATGGTCCTCAGTACACTTCACAGGTGGCACTCGACATAGAAGGCAATATGTGTATACCTCGTTCTACGAAAGGTAAGCCTGTTTACCAGCGCGTGGAGAAGAAGAGTGCTGATGAAAAGGACCGCTATTTCGTTGTAAGGACAAAGGATTCATACGAGTATGCACAGAATGTCATATTCCCAAGAATGCACAGTGCTGACCATGCTTCTGCCTATGAGCAATGGATGGGAGGCGTTGAAGGCAACGTGAAGCAGTATGATCGTTGCGGACAGATGGTGGATGTGAAGGTTCCTACTATGCTGGAGAACCTGCGTTTCTTCCTCTCTTACCAGTGTAACTTCATGTATTGGCGTTACTTCATGTGGAACTTCGCCGGACGTCAGAATGATATTCAGGGCAATGGAGAACTGGAACATGGCAACTGGATTACGGGTATACCATTCATCGACAATATGATGTATGGTGATCAGAGCAAGTTACCAGATGAGTTGAAGAACAATAAGGGTCACAATGTGTTCTATTGTCTGCCTCTTATCCTTGGTCTTATAGGTATGTTCTGGCAGGCTTACCGTGGTAAGAAGGGAATACAGCAGTTCTGGGTCGTATTATTCCTGTTCTTTATGACAGGTTTGGCTATTGTACTTTACCTTAATCAGACTCCTCAACAGCCTCGTGAGCGTGACTATGCTTATGCAGGTTCGTTCTATGCCTTTGCTATTTGGTGTGGTATGGGTGTTGCTGCGATTATAGAGATGATAGCGCAAAAGATGAAACGTGAGAACGTTGGCGTGGCTGCTGTGGTATCTCTTGCCGCTCTTTGTGTTCCTATTCAGATGGCATCACAGACGTGGGACGACCATGATAGGTCTGGACGCTACACATGTCGTGACTTTGGTCAGAACTATTTGATGTCACTTCAGGATGAGGGCAACCCTATAATCTTTACTAATGGTGATAATGATACATTCCCATTGTGGTATAATCAGGATGTAGAACAGGTTCGTACCGATGCTAGAGTATGTAACCTCTCTTATTTACAGACCGATTGGTACATCGATCAGATGATACGTCCAGCATGGAAATCACCATCTTTGCCAATCTCATGGCCACGTATTGACTTTTGCGCAGGCACTAATGAGTATATAGAGGTGCGTCCTGAACTGAAGAGTCAGATATTGGAGTACTATGCAAAGGATAGTATTAATGCCAAGAAAGAGTTTGGTGATGACCCATTCGAGATAAAGAATGTGCTCAACAAGTGGGTTCGTGCTAATAAGGATGATGCAGAAATGCACGTCATACCTACCGATACTCTTTATCTGAACATAGACAAGGAGGCTGTAAAGCGTAGTGGTATGATGTTACCAAAGGATTCAACAGGCAACGTTGTGATTCCAAATAGAATGGCAATCAGCCTTGTTGGTAAGCGAATGCTTTACAAGGGTGACCTTATGTTGCTCGAAATGTTGGCTAATCACAACTGGACACGTCCTATGTATGTTGCGCTTACCGTGGGTGCCGACAATTACATGAACCTCTCAGAGAACTTCATACAGGAGGGACTTGTAAACCGTATTACTCCGTTCCATACGAACGAGAGCAATAACTTTGATACAGAGAAGGTTTACAAGAACATGATGACTCGTTTCAAGTATGGCGGTTTGGAGCAGAAGGGACTCTACATAGATGAGACTGTAATGCGTATGTGTTATACACACCGTCGTCTCTTCGGCATGCTCATTAGTCATTTGATAAGCGAAGGCAAAATGGACAAGGCACGTAAGGCTATTGCCTATGCTGAGAAAGTATTGCCAGAGTACAACATTCCAATGACATATATGAGCGGTGGATTAGACTTCATTGAATCATATTATCGTCTTGGAGATACTGCAAATGCCGAGAGAATCGCCAACGATATGTGGAAAAACTGCTCACAGTACCTTAATTGGTACCTATCACTCAATCAGTCACGTCTGATGTCATCACAGCGAGAGTGTATGATGAACTTATATGTAATGAAATCTGTTGTAGATATGTCTGCGCAATACAAGAGTGTCAACACTGTTAAGCGTAATAAGGAGTTCCAAGTATTTTACGACAGATACACGTCACGCGGTGGCTCCCTGCAGTAAATGAAAGTGATTAGTATAGAAACAAAGTAAAATAGAGAAAGAGTTATGATTGCTCTACATGATGCGCACAGACTATTTCATGTCAGAAGAAGCCGCGCGTGAAGTAGAGGAAATCATAACTCTTTTTTTATAAGTAAGTATTCAAAATTATTTATATATATCAGTAAGTGAACATTTTTATTTCAGAAATTATATTTAATACAGTCTCTTTGGCGCATCTGCTTCCTCTGTTATCAGTCACAAAGATTACATTGTACCCTCAAACAGAGAAAACATCTGCATCCAAATAGCCTATATTAAATGTAAAAATAATTTTGAACACTTACTTATTAATGTTTAGAACAACCATTTAATAACAAATAGTAAGATATATGTTAATAGAGCAACCCTCAAAATGGTTGCGTTGGATATACCCCAAGGCTCTGTGGAGGATGAATCCAGATGAACATGCTGTATATTTGACATTTGATGACGGTCCTATACCAGAGTCAACACCATTTATTCTAGATACTTTAAAGAAGTTCGGAGCGAAGGCAACATTCTTCATGGTGGGAGATAATGTAAGGCGATACCCAGAACTTTACAATAGAATTGTGGCAGAAGGACACCAGGTGGGCAACCATACTTACAATCACATGGGGAGTCTTAAGCATACACTTCGTACATACCAACGTAACGCAGAGAAAGCGAACGAACTAATACATTCGCATCTATTTCGACCACCACATGGTTGGATGACCCATGCGGCTTATCACTTCTTGCGCAAGCGTTATACAATAGTTATGTGGGATCTTGTCACTCGTGATTATTCACGAATGCTTAATGCGTTTGATGTCTTGAGGAATGTGGTGCTATATGCCCGTAACGGTTCCATTATAACATTCCATGACTCATTAAAAAGTATTGAGAAACTACACTATGCATTGCCTGCGTCGCTGAGATACTTAAAGGATCAAGGGTATGAGTTCAAAACTTTTGAATGATCAAGAAAATGTATGCATCCTGCCCAGTGTGTCAGACTTAAAGTCAATTGCTAAGGAGTACGACTTCTGTGCGTGTGGAGTAGTCAATCTAACTACAGTTGATAAGGATACCGCAGAATACTACCATAGTTGGATTGACGAGAAAAGGAATGCTGAGATGGATTATCTTGCGAACTATGAAGATAAACGTTTTAATCCCCAGGAGTTAATGCCAGAGGCCAGAACGATGATATGTCTTGCCATGTCGTATGCTCCTAACCCTGATTTTCCTTTGTCATCAGAAGGCTATGGCTTTGCGGCTTATGCACTTGGCAAGGACTATCACGATGTAGTAAAGGCACGGTTACGCGACTTGGCAGAACGTTTGAACCTTAAAATATATAGAGTTTTTACCGATACAGCGCCTATATTAGAACGCTACTGGGCACAAAAATCTGGTATAGGATGGATAGGACGTAACAGACAACTTATTGTACCGCACTATGGAAGCATGGTTTTTCTTGGCGAGATAATGACGGATGCTATTGCGGCAGAGGTGACTTTTCCTTTGAATAGAGGTTGTGGCAACTGCAGAAGATGCATAGATGCATGTCCTACGCACGCCTTGGGAGAGAAGTTTGATGCAAAACTTTGTTTGTCTTATCAAACAATAGAGAACCGTGGAGAGATACCAGAACATATTGCAGAAATGATGAAGGACTGTATATATGGGTGTGATAAGTGTCAGAACGCATGTCCACATAATGCTAATGCCTTGCCTACTACTGTTCAAGAGTTTCTTCCTTCAGAGGCTCTGAGGGCTATGACAAAGGAGGAATGGGATGAACTAACGGTAGAGCAGTACAGAACACTCTTTAAAGGCTCGGCTGTAAAAAGGGCAAAATATGACGGACTGAAAAGAAATATAGATTGTATTAAAAATAGAAAGAAATAAAAGAAATGAGAAACTCTCAGCCTGCACTGATACGTGCTTTCTTTGCTTCGTTTGCAGAAGGTGTACTGTCTGAAAACATGGAACACCAAGAACAAGCGGTGGAACTGACACCGCAGAGGGTAAAACAAATAATGTTAGAGCATTATGAAGAGATATCAAAGCATTATTTTGATATTCTTTTTAATCCGCTTGCCATCATTCATTATGATACAGCAGAAGAACTCATAGCCATACTGCGTTCGCCTGAGGTCGCTCCGACGCTGCAAACACCTATGGATCTCTTCAAGCACGTTTGCCGAACGGAAGAGGCTCATGAGGATATGGTGACTGAGTATAGACGTAACTTTACGTCTTTGCTGTCGGGTAGGGTAATGTCTCTTGAAGACTTCTTCGATGGTTTCCCTGAAGGATATATGGAAGACGTGCAGGGGCACTGCGAGAAAGAAGTAAGAGCAATGACCCAAGTGGTTGTTAAAGCGTTCTTTGCAGGACGCAATGCAACAAAGGCAAATTCATCTACAGGTGTGAACCAGGTTTACCTCTTTCGTCTGTTACTTGATAATATGCAGTGCTTGTTACATTCACATCCTGTAGAGATGAGTGAAGACATTGATCTTACCGATGCCTTCATGAAGGTGTGTGGTAATGAACAGAACATGAACACTATGCTACAGACCATGCAGGCGGTGCTGCAAGAGGCTGCGTTGTAGAACAATGTGAAGTTAATGGTGATTATATGAAGTAGTAGTAGTTTATATTCACTCGCCAAACGATAGCCGTCTCTTACAACAACTTTTAAGAGACGGTTATATTTTTATTTTCATACACCAACAGGTTGACACTGAAAAACACATTGTTTTTAGTGTCAACCTTTATTTTTTCTTGCAAAGACGGTCTGTAGTACCACGGAGGTGATAATCATTGTTAGACCAACCCAGAAATACACATTCACCTCTTGAGCCTCGTTAAAGATAATCATAGCGAAGACAATGCTGTAAATCGGTTCTAGGTTATATGTAAGATTCACAGTAAATGCGCTGATGGAACGTAGTGCTTGTAACTGTAGTAGGAATGGTCCGATGGTAAACACAGAGCCGAAGATAAGAAGGGCGATAAAGTCTGTGGTTGTAGGAACAAGTGCAGCATAAGGGAACAACCATGCATAGATAGGCATAACGAGAGTAAGCATTAGCCACCCCGTACCCAATTCGTATACTAACATGGTGCTACTTTTGTGGCCAGTCACTTCTTGCGCACGTTTGCTATAAATGGAAAATAGAGCGTAAAAGAAAGAGCACAGCACGCCAAACGTTATACCCAGACGGTATCTTGAATCGAAGCCGAAGATAAAGAGTATTCCAAAGAAGGAAATAAGGGACAACGTCAACTCTCGCAGCGAGTAACGTCTACGTGATATGATAGGGTCGAGTAAGGCCGTAGAGAAACCATCGAGAGCAATGCTTATAACTCCAATGGACACGTTTGACGCCTTTATGCTGGCATAGAAAAATACCCAGTGGACAACAAGTAGAAAGCCACACCAAACAATTTGTTTGAAATGTGCACGTGGCAGACGATGTAGTCGGCCATTAAAATACATGATACAAGACATCACGATGCCAGCGATGAGCATACGATACCATACAAGTGGTATCTCTGCAAGTGTAATAAACCTGCCGAATAATCCTGTAGCGCCTGCTAACAGCACTGCGCAGTGGAGACGTAGATAAGCATCATTCTTTGTAATATTCATAAGTAATAAAATAACGTAAAAGTTTAATGTATTATTGTATGATTTGAAATAAAACGTTTAACTTTGCAGTAAATAAGTCATACTTACTTATTTATAAAACATAATGATTATTTACATTTAAAGCGGAAATATCAAAAAAATGATTACACTTGAATCTTTAATAGAAGTAGTGAAGGAAGCCTCTTCACTTATGGTTACGGACCATTTTGACGTAGCGCAAAAAGGTGGTTATTCTAACATTGTTACATCGTCAGACCTTGCTGTTCAGGATTTTCTTTGCTCGCGTTTGGCAGAACTAATGCCGGGAAGTGGATTCCTTTGTGAAGAGAAGGATATGCAAGATGCGTCTCATGAATATACATGGATTATAGACCCTATTGATGGAACAGCCAACTATAGTCGTGGCATAGCACAGTGTGCTATATGCGTCGGACTGCGTGTGGGTACAGAAATGCGTCTCGGTGTGGTTTATCTTCCACGCACAGGAGAACTGTTCTCCGCCGAAAAGGGCAAGGGAGCATTTCTTAACGGTAAGCCAATTCATGTATCAGACCGTCCATTTGGAGATGCTATCATCTGCACAGCATATTCCGTTTACCATAAAGAACTGACAGATGTGTGTTCAACTATTGTTGCTGACGTGATGAAAGAATGTAATGATTTTCGTCGTTTCGGTGCTTGTGCACCAGAATTATGTTATATGGCTATGGGCAGATGCGAACTATATTTTGAGATAAAGTTGTGTCCTTGGGACTTTGCTGCAGCTTCGTTGATAGTGACAGAGGCTGGCGGTGTGATTACCGATGTAATGGGTCATGAACTTTCATGTATAGAACCAATAGGGGTAATTGCTGCCAATTCGATGGATAGCCATAAGAGATTGTGTGAGATTGTTTCAAGAAGAATAAATAAGAAGCAGATACAATAAGTCAGAATACTTCCATATACATATAATACTTACGCGTTGGCGGAATTAGTGGGCTGTAAAATTGATCCGCTTTTATTCCGCCAACGCGGAATACTTACAATTTGAAAGGAAAAGTATGTTTTTTTCTTATAATTTTTTTATACATCTTTTTGAGTCGTAATTAGGGCTTAATTACCTTGTAATTAGGCCCTAATTACAAAGTAAACACTATGTGATTACAGAGTAATTTGGCTGCTTTCAAATTGTAAGTGGTACAAAAAAACAGCGCACTGAACCTTGGTCCAATGCGCTGTAAATATTATTTTCTAAAGAGAATTTCCTTTATATAAGGATTAGTTGTTCTCTGGACGGAGCTGACGAACAGTCTCTGCTGTACGCCACATCTCTGAATCGTGGAGAGCCTTAAGTTCCTTCTCCAAACCAACACGGTAGTCAGGCTTTGAGTTAGCGTCGATAGAAATCTGAGCTTCGTGACCAGACTTAACAGACTCGTAAAGTTTCTGTACTACAGGCTTGCAAGCATCGTGGAAAGGACCCATCCAGTCGAGGGCGCCACGCTGTGCAGTTGTAGAGCAGTTAGCGTACATCCAGTCCATACCCTTTGCTGCGAAGAGAGGCATGAGTGACTGTGTGAGCTCCTCAACGGTCTCGTTGAATGCCTCAGAAGGAGTGTGTCCATTCTCACGGAGAACCTCATACTGTGCACTAAGAAGACCCTGGATAGCACCCATCAGTGAGCCACGCTCGCCAGTAAGGTCAGAAGTAGCCTCACGCTGGAATGTTGTCTCGAACAGGTAACCAGAACCAATACCGATACCAAGAGCCAATGTGCGGTCGAGAGCACGGCCTGTTGCATCGTTGTAAACTGCGTATGATGAGTTAAGACCACGACCCTCGAGGAACATAGTACGAAGAGATGTACCAGAACCCTTAGGTGCTACCATGATAACGTCAATATCCTTAGAAGGTACACAACCTGTGCGGTCAGACCATGTAATAGCGAAACCATGAGAGAAGTAGAGAGCCTTACCTGGAGTAAGGTGCTTCTGCAGTGTAGGCCATACTGACATAACGGCTGCATCAGAAAGCAGACACATTACGATAGTACCCTTCTCTGCTGCCTCTTCGATAGAGAAGAGAGTCTCACCTGGTACCCATCCGTCATTTTTTGCCTTTTCGAAAGTCTTACCCTGGCGCTGACCTACGATAACGTTGAAACCGTTATCACGCAGGTTACAAGCCTGACCAGGACCCTGAACACCATAACCGATTACTGCGATAGTCTCGTCTTTCAATATTTCACGAGCCTTCTCCAATGGGAATTCTTCACGTGTCATTACCTCCTCGATAACTCCACCAAAATTCATTTTTGCCATTTTAGTAAAATTTATAAAATTGTTTTGTGTTTAACTGTCTTATTATTCTGAAGTGCAAAGGTAAGTAATATTTTTGAATATTGCAACTTTTTACCCCTTTTTTATTTCAATTTGTTTGAAAAATACACTTTTAAGCGACATAATTCTTGCTCGTTGCCATTTTCTTCTTGTCTTGTCAGACGGAAGAAGTGTTGTGTATCATCTTGCGAAGTATGATTGATACGTATTGTGTCCCCCCAATGTCCTTCGGCTACATAGGCTATCTCTAGGCGTTGAAGTCTATAGTTTTCAAAGTGTTCACGATTGAATGTGTCCATTACATGGTCTATATACTTCATAGAATTGCAATGCCCGTTGACGTCAATGTCGGTGTATGCCACTTTGAATTCTGTGTAGTCGGTCATCTGTGGCGTAGTGACTCGTGACACATCTTTCATCGCACATTCCTTCTCTGGATAGATATAGTCTTTTATCTTACCGTCGTTGATAGCGAGAATGTCTTGTGGTTCACGCGTTACAGTGTCTATCATAGCCCAGATACTCTTGCCATAACCGTAGACTTTGCTTCCATCAGGAGAATATATTTCCCAATTTCGGCGTGTAAAGTATTTCATGGCGTTCTCCACCCAAGTTTCAATTACGAAATCTTCGTGTTCTCGTGGAAACTCGTTTAACTCTATTGCGAAGCGTGACAGTACCCAAGTCTTATTTATAGTATTAAGGTATGTCATCCCGAAGTTGCGGGTAGTAGAGTGAATGTCAGCTGCGTTGAGCATGCTGTTTCCAAGGTCTGCTATACATAACTGGTGTTGAAAATCGCAGTGGAAGGCATCAGCCGTGCAACTGTATTTGGTGGTTTTCTCTATCATGTTGCTGTGTATGTTTTTAAACTCTGTTCTTCTCTCGCTTACATTGATTCACCACGTTCATGCAAGAAGTGGCTTACCTCTTCCTGACAATTACGTGTTACGGCAATGCGTCCTGAGCGAGTGAATTGCAGAATGCTATCTTTTACGCTGTTAAGTTCATGGAACAAATGCAGAATATGGTCTGTTGTTCCTTCACATACAACGATACAGAATGTCTCGTTAACTTCCGTTATGTGTGCATCTGCATGGCGTATGGCACGTGACATTTCAGGATGCGCCATCATTAGTGGTGTAGAAATTTTGAAAAGAGCCACTTCTACGAGGAAAAGGTCGCAGTTAAGGTAATAGTGAGCCTTAACAACATCAATCTTCTTTTCTATTTGTTTTACAACCTTCTTGATGGTTTCCTCATCGCTGTATGCTGTGATTGTATATTTGTGTACTCCCTTTATACTTGAAGGAGATACGTTCAGCGACTCAATGTTTATCTGTCTGCGCGTGAAAACACCTGTAATCTGATTGAGAACGCCAGCGATATTCTCTGTGTAAACCTGTAAGGTGTATAAGAGAGTGTTTTCGTTAGCCTCCTGAACAGCGTTGTTCTTTGTTGAACTGCAGCAGTAATTGTCTTTTTCCATTATTTGTTTTTAATCTACTTTGCTTTTTATTGCATGTCAATGCGAGTTTAATGTTGTCGTGTTTCGCTTCTTATCTTAGCATTCTACGTTCAACATCATCTCATTTACGGCTTTGCCTGGAGCGGTCATTGGCTCAACGTTAGCGTCTGGTTTAATAATTGTCTCGAGCAAGAAAGGACCGTCTGTATTTAGCATTTCCTGTATAGCCTCTGCCAATTCCTCACGTTTTGCAACGCGACGATGTGGTATATCGTATGCTGCTGCTACCTGACCGAAGTCTGGATTGGTCATAGGTGTAAATGAACGCTTATGGTTAAAGAACATATCTTGCCACTGACGTACGTTGCCGAGGAAGTTATTGTTCATCAGAATCATCTTCACTGGAATGTGATGTTCCATTATTGTTCCGAATTCTTGAATCATCATCTGCAGTCCACCGTCACCCATAAAGCAGCATACGGTACGTTCTGGTGCACCGTATGTGGCACCCATAGCGGCTGGAAGACCGTAACCCATGGTGCCGAGACCACCTGAAGTAATAATAGAACGGTTGTTCTTGTACTTTGAGTAGCGAGCGGAAATCATCTGATTCTGACCTACATCGGTAACGACTACTGCCTCACCATTAACTGCTTGTGCAACCTCGTTTGCTACTTCACCCATAAGTAGTGGGCCATCTGTAGGTTTTGTTGCAGGAATGATGACCTTATCAACTTCCTGTTGGTGTAGTGGGGCAAATGATTCTTTCCATTCTTTATGTGTTGCCTCGTTGACAAGTGCTGTCAGTGCAGGTAAAGAAACTTTACAATCACCTATTACTGCCACAGTAGTTTTAACATTCTTGTCTATTTCTGATGGGTCAATGTCTAAGTGAATAATCTTTGCCTGTTTAGCATAACGGCTCAAATCTCCTGTAACACGGTCAGAAAAACGCATACCTATGGCAATGATTACGTCGGCCTCCTGTTCCTTTATGTTAACAGAATAGGAGCCGTGCATACCAAGCATGCCTACGTTCAGAGGGTGATCAGAAGGTAGTGCTGACAGTCCCATTAAGGTCCTGCCGGCTGGTATGTCTGCTTTTTCAAGGAAAGTGCGTAGTTCTTCCTGCGCATTACCGAGTTCAACACCTTGACCAACCAAAGCTAAAGGTTTTTGGGCGTTATTAATCAGTTCTGCTGCTGCTTTTATTGCATTCTGTGAAGGCTCAGGGAAAGGAACATAACTTCTTATGAAGTCGACCTTGGCTGGTGCATATTCAATCAGTTGGGTCTGTGCGTTCTTTGTAAAATCCAGTACCACTGGACCAGGTCTTCCACTTCTTGCAATGTAGAAAGCACGGCTAACAGCCCATGCAATGTCCTCTGCGCGGCGTATTTGGTATGCCCATTTTGTTATAGGTTGGCTGACAGAAACAAGGTCAACCTCCTGGAATGCGTCAGAACCCAATACTCCTGTTGCTACTTGTCCTGCAATGACAACGATAGGTGTAGAATCCATCATTGCGTCAGCAACGCCTGTTAGCGTGTTAGTTACGCCAGGACCTGATGTCACTAACGTAACGCCAACCTTTCCGCTAACCCTTGCGTAGCCTTCAGCAGCGTGTGCTGCAGCCTGTTCATGGCGCACAAGAATGTGCTCGAATGATTTTTTTGTGCCGTAAGTATAGTCATACAAGGCATCGTATGTAGGCATAATACTGCCTCCAGGGTATCCGAATATAGTCTTTACGCCCTCAGCCTTGAGCGAGAGCATTAGTGCTTCTGCACCAGTTATTTTCTCCATGTTTCTGTTTAGCCTCAGTGTTTATTAGTCAATGATTCTTACACCACCCTTGTCTGCTGATGATACAGACTGAGCGTATGCTCTCAATGCCTTTGATACTACGCGGTTACGCTTCAGTGGCTGTTGTGGGCGCGCAGCGAGTTCCTCGTCAGAAAGTTTTACGTTGATAGAACGATTAGGTATGTCTATCTCTATGATATCACCGTCAACAATCTTGCCAATGTTGCCACCGCTTGCTGCTTCTGGTGAGATGTGTCCGATAGAAAGGCCTGATGTGCCACCAGAGAAACGACCGTCAGTAATGAGTGCGCACTCTTTTCCCATGTGCATGGACTTGATGTACGAAGTAGGGTAGAGCATTTCCTGCATACCAGGACCTCCCTTAGGGCCTTCGTGTGTTATTACAACAACGTCACCCTTCTTTACTTTTCCGCCAAGTATGCCTTCGCAAGCATCTTCCTGTGAGTCGAATACGACGGCAGGACCTGAGAATTTCCATATAGACTCGTCCACGCCAGCCGTCTTTACTACACAACCATCCTGTGCGATGTTACCGAACAGAATAGCCATGCCACCGTCTTTAGTGTAAGCATGTTCTATATCGCGGATACAACCATTAGCGCGGTCGGTGTCAAGAGTTTCGTATTGTGTGTCCTGTACACCGAGTTGGTTACAGAATTTTCCTGCTGGTGCACTTGAATAAATACGCTTAGCCTCTGGGTCTATATTGTCTTTGAGTATTGAATACTTTTCTATGTCTTCTGCAAGAGTATGTCCGTTAACTCTCTTAACGCTGGTATCGATAAGGCCTCCCTTTGCAAGTTCACCGAGAAGTCCCATCATGCCACCTGCGCGACCACACTCCTGTACTGAGTATTTCTGTGAGTTCGGTGCTAATTTGCAGAGGAATGGGGTTTTGCGTGATAGTCCATCGATGTCCTTCATGCTGAAGTCAACGCCTGCTTCCTGTGCAACAGCGAGCAGGTGAAGTACTGTATTAGTAGAGGCACCCATAGCAATGTCAAGAGTCATGGCGTTAAGGAATGCTGTACGTGTGGCAATGCTGCGTGGAAGTACAGAGTCATCGCCATCATTATAGTATGCCATTGCGTTCTTAACGATCTGCTTTGCAGCGTCCTTCATCAACTGCTTACGGTTTACGTGTGTAGCAAGTATTGTGCCGTTGCCAGGCAGAGAGAGACCAATAGCCTCTGTAAGGTTGTTCATTGAGTTTGCAGTGAACATACCAGAGCAACATCCGCAGCCAGGACATGCGCGATTTTCTACTTCAGCAAGTTCCTCATCGCTTACTGTTTTGTCGGCACCTTTAATCATAGCGCCAATAAGGTCAAGGTTCTCTCCTTTGTAAACACCAGCCTCCATAGGACCACCGCTAACGAATACGGCAGGAATGTTGAGTCGCATTGCAGCCATGAGCATACCTGGGGTAATCTTATCGCAGTTGGATATGCAAATCATAGCGTCCGCCTTATGGGCGTTACACATATATTCCACAGAGTCTGCAATGATGTCACGTGAAGGCAAAGAGTAGAGCATGCCATCGTGGCCCATAGCAATACCATCGTCAATTGCTATGGTATTGAACTCTGCTGCATAGCATCCCATTTTTTCTATCTCAGCCTTAATGATTTGTCCTGCCTCGTGTAGGTGCGTGTGTCCTGGTACAAACTGGGTGAAAGAGTTTACTATAGCGATGATAGGTTTACCGAATTGCTCTCTTTTCATACCGTTGGCTACCCAAAGAGCACGTGCTCCTGCCATGCGGCGACCTTCTGTGCAGACTGCGCTGCGAAGCTGATGTTTCATAGTTTATAATAAAATTTTTGTTCTTGTTTCTATGCTTGATAGTCCATTTGTTTTGGACTTTTATTTCTTTTCTATTCTCTCTTGTAGATATCCCTCAATGTTCTCTTTACTCTTACAATCTTTTTACAATGCAAAATTACTTCTTTTTCTTTAATTATCAAAGAAAAAAAAGTACTTTCTTTATAAATAATACCATTTGAGTACTTTTTGATGATAAATCGAAAGTTTTATTCTTCGTCTGCTTCTAAATTCTCAGCATTAAGTATATGTAACTGAAACGCCCTGGTAACGAGACGTACTGCGTTCACGTTTTGTTTGCCGTGTCCATCTGGGAACAGTTTTTGTACAAGTTCTGCTTGTCGTTTCTCAAGGCTTTTTACGCCGAAAGGCATTCCTCGTAGTCCGGTGATTTGTTCTTTAGTATATCCAAGTGCGAGATGTCTCAGGAATCTTTCGTCATATTCGTCAATATCATATCCGATGGAGGCTTCCTGCTTAATGATTTCACCTGTAACGTTGTTTCTGAAGTTGTTTACAATAACTTCCATTATAGGTTGGTTGAAGACGTATTTTTTTCCTTGCATGACGTTAAGTACGTCAATTCTTGTTAGCATCTCTCCAGTTTTCAGGATAATGCCATCAGCCCCTGCATCGAGTACGTCCACCCATAGTTTCTCGTTTAAAATCTCTCCGGTGAATGCTAAAACTTTAGTATTGCTGTTTCTCTCTTTAGTTTGTCGACACAACTCCACACCAACAGTAGTGCTTCCTTGTAGTCCTAGATCTAACAAAACGAGGTCTGGCTCAGCAGTGCGCATCAGTTTGAGATATTCGCTTTCTGTTTGTGCGGTCCCTATAATCTCAGCCTCAGGTACTTCTGATTTTATTAATCCTTCAGTACCTTTCATTTCCAGTGGCACGTCCTCTACTATGACAACCTTAAAATTCTGCATGGTATGAAATTTGTGAATACTAAAATTAAAAATGCAAAAGAAGCTGCATTGCATTAAAAATAACGCAAGCAGCTTCTGTAAATTTTATGTAATGCTATTCGTTCAAGCAATGATTACTTGAAGAAAGCCTGTACGTCCTCGTTAGGAACCATCTTTTCGTCAAAGATGTAAGCGCCAGTCTTAGGGCTCTTTACCATCTTGATAACCTTACTGTATGCGCGACCATCCTTTGAACCTTCATGGAGGGTAGCGACGGTTTTCTTTGCCATAGTTCTTTATTATTAAATAGATTACTTAATCTCCTTGTGGAGTGTCATCTTCTTGAGGATTGGGTTGTACTTCATCAACTCAAGACGTCCTGGAGTGTTCTTACGATTTTTTGTAGTAACGTAACGGCTTGTACCTGGCAAACCGCTGTTCTTAATCTCTGTGCACTCAAGTATTACCTGAACGCGATTACCTTTTGCTTTCTTTGCCATAGTGCTTATTCTCCTATTACTTTAATATCCTTCCAATCTACGTAACCCTTGGCAGTAGCCTGCTTGAGTGCAGCGTCAAGACCTACTTTATTAATCATGCGAAGACCAGCGGCAGAAATTCTGAGGCTAATCCAGCAGTCCTCCTCTACATAGAAGAACTTCTTATTGAAAAGGTTCACGTCGAAGCTACGCTTTGTGCGGTGCTTTGAGTGTGAAACGTTGTTACCGATCATTGCCTTCTTGCCGGTAATTTGACAAATTTTAGACATTGCTATCTTTTAAATTTAAGATCGTTAATTGATACTTATTCCAAACAGTGTGCAAAATTACTACTTTTTTCTGAGAAAAACAAATATACTTTCTTTATGGAGTGTTATATTAACGCTTTTTAACTCTAAATGTCTGTTGCATATATATAATTAAGTGTGTTGAAGGATAATAAACTTAGAAGAGATTTTTTTCTTGTGAAAGCTTGCAAGTTTAAAAAATAATTTGTAACTTTGCACTCGCTAATACAAAAATGCCGATATGGCTCAGTTGGTAGAGCAACGCATTCGTAATGCGTGGGTCACGAGTTCGAGTCTCGTTATCGGCTCTTTGGGCATATGAAAGAGGGAGTATGAAGGTAGATTTATTTTACTTTCAACTCCTTTTTGTGTTTATGTAAAGTTCCCAAAGGTTTTTTTGAGGCGATATGCGATAGTAGCTCAGTTGGTAGAGCACAAGCTTCCCAAGCTTGGGGTCGCGGGTTCGAACCCCGTCTGTCGCTCCATGCGTTGCGCATTATATAAACCTTCTGTTTTTTTTCTTATTATTATATAATGTGTACTTCCATATAAGTTAGTATTCACAATTGTTTTTATAAAAGAGTAAGTGTCTCTAAGTGTTTATTTAGGCGTAGTAACCTCTAAAACAATATTACTCTTATGGGGGCTTTAGGTATAAAGCGTTGTGTAATGAAATGAGGTGTTCATCCTCGTTTTAATATTGTTCGCCGACAATACGGTGGTGTAAAACAAGGCTGCTGATAAAGAACAGATAAGCGTATGGTTCATGTAAAGTATGCAATATGACGGTGAGAATAAGATATTGTGCGGTGCTATCCAAGGTAGAATGAAGATTGTAGATTTTGCTTTTAACTTTTTCTATAAGATACTGCCATATACAAAATGCTACAAAACAAAGTGTTCTTGTGACAATATGAAAAACTAAAGGCTCCGACCTCTATACACCTAAAAAATAAGTGAAAGTCTTTTACGTGGCGGAAAAATATGATTAATTTGCAGTTTTTCCCCTTTTTTTCGTGATTAAGGTTATATTGCGAAGTGAAAGCATAGTGTTTACAGAGTAAAAGGGACTTAATCACTATACGATTTGGGCACTTTTACCATGTAAAAGCATATGTGATTACAGCCGAAAAGGAAACTTGCTTTCTCGCAGTAAAGCGTAAACGTTTTATTTGTTGTTAGTTACAAGAAAACCCTGTAATTAGCATAAAATCGAGCAAAAGTAGAGTTTATATTCTATATGCGAATTATGAAGGGTATGAGAAAATCAAAATGTTGTTATAAAGGTGCAGTTCATGACATTTTGTAGAAATTTATCCTCTTACTGCTTAACCCTTTTCTAAAATACAAAAACAGCAATACGAGAAATAAATGTTAATTCTCTTATTGCTGTTTTTTTTATTGTTTTGTGTCTTTTATTGTTTGCACAATTCGTTTAGTACTCTTCCTCATCAAACAAGAAGTCGTCTTTAGTAGGGTAGTCGGGCCAAATATCTTCGATAGAGTCGTAAGGCTCGCCTTCGTCTTCAAGTTCTTCAAGGTTCTCTATTACTTCGGCAGAAATGCCGGAACGGTTAGCGTAGTCAAGGAGCTCTTCCTTGGTTGCTGGCCATGGTGCATCTTCCAGTTTTGACGCAAGTTCAAGTGTCCAATACATAATTCTTAGATTTTTTATGGTTTGTCAAAGGGTAACGCTCTTGTCGTTATGACAGTTCGCTGTATAGCCCTTTTTCTATTTGGCGGCAAAGTTACAATTTTTTTTCCTATCTGCAAGTATTTTGCCATGTTTTTTCTTCTGTATTATTAATAATGTTTAATTTCCGTGATAATACAAAGAGGTAATCCGACAGTCGGTTTACGTAACGTAACATTATTTGGGCTTGCAGGTATGCCTCGTTGTTGGTGTCTGCTTCGTTGGTATATGCTTCGCTATAGAGCGTTACAATGCGTCGTTCGGCCCGTCGGCATACAGTTCGGCATACGTGGCATTGTGCTGCTTGCGTGCATCCGCCTGGCAGAATAAAACTGGAGAGTGGTGGCAATGTGGCGTTAGCATTGTCAATGAGTGTCTCCATGTGTTCAACCTCCAGTTGTGCTAATTTTGCAGATGGGTAGATAGGAGTTTCGTCAGTGTTTGTGGCGAGGAAGGTGCAAACATTGAAGATGTTGTTCTGTATGCGTTCAATTTCCTGTACAATATTCTTGCTTGCTTCGTCGCAGCCTAATAATGAGGCAAGTAAACCGAGATGTGAAGACAACTCGTCCATGGTGCCGTAGGCTTCGAGGCGAGAGGAATCCTTGTTAACACGTTGTCCTCCTACGAGGGATGTGGTACCTTTGTCGCCTGTTCGTGTATATATCTTGGTTAATTTCATTTTACGGGGAGTATTTTGTAGTGTTCAGGATAGCGTTGTGGCCGGATTAGGGCAATGCCCGTGTCGCGCATGTCGTATGTAATAGTCTGCGCGTTTACAATATCGTTCCACAGTGTAGCGTTCCTTTCATTTATGTCTGTCAATATTATAACGTAGCATTGATTTTCATCGGCACTTCTTTTGGGAATCAGTTCTATGAGTAATCCACTATGGATTATGGCCGGAATGTTGAGCAATGCAAGTTTAGCATATTTCGAGTCGTGTTGTTTTATTTCCGTCTTCTTGCAACCGTGGTGAATAGCCGCAACCATAATCTCAGGCACGTTGCCATGCATAAGCGTAGATTCGGGTTGTGTGTAGTTGCACAATCTTAGTAGCAGATGTGCTTTGGCTACATCTGTGGCAGAAGTTTCAGGGAAATGTGTAGCAAGGTCTTCGTAGGCGTAGTATGGGTATGTTTCCCGTATTATGTCATGAAGAAAGGCGAAGTCAGTTTTCGACTCAATGCCGAAGCCGTGACTTTGCCACCAGCGTGAGATGTAGTCCATTCTTATTTCCTTAATTCAGGGTATTGTATTCTAGTGTGGTATATGCTCTTAAGCCTTTCTATGAGCACACGTTTTGCAGTGGCAATGTCGCGGAATGTAATAGGACACTCTTGGAAGAAACCTTCGTTTACCTGGGCGTCTATTATGCGGTTTACCACGTTAGAAATAGTAGTCTCCGTATATTCAGGCAGTGAGCGTGACGCAGCCTCAACGCTATCAGCCATCATCAAGATGGCCTGTTCACGGCTGAAGGGGTTAGGTCCAGGATAGCGGAAAGGTGTATCGTCAATAATCTCGTCAGGATGCGCGTTCTGGTAGGTTGTGTAGAAATACTTGGCAAGTCCGCATCCATGGTGTGTCAGGATGAAGTTGCTTATTACGTCGGGTATGCCATACTTCTTAGCAATCTTTACGCCTTCAGTAACATGGCTTATAATAATCTGTGCGCTCTCCTTGGGCTGCATACGTGTATGCGGATTTACACCTGCTTGGTTTTCCGTGAAGAAAACAGGGTTGGTCATTTTGCCGATATCATGATAGAGTGCCGCAGTCCTAACCAACAGACTTTTTGCACCGACCTCGTTGGCTATGGCTGAGGCGAGGTTACTGACGGTGATAGAATGCTGGAATGTTCCTGGTGCCACTTCGGATAGTTTTCGGAGCACATCGCGATTGATGTCCGACAGTTCAAAGAGAGTTACTGGTGATATGAAGCCGAATGTTTTCTCAACAACGAACATCAGTGGGTATGTGAGCAGTAGCAGAACACCGTTGCAGATAAAGGTGAAGTAGGGATGACGCAGTGCTTCGAAGGTGATGTCTTTATTGTCAAGAAACTTCACTATGGTGTATGTCAGGATGCAGGTTAGTGCCACGAATATAGCAGTGTTGAACATCTGTGATCGGCGAGACAACTCACGCAGGGCACAGATGGCAACGACACCAGCGCTGAATTGTACCAGAATGAATTCAAATTTCTCACTGACCGCTGCAGCACATATCAGTACCATGACAATGTGAGCCATGAAGGCAGTACGTGAATCAAGAAACACACGTATAAACATCGGTACTATGCACAGAGGAAGAATGAAGATGTTGCGTGGGTCGAGGCGCATCATCAAGGCATTCATCATAGGGAAAATGGTGAGAAGGGTGAAGACCATGGCAAGCGAACGGGGTTTGTCGAGGTAGTCTCGGCGGAAGAACACCATGTATGTAAGGAAAAACAACATGAGTGTCATAACGTAAAGCCACTGTATGCCATTAGTGCGCAGCAGTTCGTAAGGTCCTTTGTGAGCCTCGGTGCTAATGAAGTCGTTGTAACTGTCAATCATACGCGCTTTCTCGTCAGTTACAATGTCGCCTCGGTTGATTATTTCCTGTCCCTGTTTCATTACGCCAGAGTTTGTAGGAACCATAGATATAATGTCCTGCTTGGCTAGTTTACTGCGTCTTGCGTCAAAACTAACGTTAGGTACAAGATACTCGTTAAGGTTACATTTCTTTAACTCCTCACGATATTTCTCAAGTCTTTTGTCTGCGAATAGCGATTCGTAAGCCTTTTTAGTAGTGTACATATCCTTCACAGTAGTGCGTTGGGCCTGTTGGTAGTTGACCAACATGAAGGTGAAAAGGCTATCTTTCGCATATGCCTGTTGGTAGTCATCCTGACGCATAATTCCCCTGTTGTAAATGGTGGTCATAGCATTTGCCACCAGTTGCATGGCGTAAGCGGAAATGCCAGGCATGCCTTCCCCATATTTTTCAAGGAAAAGTGAGGTATGCTTCCTGCCAATGTTGTCATTACGGGTGTAGTAGGGGAGGTATTCATTGTTTAATGCCTCTTGTTGTTCCTGTTCTACAATCTTGGGGTCTTTCTGTATCAGAATCTGACCAGGAGAAATCAGTTGCGGATTCATCCATGGTTCGTTGATAGTATATGTAAGTCGTGGCTTCTCAGTGTTAGGCATTACCAGCACTACTAATGATACAGTAATGATGAGTACGCCCAGCGTAGCCAGTATAGATTTAATGTTAGACAACTTGGATGTTGTCACGTTTTCCATAGCCATAGTGATGATGGTTTAATTTTGTTAGTTTTATTATATAGCCAACTTTCGACTGCGAAAATACAAAAAAAAAACGGTTCCGGCTATAAAAACAACGAAAAAGTTAGTAGTTACGGGATTTATTTGCTAACTTTGCAACAAAATACACTTATCTGGCTTTATATAACCAATAAAAGAAGAATATAGATTACAATATTTTTATGAACGCAAGAAAAGTAAGAGTGCGCTTTGCACCGAGTCCAACAGGTGCGCTGCATATCGGCGGTGTACGTACAGCCTTGTTTAATTATTTATTTGCTCGCCAGCATGGTGGAGAACTCATATTCCGCATAGAAGATACTGACTCTAACCGTTTTGTGCCAGGAGCCGAGGACTATATTATAGAGTCTTTCCGTTGGTTGGGCATAACCTTCGACGAAGGCGTAAGTTTTGGAGGTGACAAAGGACCATACAGACAGAGTGAACGCAGAGAGATATATAAGAAATACGTACAGCAGTTGCTCGATAACGATAAGGCGTATATCGCTTTTGACACCCCAGAAGAATTGGAGGCTAAGCGTAACGAGATAAAGAATTTTCAGTATGATGCCCATACTCGTTTGCAGATGCGTAACTCACTTACACTTTCAAAGGAGGAGGTTGACGAACTCATCTCTGACGGAAAGCAGTATGTTGTACGCTTTAAGATACAGCCAGGCGAGGAAGTGCTCGTAAACGACTTGATACGCGGTGAGGTTCGTATCAAGACAGATATCCTTGACGACAAGGTGCTCTATAAGAGTGCAGACGAATTGCCTACATATCATTTGGCGAATATTGTGGATGACCACCTTATGGAGATATCACACGTAATACGAGGTGAGGAATGGTTGCCGTCAGCCCCATTGCATGTACTGCTTTATCGTGCCTTCGGTTGGGAGGACACCATGCCACAGTTTGCTCATTTGCCATTGCTCCTAAAGCCTGAAGGCAAAGGAAAACTCTCTAAGCGTGATGGTGACCGCTTGGGCTTCCCAGTGTTCCCATTAGAGTGGCACGACCCTAAGACTGGGGAGGTAAGTTCTGGTTATCGTGAGAGTGGATACTTCCCAGAGGCTGTTGTAAACTTCCTCGCTCTTTTGGGATGGAATCCTGGCACAGAGCAAGAGGTCTTTTCACTTGAAGAATTGGTAAAGGCTTTTGACATATCAAGATGTTCTAAGGCTGGCGCCAAGTTCGATTACAAGAAGGGAATATGGTTCAATCATGAATATATGCTGATAAAGTCTGCCGATGAGATAGCACGACTCTTTGCACCAATCGTGGCTAACAACGGTGCTAATGCAAGCATGGAGCAGATAACAAAGGTAGTAGAGATGATGAAAGATCGTGTAAACTTTGTACAAGAGTTATGGCCTTTGTGCTCATTCTTCTTCTATGCTCCAGACCGTTATGATGAGAAAACCGTCAAGAAACGCTGGAAGGAGAATTCGGCTGAGGTAATGAAAGAATTGGCACAGGTACTGCAGAATGTAGAGGACTTCTCTGTAGAGGGACAGGAAACTGTCGTTATGGCATGGATAGAAAGCAAGGGTTACAAACTCGGAGAGGTAATGAATGCCTTCCGTTTGTGTCTTGTAGGCGAAGGAAAAGGACCAGGCATGTTCGACATCAGTGCATTCCTTGGTAAGGAAGAGACCATAAACAGAATAAATAAAGCAGTAGAGGTGCTCGGATAATAAATGTATAACATATTATTATATCTATACGAGTTGGGTATCATTGTTGCCACACTTTTCTCTGACAAGGTAAAGAAAATGTGGAAAGGAGAACGTGATGCTTTCAAACTCTTGAAAGAAAAGGTTGACCCAGAGGCGCAGTATGCATGGTTTCATGCTGCGTCCTTGGGTGAATTTGAGCAAGGTAGGCCTATTATAGAGGAATATCGTAGGGTATTTCCTCAGCACAAGATATTGTTAACGTTCTTCTCTCCTTCTGGTTACGAGGTGAGAAAAAATTATGATGGCGCTGATATTGTGTGCTATCTTCCTATAGATACGCCAACGAACGCATTACGTTTTTTGAGAACAGTGCGTCCAGTTGTGGCTTTTTTTATCAAGTATGAGTTCTGGTACAATTATCTTCATATCCTTCGTCATAGGAATGTGCCAGTATATAGCGTAAGTAGCATATTCAGGAAGGAACAAATTTTCTTCAAATGGTATGGCTATCAGTACAGGCATGTATTGAAATGCTTCACCCATTTCTTTGTACAGAATGAGGAAAGTAAAAGACTTCTTGCTACGCTTGGTATGAATAATGTCATTGTTACGGGCGATACCCGTTTTGATAGAGTTATTCAGATTGCCAAGGAAAGCAAGAGTATACCAGTCGTTAAGGCGTTTAAGAATGGTAAAAATGTGTTTGTGGCAGGCAGTTCATGGCTTCCTGACGAGCAGATATTCTTGCCTTACTTTGCCAAGCATCCAGATTGGAAGGTTATTATAGCACCGCATGTTATAGACGAGAGTCATCTTGAGCAGATTATGAAGTTGCTTGAAGGACGAAAAGTCTTGCGTTATACCCAGATTGATGCAGATGATGTTAACATAATAGGGGAGGCAGAGGTACTCATTATAGACTGCTTCGGACTGCTGTCATCCATATATAAATATGGTAATGTGGCATACGTAGGTGGTGGATTTGGCGTAGGAATACATAATTTGCCAGAGGCTGCGGTGTGGAATATACCTGTAATCTTTGGTCCTAACCATCAAAAGTTCCAAGAAGCGAAAGAGTTAAAGGAATGTGGTGGAGGTATTTCTATTAACGATGCTAATGATTTCCAGAAGGTAATGGATGAATTTATAGCGTCAGAAGAACAACTTACTGCGGCTGCCAATGCTGCTGGAACTTATGTAAAGTCACGCTCAGGAGCAACAGAGAAACTACTTGAGATATTAAAAAAGAGGGCGTAGCACAATGCTGTGCCCTCTAAATCTTTAAGTAATTAAGTTTTTTATCCACTTTTCTATATTAGTGATCTTATTTTACTATTATAAGTAAGAATTAAAACAGCCTAAGTCTATGTTAGTAAAGACGTATAGTGCCGCAGTAAACGGCTTAGAAGTTAATATTGTTACGATAGAGACAAGCGTAGAATCGGGACAGAGCACAGTGCTTACGGGGTTGGGGGATGAGGCTGTAAAAGAAAGTCTAAGCCGCATTCGTACTGCTTTCGTATACAATCATTATAAATATCCGAATAAAGGTATCACTATAAACCTTTCTCCTGCTAACCTGCGTAAGGCAGGTTCGGGCTTTGATCTTCCTATAGCAATAAGTCTTTTGGCTGCAAATGGTGGGATGATCGACGATATGTTGAATGATTACCTGCTGATGGGAGAATTAGGTCTTGATGGAAAATTGAAGCCTGTTAAAGGGGCTTTGCCTGTAGCCATATTGGCAAGAAAACTTAAGTACAAAGGATTTATCGTACCTAAGGAGAACGAAATGGAGGCGGCTGTAGTTAATAACCTTGATGTTTATGGCATGGAAACATTCCAAGAAGTGGTACAGTTTCTCTCTGGGCAGATAGATAGAAAGCCAATGGTCTTTGATACACGTAAGGTTTTCTATGAGCAACAATACAAGTGCGAACTTGATTTTATTGACGTTAAGGGACAAGAGAATGTAAAACGTGCTATGGAGGTGGCTGCTGCGGGTGGCCATAACCTAATAATGGTTGGTCCTCCTGGGTCAGGTAAAAGTATGGTAGCAAAGCGATTACCGAGCATTTTGCCTCCCTTAACGTTAGCAGAGAGTTTAGAAACTACTCAGATATATTCTGTTGCCGGTAAGTTACCTGCAGGAACATCCTTGATTTCGCAACGTCCGTTCCGTGCTCCACATCATACTATTTCGCAAGTTGCCCTTGTTGGCGGGGGTAACACACCGCAGCCAGGAGAGATAAGTCTTGCGCATAATGGTGTATTGTTTGCAGATGAATTACCCGAATTTAACAAAGCGACGCTTGAAGTACTTCGTCAGCCATTGGAAGATAGGCATGTTACCATAACAAGGTCTAAATATTCTGTGGATTTCCCTTGCTCATTCATGTTTGTGGCGAGTGCTAATCCTTGTCCATGTGGCTACTATGGAGACCCGACCCACAATTGTATTTGTACCCCATCACAAAGACATCGTTATATGTCTAAGATTTCAGGACCTCTTATGGACAGAGTAGATATTCAGTGCGAGATACAGCCAGTCCCTTTTAAGGATATATCATCTGTCAAGGAAGGGGAGAAAAGTGAACAGATAAGAGAGAGGGTTATCAATGCTCGTAAGATACAAGCGGAACGCTATAAAGATTTTAAGGGAATACACTGTAATGCCCAGATGACCGAGAGCATGATACACCAGTTTGCTGAACCTGATGAGGAAGGAATAGAAATGTTACGTGTTGCAATGGAGAGAATGTCGCTTTCTGCACGTGCTTATAACCGAATATTGAAGGTTGCACGTACGATTGCCGATTTGGATGCATCTCCTAATGTAAGGTTATCACACCTTGCAGAGGCTATAAGTTACCGTAACCTTGACCGAGGAGATTGGGCTGAGAGATGATAACGTTGTACAATCGTATTCTATTTTTTCTCTTATTGCCAATAGAATAACCATATAATATGTGCGTGTATAACATCACAAAAAGAAAATAGCGACTTCACGAAAAGAAAACAGCGATTTGGCAAAAAGGAAATAGCGATGAAGAAACATAACCATTCTTCATCGCTATTTTTATTTATTCCATGCGTTGCCATTTCATCTCTTCTCCGTCCTTGTCGTATTCCTTACGTTTGCCAGTAGGCTTTTCCGTAAGTCTTATTCTTACAACGGTTGTTCTTGAGAGACTCCTTGCAATGCTTGCATCGAAAGCATCCATATTTTGAGGCAGAAAACGCTCACAAATGGCACGTAAAGCCAATACCTTTTCTTCCTCGTTAGTAACAATTTCTGCTTTACCAAAAGCAACAGCCGATTTGTACTGTACGGTAAAAGATAAGTCTTTAGGACCGACAGTGGGCTGACAACGTGTTACTGCTGACAGACATACGTTAGGATTCTGACGTATTGCATTCAGTTTGTCCCCTTCGTTGGCGCAATGAAAATACCAAGTATTATCATCCGTGCACGCTAAAGATAAGGGAATACCATATGCTGTACCATCTTCACGTGTGAAACTAACAGTGATATAAGGTGCTTTACGCATTATCTGTAAAGCCCATTTGCTGTCCATTTCTCTACTTTTCTTTCTCATTACCTTGCGCAATTATTTCTTTTACAGATAAAGGATAACTCTCTTCTATCTGGTTGAGCATCTTAATCGTAGCCTTGATAGCCGCCTCAGTCTGGTCAGCATCAAGCGCACGAGTACGTAATGTCTTCCCATCCTTCATGCGCCAAGTAATCTGTGTCTGCACGAGAGCGTCAGTACGTCCACCTGGTGGGATAGAAACAGAGTAGTTCTCCAGCATAGGGAACGTTCTGTTCAGCGTCTCCTTATATATATGTCGCAGCGCCTTAACGAAAGCATCATATTGTCCGTCGCCCGTAGCGTCAGCCTCAAAGCGCATACCGTCAATTTCAATCTTGATGCAGGCGTGTGGCTTCAGACCGTAAGAAAGGCTCACCATATATCCCTTAAGCCTGATTCTCTCTTCTGGAGCAGAGTGTTTCAAGACGTCAGCCACAATGAATGGCAGGTCATCCTGCGTAACAAGAGCCTTGCGGTCGCCTAGTTCTGTGATACGTTGTGTAACACGCTTGGTCTGCTCGGGAGTTAGTTCTAAGCCTAATTCCTGCAGGTTGCGCTCAATGTTTGCCTTACCTGAGTTCTTGCCGAGGGCATACTCACGCTTTCTTCCGAAACGTTCAGGCATGAGAGCGTTGCAATAAAGGTTATGCTTATTGTCGCCATCAGCGTGTACCCCAGCCACCTGAGTGAACACGTTTTCACCAACTATAGGCTGATTTGCGGCGATAGCGATGCCAGAATATCCTTCTACGAGGTGACTAATCTCGTTGAGCATATTCTCCTGGATATTGGTTTCAATGCCACATTGGTCGTGAAGCACAGCCTGAACAGACGCTAACGGAGCGTTACCACAACGTTCGCCCAGTCCGTTTACAGTGCAATGCAAACCTGTTGCGCCATTCATTACGGCTGCAAGAGAGTTGCCTACAGCGAGGTCGTAGTCGTTATGGGCATGGAAGTCAAAGCGTATCTCAGGGAATCGGGTAGTGATGTCCTTAAAGAAACGTCCTGTCATCTCAGGTGTCAGCACTCCGAGAGTGTCAGGAAGCAGAAAACGCTCAATGCCCTCACCCTTCAATGCGTCAACCATATGGTACACATAGTCAGGTGAGTCCTTCATACCGTTGCTCCAGTCCTCAAGGTAAAGGTTTACGGTAAAGCCTTTGCTGTGAGCGTATGCTATAGTCTTTTTGATGTCAGCGATATGCTCGTCAGGTTCCTTGTGTAGTTGATGAAAGCAATGGCGGTATGACCCCTTAGAGAGAAGATTAATCACCTTGCCTTCACAGTCAGCAATCCAGTCTACCGATTTATTGCCGTCAACAAAGCCCAGCACTTCTACTGCGTCCAGTTTTCCCAACTGTTTAGCGTAGCGGCAAATCATCTTCACCGCATCTTTTTCACCTTCTGACACACGGGCAGAGGCAACCTCAATCCTGTCTACCTTTACATCGCGTAGCAACATACGTGCGATGCTCAGTTTTTCATGAGGAAGAAATGACACTCCGTTGGTTTGTTCACCATCACGGAGTGTCGAATCCATTATTTCGATTCTTTGTTTTCCCACTTTACAATCTTGTCTTGGTTCTCCAGCAAGAAGTCGATGTCGTCGAGACCATTTTCGAGACAATACTTCTTGTAAGAGTTTATCTCAAATTTTTCAGAGTGACCAGTTGCCTCATTGGTAACTGTCTGGTTAGGAAGGTCTACCGTAACGATAGCGTTAGCATCCTTCTCTACTGTAGCGAAGAGTTCTGCCTGAAACTCTGGTGTTACGATAACAGGGAGCACGAAGCAGTTAAGGAGGTTGTTACGGTGAATATCTGCGAATGAAGAAGATATTACAACGCGTACTCCGTAACCAGCGATAGCCCAAGCGGCGTGTTCACGTGAAGAGCCAGAGCCCCAGTTCTTACCACCGATAATGATTTCGCGAACCCCCTCAGAAGGCTTCTCGTTGAATGGAGCCTTGTTCATAATGAAGTCTGCAACAGGCTTGTTGTCAGCGTCAAAACGAATGTCGTGCATGAAAGCATCGCCATAGAACTTAGGGTCACGAGTAGTGAAGGCGAGGTAACGAGCAGGGATGATGTTATCAGTATTATTGTTGTCAATAGCTATTGGTAAGCAGGTTGACTTAATGATATTAAATTTTTTATTAGCCATGTTACTTAGATTTTTCTTGGGTCAGTGATTACGCCTGTGATAGCAGATGCTGCAACGGTCAATGGTGAAGCCAGAACGGTGCGAGCACCAGGTCCCTGACGACCAACGAAGTTACGGTTGCTGGTTGATATAGCCAGTTTGCCAGCAGGCACCTTATCAGGGTTCATTGCCAGACAAGCAGAGCAAGAAGGTAGACGCAGTTCAAAACCTGCTTCTTCCAAAATCTTGTCAATACCCTCATCTATAATTTGCTGTCTAACGAGCCATGAGCCTGGTACTAACCATGCTACTACGTTGTCGGCCTTCTTCTTACCTTTCACTACAGAAGCAAAGGCACGGAAGTCCTCAATACGACCGTTAGTACAAGCACCAAGGAAGCAGTAGTCAACAGGAGTGCCCTCCAACTTCTGTCCTGGTTCGAACTGCATATAGTCGAGTTGTGCCTTGAGTTGTGCAGCCTCTTCTTCAGATACAGAGTCAAGAGCAGGAACAGTGCCGTCGATGGCAATACCGGCTCCAGGGTTTGTACCGTATGTTATACGTGGAGTAATATCCTCAGCGCGGTATGTAACCTCCTTGTCAAACACTGCGTCGTCATCACTCTTCAGAGTCTTCCAATACTCAACAGCCTTATCCCATGCTTCACCCTTAGGAGCATATTCACGACCCTTGAGGTAAGCGAAAGTAGTCTCATCAGGAGCAATAATACCAGCACGTGAACCCATCTCGATAGAGAGGTTAGACAGTGTAAGACGACCCTCCATAGACATATTGCGGATGGCAGAACCAGCGTACTCCACTGCGTAACCCGTTGCACCAGAAGTCGTCATCTGTGCCATGATGTACAGAGCAACATCCTTTGCGGTAGTACCC
>CAKQSF010000011.1 GCA_934272845.1 uncultured Prevotella sp.
CTTTTTGTTATATTGCCATGTCAAAGTCATAAAACATCTTTTTGTTATATTGCCATGTCAAAGTTATAGTAATTTGGCTGGAAGCCAATACTGTTAGTAACCGTGGGCGAAGCCTACGGGTTTTAGGATGTTTCATTATTCCCAGCCTGGAAGGCTGTACACCACTTGGCGATGTATAGCCCCATAGAGGAATTGTAGAGGGTAGGAAGACGGCTAATTACAAGCGTAATTCAATACAAACAATATCGCTAATATATATAAGGTGAGATTAAGGTCCTTATATTTGCCTGTCAGTAACTTGATAAGGACGTAACTCATAATGCCGAGGCATATACCGTCAGCGATAGAGTAACACAGTACCATCGTGATAACGGTGATATATGCAGGGAATGCCTCGGAGATATCCTCAAGGTCTATCTTCTTAAAGGCGTCGACCATTAGCACACCTACCATAACCAGTGCACCGCTTGTTGCTGCGGCAGGAATAAGAAGGAAGATAGGAGAGAAGAAGATAGACAGGAAGAATAACAAACCAACAACAAGGGAGGTGACTCCAGAACGTCCACCCTCAGCAACGCCAGATGCACTCTCTACGTAGGTCGTGATGGTAGAACAACCGAGTATCGCGCCCGCTGTGGTGCCAATAGCGTCGCTCATCATAGCCTCTTTCATGCCTGGGGTGTTACCATCCTGCTTTGCTATACCAACTTTCTCTACAAGTCCTATAAGCGTGCCGAGCGTATCGAAGATGTTAACGAGAAGCAAGGAGAATACTATCATGAAGGTCTTGAGCGTAAAAAAGTTGCTGAAGTCAAACTGACAGAATATTGGTTCTATGCTGTGTGGGGTTGAAACAGGAAGCCAACCGTCAGGTACTGTTGTTACTCCGAGAGGTAAACCTATTAATGTGGAAATAATAATGCCATAGAACAATGCTCCCTTTACGCGGCGTATCATAAGCATACTGCTGATAATGATAGAGATGATGCCGAGAATGGACATCGGGGTGAAGGTTCCTAACTTGACAAAGGTGGCTGGGTCTGATACTATTATGCCAGCGTTCTTCAGTCCAATGAACGAGATAAACATACCGATACCTACGGATATAGCGTAACGCAGGTTCGTTGGTATGCTCTCCAGTATCATGTCTCGTATATTAAGAAAGGTGATAAGAAGAAATAATATACCTTCAACTAACAGTACCGCCATAGACTGTTGCCACGTAAGACCTAACGCTTGGCATAGCGTAAAAGCAAAGAATGCGTTAAGACCCATGCTGGGAGCCTGAGCAAATGGCAGTTTGGCCATGAAAGCCAATAGAACCGTGGCGATGGCAGAAGCAATAGCAGTGCTGGTAAACAGTGCGGGCTTGTCCATGCCAGTCGTAGAAAGGACGGTTGGATTGACGGCAAGAATGTAGCACATGGTAAGGAAAGTTGTAAGTCCTGCCATTACTTCTGTTTTCATTGTGGTCTGTGTTGGGTCAAAACCCAACAAGGTCTTTAGTTTGTTCATTTTTTTCTTTTTATATGATTTTTGTATAAATTTACTTTACAAAAATACGAAAAAAAACATTTATAGCATAGTTAGAAAAGATAGTTATAGTAAAAAGATGAACCTTTTTGAATATTTTATGATAAAAATTTTGATAGAAAAGAAAAAAATAGTAACTTTGCAGCAACTAATTCGTAAATAAAACATCATAATTTATATTATTAACTAACTTAATCGATTATGAAGAAAACTTTACTTTTTGGGGCTGTTGCCTTGTGCTCGGCTCTTTCAAGTTCTGCTTTTGAAGTAGGAGAGTTTGTGTATGCTCCACAGGGCAGGTTTAAAATTGATGGTGCAAATATTTGCACTAATGGTACTTGCGCTTCTAACTTCGATGGCTGGACCGCTGTTTCTGCAACAGAGGGAAATACTGTAGCGGATCTCTTTACTTATGATCCAGACAAGGGTTCTTTCTACAGCAAGTCTAATGTTATGACAGAGGGTATGTACTACAAATTTAATGTAGATAACCCATCTGGTGCTTATGTAGTAAGTTTTAAGATCCGTCAGGAAACGTTTGCTTATCCTGGTTCAACAAATGTTGTGTACACAACAACGGATAATGTAAATACCTATGGTAAATATGCAGGACTAAACTTTGTTAGTCTCTTTGGTAATTCTGGAGGTTATACAAGTGCTGAGAATTTCGTGTCTCTTGGCAAAGGCGTAAACCTTACATCGGATTGGCAGACTGTTGCCTTTGCTATTCCTGGCGATGGTACTGCACGTGATTGGTATTTGGCTTTCACGGGTATGAATCCTGCTGTTGAGATTTCTGATGTGCAGATACAACCAGCAACTCAGTATGCAAATATCGCCCAGCGTGATGATGCAATTGATTTTGTTAAGGAAATTGTAAATGCGAAGGACTGGGAGGAGACTGATTATCTCGTTGGACTTAAGGAAAATATTGAAGCGGTAGAATCTATTACAGAGGAAAGTTCACAGGCGGAACTTGATGAGGTGCTTGGTGGACTCACTGAGGCGTTGGAGTCAGAAGATGGTTTCCTCGCAAATGATATGGATGACTTTATCGCTACGTGTACTAACGGTACGGACTGGTCAAAGCGAACTAAGAGTACAGGGAAATTGCAGAAGCAGACTGGTATTGGTGATTGGAAATTCTACGACAATAATGGAAATGTTTCAGATCGTGGATTCAATCAAGATGGCAGTGATCTTTGCGGTGTAAAGGATATTTCATGGTGGGAGTTAGGACATTATATGTATGGTACTACACCGTCGGAGATGTCAATGAGAATGACAAAGGATCTTGCCGCTGGTGTGTATGTATATTCTATGGACTGCTCTGGTGCTACTCGATATACTAAGGATGTAGACGCTGGATGGACATATAACTTAGGATTTACTCCATTGGATAATGAGTTGTATGTAAAGGATGCTGAAGGAAATGTTATAGCAAGTAGCATTGTGAACGTTCCTTCTGATTCATACGAAAAGAACTATATCGTATTTAATATTACAAAGGATGGTTCATATGAAATTGGTTCAAAGACTTATCCACGTGAAGATTCTTACTATGGTACACTTGGAACATTAGGTTTTGGATATTTCTTTAAGAATCCTCGTATTTACTGTAAACTTTCTGGTACTCATACAGCAGAAGAACTTCAGTATATTGCTGACGTAAAAACTCAGATAGCAGCGGCTGCAGCAAACCTTGAAGAGGCTAAGACTCTTCTCGCTAAAGAGGAGACACCTTGGTTGAAGGCTGAAATGAACGCTCTTATCGCTGAGAATGAAACTTATGTTCAGTTCTATCAGACTCTTGACGATGAGACAATCTTCAATGGATTCGTTGATCCTACTGTAGGAAAAGAGAATCAGGGCTACGCTAACATGATTGATGGTGAAGATGAAGAGACTGGTGCTCCTATCCCGACATACAACGAGCCTGACTCTATTATGGATAAGGTAGTAAGACCTATAAAGAGATTCTGCGAGACTTATACTAAGGCTAATGCCGTGTTCTCTGATCTTACTTCTGCTATCAATGATGCAAAGAGCGTAAAGGCTATGCCTATATACTCTACTGCTACTGGTCAGTCTGCACTTGCTGATGCTATTGCTACTGCTGAGGCTACATACAAGGATAAGGAAGAGAATGGTTCTTATGATACTGCCGAGGATGCAACTAACGAGGATTACAATGCTATGGTAGAGGCTAAGACTGTTCTTGAGGCTGCTGTTGCGGACTTTAAGACTACTATACCTGCTGAGAGCGTTAATGCTTTAGTTGATATAGACTTCTCTAATGAACCAACTCTTAATGAAGAAACAAGTCATTATGTTATCGCTGGTGAGAAGGGATCTATTGATATTGATAACTTCAATGTTACTGAAACATCAGGTAATACATCATTCACTGTTGGATATGTGGTAAATGAGGAAGATAAATGTCCAGGCGTTCTGCGTGTAGGTAATGGTAATGCTGTTGTAACTGTTGACCCTGAAGAGTATAAGGGTAAGATAGTTCGTGTTTCTTTTGACTATTACTTCGGTGCTCTCATTAACAGAAACACTGGCTTCTATCTTAAGAATGACGAAAATGAGACTGTTGCAGGTCTGTTCTTCAGCCCATACTCTAACACTGAGTCTGTAAACACATTTGCATTCGACCGTAGCAAGTTTACTGCTATTGGATCTTCTTCACAGTCTAATGATGTTATCTGTGATGAGGCTAACAACAAGACAAGTTTCGAACTCGTTCTTAACTATGCAAATAAAACGATGTATGGTTCTACCGTGAACTCAAAGAAGGGTTCTCAGATGACTGCAGAGATTGCAATACCTGGTAACTTTACCCAGTTTGTTGTGACTTCTAACTATAACATTGATGCACGTCGCTCATGGTTCGATAATCTCAAGATTGAGACTATTGCAGTTGATCCTACTGGCGTGAAGGGTGTTAGCGAGGCTACTGCAGAGACAGCAGATGATGCTATCTACAACGTAGCAGGCCAGAAGGTGGCTGCTCCTGTTAAGGGTCAGATATATGTTAAGAAGGGTGCTGCTTTCGTTAAGTAATACATTCTTTTTAAGAAAGTAATTATATAAAGTTTCTACAATCTCGTTCACAATATAGTTTGTGGACGGGATTGTTGTCGTTTGTGCGCTAAATAAAATTCGTATAGAAATTATTCTTATTCATACCAGTAGTTTTGTGTTATTGTACTTTTAACATTTCTAACAGACATTTATAATGTTAAAAAGTTGCATATTTCGTTTTTTTTTAGTTATTTTGCATTCTGAAATGTAAACTATATTTTACAATTCGCTTTGTTGTCATGTGATGAATATGATGCGAGGTACTATTAACCTGCTGAATAATAGATATTTAAATATATAACTAACTATATCAATCTTTATGAAAAAACTCTTAGTGTATGTATCTTTTGTCTGCATGGCGTTATCATCATGTAGCAAGGATTACTTCGTTCCTGAAGATGAACTGCCTTCATGGCTCGGGGAGAGTATTTATGAAGAACTCAAAAATCCAAAGTCTTTGGATGGTACGTTTAATACGTATCTGCGACTTATTGACGACTTAGGATATACTGAGGTCTTGAGTAAAACTGGTAGTAAAACAATCTTCCCGGCTAATGATGCTGCTTTCGAAGCGTTTTTTAGAAATGGAAACAACAAGTTTGGTAGATCAAGTTATGAGGAGTTGACTGAGGCAGAAAAGGCGCAGTTGCTTTATTCAACGATGCTTGATAATGCTATTCTTGCAAGTACACTCTCTAATGACGAGAGTCTTGTACAGGGACAAATCGTAAAGCATCCTACAAACGTATCGCTTGTGCAGTCTGTTGAGCCTTTGTTCTCGCAGAATATGCCTGCTAATAACAAGTATTTCGCTAAGTGGAAGGATCAGGGTAAGTCTATCAATGCTCTTTATGATGACACAGAGTCGCCTATGGTTCATTTCACAGGTGAATATCTGTTGAATAATAATATGACGGTGGTAGGTGCTGATAATGACTTTTATATACTCACTGGTCAGGAATATAATGATGGTGATGTTTATGTGTTTAACAGAAAGGTTACAAGAAGCAATGTAACCTGCCAGAATGGTTATATTCACCAACTTGATAGTGTGCTAGTAAATCCTGGTAACATGGCACAGATACTGAGACAGGGAAGTGATACTAAGTATATTTCACGTATGCTTGACTATTACTGTGCACCATTCAAGGTTTCTAACTATTTGCAGACAAGTTATTTTGAATATATGAAGGATTATGGAACACAGGACTCTGTGTTCGCTATACGTTATTTTAGTAAAAACTCTCAAAGAGCAAAACTGAATCAGTATACTGGTGAGGGAGTTAAGAATGATCAGATGCTTCTTACATTTGATCCAGGATGGAATAACTATAATCCAACGTTGAAGACTGGTACGTCTTCTGATCAGGATGAAATTGCTGCTATGCTTGTTCCTACTGACGATGTAGTGGAGAACTATTTCTTGCATGATGGTTCTTATATCGTACAGAATCTTGGTGTACAGGGATTGCCTAATACAAAGGAAAATCTTACACAGCATCTTGACGCTATCTATAATACTGACCCAACGGTGTTTGCTGGTATGCTGAACAATATTATGCAGCCATACCTCACAAAGACGGTGCCAAGTAAGTTTAGTACAGTACAGAACGATGCCTTTGAGTTTATGGACCTTACAAAGGATGACCTGAAGAGAAAGGCTGATGGCAAATATGATGTTACTATAGCGAACAATGGCGTTATATATAAGACTAATAAGTTCTTTGCGCCTGAATTATATAACTCTGTGCTTGGTCCGGCATCTGTGTATACTGATATGCGTATAATGAGTGAGATGCTTAATGACCACCAGACTACGGCTGGTGTGGCTTCTAAACTTGGGGCGGATATGTATTATTATCTGTTGTCTATGAAGTCTAAGTATGCTTTGTTCGTTCCTTATGATAATGGTGAGTTTTTCTATGTTGATCCTGCATCTGTAAATGATAATGACGGAATGAAGGCACTGAAGTTCTATTATGACCCTAATGCCTCTGGTGCCTTCCATGTACTTGTACAGAGATATCGCTATGATGCTGATACAAAGGCATTCACTGTTGATGGTAGTGTAGGTCCTGTTAATATTGGTGATGGATATTATAATACACAGTTGCAGGATATGCTTAATTATCATACTGTTGTGCTTGATAAAACAAGCGGACTTAGTGGAAACCACTATTACAAGACAAAGCACGGTGGAGCAATTTATGTTCCTGATGGCACTGCTGCACAAGATGGAACAAGTAAGGTAGAAGGTGCGTTGCAAATTGGTAGCAATGCTTTGCCTGCCGCTACGGTGATGGAACGTTTCTATGAGAACAGTCCTAAAGCGAATATTACTAACGGTACTGTTTATAAACTTGATCGTCCTATACAGCCTGCAGTATATAGTGTTTATAATGTTTTGGAACAAGATAGCAGATTTGCTGACTTTATGCAATTCTGTGTAGATTTTAATGATGAAGAAACTCTGAGTTTTGCTGGCATCATTTCTGATCAAGACCAAGAGAGTTCTAAGCAGGATAAACTCAAACAGTATGTAGTCTTCGGAGAGAACAATATTATTAATATGTTCGGTTCGTATAACTATACGCTTTATGTTCCTATGGACATGGAAGAGGCTTATAATAATGGCCTGCCACGTTGGGAAACAGTAAGGGGGATAGTGGCTGATTGGGAAGCATATAAAGATGAATTCGGATTCACGTCAGAGGATGATGCTCGCAACTATGTGAAAAAGTGCATTGACAAAATGCATAACTTTGTGCTTTATCACATGCAGAACAACTCTGTCTTCGCTGATAAGGTTGTTAGTACGGGTGATTATCAGACTTTCTGTACGGATAATCTCGGTATCGCGAAAAAACTTACCATCTCTGGTAACTCTGGCAATATGGTAGTGACTGATGCTAGTGGTATTCAGCATAGCGTTGTCGTTAAGAATGTTATGGCACGTGATACTAAGACTGCGGAGCATAAGGATGCAGGACGTGATATAAACGGTAATACATTCTCATATAATAGTATTACTTCGTCTGCCTTCGTGACTATACAGGGAATAGAAAAGCCATTGTGCTATAACTCAACTTATGGCTTTTAAGTCAACATATGACTTTTAAGTCTACTTGTGGTTTTAAAGTCAACCTATGGCTTTTTTATACTACTTGTGGTTTTTAAGTCAACCTATGGCTTTTAAGATAGAATAAAAGAAAACTAAAAGACTAAGATATTATGTCAAAATCAAAAGTTCTACTCGCAACTCTTCTTTGCGCTGCAACGCAGATGGCTATGGCGCAGAGTAGAGTCATATCTGGTACGGTAGAGGATTCTATGGGACCTATCATGATGGCGAATGTCGTTGAGAGGGATGCCAATAACCGTATCGTTAATGCTGTGCAGACGGATATGATGGGTAACTTCTCTATGGAGATTAAGAACCCTAAAAATAAACTTGTTATTTCTTATGTAGGTAGCAAAACACAGACTGTGGTTATTGGTGATCAAACCACCTTTGCTATAAAATTGGAAGATGAGAAAACTACGCTGAATGAGATTACTGTACGTGGTACACGTACGGGGTCTGGTGGTTTGAGTATACCTAAAAAAGAGATATCTGTAACTCAGCAGACTTTCAATCTTTCTGAAGTCGAGGGTATGGCCTTCACCTCTGCCGATGAGGCACTGCAGGGTGAAATTGCAGGTTTGGATATCGTTGCAAATTCTGGTAACCTTGGCTCTGGTACATCTATGCGTCTGCGTGGTGTATCTACGCTTAATGGTAATGCACAACCACTTATCGTTGTTGATGATAAGATATTTGACTATAACAGTGAGGATATTGATATTGAAAATGCCGACGAGGAGGCGTTCTCTTCTTTGCTCGCTGTAAATGTGGATGATATTGCCAGTATTTCAGTGTTGAAGGATGCTGCGGCTACTTCTATTTGGGGTTCTAAAGGTGCGAATGGTGTAATCCAGATTACTACAAAACGTGGTAAGCGTGGTAAACCGCAATTGAACATTGGTTATAAATTCACTGGTACATGGATGCCTACTGGTTATCAGTTGCTGAATGGTGATAACTATACCATGATGTTGAAGGAGGAGTTCTATAATGCAGACCAAAGGGCTGATGCTACGACAAGCATCAAGGAAATAAACTATGATAAGTCATGGGCGGACTACTATAACTGGAGTAACAATACCGACTGGGTGGATGCTGTAACACAGTTTGGTGAACAGCATGAAGCAAACCTTAACCTTACTGGTGGCGGTGAGAAGGCTTCTTTCCGTATTTCTGCGGGTTACAACCATCAGACTGGTACTATCATAAAGCAGCAGTTGGATCGTCTCACTACACGTCTCGTTCTTGACTACAATGTATCAGACCGTATCAAGTTCTCTACAAACTTTGCATTGACTTACACTGATAACTTGAAGAACTATACATATGGAAGTAGTAAGAATGCTAGTTCTAATAACTCTATTCTTGCTATGGCATTGGCCCAGGCACCTAATGCAAGTATTTATCGCAGAACATCTACGGGTGAATATACGGATGAATACTTCCTTATGAATAGAGCCGTTGAGAATTATGGACCAAGCGATGGAGCGTATACTTCTTATAAACTTAGGGATTTGGTGGCTATAGGCAACCCTGTTGCCTATGCTAATACCTCATGGCAGAAGGAACAAACGTATAACATTGTTCCTGACTTTGCTTTGAAGTATGAACTGTTAGGTACAGGAAGTGGACAGACACGACTGACATTCAATGGACGTGTGTACTTTGACATATATGCTAACTCTAAGCCTACATATATGCCTGCAAGCCTTACTAATGGCGATTTTAATAGTACTAATTATAACTATGCTACTAATGCAGAGAGTAATCAGTTCAAGATGGGTGCACGTACTGAGTTGATTTTTACTCCTTACTTTAAGAACGAGGATTTCTCTCTTACAATGTTGGGTAGATATGAGTGTATTACTAATAAGTACACTTATCAGTATATGGCTCAAGGACAGTTACCTACAGGTATTACTACTCCTACTGCAACGGGACTGCAGCGTAGTATGAGTAATCAGCCAAGTACAACACGTACTGCATCGCAGAACTTTGTTTATAATGCCCACTTCTCATATAAAGAAAGGTACATTGTAGGCTTCTCACTGCGTGGTGATGGTGACTCAAAGTTTGGTCCTGACAGCCCTTGGTTCCTGTCTCCTTCTGTGTCTCTGAGATACAATCTTAGTGATGAGAAATTCTTCGAACCTCTGAGAAAGTATGTTTCTATGGTTGGTATACGTGGATCATGGGGTATCAGTGGTAGTTCAAGTGCAAGTATTGAAGACTTCTTTAATCAGTATACAACCAACCAAGGACCTTATGGTAATCAGTACTACGCTCTTATGAGCGGTATGCGCCTTGATGATTTAAAGCCACAGAAGAAACAGGGACTTAACGCGGGTCTTAACCTTGGATTCCTTGACAATAAGTTTGAGGTAGACTTAAACATGTATAAGGAAAAAACAAGTGACTTGTTAATGAAGGCTATACCTGTTCCTACAACTGCGTCATGGAATGGTACGGCAAAACTTGCATGGGGTAATGTAGGTACTCTTGAAAATAAGGGATGGGAACTTACTGTTAATGCTAACAAGTTCTTGAAGATTAATAAGTTCTCAATGTCTGCAAGTTTCAATATGGCGCAGAATGTCAATACTCTTCTTGAAATGGACCAGCGTGTGCTCGATGGAAGTGGTATGAACCCAGAAGCGTCAGCAAGTGCTCGCGGTGCAAGTTCTATTCTTAACAGGGTTGTGGTTGGTGACCCACTATGTTCTATATATGGTTACCAGTGTAAGGGAGTATATAATTACAATTATGAGGACCTTGCTAACTACAATACAAAGATGAAGCAGCAGAACGCTTCATGGTCTACATCTGATTATGAAAACTGGATTAATGAGCAACTCGCAGCGGGCAAGACATATCCTGTTGTTACAGATGAGAATGGTAAAGTTGTTATGACAAGTTCTGGTGAGCCTCAGAGAATGGCATATTACTACGGACAGAATGATTATAAATTCCAAGGAGGTGATGCTATTTATGAAGATGTTAACCATGATGGTCAGATTAATGAATTAGACATACAGTATCTTGGTAATTCATTGCCTAAGATGCAGGGTGGTTTCTCGTTGACATTCAACTATGGAAACTGGAAACTCGTTGCCCGTTTCAACTATCGTTGGGGTAATAAGATTATCAACGTAGGTCGTATGGGACTTGAGAGTATGTATGGTACAGAGAATCAATGTGCTTCTGTTGTAAACCGTTGGCGTCCAAATGATGGATCTAATGGATACGATCCTGCAACAGGAACTCAGATTGCTGTATTGCCTCGTGCGTTGTATGGTGCAGGTTATAACTACCAGATGTCATCACGTTATGTAGAGGACGGTTCTTTCCTGCGCTTCCAAAATTTGCAGGTTTCATATTCTTTCCCAGCAAAGTCACTCAAAAAGTATGGTGTGAAGAAACTCTCTGCTTATGTGACAATGAACAACCTGTTCTGCTGGACAAAGTATTCTGGTATTGACCCAGAGGTTAATGCTGGTACATATACACCGGCAAAGGACACTGCTAAGACTCCAAGATCAAAGTCTGTTACTGCCAGTCTTAGCTTCAGTTTCTAAACTGGCATAATCCTAATCTATCAAAAGAATAGTACATATATGAAAAAGATATTTTCTATATTGTTGGCATCTATTGCACTGTCTTCATGTGTTGATACTGTGATATTGCCAGACAACAAAGTCCTTGACGAGGACTTCTGGAAAAAGAAGACTGAAGTGGAGGCGGTGAGTACTGCGGCTTATGCCCAACTTACTAATACTACCCTTGTAAGGAATATGATTATATGGGGTGATTTCCGTTCAGATGAATTGACTATTAATTCTACTTTGCCATCTTCTGCAAAGTATAAGGTGCCATTGGATGAAATTTATTCAATGAATATTCAGCCTGACAATGAGTTTACTTCGTGGGCACCTTTCTATTCTGCTATAAATTATTGTAACCTTGTGCTTGAAAAGGCGGAGGGCGTAATAGCAGAAGACCCTGATTATACGCAAGGTGACTATCAGACAACGCGTTCGCAGATGCTTGCTTTGCGTGCATGGTGTTATTTCTATCTTGTACGTGTGTTCCATGATGTTCCTGTTACTACTGGGGCGTATCTTGAGTCAAGTGCTGAGATGAATATTGCTCAGAAAACACCTGCGGAGGTGTTGGAAATGTGTATCAATGATCTAAAGGAAGCAGAGGAGAATGCGCCAAATAATAATGCTTATTCAGGTATGGGTAAGGATGACAGTTGGCGTGACCGTGGCTATTTTAATAAGGACGGTATTGACGCCTTGTTAGCGGATATTTATTTGTGGCGTGCTTCTGTTAATCATGATCAAAGTGATTATCAGCAGTGTGTTGATTATTGCAGCAAGGTGATTGCAGCAAAGAAGGCTGTACACCAGTTAAAATTTGGTGAGACAGAGTCTGACTACTATCTGGCTTCATACGATGAGATGTATTCTGATATTTTTAGTTCTGAAGGAAATTCTGAGGAAAGTATCATGGAGATACAGTTCAAAGGAACTAATGCAGAATTGAACGCCCTCTATAACTGTTACAGTGGAAGTAGTACTGGTTACTTGAAGACGACTCAAACATACGCAAGGTCTAATGGTAGTTCAAACTCTACTAATATATTTAAAAATGACTATGATCAGCGTCGTTTTGACTTTACTTTCGGAGTAGGTACAGATAAGGAAGAGTATGATGTTCGTAAGTACGTCGCTATATCTTCAGCGAATAAACTTACAGCGCAGGATTGGTCTAAGACGAGTATGGTGCATAACTGGATATTGTATCGTCTTACTGACGTAATGCTTATGAAGGCAGAGGCACTCGTACAACTTGGACAGCCAGAAGAGGCATTTAACCTTTGTAAGGCTGTTAATGACCGCTCCATTACTGATGCTAATTATGCTTTGAAGTATACTACTTACAGAGACAGGATGGAGGAGTTAGTTCTCATGGAAAGAGCAAGGGAATTGTGTTTTGAAGGCAAGCGTTGGTTTGATTTAATGCGTTACAACTACAGACACATGGAAGGCGTTAACTATAATGCTCTTCTCGCTGATATGGATAACTATCCAAAGAATAGTGATGCTTTCTACAACATTGCATTGACAAAGTATTCGGTACCTGCTGCAATGAAGGCGAAGATGCCTACAGAGCCATACCTGTATATGCCAATCAATGAGGAAGAGGTAAAATTGAACACAAGTCTCAAGCAGAACCCTGTTTATGTGTCAACATCAAGCAAGTAAAAGATTGTTGATATGGTTTACATGAATATAAACTAAAGATCATTATGAAAACTAAAATATATAGAAAAGGATGTCTCTTTCTCTCGGCTGCATTGATGGCAATATCTTCTTTGACATCGTGCAACGAGGATCCAGATGGATCCAATCTGTTTAGTACAGAAGAACTGACAATAGCACAGATGCTTCAGCAGAATGCGAATTTGTCTGCTTTCAATGCTATACTTGTAAAGTGTGGTTATGACAAGAGAGTGTCAACTTATCTTGAATATACATGTTTTGCGCCAGAAAATAATGGTGTGTCACAATATCTTGACAGCCTTTACAATGATGATAACAGACGTTTTGCGCATAATGGTATTCAGGAGGCAGCAAACTTTGAGTCTCTTGACGTTATGGATAAGGTAGCATTGATGTCTGACTCTCTGTGTGAGGATATCGCAAAATATCATCTGTCTGGTGAATTGATGAAGCAGTCGGATATTGATGGCGAGTCAACATGTAGTACATTGTTGACAGGTCGTAGCATTGCAGTGAATGTGTTTACAGATGGACAGTATGCTGGTAAGACCTCATTGAACGCACGTTCTGCAATCGTTGATGGCGATATAGAGGCTTCAAATGGTATACTTCATATTTGTTCTTCTGTTATTCCACGTTCAGATCGTACTATCAACGACCAAATGGGTACTGAGGATGATCTCTCTATATTTTACGAAGCACTGACAAAAACAGGTTTCGATAAAATAGTTCAGCAGGAGAATAAAGGAAAGACTTATTCGTATGCACAGCAAAATCCTACAGACCGTGACAATAATAAAATCTATTGCCCGAGTGAATGTCTTATAAAATGGACTATTTTTGCTGAGACAAATGATGTTTTCGCTTCAAAGGGAATCCACAGTTTTGAGGATCTAGCAAACAAATGTGCAGAATGGTACGGACAGTGTGCGGGTTGGTATGATTATATAAAAGAAAAAGGCATACAGATAAGTACAGGTACAGACTATACAAACCCATACAATGTGGTTAATATGTTTGTTGCTTACCATATTATTCGTGCTGGTATGCCAGTGGATAAAATCGTTTATGAGAAGAACTCTAAGACGAATGAGACCTGGAATTTTTCTTTTGGTTACGAGCCACAAGAGTATTTCGAAACGATGTTGCCTAATACACTTGTAAAGGCTTGGGAGGTTAATCCAAAGTCATCAAAAGATCTGTATCTAAACCGTTATCGTCAGAATAATACGCTGACAGATGAAATAGGAACGTTTGGTAGTGCTGCTACCCACCCAATTATTTTCAAAGGTGTACAGGTTGATCGTGGAGCGAACAAGAGCATAGAAACACTTAACGGCTATATTCACAGAATAAAGGATGTCTTGCTCTACAATGAAAATGCGGTAAAGGCTCAGAATGAGCGTATGCGTCTTGATTCATCCAACTTCCTATATGAGTTGGCAAATAATGGAATACGAGGTGCTACATCATCAGAGGTTTCTGTAATGAATGGTGGTGGCGATGGTAACCGTGTAGCATTTGATAACAGTTACTTTGATAATATCGTTTGTTATAATCCAGGAACCTTGCTTCGTTTCTGCGTCCAAGGTGCTTGGCGTGCACACAATTCAGATCAGTTCCAAGGTTGGGATGTATATGATTTTGCAGTAAAATTGCCTCATGTTCCAACAGGTGAATACGAACTTCGTATAATCTATCCTCCAATGCCACGTGGAGGTTTGATGCAATTCTATATTGGTAACAGTTCATCACAATCAGATATGGTAGCCGTAGGCATTCCTTTCGATGCACGTACTAATCCATATGAGGATGCATCAATCGGTTATTCAGACATACAGTCATCAGATGAAGATGGAACGAATGATTTCGGTGTTGAGACAGACCAGACAATGCATGTACGTGGCTATATGAGAGCACCTGCGTCATTCTCACGTGGTAGTTATAACACTGTGACAGACCAGTTATCGTATGATCCATCAGATATCTATTCTGCAGCCCGTCAGATAACAGGTTCTACCAGTTGCCGTTCAGAGTCAGGTTATGGTACAATGATGCTTCGTCGTATTATCACCACACAGCGATTTGAGCAAGGCAAGGATTATTGGTTGAGAATAAAGAACCTTATAAATGACTCGCAGTTAGGTTGGTCTTTCGATTTTATCGAACTTGTTCCAGTAGGTATTGTTAACAGCAATACAATGAAGGAAGACTGGTATTAAAAAGCAATAAAACTACAGCATATATGAAAAGTATATATAAAATAAGAATGATGGTAGCAGCAGGCTTTATGCTTGCTGCCACCTCATGCTCAGATTTCTCGGATTACAACTCTGTACCAGATGATATGCAGCCATCCAGCAATCAGACCTTGTGGCAGAATATTACGAGCAATGGCAATTTGAAGGATTTCGCAGCCATAGCAAAGAAGGCAGGTTATGAGAAAGTCTTCAGTTTGCCTAACTATTACACGGTTTGGGCACCATTGGATGGTACGTATGATGCTCAGTCAATATTGAGTAAAGATAGTGCTACTATTGCAGATGAATTTATGCAGCAGCACATTGCACAATACTCTCATCTCGTATCTGGAGAAAATACAGAACGAGTAGTTTCCTTGAATGATAAGGTTCATAATTTCAGTAGCAACAGTTACGATGACATAGAGATAGAGCAGGCTAATGTTGCTTCGTCAAATGGTGTGTTGCATGTATTGAAAGGAATCTCAGAGTTCCATCCTAATTTGTATCAGCAGATAGACAGGCTGGAAGGATGCAACAATTTCAAGGACTATATTCAGAAGTATGATGAGTATTATCTTGATCCGAGTGCCTCAGTTATTGGTCCTATGGTGAACGGACAGCAGACTTATCTTGACTCAGTTTTCAAGAAGCGCAACAACGTTATAGAGAAAATACTCAATGCGAAATTAGAGAATGAGGACAGTACCTATACAATGCTTGTTCCTAATGATGCGGCTTGGAATTTGGCTTATGATGAAATAAAGAATAATTTCAATTATCTCAAGTCACTTACCTATATGGACATGAGTCTCAATAGTGCTGCAGCTGCTTCAGTAAGTGCAACAACTGGTAAGTGTGCAAAGCCAGAGGAAATAGATAATGAGTTATATACCGACTCTTTGACAAAGAGATTTATTGTAGGTAATTTACTCTATTCAAATACCTATGACTTCAATAGCCCTATATGGACTGGTGTGCAGTCTTCAGACAAACTGGATACATTAGTTACTACGACTAATACAGAAATTACTAATATTAAAGACATCTATTCGCATACAGTAGGTGAGACGGAAAAGAATAGTAACGGCTATACGCGCGTGTTAGATTCTTTGTGCTATTTACCTTGGGAAACATATCAGCCAGTAAGAACTTACAGAACGCCTATTCGTGTATTGGGTCTTGCAACAGGTAAGAGTTATGCTACCCATAACATAATTAAAAGCACTCTTGCAAGCCGTGATACCCTGTTCGAGGGTGTTCCAGAGTTCATAAAGAAGATGATGTTGCCCGATGACTCTCAGTTCCTAACTTATATAAGTACGGATAAAGCAGATTTGGCAAACACTAATACAAAGTCAGAAATAGATATTGCTTTGAAGGGTCTTCTTTCAACAAAATATCATATATTTGTTGTTACGGCACCTGCTCAGTTGCTTGAACCTGAAACGGAGGAGTTGAAGCCAATGTATCTTCGTTTTGATCTTAGTTATACTGATGCTACAGGAGCCCAGAAGTTCCAACGTCTTAATAAGCCTGGGAATAAACTTTCAGATGATATTATAACGACTCCTGGCAAGTTTACAGTGATAGAAATGGAGTTCAATATGCCTATATGTTATTATGGACTTTCCAAAGCCTATCCAACACTGTTCATCTCTCACACCAAGGCATTCACTACAGCGATTAATCGTAATAAATATGATCAGGAAATACGTATCGTAGGTGTGTACCTTGTGCCAGAACAAGCCTATAATTATTACAAAAAAATCTATAACGAGTAATTATGAAGATCGATATATATAACTTCATTCAGCGAAAGAGTGTAAAACTCTCTCTTTGTGCACTGGCTGTTACTTATTGTACAGCCACATACGCTCAAGACGAGGTGAATGATGCTGATACCAAAGAAGATGGTTTCAAGGCGCCAAAGCGCAGGAGCGCAGCCGACAAGATTCCAACAATTGCAGTGTCTGGTACAGTAACAGATGTAGCGACAGGTCTGCCAGTTGCTGGTGTGCGTATTCAGACGCTTAATGATCAGCGTTTTGCTGCCATGACAAATGCAAAGGGCGAGTTTACTATCAAGGTGCCAAAGTTTGCGACTTCTCTTTATCTGCAGGCCCCTAACTATATGGGACAGCAGGTAGCAATAAAGGCAAATGACGAGAAGCAAACCGTTAAGGTATCAATACTTCCTGCAGGCTTTGCTCCTATGTATAATAATGGTACGACCTATACAGCCACAAGTTCATTTACATCGGATGGCAAGGGTCTTACCATAGATGAAGAGATAGGTGCTAAAGCAGGTGCAGATGTGCGTACCATAATGCACTCTGGAAATTTAGAGAATGGTGCGGCAATGTTTATCAGAGGTATAAATTCTATCAATGCTAACGCGCAACCACTCGTTATAGTTGATGGAGTAGAACTCGATATGCAGCGTAGTCGTACTTCCATACATCAGGGAGATATCTTCAATATGCTCTCAACAATATCTCCAGAAGATATTGATAAAGTAGAGATAGTAAAGAATGCTACCGCTCTTTATGGTGCTCGTGGTGCCAATGGTGTTATCCTCATCAGCACAAAACGCAGTCATTCTATGGCAACTCGTATTGATGCGAAGATAGGAGTTGGTTTTACACTTGTTCCTTCAACTCCTACGATGATGAATGCAGATCAGTACCGCAGTTACGCAATAGAGCAGTTAGGTACAATTCCTGAAGTTGTTGAGGCTCAAAATAACGGTGGAAGTAACATGACCTTCAACTTCATGAATGACAACCCACAAGGATATTACTATAAAACATATCACAACAATACCGATTGGAAGGACTATGTATATAGAAGTGCCCTTACACATAACTATAGTATAAATGTGCAAGGTGGTGACGATGTAGGTATGTATAACCTCTCTGTCGCTTACGTCCAAACCATGAAGAACGTAAAGTCAACAAGTTTTGACCGTGTGAATGTGCGTTTCAATACAGATATCTCCTTAACAAGCCAGATATCAACAAAGTTTGATATGTCCTTCTCACGTACCAATACCAATCTCTTCGATGATGGTTTTTCTAGTGATGCAACTTCAGGAGCAATAGTTGCTCCTACATCTCTTGCATTGATAAAGAGTCCGCTTCTTTCACCATACCAGTATAATAAGAACATTGAGGCTTTCACTAGTCAGTTGTCTGAGGCAGACGATTTATTCGAACCATTAGGAACTGGTGTATCTCTTGCCAACCCTGTTGCAGTAATGTCAAACGGTACAGGTGAACGCAAGAACAGAAACGAGAATACCTTCTTTAATGTAGCAGTTCAGCCGCAGTATGAGATAAATAAGAATCTGAAGGTGGCATCATTGTTCAGTTATTATCTTAATCGTCATTCCGAGGCATATTACCGTCCTAACTATGGAGTACCTTCGTTCTACATCGAGGGTCTTGGTACCGCATACTCTAAAGTAGCATCCTTGTTTGCTAAGGAGACCAACATTATAAGCAATACACATATTGACTGGGCAAAGAAGTATGGTGCTCATAGCATTGATGTTACAGGCGGTTTCCGTTATAACTATTATTCATACGACAATACCGATCTTTATACCGAGTATTCTCAGAAGAGTGAGTTTGATAAGAACCCTACTCTTACAGTAACTCGTGATAACTATTCAGGTATGTCAGGTGTGGATGATGTATGGAAGAACATGCAGTGGTATGTTTCAGGTGATTACTCATATATGAACCGTTACTTCGCAACCGTATCACTTCTTGCAGAAGCCAACAGTCGTTTCGGTGACAATGCAGATGGTGCAGTAAAGATGTTCGGAACGCAGTGGGCAATTTTCCCAAGCGTACAGTTAGGTTGGGTGATGTCAAACGAGAATTGGTTCCCAAAGAACAGTTTCGTTAATTATCTACGTCTTAATGCAGGTTTTGATATCAGTGGTAACGATGATATTTCAAACTATGCAGCACGTACCACATTCAGTTCTGTTCGATACAACTATCAGCAGATAGGTATGCAATTAACCAATGTAGGTAACGACCAGATTAAGTGGGAAACAACCAGCAAGTGGAACTTTGGTGCGCAGGCCAATATGCTTGACAACCGTTTGAGCGTAGGTTTAAACTATTACATACACAAGACCAATGACCTCCTGGCTCTCAAGTCATTTACCACTCCAGTGGGTGGAATCAATAACTACTGGACAAATGACGGTTCAGTAAGAAATGAGGGTGTAGAGGTTAGTGTAAGTGTCAAACCAATAGTAAAAAAAGACCTTCAGTTAGAATTAGGAGCAACATTAGGTCACTACAAGAACAAAGTATTGTCACTGGCTAATGGAAATTACACAACATCAGCATATGGTGATAACAACATTCTCACAGCAGTAGGTCGTTCACTAGGAACTTTCTATGGATATAAGACAGCCCAGAATGTCTTCGCTACAACAGAAGAAGCCAGTGCAGCAGGTAAGTCACATGTAAATAATGAAGGTAAGACAACAACGAACCTTTATATGGTAGACAACTCTGGAGCAAAGATGGATTTCCAAGCAGGAGATGTTCACTTCATAGATCAGAATTGTGATGGTGTAATAGATGAGTCAGACAAGGTAGTCATAGGAGATGCCAATCCTGATATCTATGGTAATATTTTCGCAACACTTACATGGAAGCGTTTCACTCTTGATATGGGTTTCAACTTTAGTGTAGGTAACGACATTTATAACTATCAGCGTAGCATTCTTAATTCAGGATCAACACTGTATAATCAGCAAATATCAGAGTTAGGACACTGGCGTTACGAAGGACAGGTAACAAATCTTCCTCGCCTTTCATATGATGACCCAATGGGTAACAACCGTTTCTCTGACCGTTGGATAGAAGATGGTTCATATCTTCGTCTGAAGACATTATCACTGTCATACAAAGTACCTGTACCAGAGTCTTGGCAGACATGGTTGCTTGGTGTGACTGTATGGGGTGAATGCCGTAACCTCTTTACCATAACCAAGTATACAGGTAATGACCCAGAGGTAAGTGCAAGCAATAACCAACTCTATCAGGGCATAGACTGTGGCAATATAGTACAGGGTCGTCAGTTTAACTTTGGTATCAAGGTAAACCTCTAATCATATATTCAAAACACGATATTAACAATGAAGAAGATATTATTTTCTATAATGGCCTCAGCATGCTTGTTAGGTACAACAGGTTGTTCTGACATGCTGGATGCAGAAAGTTCGCGTCAGGTAGAGAATCCTTCTCTAAATCAAAAGAGCGACTCTGTATATTATGCATTTGGTGTAATGCAGGCTATGCAGCAGTTGGCAGACCAATATTTCTTCCAAAACGAAATGCGTGGCGAACTTGTAACTCCTAATAGTGACGCTTCTACGGATTTGAAATCGCTATCAAACTTTACTGCTGGTACAGAATGCAAGTATGATTCAGTGTATCTTTATTATAAGGTAATCAATAACTGTAATTACTATCTTGCTAAGCGTGATACAACCCTTGCGACAGGTGTCAATAATGTTGTAAAGAACGAGTATGCAGCCATTGCAGCGTTCCGTGCTTGGGCTTATTTGCAGTTGACCCACCAGTATGGCAATGTACCTTATGTAACAGAGCCAGTGCTCTCAATCTCTCAGATAAACTCTCTGACGTCTGCCACAGATTACAAGCAGATATTGGCAAGTCAGGCCGAATACCTTCAGAATCTCAAAAACAATCTGACAGAAGAACAGTTAGAAACACCTAATCCATATAGTAATTCCAATGTAAACATAGGTACTACACAGTGGGGTGTAGACATAAATATGGATGTTCGTAAGTCGTATATACCTCTTAATTTAATTCTTGGTGATTTGTATCTTGAGTCAGGAGAATACAAGAAAGCGGCATTGGCTTATTTTGACTATCTTCGTCAGACAGCAAAGACACAAGACGGAAATAGCAAAATAAGTATGGCAAGAGGAGAGCGTGTCTCTAGATATTCTGACCCAAATTTTCAATATCCTGCAGACTATAATGTGGATCAGAATTCAACAGTGTACAAGGGCGTGTCTACTTTTGCGAATGACTTCCTGCTTGGCTCTGGATATCAGCAAGATATATCATATATACAGATGGCTGTAGATTTTACGAAGGGACAGATATCTAACATCCCAGCAACCTTTGGATATGATTTCTATGGCACAGGAACAGGAAAAAGTTATTCTTTTAATGCATTCGAAAAAGTTAAAAATGTGGCTCCTCAGAGTCCTGATATGGAGGTTATTCCATCAGAGACTTATTTGAACATGGCAAACAATGCTCCATACTACTATTATACGGAGCAGCAGCGTGAAGCCCCATTCCGTTGGAAACTATCACAGGCAAATCTAGGTGATGCACGTGCTAACATAGTGGAGAAGGGTTTAGGCGAGGCAGAAGGAAACTACTATACTTTTAAGCCATATTCTGCGTGTGTATTCCTCTATCGCAATGTTACAGTGTATATGCATCTTGCCGAGGCATTAAACAGAATGGGTTATCCAGAACTCGCTTTTGCAATACTTAAGAATGGTCTGCATACAGGTCTCAAGGCTTATTTAAAGTCAGAGGCAGCAAACAATACTGATATTAGTGAGGATAATTACTACATTCCAGATGAGGCATATCAGGTGCTTGTAGACGAGATACCATTCTTCTCTGAGGCAAATAAGGATATTTTCACAAACTCAGCAAACATAGCCTTCATGGGTGTGCATCAACGTGGCGCAGGTGCCGTTTCAGATATCTGTTCTCCTTATCAATACAAATCAATTGTAGAAGGAAAGATAGAGAAGATACGTTCAGACTTTAATCTTGGACTTGACGGTCAGCCATACACCAAGGATGAGTACATTAACGCTATGGAGGATTTGCTCTGTGATGAGTATGCCTTAGAGTTCGCCTTTGAAGGCTCTCGTTTCTCAGATCTTCTTCGTATAGCACGCCACAAGAATATGGCTTCTACATATATGGGCGAATTTGGTGATGCTTGGCTCAGTAAGAAGTTGGAAAGCAAGGCGGCAGGAATTACAACGAAGAACTGCTATCTGCCTTTCAAGTAAGAAAAAATACGCGTGGTGCTCGATGTGAATGTTGAGTGCCATGTGTAGATAAGAATATAAAGACGACAGTCATGTTTCTGATAAAAAAGGAAATGTGACTGTCGTTTTTTTTGTGTGATAATTGTGTAAATATGGTGTAAATCTTTGGCAGAACAGTAAAAAAAATGTACCTTTGTAAACCATTGAGGAGAAAAAGTGTCAAAATAAAGTAAAGAAATCACTAACCAACAATAACGAGAAGAAATGAAAATGTATGGACATATGCGACAGATGTTACTACTACTGATAATGTGTTGCATGGCTACAGTAGCCAAGGCTGATGCACTTGACGCATTAGAGGAGACCTTGAAGAATAATCCCCAAGTGCAAGAGAAAATCTATGTGCATACCGACAATAACATGTATTTTGTCGGAGACACGCTGTGGTATAAAGCATATGTGGTAAGGGCAGATAATCTGCAGCCCACAAATATGAGTAAACTGCTGTATGTAGAACTGCTGACGCCCGATGGGTATCTTGTAGAGAGACAACATGTCGTGGTCAGTGCAGCAGGAAATACCTGCGGTCAATTCGTACTGAAAGACTCGTTATACTCTGGTTATTATGAAATAAGAGCCTACACCCGTTGGCAGTTGAACTTCAATGTGACGGAAAAGGATTATACCAGCGATGACAGATTAAAATTCTATGGCAAACAGGCGGCACATGACTTCTTTCGTAATTTTGAGGGTTTGTATTCAAGAGTATTGCCAGTGTTTGAGAAGCCAAAGAAGGCAGGTGATTATACCGACCGCTATATGGCACGTCGTCCTAAACAACATGTGTTGAAAAGCAAATCATCCTTGGTCTGCACTTTCTATCCGGAAGGCGGACAACTGGTGCAGGGAATAGAGAATAACGTTGCTTTCGAGATTACGGATAACCAAGGTCAGCAGTATGACGTGGAGGGAACGCTCTCAGATGGTCGCAAGATACGCCCAACGCACATGGGCAGAGGCACTTTTACTGTGAAGCCAGACGGAACGCAGATGAGCGTGAAGTTTGAGTGGAACGGCAATCCCGTGACCTTCCGCCTGCCAAAAGTGCAGAAGGCTGGAGCCGTGATAGTCTATGATGCAGAAAAGAATAAGGCAACGGTGCGCGCAACGGGTGTGCAACCTTCAGCCTATACCATATTGTGCAGAGGCAGACTGGTGAAGTTCAGTAGAATGGACGGTGCTGGTGAGATAAGCATTAATACAGCAGAATGTCCTACAGGAATAAACGAGATAATAGTTTATGACCAAATGGCGCAGCCACTTGCCTCACGCCTATTCTTCGTAAACCACCATGATTTTGGTACACCAGTGTCCGTAGACCTCACAGCCAGTGGAGAGAATGTAGAGAAGACAACGTCGCTAAAACCCTATGCGCCAGTAGAACTCACTATGAATGTACCGAGAGAAGATGCCTGGATAGGCACGATGTCGGTAGCGGTGCGAGATGCGCAGACCGATGATAGTGGATATGATAATGGCAATATAATGACCGACATGCTGCTGTCGTCAGAACTGAAAGGCTTCGTAGCCAGTCCTGCGTATTATTTTGCATCCGATGATGCGCAGCACCGTGCAGACCTCGACCTGCTGATGATGGTGCAAGGATGGCGCAGATATAAGCGAGTAGAGAAACTACGCTATGAACCAGAGCGAGAGTTGGCGTATGAAGGAACAGTCTTTACGATACCAGAGACAGCCGACCTGCTTGAACTGGACGATGTAAGAAATGCCGGAAGCAAGGCAACGACGGTAGCCGACCAGATGCTTGCCGAGATGGATGCTATCAGTGGCATGAAAGGTGCAGACACATTCATAAATGCAGACCCAAATGCAAGTGAAGAATCAGAAGACGCAAATGCAGGGTTAGGCATAGACCCAGATGCCACGAACGATGAGACAATAGAGTGGGCGAGTACCGACGACATACGTCTTGGTAATGGATACGTCAAAAAGTCAGTCCTCGTAGAGGCAGAACTAAACAAAGACGGCGAGGTGGCAGGAGCCATAACGCATACCGACAGGCGTGGACACTTTAAGATAGCGTTACCGGCATTCTACGACCAAGCGATACTTTTCGCTAAGGCATATAACAGGGGAGACTCGTTGACGAAGAATATGCAGGGAAGTGTAGATCCCGATATGACTAATGAACGCGCATTCCCAGACTATTTCGTGAAGCGTGACATGTTCTTCCCCGTATTCTCTCAGCCATATTCCTGGTATCAGGTCAATTCACCCGACCTATTCTTCGTAGATGAGGGAGATGACGAGAAAATACTTGAAGGCAGTCGCCTGGCAGGTAACCACATGCTGCAGACCGTGGTGGTCAGTGCTAAGCGTCGCGGTAAGCGAGGCATAGACATGAAGAAGCCAGCCATAGTGATGGATGCCTATGAGTTGTATAACAATGCATCAGACTATGGATTGATGTTAGGTGTGGCCGACTTCAAGCGTATGCCGCTGGCTTTCGCTACGTATTTTGTGGGCAACATGGGCAGAAGAAACCAGTTTAATATTCGTGCGTTGGTAGATGGCGCGTCTTTCTATCGTAACTATATCCCGATGGCATCAGAGTATGACAAACCGCGTACATCAACCGATATATTCAACAAACTGCGACTAAACCGCATACAGAATGTGCGTGTTTATACCGATTATGACCTGCGCACAGACTCAGGAGATGTGGTAGAGACAAATGCACCAGCACTAACAATGGTGTTTGAACTTGTGCCAAACGATGCAAGACGATATACCTATCGTGACCGTCGCTACATACTCGATGGCATAACATATGCAGAGGAATGCTATTCCCCGAACTATAGTGCGGCAGTTCCAAGTAATCCAACCGACTATCGCCGCACGCTGTACTGGAACCCAAATGCGAAAGTAGGGAAGGACGGTACGTTCAAAGCAACCTTCTACAACAACTCACGCGAAACGCGCGTAACTGTTAGTGCAGCGGGAATGGGACTGGCGTTGCCCAAGAAAGATAGTGGCGAGAAACCCAGGGTGCAACTGTATTTTAACGATAAGTAATCTTAATAGACTTACAAAGTAGGGAAGGCACGCTATGTAACCAAAAGGTGTTTTAATTACAATGTAAAAGTAAAAACGCTACTTTTGCTTACAATTTTTATTCATGTAATGAGTAAATGGTAATCTCAATGCTTTTACCCAGTAAAAGCATTGAGATTACACTATAAAAGAGCCCTAATAGCATAGTGAAAAAGCCGCTTTCAGATTGTAAGTAGGGCAGATTAGGATAGTTTTGCGAAATAAGGAATATAGAAAGGTAGAAAAAATACGAAAAGAAAGAGAAAGAAAAATGTTACAACCATTTTATAATTTAGGAAAAATAGAGGCAGGATGTGACGAGGCCGGCAGAGGGTGTCTTGCAGGTTCAGTATATGCAGCAGCCGTGATACTGCCGCATGACTATCATAATGATATGCTCAACGACTCAAAACAACTTACAGAGAAGAAACGATATGCTCTGCGCGAGCAGATAGAACGTGATGCCGTGGCATGGGCGGTAGGCGTATGCACGGCAGAAGAGATAGACAAGATAAATATTCTGCATGCTTCATACCTTGCCATGCACCGTGCGTTGGACCAATTGTCTGTACGCCCAGAGGTGCTGATAATAGATGGGAACAGGTTTGACCCTTATTATCCTACAGTAGACCACAGCACCGTAGACTGTTATGAGAACATGCCATTGTTGTATGACTGTCAGCCATTGCCACATACTACCATAGTGAAAGGAGACGGTAAATACCTCTCCATTGCAGCAGCGTCAATACTCGCCAAGACGTATAGGGACGATTACATGAACAGACTGGCAGAGGAATATCCACAGTATGACTGGTTATCAAATAAAGGATACCCAACGAAGAAGCACCGTGAGGCAATAGCCAAATACGGTTTAACACCTTATCACAGAAAAACATTCAGATGGGACAGATAAAGAAAAAATGGGTTTCATGTTTTGAGGATGCCGCAAGGCCTTCCATAAAAACCACGTTGTGGCTGCTGAAGATAATGTTACCGATATCCTTTGCGGTGCAATTGTTGCAGTATTACGGAGTAATAGCCTGGTTGGCGCAGTATTTAAACATTGTGTTCATACATTTAGGACTTCCGGGAGCGTCAGGCATAGCCTTCCTAACATCAGCATCCGTCACCACGTATGCAGGTCTTGCCGTGATGCTCAGCATGGAGTTAACCATGCGTGAAGCCACTATACTCGCAGTGATGACCGTGTTGTGTCATGCCCTGCCCATGGAGTGCGCAGTGGTACATAAAGTAGGTTCCAATCCCTATCGCATGGGATTATTACGAATAGTTGCTGCTTTTCTTGCTGCAATATATCTTAATAGTGTCTTGCCAGCCATGCCTCAGCCATTCTCATCACATCATGTAGTGGATGCCACAGCGTCGGTATGGATAGTGATAGAACAGTGGGTGTGGTCGTCAGTGAAACTATCATTGATGATATGCGTGTTGATATATACCCTTATGGTCTTGCAAAGACTATTGGAGAGATATGGCATAATGGAAAAACTCGTTCACCCTTTGCGCCCCGTGATGCTGTTTTTCGGATTGCCAGAGAATGCTTCATTCCTGTGGTTGGTAGGCAATGTATTAGGAATAAGTTATGGATCGGCAGCGATGACCGACCTTGAGGAACGTGGGCAGATAACAAAAGAGGAGGCGAATGAAGTAAACTATCATCTGATAATGAACCATTCAATGCTTGAAGATACCATGGTGTTCGCCTCATGTGGCATATCTGCATTCTGGATACTATCGACAAGAATGTTGTTTGCTTTCTGTTTAGTGTGGGGTAGAAAAGCAGTCAAGAAACTAAAGGTTGTTATAAAAAACTAATAAAATTTGGAAAAGTCAGGATAAATAACTAATTTTGCAATATATTCATAATGAGGAATACACTATGGAAGTAAACAATAAATATATACGTTTTGACTGGGCGGTGAAGCGTATGCTTCGCGATAAGGCGAACTTTGCGGTACTTGAGGGACTAGTGACAGTATTGCTCGGTGAGAAAATAACAATCACGGAGATATTGGAAAGCGAAGGAAATCAGGAAACAGCGGCAGATAAGTTCAACCGAGTGGATATAAAAGCCAAGAACAGTCATGGAGAGATAATAATAGTAGAAGTGCAGTTGACCCGTCAGTTGTACTATCTGCAGCGTATGCTTTATGGTGTATCCAAAGCCATAACAGAACACATACAGATAGGTCAGAAGTATGATAATGTAAAGAAGGTATATTCTATAAATATATTATATTTCGACTTAGGAAAGGGGAGTGATTATCTGTATCATGGTAAGACAATCTTTACAGGTGTGCATACAGGTGACCGTCTGGAGGTGAATACAAAAGAAGAAAATGAAATAAAACTCTGTGTGCCTGAGAATGTCTTCCCAGAGTATTATATCATCCGTGTAAATGAGTTTAATGACGTGGCGACGACACCACTTGAGGAATGGCTTGACTATTTGAAGAATAACCGTATTAATGATGATACGAATACGCCAGGATTGAAGGAAGCCAAAAATAAATTGCTCTATATGACAATGAACGATAAGGAACGTCGTGCCTATGATGCACACATGGACGATATCATGGTGCAAAACGATGTGCTTGATACAGCAAAGATGGAAGGTCGAGCAGAAGGCCGAGCAGAAGGTCGAGCAGAAGGTCGAGCAGAAGGTAGAGCAGAAGGAATAGCCGAAGGAATGAAAAAACTGTTACAAAGTATGCGAGACAACGGTATGACTACCGACGCCATTTCTAAAGTAACAGGAATAGACAAGAAAGAAATAGAGGCGCTAATAAAAGAATAATAGCGCAAAGATGTAAAAATAGAGTTACAAAAGGTTCTATTGGTAATAAAATTTGGAAAATCGAGGAAATTATTGTAACTTTGCAATTAAAAAGGATAAAATAGTAACAATATGTTAAGAATAGCAGTACAGTCAAAAGGTCGCCTCTATGAGGACACAATGAACCTCCTAAAGGAGACAGGTATCAAAATAAATAGTGCACGACGCACACTTCTTGTACAATCAAGTAACTTTCCTCTTGAAGTTCTTTATCTTCGTGATGATGATATCCCTGAGTGTGTGGCAAGTGGCGTCGCTGATATAGGTATCGTTGGTGAGAATGAGTTTGTGGAGCGCGGAGAGGATGCTAATATCGTTAAGCGTTTAGGTTTCTCCAAGTGTCGTATATCACTCGCCATTCCAGAGGCGATAGATTATCCAGGAGTGGAGTGGTTTAATGGTAAGAAAATAGCAACATCATACCCAAAGATACTTAAGAAGTTTGCTGATGAGAATAATATAAACATTGATATCCATGTTATTCAGGGCTCTGTAGAAATTGCTCCAGGCATAGGACTGTCTGATGGTATCTTTGATATTGTTTCAAGTGGTTCAACACTTATCAGCAACAAACTGCGTGAGGTTGAAACCGTAATGAAGAGTGAGGCGTTGCTTATTGGTAACAAGGAACTGTCAAAGGAAAAGCAGGAGGTGCTTGATGAGTTCCTGTTCCGTATAAAGTCAGTTCTCGTTGCTGATGATAAGAAGTATGTTCTTATGAATGCGCCTACGGACAAAGTAAAGGAAATTGTAGCAATACTGCCAGGTATCAAGTCTCCAACAATTCTTCCTCTTGCAACAGAAGGTTGGACTTCAATACATACTGTTATCGACCAAAAACATTTCTGGGAGATTGTTGGCCAGTTAAAGGCTGCAGGAGCAGAAGGAATACTTGTTCTGCCTATTGAGAAAATGATACTCTAAGGTATAGTGACAAAAGACTAAGAAATTAATATAAAATGAATATAATACGTTATCCTTCAAAGGAACAGTATGCAGCAATATGTGAGCGTCCGCACTTGGATGTATCACAACTCAACGCTACTGTTGCTACGGTACTTGCTGACGTAAAGGAGCGTGGCGATAAGGCTGTTATGGCGTATGAGGAGAAGTTTGATAAGGCTATCCTTGCACAACTCGCTGTGACTGAAGAAGAGATGGACGAGGCCGAAAAACTTGTCGGTGAGGAATTGAAGAGTGCTCTTGTTCTCGCTCATGATAACATTGCCAAATTCCATAGTTCGCAGAAGTTTGAAGGAGAAAAGATACAGACTGCTCCAGGAGTAGAATGTTGGCAGAAGAGCGTAGCCATTGAAAAGGTGGGACTATATATACCTGGTGGTACAGCACCATTATTCTCAACAGTGCTTATGCTCGCTACACCTGCAAAGATAGCAGGATGTAGGGAAATAGTACTTTGTACACCGCCGAATAAAGAAGGAAAGGTTAATCCTGCAATACTTGTTGCAGCAAGAGTTGCTGGCGTGAGCAAGATATTCAAGGCGGGGGGCGTGCAGGCAATAGGTGCTATGGCATATGGAACAGAATCGGTTCCAAAGGTTTATAAGATATTTGGACCAGGCAACCAGTATGTTATGGCAGCCAAACAGCAGGTCTCTCTGCATGATGTCGCTATTGATATGCCTGCAGGCCCAAGCGAAGTGTGTGTTATTGCCGATGAGACAAGTAATGCGGCTTTCGTAGCGGCAGATCTTCTTTCACAGGCAGAACACGGCATAGACTCGCAGGTGATACTAATATCAACATCAGAGACTACTCTTGAGGCGGTGGTTAGTGAAACAGAAAAGCAATTGTCACAATTGCCACGTCATGAGATCGCTGAGAAGACATTGCAGAATTCACAGTTCGTCTTGGTACATGACAAGGAAGAGGCTATGGCATTGAGTAATGCCTATGCTCCGGAACATCTTATAATCTCTACTTCTGATTATGATATGTTGGCAGAGAAGGTTATAAATGCAGGCTCCGTATTCCTCGGAACATACGCATGTGAGTCGGCTGGTGACTATGCGAGCGGAACAAACCATACACTGCCTACACATGGTTATGCATTGGCATATAATGGCGTAAATCTGGATTCATATAATCGTAAGATAACGTTCCAGCATCTTACAGAAGAGGGTGTAAGAAGCATAGGTCCAGCAGTAGTATGCATGGCAGAGAATGAACAATTGGAAGCGCATGCCAATGCAATGCGTCTTCGTGTGAAAAGTATTTCATAAGACTTAATGCTTGGAAATCATTCAAAGGATGAGTTACTTGGTATGATAAGCCGTAAGGGCGGTGAGATGACATTTCAACAGAAATTTCATCTCACTGTCCTTTTGAGTTTTCCTGCCATTATTGCCCAATTGTCATCCATAGTAATGCAGATGATAGATGCAGCCATGCTTGGCCATCTTAGTACGGATGATGCGGCTGCGGTAGGTCTTGTCTCTACAACGATATGGCTATTTGGAGGTTTTACTTCTGCCTTCGCGTCAGGTTTCTCCGTACAGGTAGCGCATAGAGTGGGGGCAAATGACTTGAGAGGAGCGCGTCTTGTAATACGTCAGGGCATTTTTGCAGGTATGGCGTTTGCACTTTTACTGATGGGGATAGGCTTGATTATTGCCCCAGAATTACCTCGTTGGCTTGGTGCAGATCAGCGAATATGGCATGATGCAACAGCGTATTTCTGTATATTTTCTTGTGGAATGCCATTGATAGTACTCAACAGTCTTGCTGCTGGCAGTCTGCGATGTAGTGGAAACGTAAAGGTTCCCAGCATGTTGATGGTGATGATGTGTACTTTAGATGTTGTTTTTAATTACCTATTCATCTTTCAATGTAATATGGGAACGAAAGGAGCAGCGTATGGAACGATTGTTGCTTACGCAGTCACGATGTGTTGTATGCTCTATAATCTTATTGTGAAAGACCGAATGTTACGTTTCTCATTAGATGATATTGCTACGTTATTGCCAAGTAAATATAAGGGAGGTACTGTTAGTAAAATCTTGTATCCATATATTCCGCGCCGTAATGTGTTGTGTAATGCAGGGCGTATAGGGCTACCAATCAGCATGGAAAGAGGCATGATGTGTACAGCGCAGATAGCAATCAGTTCCATAATAGCACCTCTTGGCAGTATAGCCATAGCCGCCAACGCCTTTGCTATAAATGTGGAGAGTCTATGTTATATGCCTGGTCATGGCATAGCCGAGGCAACAACCACGTTAGTAGGGCAGAGTAAGGGTGCAGGCCGCAAAGACTTCATGCATAGTTTTGCATGGATAGCCATGGCATCAGGCATGATAATAATGGCGTTAATGGGGCTTATCATGTGGATATTCGCTCCGGAGATGATGGCGGTGATTACCCCAGACAAGTCTGTTATTGACTTGGGAGCGGAGATACTGCGTATAGAAGCATGGGCGGAACCTGGTTTTGCAGCGGCAATAGTTGCTAATGCAGTGTTTGTCGGTTCTGGTAAGACGTTAATACCAAGCATAATGAACCTTGGTAGCATTTGGGGTGTGAGAGTAACTTTAACACTTCTTTTCGCTCCTTTGATGGGATTGAAAGGAGTATGGATAGCAATGGCGATAGAACTGACCGTGCGTGGCACCATCTTTATAATAAGACTCTGCGGAGAAGGCTGGAGAAAAATATAAAGAAGATGAGATAAATAGACACGTGTACGGTTAGAATTCTGTTGAATCTGTATATGTTTATCGTAAATAAATAATGAAAATGACAATAATAAAGGATAAAGAATTCGGAGGAGAGAGGCCACTATATGCTTCACATGATGTAAGATTGGAGAATGTAACCATACATGTTGGTGAATCTTCAATAAAGGAATCAAGCAATATAGAAGCAGTAAACTGTACCTTTGAAGGTAAATATGTCTTTTGGGAAACTTATGGCTTCCATGTTAGTGAATCATATTTCGCAGAAAGTGCACGTTCCAGTCTGTGGTATTCTGCTGACTGCGTGATAGAAAATTGTAAAGTTGATGCGCCAAAAATGTTCCGTAGGATGAGAGGAATCAAGGTGGTAAATACTGACTTTGCAAATGGCCAAGAGACGTTTTGGGATTGTGATGATATCACGCTTAATAATGTAAAGATACATAACTGTGACTATCTTTTTATGCATAGTCATGATATAAGAATCGAAAATTATCAGCAGAACGGCAATTACAGTTTTCAGTATGCAAGTAATGTAGAGATACATAATGCCATAATTAATTCAAAGGACGCCTTTTGGGAGTCAGAGAATGTAACGCTTGTTGATTGCGAGGTTAATGGAGAATATCTTGGTTGGTATGCTCGTAACATGAAATTGGTGCGTTGTCACCTTACAGGAGAGCAATTATTGTGTTATGTTGATGGTTTAACACTTGAAGATTGTACCTTCGGTGATGATGCAAATCTACTCTTTGAATACTCCACAGTTAACGGAAATGTCAAAGGTAATGTAACAAGTATTAAGAACCCTACCAGTGGGAGGATAATAGTAGAAGGTAATTGCGGTGAGTTAATCATAGACGAAAACCGTAAAAAGCCTGCAGATGCTATTGTGAAGGCAAACAATATATCGCAGTGTGAGGGCTAATAACCAATAAAGTAGATTCCATGACGAGATATGATTTTGATAAACCTGTAAACCGCTGTGGTACAGATTGCTATAAGTATGATACCATGCCCAATGCTGATACCATACCATTGTGGGTTGCAGACATGGATTTTGAGACTGCGCCAGTAATAGTAGAAGCCCTTAAAAGACGACTAGATCATGGGTGTTTCGGATATACAGCAGTGCCAGAAGGTTTTTATAAAGCAACTATAGACTGGTTTGCACGTCGCCATGGGTGGCATACTGATAAGAACTGGTATATTTACACATCAGGAGTAGTGCCAGCAGTTTCTGCCATTATAAAGGCAATGACCAAGCCAGGAGACAAAGTATTGGTTCAGACACCAGTATATAATTGCTTTTTTTCAAGCATTCGTAACAATGAATGTGTAGTGGCAGACAACACGCTTGTATATGATGATAGTGCAATGCTTGCCACATATCATATAGACTTCTCTGACTTTGAGAGGCAGTGTGCAGACCCTAGAGTAAAAGTCTTCTTGTTATGTAATCCTCATAACCCCGCGGGGCGTGTTTGGACAACAGAAGAGTTACGTCGTATGGGTGAAATATGCAAACGTAATGGTGTGTTTGTTATAGCCGATGAGATACATTGTGAGTTTACGAATGATTGTCACTATGTGCCTTTCGCTTCAGTTAGCGATGCTCCTTGTGCAGTGTGTGTGTCACCAAGCAAGACATTTAATATAGCAGGTCTGCAGATAGCCAATATCATTGTTAAAGACGATGAGATACGCCAGCGCATAGATAAGGCTATAAATGTAAACGAAGTATGTGATGTTAACCCCTTTGGTGTTATCGCATTGCAGGCGGCATATACCCTGGAGGGCGAGGAATGGATGCAGCAAATGAAGCGATATGTTTACGATAACTATGCTTTTGCGTGTAAATTCCTTATGGAACATTGTCCAGAATGGAAGGTAACACAACTAGAAGGAACTTATCTTATGTGGGTAAACATCTCCGCTACAGGCATGGCAAGCAACCGTTTTGCAGACCTTTTGTTAGAGAAATGTAATGTATGTGTCAACGCAGGATTGCATTATGGGCCCGCTGGCCGTGATTTTATACGAATAAACCTTGCCACGCAGAGGTACAGATTAGAGGAAGGACTGAGAAGAATAGTCAATAGTTTAAAGTAATTATTTGATTATAGTTCTCTAAAAAATAAATGGATTAAACCACAAACCAATTAATATGAAACCATTACAACAACTCACCCGACCAAATATATGGTCGCTTGCGCCGTACAGTAGTGCCCGCAGTGAATATAGTGGACACGTGGCACGCGTGTTTCTTGATGCGAATGAGAGTCCTTATAATGCTCCTTATAATAGATATCCTGACCCATTACAACATGATGTAAAGAAAAGATTGTCTGAAATAAAGCATGTACCCGAGGAGAATATCTTCCTTGGCAACGGTTCTGATGAAGCCATAGACCTTGTTTATCGTTGCTTCTGTGAGCCAGGTGTAGACAATGTTGTTGCCATTTGTCCTACATACGGTATGTATGAGGTGTGTGCAGACATCAATAATGTAGAATATCGCACAGTAATGCTTGATGAAAACTACCAGTTCAGTGCAGACAATCTTCTTGCAGCATGCGATGATAATACTAAGGTTATATGGATATGCAGTCCGAATAACCCTACCGGCAATAATCTGAAGCGTGAGGAAGTTATTAAGGTTATAGAGCGTTTCCAGGGCATAGTGATTGTAGATGAGGCGTACATAGACTTTTCTAAGGAACCAACCATTTCTCGATTGCTGTATAAATACCCTAATCTTATAGTGCTGCAGACTATGAGTAAGGCGTGGGGATCTGCTGCTATACGTCTTGGTATGGCTTTTGCTTCAAAGGAAATCATTGATATTTTTAATAAAGTAAAATATCCTTATAATGTCAATGAACTCACCCAACAGCAGGCGCTGAAACGTCTTAACGATGTAACGACAGTAGAGCAATGGGTACGTTTGATACTGCAAGAGCGTGGACGCGTGATGCTAGCGATCTCAGAACTGCCATTTTGTGAGCACATATATCCCACAGACGCTAATTTCTTCCTTGTAAAGGTGGAAGACGCTCAAGCCACTTACGATTACCTTGTAAGCAAAGGTATCATTGTTCGCAACCGCACCCGCATACAACTTTGCGGTAATTGTCTTCGTATTACAGTCGGAACGCGTGAAGAAAACAACGAACTGCTAGGTGCTTTGCGTTATATGAAGTAAGAAAAAATAGTTAAGTAAATAACGAAGAAGTCCGTCCTGTACTTGGGGCGGACTTTTTTTTTATTCATCTTCTGTAATGTCACTCTGCTGTTTTGGCCAATTAACGAGATAAAGCGTCTGTGTGGCACGTGTGAAAGCCGTATAAAGCCAGTGCATGTAATCAGGTGTCAGCATATCGTCCGTCATGTATCCCTGGTCAATGTACACGTGACTCCACTGTCCACCCTGCGCCTTGTGGCATGTAATAGCATAAGCAAACTTTACTTGTAGCGCATTATAATACTTATCTTCGCGCAAAGCCTTTAGCCTATCCGCTTTACGTGGAATGTCCATATAGTCCTCCATAACAGCATCATATAACTGTTTGTGTTGCGCAGTAGATAGAGCCGCAGCATCAGTGTGCAACACATCAAGGATAGCCGTGAGTTGCATCTCATAGTCATCATAATCAGGGAAACGTAAAGTAAGGTCGGCAAAATGGAAACCATAGAGTTCGCGAGCGTTGCGAACGCGCCGTACCACCGCCATGTCGCCGTTGGCAATAAAGGGTAGGGTAGAGGTCTTAGTATCCTTATCGTTTTGTTTATTAGCAGGAAGGTCATTGAAATAATGATTTTTTACCACCATGAGTCGGTCGCCCGAACACAATTCTCCGTCTAAGTCAACAACCTGTATGCGAATCCCCTCATTATATATAGTACAGCGTTTGTTACTGCGAGTGATAACAATGGTATCGTCCATGCCAACCTCCCTGTAACTATATGAGAGAGATTCTATCAGTTCGCTACCGTGTACAATCTTTATGTCAGCAAAGCCTTTAAAGTGGATGATGGGTAATTCTGTCGCCTCATCGTGTGTAATAAGGCGGCGTATGGCTGTAGCGTTCCACAATATGCCGCTCTCTTGCTTCTGTCGTACCACCTCATTAAGGTCACATTCGAAAACGTCAAGTCCGTAACAGCCAACCGTTACAGATTGAAGAGCCGGTGCTTCGTCCTCGCCAATAGGAGGTAACTGTGCCGTGTCACCGATAAGCATCATGCGACAGTTATGACCAGAGTATATGTAAGTAATAAGGTCATCAATCACTCCACCGCCATTCCCTATAAAAGATGGCATTCCCTCAGTAGGAAACTGCGGTATAGTACTAATCATTGAAGCCTCGTCCACAACAAATAACGTGTCGTGGTGCATGTTGACATCAAGAGAGAAATCCCCTTCTATTTTCTTCTGACGATAAATCTTGCGGTGTATGGTCGTAGCAGGCAGTTCGCAATTCATAGCAAGAACTTTCGCTGCGCGGCCAGTAGGTGCCATGAGTACAACACGCTGTTTTAGTGATACTAACGTTTGCACCATGGCAGCGACGAGCGATGTCTTACCAGTGCCAGCAGAACCGCGCAGTATCATTGCTGGCATGCCCTGTCGTGCGGCAAGGAAAGCAGTGAAGACATCAAGCGCCTTGCTTTGGTCTGCAGTAGGTTCATAGCCGAAATGATTAATAACTCTTTGTTTAAATTCTGTTATCGTCATGTGAAAAAAAGAATGTCTTAGTCACAGTGTAGCGTGCTGAGAGAAACGTACCAATGTGTTTTGGTAGCACAATATTTGCAGCAACGGTTTTTTTTTTGTACTTTTGCACTGCAAAGTTACAAAACTTTTTGTTAATAAGTGACGATAAGCAAGCAAATTAAATGACATCAAACAGTAATATATTATCACCCCAACTCATTATTAGGGCAGGAAATGGCACACTGTCGTTTCTCGTACCTCAGGCAGATGGTACCATGCAGTATCATCCGTACCCCGTAAAGAGTGGAATGTCGTTGGCAGCAAACCTTAGAGAGGCGTTTAAGGAGCAACCATATCTCGCCTCCCATTTTACGAGTGCGAGGCTGATGATACCATCACCCGTGGTGCTTATACCGCGTGAGGACTACGAAGAAACAGTAGGATTTGATGCCGAGTCCATGTATAGCAGTGTGTTGACAGGGCATAAAGGCGAGGAAAAACTTCTGCGAGAACTGCCACAATTTGAGGCAATGGCTCTGTATTCTGTAAACAGCGACCTAAAGATGGTTGTCGGAGACAATTGCGAGAGGGTAGATGTTGTGAATGTAATGCTTCCAGTTTGGGAGTATTTGTACAAGAGATATTACCAGAATGGCGATCACCGCAAGATGTTTGTTTATTTTCATGACAAGTCTATGGATGTATGTTGCTTCGAGCAGCGCAGGCTTCATTTCGCAAATGTGTTTAATGCCCAGCACGCTCACGATGCAGTTTATTATCTACTCTTCGCTTGGAAGCAGTTAGGGCTTCGTCAAAACGATGACGATCTTTTTATCGTGGGCGACATGCCACATGGTGATTGGCTTGTGGAACGGTTGAAAACATATATATCCAATGTTCACGTTCTCTCTCCAGCAGCCATGCTAAGTCGTTCGCCGCTATCGCAGATAGACGGTATGCCATTTGACATGATGATATAATCCGTATGACATAATAATATAAGGAGTAATATTATGCGAATCATAACAGGCCAATATAAAGGAAGGCACTTTGAAGTACCACGTTCATTCAAGGCTCGTCCGACAACGGATTTTGCTAAGGAAAACATCTTTAACGTGATGATGGGGTATATAGACTTTGAAGAAGCCGATGCCCTAGATTTGTTCGCTGGCACAGGCAGTATATCCCTCGAGTTACTGTCAAGGGGATGTAACAGTGTTGTTAGCGTAGAGAAAGATCGTGATCATGCAAGGTTTATAAAGCAATGCGTAGAGAAACTTGCTACGTTAAACCACACGTTGATAGGAGGTGACGTGTTCCGTTTCCTCAAAACCTGTAAAAGACAGTTCGATTTTATCTTTGCCGACCCACCATACGCATTGCCAACGTTGCCAGATATCCCAGATCTTGCTATGCCCTTGCTGAAGGAAGGCGGTGTGTTCGTCTTCGAACATGGCAAACAGTATGACTTCTCTCAACACCCACGTTTCGTGGAACACCGTGCATACGGAAGTGTAAACTTTTCTATTTTTCAGTAGTCTTAAGTATTAGGGAAAAATGGTAAATTTGGGAAACACAGTAAACACTATCAAATTATGTCGTAATCACGCCTCTTTTACCGCGTAATTTGATAGCGATTACACGGTGATTTGATAGTGTTTACAGTGTAAAAGCATACATGTATAGATTCTGTTTTTGTAATGCTTTGGCATTTAATGAGTTAAAAATGTAAATAAAAGAAGTCGCAATAATGGTAAATTTGGGAAATGGTACATTTCTACAAATCACTTTTTAAACGTCACAATTCTCTTAAAACAACATAACATTGATAGACAGACAGACCATAGAACGTATAAAAGACGCCGCCGACATAGTTGATGTGGTGTCAGAATTCGTGTCATTAAGGAAAGTAGGTGCAAACTATCGTGGCTTGTGCCCATTCCATAATGACCATACACCATCGTTCTATGTAAGTCCATCGCGACGAACCTGTCACTGTTTTGTTTGTGGTGAGGGTGGGGACAGTGTAGGTTTTATCATGAAGCACGAGCAGATGACCTACCCCGATGCCCTTAAGTGGCTTGCCAACCGCTATCATATAGAGATACAAGAGCGCGAACTTACAGAGGAACAACGCCGTGAGCAGTCGGAGCGTGATGCCATGTTCATCGTTAACGAATGGGCGGCAAAGTACTTCCAAAATATTATGGAGAACGATATCGACGGCAGAGCCATCGGTCGACAGTACTTTCGTCAACGTGGTATAAGAGATGACATAATGCAGAAGTTTCGTCTAGGCTTCTGTCTTAACGACCGTCAGGCTATGGCCAATGCTGCTAAAGAAGCAGGTTATCAAGATGAATATCTTATAAAGACAGGCCTATGTTACCGCAAAGACAACGGCGAGATGGCAGACCGTTTTGCTGGTCGTGCCATGTTTCCCTGGATAGGCGTAAGCGGAAAGGTAGTAGCCTTTGGCGGACGAGTACTCGATGCACGAACAAAGGGCGTCAGTCAGAAATACGTTAATTCCCCAGACTCCCCAATATACCATAAAGACCGTGAACTCTACGGCATTTTCCAAGCCAAGAAGGCCATAGCAAAAGAAAACTGTGTGTATATGGTCGAAGGATATACCGATGTGATATCCATGCACCAGTGTGGCATAGAAAACGTTGTGGCAAACTCAGGTACCGCCCTGTCAGAGCATCAGATACACATTCTTCACCGCTTTACACCTAACATCGTATTACTTTATGACGGTGATGCGGCAGGCATAAAGGCCGCGTTGCGAGGTACGGATATGCTGCTGAAGGAAGGGATGAACGTTAAGGTCATGCTCCTTCCCGACGGTGATGACCCAGATTCTTTTGCAAAAAAACATAATGCGGAAGAGTTTAAGAGATATATAGAGGAACACCAGACCGACTTTATCGAGTTTAAAACGAAGGTGTTACTCGATGGAGAGACAGACCCAGTGAAGCGTTCAGAGGCAATATCAAGCATCATAGGTAGCGTAAGCGTGATAGGCGACCCTATCATTCGCGCCACCTATATACAAGATTGTTCCTTCCGCCTCGGTATACAGGAGCAGACGCTCATTGCCAAAATGAACGAGTTTATCAGAGGATACCGCGATGAGGAACGCAAGAAAGAAGAGCGCGATAGAAGAAGAGAGACCACGCCACAGCAGAATTACGCCTCGTCTCTCGATGGACAATTCCCGCCACCAGATGCCTTTCTGCCTGATGATGCTTTCGGACAACCTGGGCAAAACGCTGCGAATGAACCTCAACAGGCAAGAACTGTGCAGCCTGTTGGGCAGCAACCAGTGTCAACAGTCGTTCAACCTACGTCAGTACCACAACGCTCTAATACAGTAAGGAACCACGAAGAGACAATATCTGACATGTTGTTGCGTACCATTATAAAGTATGGGGGATATAAATTCTATGTCCTTGTAGAGAATGAAAAAGGCGAACAGCAGGAGCAGGAGGTGACAATAGCCGAGTACGTAAAGGCAAACCTAAGCGAAGACAACCTGCAGTTCGAGATACCTCTCTATAATAATATGCTCGATGAGGCGGTAAAACATTCATGGGATGATGATTTTGACGCAGAGAAATACTTTACGTTGCATCATGAATATGAAATATCACAACTTGCCATTCGCCTAACAGAGGAAAAAGTGTTATTGTCAAAGAGTCTGCAGGTAGAGCCAACGGTAGAGTCAGTACTTAAAACTCTCAACCATCTATTGCTCGACTTCAGAAACGATAAGATAAGCCGTAAACTCGAAGCCCTGCGCAACGAGATAGTAAGAAGTGCTGGCGACCCAGAAAAACAGATGCAATTGATGCAACAACTAAGCGAAACACAGAAGATGCGTAACGCTACAGCGCAGAAGATAGGCAGCAGCATTATTGCTCATAGGTAAGTAACAGTAGGGAAAATCCCTCGTATAGTAGGGAAAAACCTTTCTTCCGAAACACAGAAAAAACTAATTTTGCAACAGAAACATTAATTAACCACGTACAACTATGAAAAAGATTATAATGTCAATGTTGATAATGCTTGTTGCAGTAACCACAGTGTCAGCCATGCCTTACCAGCAGGCCCGAGAGCAAGCGTTGTTCCTTACAGATAAGATGGCGTATGAGTTGAACCTTAACGACCAACAGTATGAGGCCGCATACGAGATAAACCTCGACTACCTCATGAGCGTAACGACGATAGATGATGTATATGCAGCAAGTTGGCGTCAACGTAATCTTGACCTACAGTACGTTTTGTTCGACTGGCAATACAACACGTTCTGTGCAGCATCCTATTTCTTCCGTCCCCTTTACTGGAATGCGGGCAACTGGCACTTTGCCGTATATGCCCACTATCCTCACCACGATTTCTTCTATTTCAATCGCCCCACATGTTACGTATCATACCGCGGCGCACATAGTTGGAGACACAATGGAGGTTCATGGTATATGCATCGTGTAGACAATTACCGTCGTCCAGGAATAGTACATGTAGGCTTACGTGACAATTACCGTCCCGTTCCAGGACGTCAGCCAGGCATGAACGGAGGAAGACCAGTGCCGAACCATCGTAATAACAACATGAACCGTCCTAACTATCGCGACAATAACAACGTGAACCGTCCTAACTATCGCGACAATAATGGCGTTAATCGCCCCGACAATCGTGATAATAGAGGTTGGCAGAACCGTGACAACCGCCGCACATATAACCGCGAGAGCAGTACCCGCCGTACCGTAACAAACGGTAATCAAGGAGTGCGTCCTGTGCCTGGCATGTCAAACCAGTCACGCGGAGGAGCAACACGCGGTGCCACTTCCACATTCCGCGGAAGTAATGGCAGCCAAACATCGGGCATAGGCAGAAGATAAATCGTTTGTTTACTACCCCATAAAATAAATTAAGTAAGTGTTCAAAATTATTTTTATATTTAATATAGGCTATTTGGATGCAGATGTTTTCTCTATTTGAGGGAACAATGTAATCATTGTGACTGAAAACAGAGGAAGCAGATGCGCCAAAGAGACTGTATTAAATATAATTTCAGAAATAAAAATGTTCACTTACTGATATATATAAAAAAATAATTTTGAATACTTACTTATGAAAATAATCTTACAAAGCGTAGTGCGCGCCCTCTGTGCAATAGCAGTGGGCGCATTACTCATAGAATACCGGCAGGACATGGTGTTGTGGATGACAATAATAATAGGAGTACTGTTCTTCCTTTCAGGGGTCATAGCCACAACCATGATGTATGTGAACAGGAAAATGCAAACCCGACTGTACGCTGAGGCGCAAGTCAACGGAGACGAAAGTGTACCTCGTCCATCGCGAGGATGGCGATGGGGAATGGCGGCAGGCACAGGAAGCATGTTGCTAGGTGCGGTGCTTGCACTGATGCCAGGCACGTTTGTAAGTTTCTTGGTTTACGTATTGTCGGCATTATTAATAATAGGTGCCATTCAACAGTACGTAAGTCTCTTTGTGAGTAGCCGCATGGGGCGTGTAGGCTTTGTATATTGGATAATGCCAACACTACTCCTTCTGGCAGGCCTAACAGCCGTAGCCTATCCTTCAGCCATAGCATCATCGCCACTGTTCTTCATAGGGTGGTGTATGATAATATATGGAATAGTAGAATGCATTAACGGCATAAAGGCATATTTATGTAATAAAAACGCAGCAACAATGCTGAAAAACAACAATATGGCTGATGGTAAACCAAATTTTGATGATGCCGAGACCGTAGAATATGAAGAGGTAAAAGAATGACGCAGTGTAGAGGTAAAGCCGTTTTTTCCAACAAAAACCTTGCTTAATCAGATTTTTATTTGTACTTTTGCAATATAAACACTAAAAAAATCAAACACAATATCTAAACCAAAATGAATTCTATCTACGATATTACTGTAAAAGACCGCAAAGGAAACGCAGTGCCTCTGAAGGGATATGCCAATGAGGTTGTTCTCATCGTAAATACAGCGACCAAGAGTCCTGAGACAACACAATATAAAGAACTCGAAGCACTATACGAAAAATACCATTCACAGGGGTTCGCAGTGCTCGACTTCCCATCAAACCAACCAACAAAGTCATGTCCAGGAACAGATGAGATGGTACACCAGTTCTGTAAGGAAACATATAATACAGAGTTTCCACGTTTCAAGAAAGTAAAGGTGAACGGAGCAGATGCTGACAACCTTTATAAATATCTTACATCAAAGTTTGCTGGTGAGATAACAGAGGATTTTACCAAATTCCTTGTTAATAAGATAGGTAAAGTTGTTGCGCGCTATGACGCTAAAACATCTTTCGCAGAGATAGAGAAGAAGATAGAGGAAATGATATAGTATAAAATTACAAACTGAAAGCAACCAGATTACAAGCAGAACGCATAGCACGAAAGAACGCATGTAAACCACGTGGTATTGCTAACAAGTTGTAACAAAATAAGCAAAAAGAACTTATGCACACACGATGCCTCATAATAGGTAGTGGTCCGGCGGGATATACCGCAGCCATATACGCAGGAAGAGCAAACCTCTCACCTGTGCTTTACTGTGGTCCGCAGACAGGCGGACAACTTACGCAGACAACAATAGTAGAGAATTTCCCTGGTTATCCTGATGGCGTAGATGCCAACCAGATGATGATGGAGATGCAACAACAGGCAGAACGCTTTGGTACCGAGATAAAGGATGGTGAGATTATAAAGGCAGACTTTTCACAGAAACCATACACCTTCACCCTTGACGATGAGTCTACCGTAACGGCTGACGCTGTAATCATTGCTACAGGAGCCAAGGCAAAGTATCTAGGACTGGAAGACGAAGAAAAATATAACGGCATGGGCGTGTCAGCATGTGCCACATGCGATGGCTTCTTCTATCGCAAAAAGGTAACGGCAGTAGTTGGCGGTGGCGACACGGCCTGTGAAGACGCACTCTATCTCTCTTCCCTGTGTAAAAAAGTGTACCTCGTAGTACGTAAGAACTATCTCCGTGCTTCAGACATAATGCAGCGCAGAGTGAAGGAGGCAGACAACATAGAGATACTTTACGAGCATAATGCTATAGGCCTTTACGGTGAGAATGGCGTTGAGGGCATGCACCTCGTGAAGCGAAAGGGCGAGGCTGACGAAGAAAAATATGATGTTGCTATAGATGGTTTCTTCCTTGCCATAGGACATAAGCCCGTAACAGAACTGTTCAAGGGACAGATAGACATGGACGAGATGGGATACATCAAGACCGTTGGCAAGACGCAACAAACCAATGTTCCTGGCGTATTTGCGGCAGGCGACGTGTGCGATCCTACCTATCGTCAGGCCATCGTTGCAGCAGGCTCTGGATGTAAGGCAGCGCTTGAGGCAGAGAAATATCTGCAAACATTATAAGAATACATATCCACCTATCATGAAGTATAAGTTACTGTCATTGCTAATGTTAGGTTTGCCAGTCTGTGCGCAGACCACAACAGAGGTAAATGATCAAAACACTCCGCTGCACCTTTTGCAGCCAAAGTACGATACTCCGTATGGCATACCTGCAGAGGCTGACGTAAAGGCGACAATAGACCGTGTGCTGACTTATCTTGAAAAAGCCATGCCTGCAAAGGCAGAGGACAATAAATTGGCGCAGGGCAGTTTCCGTCTCACATCTTATGAGGCGGGAGTTCTTTATGCTGCCATGCTGAATACAGGTGCTTCGATAGGTGACAGCCGTTATACCAAGTTTGCCACAGATAGACTTTCGCTCATTGCCAGTCAGGCAAAGAAGGAAGCGAAGCCCTTAGCGGAGAACAAAGAGTACGACAAACAGATGCGTATGGTGCTTTATCCTGCAGCCCTTGACGACTGCGGGGCAATGGCATCAGCGTACTTCCGCATGCAGCAACGCATGCCGAAGATGAAGTTTGACGATGTTACTACACGCTACATAGATTTTGTTCGCCACAAACAGTATCGCCTTCCTGATGGCATCTTCGCACGTCATCGTCCACACAAGAACACCGTATGGCTTGACGATATGTATATGGGAGTGCCCTGCATGGCCTGGTATGGAGTGATAAAGGGTGATGAAACGGCAATAAATGAAGCCGTAGAGCAGATAAAACTGTTCCGAAAGCACATGTGGTTGCCAGAGAAAAAACTCTTTAGACATGGTTGGGTGGAGAGCATGACACCACATCCAGCCTATCATTGGGGGCGCGCTAACGGTTGGGCATTGTTGACAATGTGTGAGGTACTGGATGCATTAGAGACAGTATCCGATAGCAATAGATATAAAGAGCAGCATGATTACGTGATGTCATTATTCAAAGAACACTTGGAGGGACTGTCCGTGCTTCAAGATAAGACAGGATTTTGGCACCAGTTACTCGACCGTCCAGACACGTATCTCGAGACATCATGCACCGCAATCTACGCTTATTGCATGGCACACGCCATAAGTCAAGGCTGGATAGATGCGCAGGCATATGGTGCTCAGGTACTGTTGGCATGGCAGGCGTGCCAGACAAAGGTGAACCTGCAAGGACAGGTGGAAGGAACATGCGTGGGAACAGGTATGGGCTTTGAGCCAGCCTTTTATGCCTACCGTCCAGTTCACGCAATGGCAGCCCATGGTTATGGCCCGATTGTGTGGGCGGGAGGTGAAGTAATAAAGATGCTACGCACGCAAAACCCTAAGATGAACGACTCGGCTGTGCAGTTCTATCAGGCTCCGCAGCATACGGATAAACCGATATTCTTAGAAGAAGACACTGGTCATGAGGTACTGTGGTAATGAAGGATAATGTAAAAGAATTACGAAAATAGAAAAAAAGTTTACGTTTTCCTTTGTAAATTCAAAAAAAAGCATTACCTTTGCATCGCAAATTTAGCAACGCTACCATCCAAACAGCCCAAATGGCGGAATTGGTAGACGCGTTGGTCTCAAACACCAATGCCGCAAGGCGTACCGGTTCGAGTCCGGTTTTGGGCACAGAAAGGCATCTTATCTTTAGTGATAGGGTGCCCTTTTTGTTTCCTCCTAATCAGAGATAAGTATTCATAATCATTTTACAAATGTCGTAAATGTACGTCCTTGCAATATAAGTAGTGTTTTATTTTGAACATTAAGTAATATTGAAAAAAATAACTTATGCAGTTTTTACCTAAGATTGCTGAGATATTTGGGGGATATGAAGATGGTTGCCCTCCCCGCCAAACGGGGGAGAAGCGAAAGCGGAGGGGGGCGATGCGAGCATCGGGACTGATGAATAGCCACAAAATAGCCAGCAAGATGAGATAAAAAAAAGCGTAAGAAGACATTACTCTAACAATATAAAAATTGAATAAGTTATTTTTTTTATATTACTAAATATTTAAATTAAGTAAGTGTTCAAAATTATTTTTATATTTAATATAGGCTATTTGGATGCAGATGTTTTCTCTGTTTGAGGGAACAATGTAATCATTGTGACAGAAAACAGAGGAAGCGGATGCGCCAAAGAGACTGTATTAAATATAATTTCAGAAATAAAAATGTTCACTTACTGATATATATAAATAATTTTGAATACTTACTTATTTTGAATACTTATTTAAAGATTAGTCGTAAATTGTATAATTTGTAAATAAATAAGATAGATGGAAGAAAAAATCAAGAAGGATTTGCAGCGCTATCTCATTGGTGAGGGGCTGTTAGACGAGCGCCTGCCAGAGTGCCCAGATGTAGAAAACAAGTGGGAGAGCATAGCAGAAGCATATATGCCAGACGGCGTAAGAGAATACAATGGTTACCCAACTGTATCACTTGGCTGGATGATGTTCCTCGGAATGGCAGTAGCGAAGTATTGGGATGAAGACTGGCAGAAGCACGCTGACGATGCAAAACTGTATGAATCGTTGCGTGATGCGCGTGGATTCGACTGTATGGATGATTATATTACGGAAGAGGTACTGTTGTTAACAGATGATGCAGCAGTAGCAAATGGCAAACTAGTAAGTCAGTGTGCTAATCGTATATATAACATTTTGCGTCACGAACCGCTTGAACCAGGAACGCAAGAGGCATTTCGTGCCTATGTAGACTGTCTACATCAGATGTATATCATGGGCATGGCAGTCCAACTGAAGCGTATGGGCTATAGTATGCAGAAGGTGAACTAATACGTGCAAGAATAATATATCGTCAATGCTTTTCATCATTGTTAAGCGTTGGCGATATATTGTTATGGAGCAAAATCATGGCACGAAATGGATTTTTAGGTACGATTTGGTATTTTTTATAAACTATATGTTCTTTATTGAAAAGAATATTACTGGTGAAATTAGTACCTTTGCAGAGGTAAGTAAAAATATAACTAAACAATAATAGCAATGGAATTTTCAAAGAAAAGAGTTGTCGCAGCCTTGTTTTCCGGTATGCTTTCTATGTCAATGATGGCCCAAACGCTTCCTTCATGGAGCGATGTGGACTATGTAGGTGATGGTATTGTGGGCCATAAGTTAGATATTTACCGTCCTGCTGACAATAAATCGTTACACAAAGTGGTCGTCATAATATATGGCAGTGCATGGTATAGTAATAATCTTAAGGCAAAAGCCTTCAGCGAGATAGGTCAGCCATTGCTCGATGCGGGCTTCTCTGTGGTGAGCATTAACCACAGAGCGAGTGTAGAAGCGAAGTTTCCTGCCCAGATTAACGATGTGAAGGCAGCCATACGTTACGTTAGAGCGCACGCAAAAGATTATGGTTTCGACACCTCTTTTGTCGGTATTACAGGCTATTCCTCTGGTGGTCATCTATCCTCTTTGACGGGAACGACCAATGGAGTGAAGCAATATACCGTAGGTAAGGAAACCGTTGATATAGAAGGTACTGAGGGAACATGCCTTAAAAGCAGCAGTAAGGTAGACGCAGTAGTAGACTGGTTTGGTCCAGTTGATATGGCGCGTATGCAGGATTGCTCTACTACCAAGGACGAAAAATCGCCAGAAGCAACGTTGCTCGGTGTGGCACCAGCCAAGAATCTGGACCTTGTGGCACTGTTAGGCCCTGCTACTTACCTTGACAAGAAAGACCCAATGTTCCTCGTTATACATGGGGACGCAGACCCTGTGGTGCCATATTGCCAAAGCGTAAACTTCAGTGAGGCTCTTAAAAAGCAAGGAAAACTATATGATTTCGTTACAGTTCCTAATGGAAAACATGGTCCGGTGACGTTTAACAAGGATACCTTCAGTAAGATGGTAGACTTCTTTAAGAAGATGGCGAAGATGAAATAAGGAAACCTACTTTATGTAAAAATAAAAAAATCGTGGTCTATCCGTAAAGAGGAAAGAGCACGATTTTTTTATTATAAATATGTTATCTCTGAATACAGAAAGCCTATTACATGTTTTCAACCATCTCGTTGATGATACCGTCAGCCAGTCCTACGGTAGGCACAAGTATGGTATCGGCTTTTACCAAGCCCGCCACCATAAGGAACAGTTGTGCTGCTGGCACAATGACATCGGCACGACTAGGGCGCAGGTCAAACTCAATCATACGCTGTTCCACGCTGAGAGCCGACAGTCGTTTGTAGAGAGAAGACAGCGTTGTGACCTTAAGACTCTCCTTAGTACGTTCCTTTTTGGGTGCTAAGCGGTGCAGTTTGTTGATATTACCACCAGACCCCACGATGCGAATGTTGCTTACCCCCTCAGTGAGTCGCTTCACACTGTCAGCAAGTTCCTGCCATATAGCCGGTGAAACACACTCGTTAAGTATGCGTAGAGTGCCGATATTGATGGAGCGACTGCCAATGAGTTTGCCGTCACAGACAAGCGACACCTCTGTAGAACCGCCACCAACGTCCATGTAAAGAAGGTTGCCAGTGCCAGAATAATTATCGCGGATGGTACGAGCCTCTTCGTCGCCACTTATTATTTCTATATTAATCTTAGTCTCTTTAGATACACTCTTCAGTATTTTCTTACCGTTTTTGGCATCACGCAGGGCAGAGGTAGCGCAGGCACGATATTGCTTTACTTTGTAAAGTATGAGCAATTGGCGAAACACTTTCATCGTTCGCATCAGCATTTCTTCGCGTTCTTCGCCTATTTTACCATTGGTGAAGACGTCAAGCCCCAATCTTATCGGTATGCGCAGAAACTGTAATTTCTTTGAGCGCAACCCCTTATCTGTATTCTCTACGTTTTTTATCAGTATGCGAGCGGCATTAGACCCTATGTCTATTGCTGCGAGATTAGTCTGTTCTGTGTTCATAAGTATGTATTCAAAATTATTTTTATAAATGAGTAAGTATCTCTTTGTGTATTATATGGAATATTTAATACCGTTTAAACACTTACTTATTTATTGTTATCCTTGTGTCTGTTCTTCAGCCAGTTTGATGTAATATTTGTATAGTTCCTCTTGCGAACGGAATGGTGTTGAGGCTTCTTCGTATTTTGCAGGTTCACCAATAACCTTATGGCTGTGTGTATTATCCTGAAGTCCATAGTCCACAATGCGCTGACACTCCGCCTTAATCTCGGGTGCATAGACAGGCGTTACCACCTCAATTCGGCTGTCAAGGTTACGTGGCATCCAGTCAGCAGAGCCTATAAACACCTTCTCATCGCCGTTGTTACAGAAGCGGAAGATGCGTGAATGCTCAAGGTAGCGGTCGATAATGCCCTTTACATGCATGTTACCGTTAAACTCCTTACTGTCGACAAGCGAACAGTTGCCGCGCACAAGCAGGTCAATCCTCACTCCAGCGCAAGCAGCATCGTATATTTTCTTGATGATGTCGGGGTCAGTAATATGGTTTACCTTAACCTTAATATATGATGGTTTGCCAGCAAGGTGGTTGCGAGTCTCATTGTCAATAAGTGCGATAAACTTCTTCTTCATCTCGTTAGGCGAAACAAGAAGTTCGCGGAATTTCTGCGTGGCGTATGGTTTCTCAATGAACTTAAACACCTTTTCCACGTCGGCCGTAAGATTTCTGTTTGCGGTGAACATCAATACATCGGTGTAAGCCGCCGCGTTACCCTCATGAAAGTTTCCTGTAGATATGCACGCAATGTCGCTTCCTTTCGTGAAACTGATGTGAGTAATCTTAGAATGTACCTTCAGTCCCTCAACGCCAAATATCACGTTGATACCAGCATCCTGCATCTTCTTGCTCCAACGAATATTCGATGCCTCATCAAAACGTGCTAGCAGTTCTATCACCACCGTTACCTTCTTGCCGTTTTGTGCTGCTGCTATCAGTGCGCGTATAACCTTAGAGTCCTTCGCCAGGCGGTAAAGCGTGGTCTTAATGCTCTTCACCGCAGGGTTCATAGCAGCCTCATTGAGCATACGTATGTAACCATTGAAACTGTGGTATGGCACGTGCAGAAAGAGGTCTTTACGTCTTATAGCATCGAAAAGACTATCGTGGCAACAAAATTCTGCAGGGAGAATAGACTGCCACTTAGGGTATCGCAAGTCTTTTCTGCCGCAGTCTGGGAACTTCATCATGTCGCGGTGGTTCTGATATTTACCACCTGCAACGGCAGTGTCAAGACTACCGTTGCCGTTAAGACGCTGTTTTATGCGACGAAGCATGCCCTCAGGCATCTTGTGGTCGTAGACAAGGCGTAGTGGAAAGCCTGTTTTGCGCGACTTAACACCGTTGGCTATCTTCTGCATGAAGGCTTGGTCGAGCACGTTGTCAATCTCAAGTTCAGCGTCACGGGTAAACTTAAAACTGTAAGCCTCATAACTATCAAACGGCATTCCAGGGAAGAACATAGGCAGACAGATGCGGATAATGTCGTCAAGGTACATTACGTAGCACGCTTGGTCATCCCTAACGTCTGCAGGGGCAGGCACAGTAATCCAGCGTCCGCAGCAACCTACGGGCAGAGGTAGCAATGCATACTGAGGCTTACGTTCACCCTCACGCAGTTTAACGATAAAGTATATCATGTCGTCTGCCTCGTATTCAAACTGCTTAATGTTGTCAAGCCACAGAGGAAGCACGCGTCCGATGAGGTTTTCCTGATAAAAGTGCATCACGTAGTCACGCTGTTTCTCGTCTATCTGCGTGTCGTCTACAATCATTATGTGCTCTTTCTTTAGCGTGTTCTCAACCTCAACAACAGCCTCACCAAACTCCTTGCTGTACTGAGCGTTGAGTTTATTGAGTTCCTTTTGTAGTTTCTTAGCGTGTTCTATCTCCGCTTTCTCACAGTTTCTGAGGTTGCGTCCCTCAGGTTTATAGGCAAGGATACGATTGATGTTAGCCATTCTCACGCGGAAGAATTCGTCAAGGTTGTTAGAATATATGCCGAGGAAGCCGAGTCTTTCTATTACGGGAACATCTTGTCTGCGGGCCTCTTCCAGTATGCGATGGTTAAAATACATCCAAGAGAGGTCACGGTCTATAGTCTTTATATCTTTCATTTCTTTTTAGTTGTTTTGTTATTTAGTTGTTTCGTAGTTTGGTTATTCTGTTGTTTAGTGACGGTGAAAAAATAAAATGGTATAATTTATGTCATAGATTTTTGAGATAGTTTGGAGACATGAAGATGGAGCAATGCGAGCATTGTGACTGATGAATGGCTTCAAAATATCCAAAAAGATATGACAAGGTAATAAATATCATTTATGTAATCCACTCCGCTAAATTGTACCAAGTTATTTTTTTACCGTCACTTAGTTGTATGGTTATTGGGTGGTTTAGTGATTCAGTAGTTTCTCTGTTTGCCGTTTTCGCAATAAGTAGTTACCATTCGAACAAACAACCAAACGACAAAAACACCCAATAACCATACAACTAAACAACCAAACCACCAACCAACCAAACCACAATCTTAGAATTTTACCATTATCTCGGCTACAATCTTGTCCTGTTCGCTCTCTTTTGCACCGCCATGAGGGTACCAATATCTCTCATAATTAAGTCTGAGGTCAGTAGGGAAATATGGGTTACGCACTGCGAAGGTCATGCCCAGTGTCATGCGGTGGCGCATATAGTCGCTGATGGCAAGACGCTGTGTGGCATTCGCATCGTTGTTGCTCACAAAGCCCTTCTTGCCGTCAGAGTGATCGTCCATATAGTCATAACGTGCAAGGTATGAAACACTCTGCACGAACGTCTTCTCTTTCTTTATAGGCATCTTGTATATCGCCATAGCGTTGACCGCATTACAGTCGCTGAAAGCATCTCTCATGTATGACTTGTGCAGATATTCCGCCTCAATATGCACGGGACCACACTCATAGTATGTACCGAAATCAAGAGAAGTGTAGTGTGCCTCTCGGTTGGCTATAGCAGTGTGCTGTATTGACGGCACAATGGCGAGTCCCTTAACAGGGAACCACTGTAGGCGGGCAGAGTAGTTAATGTCGCTGTACCATGCCGTCTTCTGATTGTCAAGGTTAGAACCATTGAACAGTCCCGCGTCGAGAATGGCAACTGTTCGTGCGTTGTCACTGGTAGAATTAAATGTGTATCCAGCCTGGAAACCTACGTCACGCATATCGCCTACCTGCTTGGCGATGAAACTGCGGTTGGCGAAATACTGTGCAGAAGGGTTACGGTGAGCATCGATAGAGAACGGCATACGCTGCTGACCTACGCTGAGGCGCAGTGTTTTCCATGGATTAATGCGCACCCATGCGTCCTTCATCTTAATCTGACTCTCATCACACAGGTCAACCTCTAACTTATATTCAGACCTCAGAGGCAATGCTCCGCTGACGCTGAGGCGAGCGTTACGCACTTCAAAACGTGAGGCGTCCATGTCTGGCTGATACTCATATTTGCCACGCAGAATGCCGTGCAGTTGTGGAGCATACTTGCTCTTGGCGTCTTGCTTCGGCTGTTTCTCCGCCTCTTGGCGTTGCATGAGTTCACGGTTCTGCTGTTCGAGCAGTGCTACACGCTCCTCAAGAGTCTGCGCATAGGTAGTGTGGCACACGCCTAAGGCGCATGATAACAGTAGTAAACTGGTTCTTCTTAATCGGGAAAAGGTGTTGGTTTTCATTGTTTATAATAAAAAGTATAACGTATAATTTGCCTAAATGCGATGCAAAGGTACTGGTATGGTGTTAACCGAATGTGACAGATATATGACAAATTTGTTACATTGATACTTGCATATTTCGATTATTTTCCCGAAATTTGTAGCGAAATACTATGTTAAACAATAAAAAACAAACAATTTTATGAATACAGAAAGAACATTGGTGTTGTTGAAACCTTGCACCGTAAAGCGTAATTTGATAGGTGAGATTATCTCTATCTTCGAGAAAAAAGGTCTTCGTGTTGTTGGTTTGAAGATGATGCAACTGACGGATGATGTGTTATCAGAACATTATTCACACCTTGCTGGTAAACCGTTCTTCCAAGAAGTGAAGAACTCTATGATGGTAACGCCAGTAGTGGCTATATGCTTGGAGGGCGTGAGTGCTGTGGAGGTAGTGCGTGTATTGGTAGGTCCTACAAACGGTCGCACCGCTTGCGTGCCAGGAACAATACGTGGTATGTATAGCATGAGTTACCAAGAGAACATCGTTCATGCCAGTGACTCAAAGGAAAATGCAGAGGTTGAGATTAAGCGTTTCTTCAAAGACGAGGAAATTTTTGACTTTCCGAGAGAACTCTTTGAAGTGTTCTATGCAGGGGACGAGTTGTAAAGACGAAGGGTTAAATATCTCATAAGAGATAGATTAATAACAGATTAATGTTAAGAGAAGAGACCATAACATCGTAGTTATTCTCTATACATATAAAAGTAACAATCTGTAAGCAAAACCAGGCGTTTCGCTTACAGATTTTTTTTGCATTCACAGGCAGTGTAATCTGTACCTGATTACACTGTAATTAAGCCCATATTACCGTGTAAACACTACCTGATTACGCGGTGATTTGGTTGCTTTCAGATTGTAAGTAGTCCCTATATCACGGGCTTGTACTTTGACATCATTTCCTTAACCTCTTTTGTTCGTTCCACGCTTAGTGGCTCTACGCCATCGAGAGGGTAGGTAATGCCGAGTTCTTTGTATTTAAACGTGCCCAGAGTGTGATAAGGTAGTATCTCTATTTTTTTTACTACGTCATACTTCGCCACGTGTTCGCCAAGGCTTTGCAGCCACTCTGTGTTGTCAGTAAGTCCTGGCACCACCACGTGTCTTACCCATGTGTCGATGCCACGCTCTTGAAGTATGTCGAGAAAGCGTAGGTTGTTCTCTTGCTTCACACCCGTAAGGCGAGGGTAAAGTTCTGGGTCCATACTCTTTATGTCGAGCAGTACGAGGTCGGTATGGTCGAGAACCTGCATCGCTTTGGTGGTGCAGAAGTAGCCACTTGTATCGAGAGTTGTGTGCAGTCCGTTGTCGTGACACAACTTAAAGTATTCTGCCACGAAGTCGGCTTGCATCAGTGGCTCACCGCCAGAGACCGTAACGCCACCGTTCTTGATATAGTTATAGTAGCGCATAGCCTCGTCGCACAGTTCTTGTGCGGTCATGTCATATTGATGTTTGCCATTGATGTCCCATGTATCGGGGTTGTGGCAGAACTGGCAACGCAGCGGACAGCCCATCATAAAGGTTACGAACCTGATGCCAGGACCGTCAACAGTGCCGAAGGATTCAATGGAGTGTATCTTGCCTTTTGTCATGTTTCTTTTAACGTCTTAATGTTTTTGGTTCGGATTTAAGGGCGGTTCTATAAATTACCACCGTTAAACGAAAGTAATTTTACATAATGATGTTTTGTCATCTTTCGGTCTCTTTTCGGCTCAAAGCGTAAGTTCTCTCAGTCGTTATGCATGGCATAAGTCAATGGTCTTTACACCCCCTCCGCTTCGCTGTGCTTCGCTTCTCCCCCGTTTGTCGTGGGAGAGTAACCTTCGCTCACTTACACTTTGACCACGAAAATAGCCTCGAAATATAACAAATCTAATTTATAGAACCACCCTAAACAAAAAAGCATGATTACTCCAATGCTTTCCCATGGTGTAATCATGCTCTGTTGTATCTGAATGCACTGCAATTCCGATTATGGATAGTGCATTGTGCATTACGAATTAATCTTACATACTGTGGTTAATGGTACGTGACAGCACGTCAAGTTGCTGCTCGCGAGTCAACTTCACGAAGTTAACGGCATAGCCGCTGACACGTATTGTGAGTTGAGGATACTTCTCTGGGTGCTCCATAGCGTCAACAAGCAGTTCACGATCGAAGATGTTGACGTTAAGATGCTGACCACCGTCTGGTGCAAAGTAACCGTCCATAAGTCCTACGAGGTTTGCGGCACGTGTGTCACGATCCTTACCAAGGGCAGAAGGAGAGATGGCGAAGGTGTATGAAATACCGTCCTTTGCGTGGTGGAAAGGCAACTTAGCCACTGAAGAGAGGGCTGCGATAGCACCCTTAACGTCACGTGCGTTCATTGGGTTAGCACCAGGTGCGAACGGAACACCAGCCTTACGGCCATCAGGTGTGGCACCAGTGTTACGACCATATACCACGTTAGAGGTGATAGTCAGCAGACTCTGTGTTGGAACAGCGTCGCGATAGGTGCGGTGCTGACGCAGATACTCCATGAATTTCTCTGTAAGCATTACCGCAATCTGGTCGGTTTCGTCGCAGTTGTTGCCGAAAGGAACGTACTCACCTTCCTCTATCTTGTAGTCAACAGCAAGCCCCGTCTCGTCACGAATGATGCGAATCTTGCAGTGCTTCATGGCTGCTATAGAGTCGGCTACGATTGAGATACCAGCAATACCAGTAGCACGTGTGCGCTGAACGTCACCATCGTGGAGAGACATCTCGAACGCCTCGTAGTCATACTTGTCGTGCATGTAGTGGATAATCTTCAGTGCGTTGACATAAGTCTTAGCCAACCAGCGCATCATAGCCTCGAAACGTGGCCAGAACTCCTCAAATGTGAGGTATTCACTCTCGATAGGTGCGAAGCAAGGAGCAACCTGTTTGCCGCTCATTTCGTCACGACCACCATTGATAGCGTAGAGCATACACTTAGCGAGGTTAGCGCGAGCACCGAAGAACTGCATCTGCTTACCAATCTTCATTGGGCTTACGCAGCAAGCGATACCGTAGTCATCACCGAGTTCTGGGCGCATAAGGTCATCGTTCTCATACTGTATTGCGCTGGTGTCCATAGATACTTTAGCGCAGTATTTCTTCCATGCCTCAGGCAGACGTGGGCTCCAAAGTATTGTAAGGTTTGGCTCTGGAGAAGGTCCCATGTTGTAGAGAGTGTGGAGGAAGCGGTAGTCGGTCTTGGTAACCATAGAGCGACCGTCGATACCCATACCACCGATTGAAGTAGTAGCCCATATGGGGTCGCCGCTGAACAAGTCGTTATACTCTGGTGTACGGAGGAAACGAACGATACGAAGTTTCATTACCATCTGGTCAATCATCTCCTGTGCCTCTGCTTCTGTGATGACACCGTTCTTCAAGTCACGCTGAATGTAGATGTCAAGGAATGCAGATACACGACCGAGTGACATTGCTGCACCGTCCTGATCCTTTACTGCACCGAGGTAACCGAAGTATGTCCACTGCACAGCCTCACGTGCGTTAGTGGCAGGTTTGCTTACGTCGAAACCGTAAGATGCACACATACGCTCGAATGCCTTGAGCGCATTGATTTGCTCTGAAATCTCTTCGCGGCAGCGAACTATCTCTTCTGTGAACTCCTGTATGTCGATGCGCTTGTGGAAACGCTTCTTTTCCTCAATGAGGTTCTTTGTACCGTAGAGGGCGATACGGCGGTAGTCACCGATGATACGACCGCGGCCGTAAGCGTCAGGCAGACCAGTGATGATGTGAGCGTGGCGTGCTGCTCTGATGTCATCATTGTATGCAGAGAACACTCCTTCGTTGTGTGTCTTACGATACTTAGTGAATATCTCCTTAGTTGCAGGGTCAAGGTCATAGCCATAAGCCATGAGCGCAGCCTGAACCATGCGTATTCCGCCCTTAGGGAAGATGGCTCTCTTCAGAGGCATATCGGTTTGGAGACCTACAATGACTTCGTTCTCTTTGTCAATGTAGCCTGCTCCGTATGTGTCGAGGCTCTGTGGGAGTTTCGTTTCAACTGCGTATACGCCCTTTTCGCGCTCTACTTCAAACATCTCCGAGAGTTTATTCCACAGTTTTGTGGTCTTCTCTGAGGCACCAGCAAGGAAACTTTCGTCTCCGTTGTAGGGTTCGTAGTTGTGCTGAATGAAGTCGCGAACGTCGATCTCGTGCTTCCATGCAGTTCCCTTAAAGTCGTTCTGTAGGTTCTGTAATTCCATAAATGTATTTATATCTTTGTTTGGTGTTGTTAAAAAACTGTTGCAAAGGTACTATAATTCCGTGAATTGTGCAACGTTTATTCCGAAGCATTTCATTGCGAACACTAAATTACTTGATTATTGTTATGCAGGCTTTACAAAAAGAAATTATTAGTAATAAAATATCAGTAAAAAATAAGCGCCTTCACACCACACAAAGGTATGAAGGCGCATCCATTATATCTTTTCACTTTAGAACCACGCTAGATATAATAAAGCAGATTTAGTATCATACTTTAAAATCTGTAACCTAACGTAAAGTTCAGTTGATGACGATTATTCTTTAGGCTCATTACTGTGCCAAGGTTGCTTCCCTCCTCTTCCTCTCCAATAGATATGGATTGGAATGGATGGTAGTCTCCTTTCTGTGTAGAGAATTGATAAGCCATGTCGAGATTAAGTTTCTCTGTAAGTGCAAAGCCTAAACCAAAGGTAACACGGTGTGTATCCTTCCAGTTTATGTAGTCGTAAGTAGAGAGGTAACTGCCCTTGCTTCCGTAGTATGGGTCGGGCGATACGTTGATGTCTTTTGAAGCGTTCTTCTTATACATTGGACTAACATAGTTATAACCAATGCGAATGGCTACTTCTGGAACAGGTTTAACCTCTACGCCGAACTTGGCGGTACTTACGCCACGTAGGCAATCATCGGTGTTGGCATCCATACCATAATCACGTTCGAAGACACTGTGGTCATAATCATACACTTTTTTGTTTTTAATGAATGAATAATCAGCATATTCGTATGTCGCGCCGAGAGCCACCATGTTATTTATTGTGTGTCCAAATGAAATGCCGAACTTCCAAGGTGTGGTTATCTTGTATTTGTATTCTCTGCCTTGTGAGTCCTTTTCATTGTAGTCTTGTCCATCGTATTTGTAGACAGCATCCACTGCCATAGAGATATTACAGGTGAGGTCATACCATGTTGGTGTGTGAATGTATGCGCCAATACGGAATGGAGAGTCCTCTACTGGGCGGAAGATGATACCGAACTTGATGTCGAAACCAGTGCCAGTAACCTCTCGGTCGTCTGCCATGACATATTCTCCACGCTTCATGTCAGCCGCGTCGATTAGGTATTCTTTATATCCCGTCTCTTTCTTATAGTGGACACCTTTCAGTCCGAGAGACACACCGAGGTACACTTTGTCGTATATATTGCCGCTGAAGTTGATGTCGTATTCACCTATGTAACCATTGTTTTCGTTATATCCGTAGTACATATTTGCAGTGCTATAGCCAACTGTCTGTACACCATCGGTAACATCTGAGAGTCTATTGTTTATGACGTTGTAGTTCATTTGGTCAAGAAGGCAGAGTTCATTATATTGAACCAGTCTCATCGCACTTAGTTTGTTGAGTGATGACGCACCGTCAAGGCTGTTAACGGCGTTCGCTACCATATTGAAGTTACGGCTTTTATGGAAGTTTACGCCGAGGTTAAACCACGACTGAGAGCCTACTTGCGTAGCATATACAAAGCCAGCCTGATTAATGTCAGCGTTTGTGATGCCGTCTTTATCATATATAGGATTGGTTCCCATATTGCTGAAGCCCTGTTTTTGGAATGTTACGCCAGCAGAGACTCCAGCCCATGACCTTCTGAACAAGCCAATACCAGCAGGGTTTGTGCCCATAGTAGAGATGTCTGCACCTAATGCTTCCATTGCTCCGCCCATACCAACATATCTTGCAGTACCGTTTAGGTCTTCCGTTGCCAGTTGCGCACTCTCGTAAGTCTCTTGCGCATTGGCCGCCAATGAGGTTAGAACCATAGCGGCCATAATAGTTTTTCTTCTCATGATATAGAAAGTTATGTTATTATCGTCTTCTTAATCCGCTGCCATTACCACCTGTTGAGCGTGAACCTCCAGAGAAACCACCTCTGCTTCCTCCGGAGAAAGTACTTCTTCCACTTGAGAAAGAACTGCGATTTTCGTTAGTAAATGTACTGCGGTTGTTGTTAAAGGTGTTTCTTTGTGAGTTTGGCGGGGTATTGTTTATTATTCTTGATGTTATTCTTGATGCAGAGTTATTGTTGGTTATGCGTATTCCAGGTCTGTTTGTAATGTAATTTCTACCAGGTCTTTGCCATGCTCCGTTGTTTGGTCTGCCCATTGATGGTCTTCCTACTGGTCGATACCAATTGCCATGCCATCCACCGTAATAATGTGCAGGTCTATACCAGCTATGATGATAGCCCCAACCACTATACCATCCATCGTGCCACCCAACGCCTACATACCATGGGTCATACCAATGCGTGCGCCAATACCATGAGCCATTGTACCACGGATCGTATGCCCATGAGTCGTAATACCATGGGTCTCCCACTATAAGGGTAACGTTATTGTAACCGTCAAAACGCTTCATTCTGCGGCTATTCTCATAATCTTCTCTTGAAACAAGAATGGAGTCGTTGGCGTAATATGTGGTATCGCGCCATGATTGCTGTGTGCTGTAGCGTCCACGACGGTTATATTCGTCTACGTTTCTTATCGAACCAGAGTGGTATGTACTGTTGTCGTCGCTGTAATTGCTATCGTAATTGTTGCTATAGTCATACGCATTGCTCACCTCGCTGCGTGGAGTCCGTACCGTAGTGTTAGTCTTTTGGCGCTTAGGCGTAAAGTACATGTCATCGTCTTGAGCCGCAACAGTCATGGCGATGAATAGTGATAGTACTGTAAAGATGAAATGTCGTGTCATAATGAGTTGGCTTTTAGTCATTTTTATCAATGCCTTGGTGGTGGGCATATAAACCGTTCTGACCCTAATTCCTGTCAGATATTGCAAAATTATCTGTTTTTTCACTGCAAATATACGGAAAAACCCTAACACTATATAGGTTTTTCCCTATTTTTTTCTAACTTTGTGCAGTATTTAACATTTATCACATGAAATATCTACTTACACGATTTGATATTGCTTGCCCTACTGAAGAACTTCTCCAACCCTGCCGAGAACTGCTGGCAGATGCCTGTGGTGAGTGCGGTTATGAGAGTTTTGAGGATACTGATAAGGGCATAAACGGCTACATACAACAAGATGTTTATAATGAGGAAGCGGTGAAAAAGACGATAGAAGACTTCCCTATAAAAGACGCAACGATAATATACGAGACGGAAGAGATACCCGATCAAGATTGGAACGAGACGTGGGAGCAAGAAGGCTTCGCACCAATCGTGGTGGATGGTAAGGTTACTATCTACGATGCTCGTAACAATCCTGATGGCGAAGACGACTTCTCTACTCCAATTAATATAGGTATTCACGCCAGCAATGCATTCGGAACGGGTACGCATGAGACCACTCGCATGATTGTTTCCACCCTTCTTAGCCTCCCACTTCAAGGCAAACGCGTTCTTGACTGTGGTTGCGGAACGGGTATTCTCGCCATAACAGCGTTAAAATGTGGTGCTGATAGTGCCGTAGGTTACGACATTGACGAGTGGAGTGCGGATAATGCTATGCACAATGCACGTCTTAATGGCGTAGACAATCGTATGGAAGTGCTCCTCGGTAACAGCAGTGTGCTGTCGCACGTTGACGGTCTTTTCGACGTCGTTGTGGCTAATATCAACCGTAACATACTCCTTGCCGACCTTGAACACTTCAAGAACGTGATGGCAAGCGATGCTACTCTTATCCTTAGTGGCTTCTATGAGGCAGACGTTCCTGTGCTGCTTGAGGCGGCAGAGAAACTCGGTCTGCACGAGAAAGGGCGCAAAACAGATAACAATTGGTGCTGCTTGGTGCTGGGAGTTTAGTATATTAGTAAGTTGGTCGTTTAGTGGTTTGGGAAAGTTACAGTCTTTATGTAATCTATCCTAAACCACCAAACGACTAACATCCTAATCTACTGACCATCTATTTCTTAGGCTTTTGTGTTATCCTATACGCCATACTGAACATCACGTAGCGTGGTATGTTGTTGTACCAACTTTCTGTTCTGCCTTGTGCATTCACCCAATAGCGTTTTGAACTGATTTGTTTCAGAACGTCAAATGCCTGAATCTTTGTTGTCAATGCACCTTTTATGAACGAGCGAGACAGCGCGATGTTCCATATAAGTTCATCATTATTCATCATACTACTGGTGTAACCGCGACGTGACCACATTGTTATGTCACTCGCAACAGTTACCTTTACCTTTGGAACAGTATACGTTACCGTTGCGCCATAGTCAAAATCGTTAGCGTCAATGGACGATACTATGTCCAGTTTACCCCTTGTATGCCTTGACTTTATTTCGCCAAAGAGAGCCGCAGAGAGGTCACCCTTGTTGTAACTGAACTTCATGTAGCCCTCAAGGTTAACGTTGTCTACCTTTGAAACGGGCGATTTCATGATGTCGTCGTCACCACTTTCGGTGTAAGTATAGTTTGCAAAGTCAACGCTTCTGTTGTAATCCACGCCACCTTTCAGGTACATTCGCAGCGTTTTCTCCTTGTTCAGCGGTCTGTTCCAGCCTCCATAGAGATTCGCGTTCCAGTTACCGTCAATGTTATCGCGCATTGTTGTGTAAGCACCTGTAGTGGCATTATACGCCGTTCTGTTGCCCTGTGCGTTGACAGTAATTCGTCCGTCCAGCCCAATGAAGACATTACTCGTCAGCGTATCGTTTTTGAAATTAATGTAAACAGAATAGTTATGCGTTGTAGCATCCTTCACATTAGGATTGTTAATGCGTGTGTACAGCGGGTTAGACGTATCCTTTTTCGGCAACAAAGAGTAGAAACTCGTTACGGCCGTATTCATGTTGTACGAGAAGTTAATCTCAGGGTTATGCTTACCGTATGAATAATAGTACACTCTTGGGTTAAGTCTGTTGTATGACCTGCGTGCTATAGTGTCGAGACCATTGCCAATATAGTCCATTCTCTCCGTGGTGTGAGTGTATGGTAATTCTATTTGCATCCAACTATCGTTACCACCTCTTTGCAGATTTATGATACCTTGATAGTCTCGTGTCAAGTCTTTGTATGAATAACTGTTCTCGTTATCATACGCTCTCTCCATGTCTTCCCTTGCTGATGGCAACCAGTCTATAGCCTGATTGCGTGCTTCTTCCAATCGTTCCAGGTCATATTTCTGGTAGTAGACATCCTGCTTTCGCTGCGAAAATCCAGTGCTTGCATTTAGCGAAAAAGATGCAGGCAACTGGTATTGAAACGTTACTTGTGGTGCGAAAGAATAGTAGTCATTGTGTGAATCATTATATCTCGCCCTCAGATCCGTATTGCCAGTGTTGGCATAATAGGTCATTTCTCTGCTGAAATTGTCTGTAGGCTTGTTGGTATTGTAATTGGCATTCATGATGAACACTATCATATCGTCCTGCGCAAAGCGATGACCTGTATACAGAAAACCGTTAATATCGAAGTGCCTTGTCTTGCTGAAGCCGTTGCTGCTGTTACGGTTCGTCAAAGCAGTAGTGTATGTAGAGTCACTGCTTTCGCTCCATCTCTTATTGTTAGAGAACTGCGCTCTCGAATAGAACTGCACGAAATTGGTTTTCTTTTCATTGTTTACAGAGAAGGAATGATTCATGTTCGCAGCGAAACTCTTGTTGTTACTCCACGAACTCCTATTCGTAAATATGCTGCCCACGTCGCTATATGTCTCCGAAAACGACCTCGACTCGTTCTCTGTGTCATCCCATTTTACTGTGGCAGCGGCATTATATTGCACCGTTTTGTCCTTCGACTCCGTGTTGATGTTGACACCAGCCTGTTTCGTTGTTACTAGTCCGTTGTCCTTATTGCTATTCCAGTTGCCGTCACTGCCAGGCTGTCGTGTCTCGTTCACGTTGTTAGCATTGAAGAAAGTCGACACCCTCGTGTGGTCATCATAGTACAAACCGAATAGCCTTCCCATCCAACGGCTCTCCGTTCCTATGCCAGCCTCAGCGTTAGCGATATATCCTCGTGCATACTCTCGCTTCAGAGTGACATCCATTACATAGTCCTTCTTCTCCATCATCTTTCCCGTCAGTTCACTCTTCTCCGAGTCTTTGTTGAACACCTTGATGTCCTTCACGGTGAAGTAGGGCAGGTTTTCCAGCATTACCTTGTTGTCACCTTTATAGAAATCCTTACCGTTCAGTGTAAGATAGTCAATCTTCTTTCCGTTGATGTAGATGTCGCCATTGTCCTTCAGTTCCGCTCCGGGCAACTGTTTTATAAGTCCGTCGAGCATAGAACCTTCAGGCATCTTGAACGCTGAGGCGTCATACACGATAGTATCACCCTTGTATGCCACCCTAATCTTAGTGCCTTTAACCACCACGCCTTCCAGGTCCACATCCTTATATACGTCCTCCTTCTTCTTCTTCATGAGGATATCAGGGATAGGATACCATTTTTTGCGCTTGTTATAGTCAATGTTAAACTGCATATACGTATCCTCATAGCCCTCCGCCGTAGCCTTGAAGATGTAAGAGTCAGACTGCTTCGGCAGTTCTATGTCGTAGTAAGAGTAGGAGCGTGTCTCAGAAGTCTCGCACGTACATGTATCCACCACAGTAGAGTCCTGTGTCATAACAGTGACAAAAGCCTTCACCTTACCACGTGTAAAACTGTCGAACACCTGTCCCCAGAGGCTCAGTTTCGACTCCTTCTTCTCCTTCTCGGCAGCAGAAACGGTCAGCGACAGCGTGCAGAGTAATGTCAGTAGAAAAAATATTCTTTTCATGATTTAAGTTTTAGTAGCCGCTTGTGCATTATTTATCTGGTATAATCAGTGCCAGAAGAATGTAAAGAATTACACCCGTTATGAATGCTGTGAACACCGTGATGCAGGCATACAGCACCCTGATGAGTGTTGGGTCGATGTCGAAATACTCCGCAATGCCAGCACATACACCAAGAAGTTTGCGGTCGTTGGAGCGTGTAAGTTTCTTGTTCATTGTTTAAGTTGTTTTTAAAGCCCCACCCCTAACCCCTCCCACAGGAATGGAAGAGATACTTGAAAAAGGAGTCTAATGGGGGATGATTTTATATTTTGATTACGATATGTTAGTTGTTTTTACAAACTGTATGTGGTATTTCTTCCTCCCCTGTGGGGGAGGTTAGGTGGGGGGCTGGGCTTACTGCCACCCCACGGTGTCCACCTGCACCGCCTCATCGTCAACATTAGTAGAATCATTAGAGGCATCCTGTTGTTCAATTCTTTGCTGTTGGTCCCAGAAGTCTGAGCGCTCTTTATCGTAATTCATGCCGAGGCTTATGCCTATGGTTATGGCTGTGATGAGACATACCAGCCAAACAGCAATACTCGTGACGAGAGTTCTCGTAGACACCCCATTACTGTTCCTGCGCAATGCCTTAACAACAAAGAACAGAGGAATAACGAATAGCAGAATGGCGCATATTGCCACCGTAGTGATGCTGCCGTTGTTGTGTGCCAAGAACGGCATAATCCATCCATCGCTACCCGTTGCCCAGTCAGGATACATATCCGCAGACAGGCTTGTTATTGCAAACATTGAGATGATGAAGAGGAACAAACACAGTCCGAAGACCATGACAAACGGCAACAGTATTATTACCAATATAGTCTTAAGTAGCAAAGACAGACAGCCGTTGCCGCTATTCTTGCGTTGTACTTTATCCTCAGTCTGGCAGTCAGACTCGCTGAGTATCTCCTCGTTAATGCTCTCAATGGTCACCTTCTTGCCTTTCATCCTCACGCGGTCTTCTGCAGAATGTGCCACAGGAACAATGAGCCACATGATGACATAGGCTATCGGGGCAATGAATATGAGCGGAGAATTAAACCAATTGCTAAGAGGAAACAGCAGAAATGTCAGTATAACTGTGGCGATACGCACGATAGTAGGGCTGTCGCTACCCATAAATCTCGCCACACCAGAGCATACACCGCCCAGTACTTTATTTTCAGTGTCACGATAAAGGTAATGTCCGCGCAATGCGTTCAGCAGTCCTTTGCCCCTTGGCAGTTCCTCTTCCGTTGTGGTCTTCGTGTCGTTAGTCTGCTCATTAGCGTTACCGTTATCCTCGGCGGTGCAGTCGATCTCGGCAGGATTACCAATCTTGCTGATTATCTCCTTTACTGTTTCAATGCTAACGGCCTCCGTTCCCGCTTCCTTTTTCTGCCACAACAGTTCCGCCACACGGTGCTCAATGTCGTCGGCAATCTCCTCACCGCTTTCCCGTTTAGCGAAATAACTCTTAATATTGTCAAGGTACTTCTTGAGCAATTCGTATGCGTCTTCGTCAATGGCGTACAGTTGTCCGAAGAGGTTTATGGTGATGTTACGTTTCATGAGTGTAATGAAGCCCTCCCCTTACTTCCCCCCATGGGGGACAGAATGGTGAAGCCTGTTGTAAAGTTGTTATTATAAAGTTAATGCTTTCCGTGAAGATTGTGATGCGAAGCCATAATTATGCATTATGAATTATGCATTATGAATTACTCAATACGTTCACCGTATGAGCCAATTCTTCCCAAGCCTTGCTCAGTTCGTTAAGGCATCGCTCACCCTCTTCAGTAAGAACGTAATATTTTCGGGGTGGCCCCTGCGTCGATTCTCGCCATTCATACGCTAGGAGTTTGTCGTTCTTCAGTCGGGTAAGCAGTGGGTAGAGCGTCCCCTCCATCACAATCAACTTCGCCTCTTTCAGTTGCTGAATGATGTCAGCGGCGTAAGACGACTGCTTGTGCAGCAAGAGCATGATGCAATATTCCAGCATCCCTTTCCTCATCTGTGATTTCGCGTTGTCTATGTTCATTGGTTACATCTCTGAATGATTATGCCGCAAAGGTATAGAAAATATTAGTACCTTGCAATACAAAGTACCAAATATTGCCTAATAATTATGGATTGTTAACGTATCCTTCCTCCCTTACCACTAAAGCCCCCCTCCCTTACCTCAATGGTCTTTACACCCCCTCCGCTCCGCATGGCTTCGCTTCTCCCCCGTTTTGCGGGGGAGGGCAACCCCATGGGGGAGGAGAGAATACGTGATGTAGGTGATGTTGTAGTTGTTTATATATGTAAGTAACTAAAGTTTCCCACCCCAAAATAATGGGGTAAAAATAACAGTTTCTCAATAAAAAGTTGTATCTTTGTAATCGT
>CAKQSF010000012.1 GCA_934272845.1 uncultured Prevotella sp.
GCTGTACAGTTAGTAACCGTGGGCGCAGCCTACGGATTAGATGGGTTAAATGAGCATCTGCCTGGAAGGCAGTACATAATTGTAGCGTACTGCCCTCCAGGCTGATATTTTCATACCTATGCCAAATCCGTAGGCTGCGCCCACGGTTACTCATAGTATAGCCTTCCAGGCTAAAGAGTAAGATACACCACCACTCTGGGGTTTATCAACAACAACCCTACCAACATTCGCCACTCCGTGCTCAACAAGTGGCAGGGACAGACTGGACAGAGAAAAGGCTTCTGCGTCTTCTCTACAAAGACATGGGCGTTCAGAGCAACCGCGAAAATACTGTTTAAATACATCGAACGAGGGAACGACACCATCGAGATGATGATTAACGCATGGGCACCACAGACTGAAAACAATACAGAGGCTTACATAACCTATGTATGTAAGAAAACTAGAATTGACCGCAAACAGAAGGTTAGCAAGTATAACCGCAACGCCATCTGCTCCATTATCTCTGCCATGTGCTACGTGGAGTGCGCTGGATACATTCCTCCAAGGAATATCGTGGAGATAGGATACGACCTCGCCATTACGGAGGGGTGATGATTAAGTAATTAGCACATTATAAGTAAGTGTTCAAAAATTATATTTAAGGCTATTCTGGTTTTTGAATTCTTACTTATGATGTTTATCAATGTGTATTTTGTTTGATAATGTAACGACTCTTAAGCAACTGTATTTTTTGGAAATGATTTATTTTTTTTCTTCTGAGCAGATAGACTGCACAGGCGCTTTCTAACTTTGCAACAGAAATCAATAAACAGGGAAACAATGGTTACGTAACCACAACACTTACATAACCATTGTTTAACTGATAAACATTAATATTAACCATCCTAAAAAACATCACTATTATGGCAAAGAAGAAAGAAGACGTAATGACAGAACAGCAAAGGGTAGAGGAGTTTATCGCTAACCAAAACAAGTTCTATGAACTATACCCCGACTGTCCTAAACCGGAACCTATCCCCTGCCTCAATCTCATACTGAAGCGTGAGTATGCCGAGGAGATTCTCTGCGGACGAAAGAAGTTTGAGTGGCGCGCCTTCTCAGAGTATTATGTAAACCGCCTCTGCGAGACAAAGTTCTACGACTACTGCGATGCGCACCAGGACGATGACGTGTTCAACGACATGATGCAGTATGCTACAAGCCTTCGTGACGTAGAGAAGGTACTCTTCCATGACTACAACGGTGAGTGGTTCCTTGAGGTAGAGGTGCTCGCGGTACACGACGTACTCGCTACGCTGGACAACGCTAAATACTTCGTCGACACCTTTAACTGCCACGACCTTGACGAGGAGGCTGCCTTCTGCGCTCGCAAGAAGGCAAACGGAGAAATGGCAGAGGGCGATGAGACTGAGTTCTTCGCCTTGGAGTTAGGCGACGTGCTGAACACTAACCTCGACGAACTGCCTGAGGATAGAAAGAAAATGAAGCGGAAGAAGTAGTAAATTGTGCTTCGCACTGTGTGTTTATAACCGAATAATATGAAGTAACATGAAATATCAAAGAAAAAAAATGTCGTCCAAAAAGGGCTATGAAGTACACCAAAATGAAGCGAAGAATATTGCGATGACGGCTATAACCGACGAGCAGATTGCGGAGTACGTATCCCCATATCCATTCGAGTTATTGACCGAAGAAGATAAAAGGCAGGCGCGCGAAGAAATCTACGCATGGAAAAACGGAGGGGGTGTACTTGATGGTTTGACCGCCGAACTACAACTCCGTTATTTTAGTGATTTGATGAATGGTAAAATACCCCTTCCTCCAGAGGATGAATGATTCATCACCTCACATTTTAATATTCTTATTGTTTAAACGCTACATAAGAAGAGAGAACATAAACACGTTTTTTATGTGCACAATAAACACTATCAAATTACAAGGTAATCTGGTACATATTACAAGATAATCAGGTACAAATTACAATGTTATTTGTACCTGATTATTTTTTTCATAATTAATGTGCACTCTACAAGCGAAGCCTGATTATGAATTACACACTGTTAACTATCTCATTCTCAGCGTGGTGTACAACTCTAGGATGCTGGCTATGAGCAGCAGCACGCCCCAGTTGCCGTGCACGTAGTGATAATAGGCATTATAACCGTCGAGCGACGTTGCCACAAGTGGTTTCACGATGCCAAAGGTCTGCTCAAGCAACAGCAGTCCCGACAGTATAAGGGCCACGCTGCCTATCACCTGTATGTTACGCAGACGACGCATGGTGAGATCCGTGCCATCGTAGGTCTGCCTGAACTGTGCCGTCGCAAAGAGCAACGCGCCTACGGCATAAGCAATGGCACTGGCGAAGACCACTAACGGTGGAAACACGCCTCCCACGCTCATTACATTGACAACTACGCCAACGACCAGCAGCACGGCTCCGAGTGACAGGATAAGGGTTTGAGTATTCATTTCTCGTCGCTACTTAATACGAAAACATCCTCATTGGGCCGTTTCATGAAGTAACGCTCCCTGGCAACACGCTCCACGCCCTTGGCGTTGGCCTCTAGATTGTGCAGTTTTATGGAATCGGTACGGAACTGCTCTTCGTAAGAGTCTAATTCCGACTTTACTTCGTTGTACCGCATCTGGAGTATCATGTACTTGCGGAAACTGTTTTCGTCTACCACGCCCACCATGAGTACTCCTATCACTACCGTGATGAAGTACTTGTGACGGGCGAGATAACCCCAGAGGTTGTTTACTTTTCCCATAGACTACGACCCCCACCCCAACAAGCCTCAACCCTACCCCTCTCGAGGAAGGGGGGGAGATACTGGTGAAAGGGGAAATTTTATTTTGATTATGTTAAACCCCACCCTAACAAACCCTACCACAACCCCATCCCCCGAGGGAGAGGGAAAGATACTGGTGAAAGTTTTTGAAAGCCTATCAAGCAGTCTAAAAGTATCTTTTCCTCCCCCCTGGGGGGAGGTGGCGCTCTGCGCCAGAGAGGGGGTTAGAGTGTGTTAGGGGTGTGTTGAGGCGTGAGGGCTTATACTAAATACTGTGAAGAGATACTCTCGTTATTTATTACGCGGCGTATTGTCTCGGCAAACATCTCTGCAACGCTGAGTTGCTTCACCTTAGCGCAACGCTGAGTGTAAGGGATAGAGTCGGTGAAGACTATCTCCTCCAATGCACTCTCTTGCACACGCTCGCTAGCAGGACCTGACATTACACAGTGGCTGGCAACGGCACGCACGCTGTTGGCTCCTGCCTTCATCATGATGTCGGCAGCAGTAGTGATGGTGCCTGCGGTGTCTACCATATCGTCTACGATGACAACGTCCTTGCCCTGTACGTCACCAATAATCTGCATCTCGGCAATGACATTGGCACGAGCACGGGTTTTGTTACACAATACGAGAGGGCAGTCTAAATACTTGGCGTAACTCTTGGCACGCTTAGCACCGCCTACGTCAGGCGAAGCGATGACGAGGTTCTTCAGTTTTAGGCTCTGCAGATAAGGCAGGATAACGCCTGAGCCGTAGAGGTGGTCTACTGGTACATCGAAGAAACCCTGTATCTGGTCGGCATGGAGATCCATGGTGATAAGGCGATCGATGCCTGCCACGCTGAGAAGGTCGGCAACGAGTTTCGCACCTATGCTGACACGTGGCTTGTCCTTACGGTCCTGACGAGCCCAACCGAAGTATGGCACTACGGCATTGATGGTGCGTGCCGAAGCACGCTTAGCGGCATCGGTCATAAGGAGCAACTCCATGAGGTTGTCAGAGTTAGGGAAGGTGCTCTGAACAAGGAATACGTCACGACCACGCACGCTTTCCTCGAAACTTACGGCAAACTCACCGTCGCTGAACTTTGTCATCACGAGGTTGCCAAGTGGACATCCGAGGTGGGCGCATATCTTCTCTGCAAGATAGCGTGTAGCCGAACCGGACACTACCAGATATGAATTCTTTTCGTCTGTCATTGTTGTAGTTGGTTATAGTTTTTTTACTTAGTTTTCTTTTGATTCCGAATTATTGCTTTTTCCGTCACCCTGCCGCCTTGCGCAGTTTCTTGAAGTGTTCTATGATGTCATGGAAGTTCACTTCGTGGTGAATGCTAAACCTGTTCCACAGGTCACCGCATATTACCACTCCACCAAAGCCAAGGTCTTTTGCCAGCGGTATGCTCTCAAGGCTCATGCCGCCAAGGGCATAGACCTTCTTGTCTATCAGTCCGCGATGGTGTGCCTCGTTCATCTGTTCTACCGTCAGCGAAGCACGCACAGAGTCGTGCAGAGAGTCGAAGAGGGAATGGAGCATTACGTATTCACATTTCTTCTTCATCTCCTTCAGATCGCCTATGTTAGGCGTGCTGCGCGAGATGTGGCGACGAAAACCATCGGGCACTGGTTGGCGAGGATCGTCAATGTGTATCCCTCTAAGGTCATACTCCTCCTTCAGGTAGTAATGCTGGTGCACGGAAATATGGCTGTAGGCACTCTTGGGGAGCAACGTCAAGAGCCGCTCTGCATATAGGGGTTCTGCCTCTGGCTTGTTGATGTGCAACAGGTCGAGACCTTCCTCAAAGAGAGCGGAAAGTATTTTGTCCTCTTCCACAAAATATGTGGGTTGAGTCATTATTATCAACTTCATAATGCCTTAAACATTACATGTGATGTTAAATGAGTAATTCTCGTTCTTTTTATCGAAATGATAAACCTTATTACGTTATTTTACCTAAAAAAACAACGTGAGTTATTCTTGCAACATCACTTATTTGTTGCAAAAGTAAGAAATTTTACTCAAACAAGCAATTTTCTCGGATATAAAATATAACTTTGCACTGAAAAAACACTAAAAACATCATTGTTCTCTGTATTAAGTAATGTTGAAAAAATAACTTACGCAGTTTTTACCTCAGATTGCTGAGATATTTTGGGGATATGAAGATGGAGCGATGCGAGCATCGTGACTGATGAATAGCCACAAAATAGCCAGCAAGATGAGATAAAAAATGCGAAAGAAAACATTACTCTAACAATATAGAAATTGACTAAGTTATTTTTTTAACATTACTAAAGATGAATTATTACGATAACATTACACTTCCGACTTACGTGCTGGAGGAAGAGAAACTGAGGAATAACCTGCTACTCATCAGCAATGTGGCACGTGAGGCTGACGTTGAGATTATTCTTGCCTTCAAAGCGTTCGCACTATGGAAGACATTTCCCATCTTCCGCGAATACATTAACGCCACCACTGCCAGTTCGCTGTCAGAGGCAAGACTTGCCTACGAAGAGTTTGGTGCTCCTGCGCACACTTATTCGCCTGCCTACACCGAGCACGAGATTGACGACATCGCCCGATTGTCAAGCCACTTGACGTTCAACTCGCTGACGCAGTATGAGCGTTTCCACACACGTGCGCATAATATTAATAAGGAGTTACTGTTCGGACTGCGCGTCAACCCTGAATACTCTGAGGTGGAGACACTGCTCTACAACCCCTGTGCTCCTGGCACACGCTTTGGCGTTCGCAACACACTGTTGCCCGAGACATTGCCTACGGACATTACGGGCTTTCATTGCCACTGCCACTGCGAGAGCGGCAGCGACGTCTTTGTGCGTTCGCTGGAGCACATAGAGGAGAAGTTCGCAAAATGGTTTCCACAGATTAAATGGATAAACTTTGGTGGGGGGCACCTCATGACGCGTAAGGACTACGACCTGCCACTGCTGATTACGACGCTGAAGGACTTTCACAGTCGCTACCCATGGCTGAAGGTCATCATGGAGCCAGGCAGCGCATTTGCGTGGCAAACGGGACCTCTCATCGCCCACGTGGTGGACATTGTGGAAGACCGAGGAATACGCACCGCCATTCTCGACGTCTCCTTCACCTGCCACATGCCCGACTGCCTGGAGATGCCATACTGGCCAAAGGTGCGAGGGGCAGAGTGTAAGGAGGGGGAATACTGCGACGCACCACATACGTACCGCTTAGGCGGCAACAGTTGTCTGAGTGGCGACTGGATGCAGTCGTGGCAGTTTGACCATGAGTTACGCATTGGCGAGACCATCGTCTTTGAGGACATGATTCACTACACCACGGTGAAGACTAACACCTTCAACGGCATCTCACACCCTGCCATTGCCCTACTCCACCTTGACGGAACATTAGAGACGCTCCGCACCTTCACCTACGAGGACTACCGCGCAAGGATGGACTAAAGACTACAGCGCAAGGATGGACTAAAAAAATGGATGCTCTTCTCTCTACATTAATCCCTTTAGACTTTTCTCTTAACGTTAATACTCCAGATTTCTTAACGGTAGACTAACAAAAAGTTTTGAGGGATTAATATTAGATTAACGGGAATTAATGTTAAAACTTCAAATGTATTAATGAGGGATTAATATTAGATTAACGGGAATTATTGTTAAAACTTCAAATGTATTAATGAGGGATTAATATTAGATTAACGGGAATTATTGTTAAAACTTCAAATGTATTAATGAGGGATTAATATTAGATTAACGGGAATTAATGTAAAAACTTCAAATGTATTAATGAGGGATTAATATTAGATTAACGGGAATTAATGTAAAAACTTCAAATGTATTAATGAGGGATTAATATTAGATTAACGGGAATTAATGTTAAAATATTAAGTGTGCGAAGCACAACCTTCGCTCTCACACAACAAATTTCGTTTAACTTTTTAATTACCTTCAATAACCGTTCTGTGACACATATACCCTTGCAGAGGCACCGTTTTTCTGTTTATGACACTTTTTTACGTTTTCAAGCAAAAAAATCTTCAAAACATTTTGCAGATTCAAGAAAAAGCACTACCTTTGCACTCGCAAATGAGAAACACATACTTCTCACGAAGTTAACATTCTCTTTGCCACCATATTTATGGTGCCCATAGTTCAGTTGGTTAGAGCGTCAGATTGTGGTTCTGAATGTCGTGGGTTCGAGTCCCACTGGGCACCCCGAAAAGAGGAAAGTAGAAATGCTTTTCCTCTTTTTTTTTGTAGATTATAGTCAAAATAACTTTTTTTGGGGGGGCAGCGGAACATCCATTACTCTGAATTTCACTTCATCTGTAGGGATACGTTGGGGGAAACAAGAAAAAAACGTCCACTTTGTTCATGGTAAAACAAAGCAGACGTTAGGATAAGGCGGAAGCAGAAGGATTCGAACCTTCGGAACCTTGCGGTTCGGCACGTTTCGAGCATGCTGGTATAGACCACTCACCCATACTTCCTGAAAACAATATTTTCGTAATGCAAAGTTACGACAAAAAATGGAGAAGAACAATTTTTTTGCCGTAAAATTTGTTACTTATTTTACATTTACCACTGCTCTCGCCAATATAAACGGCACAGCACCTTTCTTACACTCATACACTTTGTCGCCACCATGCCTTGTATAAACATCGTCGGTCATCGTTACTCTACAACCTGCGCTAACTATAAAACTTACATACGTTAATGGCTTCCATCTGAAGGCTACTTGAGGCGTAAAGAGTGCACGATTGACCATACTGACAGTTCCATCACTCTCAGTCCAATATCGCTGACTGCTCATAGCATAACCACCTGAGAGCCGCACCTTACTGTTAAAATCATAATTAAGAGATGCCAAATAGGTCAGGAAATTAAAACTCCAGTGAGTGTCAAAAGTCTTGTTGAAGAAGTAAATGGGTACACACGGCACACCTGAGGGATTGTGAAGTAATGCTACAATGCCCACGCCTTGTTGCTGTGTTCTCGTCATCTGATACATATAGGCTCCCATGATGTGTCCGTCAAAATACTCTACACCATGATTGGATGCCTCACCATAAATATTGGCATTGACTATTATAGGACGACCATTGGACATCTTGAAACTCTTGGTTCCTTTTGCCACAAGCCGAAAATAATGTAGGTCACTATTGTTATACTCGTATCTGCCTTCTATGCCTAATTTCTGTTCGTCTGAATAAAGGAAGTTGTGCGAGGCGTACAGATGCGCATACATATTACCGTCTACTGCGTCGTCCACATTCTTTGTGCCACGATATTCTGCCTCTGCCTCTATCATCGTCTTACCCTCTGGAGCAGCAACTATCTGTGCTTTAACGAAAGCGCTGTGCAGTAAGCAGCATAACAAAAGGGGAATTAGTTTCTTTTTCATTACTTGTTTTTCATTTTACTTACAAAGTTAACATTTTGTCTTCAAATATATTTTGTCATTTTGTCATTTTAACTTTTTTTGTTACGCCACTATAAAAGCGGTAGGTGTTAACAGTATTATGCATTTAGCAACACGACTGTTATGATTATTGGTAGCGTCAAGCAGATTTTCCGAAATTCTCTTGGAATATATTTTTTTTATTATTATCTTTGCGAAATAATTATATTCAAGTTCGAATTTAGCCCGTTCCCTTCTATATCCGACACTTCAGTAATTATATTCGTAAAACAAGAAATATGGTCTGATAAGAGAGAGTTTTACTACAACCTATAATTTGTTTACCAATAAAATAATAATGCGTATGAAAAAGAAATCTATGTTTACCGCCATGCTATTGTCTCTCGCCTTGTCTGCATCAGCACAGGTAGAGTTTCTCTATACAGACTTTGGACGTAACGTTATCTGCCGTGAGAAGAAACTCTTTTGGATGGACGGCGACGATGACCCATGCTTCAACATCACTAATTATAAGAAGGCTGGCAACAAGGAAACGTTTAACCTTGCTGGCAAAGACCCCAGCGACGGAAAATATAGCGTCACGATAACGCTGAACGGTGATAAAGCCTCACACATCGTAATGAAGGGTTCCATTACCTATTCTTCTTCTGTTAACGTTAAGACAGAGAAGGAGGCTGACAGAGACCTCGTTAGTTATTTCAGAAAACAAGCGGGGTACGCTGACGCACCTGGTATGTCTGGAGGCAGTGTATCTGGAGGTAGAGTGTCTGGTGGCAGTGTGCCAAGTAAGGAGAGTATGAAAAGCGGCGGCGGTAAGGATGTTACTGAGCAGGTAGGCGATGCTGCAAAACAAACTTTCAACAAAGTGAAGGGACTGTTTAAGAAGAAGAAGTAATGCCTGACTTATTGCGGTAAGTCTTTTTAGAACAACCATACAAACATAAAAGACCGTTAATCTAACGTTAGATTAACGGTCTTTTCTTTTTCTTTAGTGTCTTTTACCCTCACTTTGAGAGTGCGTCTTACTTCAAATATTGTACTAAAGGTGACTTTATCGCCTCGAGTCCTTTCTTCAGGCTCTGGGCATTGTTGCGTGCACCGAGCAATGAGGTGTGAGTGTGGTCGTGGTTGAAATACTCCATTGCCTTGGCTTTGCTGCCGCATTTCTTGTCGAGGTAGTCAGCGGAGATATTGTGAATGTCAACAAACTCTACTCCATTCTCTTCTGCGACCTGCTTACACCACTGTGGAATGTAGTTATCGTTGCGGCGCTCTATGTAGTTCTTGCCTTTCTTCTCCTTTACTGGATAGAATGTGCCGCGAACGTCTCCCTTACCATCGTGCCACTCATTGCGAGGAGTAAAGGATAGGATTACAGGGATTGCTCCCTTCTCCTTACAGTCTACTATCATCTTGTGAAGATACCAACCGTATGAATAGACCACAAGGTTCTTGCCGTTGCTCTTCAGGTGGTACACATGACTGGTGTCTTGTGCACACGCTATTACGCCACGTTCCTTGTCTTTGTCGATGCCGCCGATGTCGTTGTGTCCAAACTGTATAAGTACATAGTCGCCTGGACGAAGGGTGCGGTACACTTCTTCCCAACGGTCTTCAAGGAGATAGGTGCGTGTGGAGCGACCTGCCTTGGCTGCATTAATGAAGGTACACTTTGACTCATCGAATACGGTGTACGCCTGTGAACCCCATCCCCACATTCCGTCGGGCTTCTTATCTTCGTTCTTGCCGGTAGAGTCACCACAGAGGTAGATGCGTACCTTCTGCTTCTTCTCTTCGGCAGTCTTGGTCTTTGGCACTACGTTACCTTTTTTGTCGTAGTTGTTAGGTTCCCAAGCAAGGAGTTTCTCTTCATAGTTAGGGAACACTTTTTCTGTTATGAGGTACGACTTCAGTTCTGCAAGGCGGGGGTCATTACTGCGTGAGAGTCCCTCAGCGGCTGACTCTGCGTTCATCCTTGCTCCGAAGGCTGAAGAGTGGATCTTGTCATGATAGAAATGGTAGTTGGTCTTCCACTTACCGTATTTTTCTAACTTCAGGGCTGAAATATCGTTGAGGTCTATTACTGGTACATTCATCTCCTTGCCTATTGCGAAGATGGCAGGGGTGAAGTCGGTAAGTTTGCGTTGTATCTTGTTGGTGTCATTAGCCTCGTACGCATTGCGTGGCGTCAGCGTGAAGAGTACTGGAGTTGCGCCTTTGGCTCTTACCTCGTTAATGAAACGACGTGTATAGCCACCGAAGGTGTAAACTGTGTCCTGACATTGCTTCACCTTATTATATATTATAATGGAGTCGTTGCCAATGTCGAGTTTGCCGTGTGGACGGTAACTGGAGCGTGCGCGTATCTCGTCTATCGGACCATTGTCATTATGTCCAAGTTCGAGGAACACGTAATCGCCTTTCCTTACTCCGCTGAGGGTGCGTGCCCACAGTTCTGGAGCCTTATAGAAGGTGCGTGGCGATGTGCCACCAAGGGCATGGTTCTCTACGGTTATTTTGTTATCGTTGAAGTATTCATGCATATAGAATCCCCAACCCCATTGTCCGTTGTCGCCATTGCCGCGTGTTCCTGTGCGCATGGTAGAGTTTCCTACAAGGAACAACACTGGGTTATTGCCTTTTCGTGAGGACCCAGGAACGGGACGGGCCTGATTAGCAATGTCGATAGAGTCTGCGGTGAGGTCACGTACACCGTTGATGTCAAGCCAGATGTCTCCCTGCTCTTTCTTGTTCTGAGCGTCAGCGTTCTGCACGCTGAGTGCAAGGGTAAACATCATGGGTGCGATTAGTAAGTTTTTCTTATTCATTAGTTAGTTATTGTTTTATGCCCCTCTCATTTATCTACTTTTCTTAAGGATAAAAATAGATACGGAGGGATTAAAGGTTTTATTTTACAAAGAAAGTGTTCCACACCGTCATCATAGAACGTTTGCTGCCATAAAGCACCTCCGCCTTACGAGTAAAAGCACGATAAGCATTACGCTCCTCTTTGGAACCTAGGTGTTTCAGAATATTACCTTCTGTCACCTCAAACGTCTCATCATTATAGAGCATATAGAACTTGTTTATCATAGGCAATGGTTCTTTGTCTACATTGCGCATGCCTTCATTGTCTGCTACACCTGACGCAATATTCTCCATTCCTGCAATAACACCTGTCATAAGCATATCACTTTGACGGTTTATCCTCACGCTTTCTTCAAAACGTGAACGATCTAATACCTCAGCAACGTATAAACGACAGACTTTTCCACCGATTACATCTTCGCTCAAAACACGACAGAGACGTCCCTGTACATTATAATAGGTCTGCACACTATCGGCAAAGACAACCTTACTAACAACATCCTGTTTTGCTTGCAGTCGCTTACCAAGACTTTCATACCATAATGTGCTGGCACCTACATGTATATTTGCCATAGCCTTAATGCTTTTATTGCCTGTATAAATCAAGGCACTTTGGAATTTTTCGTATGCAAAAGGCCAACTGGCTGTTGGTTGCCATTGTGGTTCATCTGCCATTGTCATTAAAGACACAAGCAGCAGTACCAATGTTGATATTGTTTTTCTCATATTGTTTAGTTTGTTAGATGTTGGGGTATTTCGTCATTTTGCAGATTTCTTCAGCGTTATCAACACTACTTCTCTCGGCATATTAAAACGGAATGGAAAATTTCCGCCTAAGCCCGTTGACACATTCAACAGGCTACCTAATGATGCTTTTTTAATATCATTACTGTCTGCATCATAATACTCACCACCCCACTCCTTATAAATCATTGAGGCTGGACTCCAACCAAACAATGAGAACTGCGTACCGTGAGTATGTCCAGACAACGTGATATTTGGGCGGAACACAGGAAGAATATGTGCTTTCCATGCCGTAGGATCGTGTGAGAGCATTACTGTAAAGACGGGCTTACCGGCAGTGTTCACTACCGTCTTGTTCTTAACAGTCAAGCCCCGTAACGCATTAGTGATGTTACCATACTGCGGAAAAGGTGGGCGTCCCCAGTTTTCCTCCCCCACTACGACTATCTTGCTCGTGTCAACTCTATTACCTTCCAACACTGTTTTTTTTATCACAATGTTGCTATTGGAAAGCATTGTCCATCCGAAAGAGCGTTGCAAGTTACGAGTACGCTCTATCATTGCCATACGTTCCTTAGGAGATACACTAATGTAAGACGAATAATCATGATTGCCCATTATCGTCACAACACCGTGCGTGGCACGCAGAGAAGAGAACGCTTCACTATGGGGAATAAGTTCATCAGGACTAAAGTTTTCTATGTCACCAACGAAACATATTAGATCGGGATGTAATGCATTTATAGTGTCTACACTTTCCTTCAATAAGTGATGATAAAAGCCACGAAACGTTCCTACATGGGCATCAGAGAACTGAACGATTTTGAAACCATCAAAAGCAGAAGGCAACGATGCACTCTCATAAACTATACGCCGAACACGTAACTGACTGAAACCTACGGTTATCCCCCACAGCACTATGAATATGATAAATGCAGCACTGAAGAGTCCCATCCAGGTCCCTACCTTAGGAATGGCAGATAGGAGCGCAAACACAAACTTGGGTATACAAAATAATCCCACAAGCAGCAGGAAAATATTAACACTGTTATATTCTGCCATCATACCTTTACCAAAGAATATGAAATAGAATACAAAAGCGAATATCGCTACCGTGGGAAGCCACCAAAGCCATCGCCACACAGTATTATTAAAACCTATGTAGCGATGGAATATATATATGTCGCTCATTACCCCTACAGCAATGAGTATTATCGGAATAAAGAGTTTTACCATATAATTACATACAGATTTTCCTCACGGCAAAACTCATATTAAGAGTTTGCTTCTTAGTTTCCTTGTGCTGGAGTAGCAGCATTGTTGTTTGTGGTAGCAGGAGTTGTTGCTGCTGCACCTTTCTGCTCTGTTGCGCCAAAACCCTGAACATTGTTAGGGTTCGTTGTTGCCTGTTCTGTTGCAGCCTTCTCTATCACAGAAGCATCTTCTGAGGCTACAGGAGCCACGTACGCACAAATAATGCTGATAATAACCATAGCGGCAGCAAGAGTCCATGTTGCCTTCTCAATAAACTTCGTAGTGTTACGAACACCTGCTACAGCATTTGCAGAAGAGAAGCCTGAAGCAAGACCACCGCCTTTTGATTCCTGGATAAGTACTATGCCTATCATCAATAGTGCTACCACTACAATTAGGATTACGAATAATGTGTACATTGTCTTTATTTTTTTAATTATTTATTTTCTTTCTTTTTTTTCATTTAACATACAGAATAGATTACCGTCACACTTAGCATTCAAGCACCCTTCTGTACTTTCTCATCAGGTAAAGCATTTAATATCATTTTGCCTTTTGGTTAGCAATTAACTTTGCGAGGAAACGCTTCTGATCATCAAAGTAAAGACTTCGTTTCTCTGCCTTTTCGTTTATGCGGTTTATTATATCAAGGGCTTTCTGATATCTACCCTGTTTTATATATATACCAGCAAGCGTTTCAGTAAGATACTCGTCATCGGGCTCTTTCTCACTGTTGTCGGCTATCGGTACCTCAGGAAAGTATTCCGGTTCCTCTTGCAACGTTATCTTGCCATTGTCTTTGTTAATAAAGGCATCTATCAAATCACCCCCATTCATATCTGTCGTTGCTAACGAAACAGGTTCTTCAGATGTATCTGCCTTATCACTTAGTTCTTCAAAATCTGTTGCGAGAAGATACGCTACATAATCTACTGTAGCATCCGCCGCTGTTGGCTTTCTTCTCTTAGATGCTGAAGTTTTCTTCTTTTCTGCTTTCTTTTCATTACCATCTTCATCCTCAGGAATTGTGCTGAGGAATGAATCTATAAGAGACACCGTTCTTGACTCACCTGCTTGTGTTGTTTGCTCTGAACGTCTGTCAGCCACATTAGAGAAACTATGAGCAGTCTTATGTTTTAGACGATAATGTGCAGCCTCTACCAAATTAAAAAGAATTTTTCTGTCTGTGAAGTATATCGCAGCCCTGCGCAATTCCTCATCAAACGAAGGGTCATGCAACAGATACAAATTCTTTATCATCAAAAGCCTTGCAGGCTGATAATACGGATATGACGCTACCATCCGTCTCAACTCGAACAGAGTCTCACGGTTGAGAAGTTCTGGATGTTTTGTCAGTTCTTGAATATTCACGTTATTATCTTATTGCCTGTTAAACTTGTTGTTTATATATCCTCTGATATTCCTTGCTATCTTTTTCGTTTTGCGCACCTACCAATTAGCAACCGTTGCATTAAAAATTTGGTCACAGATATCTTTACACATCTGCGTCACGAGTTCTTCCTGTACCGATGCAAGGCTTTGCGTTGTCTCGTAAGAGGCCGTGGCAGTAAATGATTTTTCGAAGTCATCACTATGCTTTGCATTATTGGTAAACCTTACATTTACCGTCATTGACAGTTCTGTTTGCGCAGAATACCCGTCTGCTGACACAGATTTATTGCGTTGTTGATACTGTGTTATCTCGCCTTCGACTTTTAAATCACCACCACGCTTCACCTGAATCAATCTGGTTTGTGATGCATAGACATCCTTCAACCGATTATTAAACATAGCCTGCATAGGTCCCCAAACATAAGTCGCCCTTATAGGAAAGTCGTTAATCTGTATAGTTTTAGTGGTAGCATAGTCTATACTCGCACCATTAAACTTATACGACACAGAACAAGCAACCACTGTTGTCAGCACACTCGCCGCACATATCAACATCGCTATGAATTGTTGCTTCTTCATTTTATACCGAATTGTTTTAACCTTCTATAAAGCGTCCTGTCGGATATTCCTAAATCCTGAGCCGCCTTTTTTCTATTACCATCATTTCTTTCCAATGCTTTCTCAAGGACTACTTTGCTAAGATCTGTAAGATTCAGATTCTCAGGCTCAGATATTTCCTGTACATATCCATCCACAGTTCTTTGTTCATGATAGTCCTGTGGCTGATAAGCCTGTATTGGCAGCGGTGTATTCGCCCCATCTTCTATCTGCTTTCGTAATGAGTTCACTTCTTTTCTAAGTTCTGCCACATTACCTCTCATCTCAAACAGTATTTTAAAGAGCATTTCACGCTCATTCTCATAAGAGCGCGAGCCTCCCCCTTGCTGTGTAATGGTTGCAAGTTGTGTACTCTCTTCATTCACTGGTATAAACTGCAAGAGTTCATCAACATCCACCTCGCGATTCCTACAGAGCACAGACATCTGCTCTGTTATATTCTTTAATTGCCTAACGTTACCAGGCCACTTATATTTCCTAAGTACCTGTTTTGCATTTTCTGTCAACACAATTTTGGGCAATCTATACTTTTCTGCTGTCTGCATTGCAAAAAGGCGAAATAGCAGGACAATATCTTCTCCTCTATCACGGAGTGGTGGCATTTGTATAGGAATAGTATTCAAACGATAGTACAAGTCCTCACGGAAGCGTCCTTCGCTTATTGCCTTACGCATATTCACATTGGTGGCAGCAACTATTCTTACGTCAGTTTTACGTATTTCCTGCCCACCCACACGAATATACTCTCCTGTTTCAAGCACTCGCAGAAGTCGAGCCTGCGTTGCCATTGGCAACTCGCCCACCTCATCAAGAAACAAAGTACCCTTATTGGCTGCTCCAAAATATCCCTCACTCTCGCCTATAGCACCTGTAAAGGAGCCTTTCTCATGACCAAAAAGTTCAGAATCTATAGTACCTTCAGGGATAGAACCACAGTTTATGGCAAAATATTTCTCACGTCTACGTGGCGAACAATCGTGTATTACACGTGGTATAACTTCTTTACCTACACCACTTTCACCGACTATCAGCACTGCCAAATCTGTACGAGCCACTTGCAATGCAATATCAAGGGCACGATTCAAAGCATCGCAATTTCCTACGATGTTATAACGTTGCTTGATATTTTGTAGTTCCTTTAAGTCCATACCGATTTGCAAAGTTACTATTTTTTTTTAACATAGCATAGTGTTTTGCCTAAATTTAACACTATTCTTGTCCAGTCACATTTGGTTTTGCCTTTGGTATCGTTGTATAATTAACATTTTCCCTACGATGTTCCGCAGGATTAAATCCCTTTTTCTTTATAGCAAAACGTGCCTTATCTCCGTCTTCTCGACGCTCCTTATACAGTTTTTGGAGTGGATTAGCAAAAGGAGCATCATACTCTTTTCTATTTCTGACTATGTCTGTAACTAAGAACAACGCTCTTAACACCCCTTCATAGTCTGACGCCACCACAGGAGCATCAATACCAGAAAGTAAGGTTAATTCTGATGTACCATCTGATACTTCTTCAAACTTATCTATACACTGAGCATCGCATACTGCTACTAACGCATCATAGGCAGGATATTCTACGTTTTCAAAATAAGCATCAACATCAACTGGCCCAAATACCTGTATTCCTTCTTTTTCTAATTCTGAAATAGCAATTGTTATTATATCTTTTTGCTTTTCTTCATCTATTGCAGCATCCTTAGCCGCTGCAACTGCAATACGGGGATTTAATATCATGAAATCACGTTTCAACGTCTTAAAGACTCTCCTTACATGCTTCATCAATGCCTCTTTCGTAAGCCGCATCTCGGCCTCATCAAGATCCATATTCCCCATAACTGATGTCATGCGCATTACATTATTTACATACATACAATACGCCTCCTGTACATCATCGCCATCACAGTCTTTCAGTACATCTATTGCCGCGCGATTAAAAGGCAGACACACCACCCCTTCAACTTTTCCGTCACGACAGTCTTCTACAGCATCATTCAGAGCATCTTCCTCTGGCTCACCGTCTGCACCATATAGCAATATGCTGCACAGTTCCGATAACTCTTCCTCGGACAGCATTGCATTCAACATGGCACATTTCTCTTGCGGTGCATTTCCCGCAATGACTATATTGGGTAATCTTACACTCATAGTTTTCTATTCACCGTTTTTTCGTTCTTCTTCTATTTTCTTTGCTGTAGACAGCAAACCACAAGCCGCAAAGATATCCTGTCCTCTTGACGCACGTATCGTTGTAAACAGCCCATGTTTTGTTAAATAGTCACGTAGCGTTTCCATTCTCTTCTCGTCACTTGTCTTCAAGTCTACTCCGGGAATGCTATGAAAACGTATTAAGTTGATGCGACAATCCAAACCATCAAGCAATTTCACAATCTCTCTTGCATGAGTCATCGAGTCATTTAGTCCATCGAATACAATGTACTCAAACGACAATCTGCGCTGCCTTGATGTATCTTCCTGCCATGATGCACTACCATGGTCTTGTCTTCTGAAAGCGGGATATGTCTTCAAGAGCTCTACGGTCTCTGCTATCGGCATTGCTTTCTCTGCTGGCATCAACTTCATGCGCTGTTCATGTAATGGCGAGTGCAGTGATATTGCTACATGACAATTACTCTCGTCAAGGAATCTCTTTAACTTGCCACGTACTCCAACCGAACTTACCGTTATACGCTTAGGACTCCATGCGTAACCCCAATCTGCGGTCAACACCTCTGTTGCTTTCAGTACATTGTCAAGGTTATCCATAGGTTCTCCCTGCCCCATGAAGACAATATTTGTAAGTTTCTCACGTTCTGGCAGTGAATAGATCTGATTCAATATATCCGTCACCGTCAGCGAACCTTCATAACCTTGCTTTCCTGTTTGACAGAAGAGGCAATTCATCTTACATCCAACTTGACACGACACACATAGCGTGGCCCTGTCACGGTCTGGTATATACACCGTCTCTACAAATTTGCCCGAGGCAGTAGGAAACAAATACTTTATTGTTCCATCAACTGAATGTTGAGCATCAATAGGTGCCATTGCGCCTATTGTATATTCTTCTGCCAAACGCTCTCTATTTCGTTTTGACACGTTTGTCATCTCATCAATTGACATAACATGACCACTATACAACCATTGCGCTATCTGCTTGGCTGTAAAGGCTGGCATATTCATTTGCGCAACAACCTCCTTGAGCTCACTAACAGAAAGCCCAAGGAGGTTTTTACGCTCCATATTATTTTGTTCGTTGTTCTGCAATATTTTACGCTTTAATTTAGCAAGCACCTTTGTCACATTAAGTGACGGTAAAAAAATAACTTGGTACAATTTAACGGAATAAATAGTACATATAGTATTGTTGCCTTGTCACATCTTTTTGGATATTTTGAAGCCATTCATCAGTCACAATGCATGGCATTGCTCCTTCTTCATGTCTCCAAACTATCTCAAAAATATATGACATAAATTATACCAATTTATTTTTTCACCGTCACTAAGTACTCACTTATTTACCACTATTTATTAATATAGACCTTGCCGTTCTTCACCACAATGCCCTTATAACTCTTGCTCACACGCTGTCCCGCTGCATTATATATATTATTGTCGCGCAACATTGTGTTTGCCACCCTCACATTCTTTACTGCTGTCGGTGTTACGCAGTTCAATGTTATCGTCGCTACTATCTGCTTACCACCAGGTGTGAATGTAAACGTGCCTGATGCATTATTTGCAGGTATTGTATTTGATGCCATAACATATTCCGTAGCACTTTTCTTCATTGGGAACACGTATTTCGTCTCACCAAAGTTCGTTCCATTCAACTCACTGATATAAGCATCCGTTCCTTCATAGTTGTCATATCCATTCATCGTCACATCCTTCAATACGAATCCATCAGGTATGCTGACAGTATACTGTACGCCAGCCGAATACTTTACGCCATCTTCCTTACCAATTCCATAACTCTTGCTTTTTTCATTAGTTACTGTTACGGTATATCCATTGTCTTCAAAGGTATAAACAGAAGATGTTGACGCCGTATTGGTTGATGCCGCCAGAGTTATTGATACTTCTTGTCCTTCTACAGGCTTATTCTCTACCACCTTCAGTTCTGGCCAATACTCTTCATAGTTAGCCTCACCGTCAGCGCAGCCTGCCTTCATTATATCCTCAACGAGACTATTGGCATACATCTCAAGATTCGTGTACTGACCATTGGCATCCATAGTGCACTTCTTAGCATCTGAAGCGTCATTAGGATTCAGTCCCCACTTCTCTTCCCATTCATCAGGCATACCGTCACCATCGGTATCGAAGTTTGCTGGACGTGAACTACTCTCAAACGTTTCTTCTGTGTATCCATTTACATCAGCAACGACATCGATAATACCAGGCTTGTTCGTTACGGAGCCTTTATACTTTGCAGTACCTGTGAGTGCCTCTTCCGCATAACGAGCATCTACATCATCACGAACGTATGACGCTCCCGCATAGTCAAGAACTTTATTGAACGCAACCTCTGCGGTATGTGTAGTGACATTACCCGTAGGAGCCGCCTCGTCCATTTTTATCTGTACATACTTTGTACCGTTAACGTCAATAGATGGAGCATCATCACCATATAGATTGTTAGCGTCCTTGCTGTACTTATATCCATTTCTTGTAAGAACCCCGCTATCATATTCTACGCCATCCCAGTCTCTGTTCTCTTTCTTTACACCAGCTGTCGTTAACGTTGTATTACCAGAGATGAAATAACGGCTTGTCATTCCGTAATACTCTGGATGACCTGAGTCTGAGTTACCTGCTTCTGAAACCGTTACGAGTGTTACTCTTTCCTGATTGCCACTTCCACATGGTCCTGCCTTATAGAAGTTATTGACGATATTTATCTGTCCGCCACCAGGACCTCCATAACATGTTCCCTGCGCATTATACATCACACAATTGCGGAAGTCTACGTTCTCTGCCTGTGTTGGCGTAGCCCACTTATATTTAGCGTAATCATAGTTAGATGTATACCCTGTCCAACCATAACGTGCACCATTGAAGCGCGGACCACGATTTGCCACATGAGCAATCATATTATGGTGAAAACTTGCGAGTTTTCCACCCCATATTCCTCCATATCCGTGTGCACCCTTGTCGTGTCCCGCATTTGTTAGACTCTCCGCAACGGTGCACCACTGCATGGTGAAGTTATTATTGTCATAGAATGATGCTACTTCATCTATACTCCAAGAGAAAGAGCAGTGGTCAAAGATAATGCCTGTCTTGTGTCTCTGTGTAGAGGCATCAGCACCATCGTTTACGTCTTTTTCTTGTCCACGACGTATTCGCAAGAAACGTATTATATTATTACTACCAGGGTTAACTGTATAGTATCGCACAGTAATACCATTTCCCGGTGCAGTTTGTCCAAGTATTGTTGTGTTGTCACCTATTGTCAAATTAGACGCTAACGCCACTACGCCACCGACATCAAACACTACTATTTTCTTAGTATTGCCTTTCACTGCCTCTCGCAATGAGCCTGTACCTTTATCATTCAAGTTTGTCACGTGACGTATCTCTCCGCCACGTCCACCTGTTACGTAACGTCCATGTCCCTCAGCACCAGGGAAAGCTGGTGTCTGCGCCATCGTTACTGTAGAGGCTGTCGCTGCGCCAAGCAGCAGGGTTAGTATCTTCTTATCCATTTCGGTTCTTTTTGATAGTTAGTATGTTCGGTTGGTTTACTTTTGTAAAGTAATTTTTGCAAAGTTACGACTTTTTCCTTTATAATGCAAACAATACTCAAAAAAACTTTGTAACTTTGCAGAACTGATACTTTTTCTTCTTTGAAAGAATATATCATAATTTTTTTGAAGTAACACCTGAATATGATAAGCAAACCAGAAAACAGAAAATGGAAAGTGCTTGAGAGTAAGAAACTCCTTAACAAAGGCACATGGATGAATTTAAGAGAGGAGAAAGTGCAACTTCCCTCTGGTACCATTGTGCCTGAATGGTTTATCCTTGAATTTCCTGACTGGGTAAATGTCATTGCCATTACGAAGAATGGCGATTTTGTTATGGAAGACCAATACCGCCACGGCATTGGAGAAACGCACTACGAACTCGTTGCTGGCGTGATAGATGCTGGCGAGACGCCTCTTGAAGCTGCTCAAAGGGAACTTAGCGAAGAGACGGGGTATGGCGGAGGCAAATGGGAACTTTTCATGACGCTCTCGCCTAACCCTACGAATCACACTAACCGCAGTTACACGTTCCTTGCCACTGGGGTTGAGAAACTTAGCGAACAGCATCAAGAAAAAACTGAAGATATTCACGTTGATATTTTTTCACGTGATGATGTTAAACAAATTCTTGAATCTGGCGAGATTATACAGGCACTCCACGCTGCACCGCTATGGAAGTATTTTGCCAACACAGATAAATAGAAACATAAGAATAATGAATAATGAATAACGAAGTACCCAACACTCCAATCCTTAACGACCACAACAAGGAGGAATATCGTCCTGCTCACACTGCCGAACATTTGCTCAACCAGGTTATGGTAAGGAAATTCGGATGTGAACGCTCAAAGAACGCGCATATAGAACGTAAGAAGTCAAAAATAAACTATAATCTTGCCCATTGCCCTACTCCTAAACAGATACAGGAGATTGAAGAGAGAATGAACGACCTCATTGCGCAAGACCTGCCTGTGACTTATGAGTTTGTAACTCGTGAAAATATCCCCGAAGGCGTAAAACTTGACAAACTGCCTGAAGACGCGTCAGATACTCTGCGCATTGTTCGCATCGGCGAGTATGACATCTGTCCCTGCATAGGACAACACGTCAATTCTACAGGCGAAATTGGTTTCTTTCACATAACATCAACAAGTTACAATAACGGTTCGTTCAGAATTGTTTTCAAAGTCAAAGTGTAACCAAACAACCAAACAACTACAATGGCATACGGAAAATGGATTGGCGCAGCCATCGGCGCTTTTAGCGGTGGTGTCCTCGGAGCATTAGCAGGCTACGCTATCGGCAGTCTATTCGACAAGGCTGTAGAAACAGGCAAGCAAGACTTTAACCCTGACGACACATCCCATGCTTTCAGCGAAAATGAACGTCAGCGCAGAGAAGAGGAGGCACGCAACGGTTTCTTGTTCTCACTAATGGTACTGTCCGCTCATATCATTCAGGCAGACGGCAAGATTATGCACTCTGAGATGGAGACGGTGCGACGTTTTCTTCGCAACAACTTCGGCTATGCAGCGGAACAACAGGGCAACGACATTCTCCTTCGATTGTTCGACTATCGCAAGCAGTATGGTGAAGCATTATGGAACAGACAGATACGTGAGGCTTGTCTGCAAATGCGTAGCATTATGCCTGACGAGCATCGTTTACAGTTGCTTGCTTTCCTTGCTGAGATAGTAAAAGCAGACGGCAACATACACCCCGATGAAATTTCTGCCATGCACGATATTGCCTCACTGTTAGGCTTTAATACTAACATTATCAACCAATTACTATCACTTGGCTGTACTAACATAAATGACGCATACATGGTGTTAGGTGTTTCCCCTGATGCAACAGACGATGAAGTACGTAAGGCATATCGCGACATGGTAAAACGAAATCACCCTGACCTTGTAGCAACGCTTGGAGAGGATGTAAAAGAAGCAGCCAAGAAAAAGATGCAAGAAATTAATGAGGCGAAAGAAAAGATTTTTAAGGAAAGAGGAATGTAATCCGTTTCCTATATGTGACGGTGAAAAAACAAATTGTGCCAAGTTATTTTTTTCGTCACTATACCAGTAAAAACGAATACAGCGTTCAACAGTAAATTATCTCTCTGTTGTAACGCTGTATTCTTGTTTACTCCCCTACTCTGAACGAACATCTTCTGCCGCAAAAGCATAAGACTCTCCATTGAGCGATATGAAATGATGTGATAAATCCATATCGGAATCTTGATTAGTATTTAAATAAGCAACATCATTTTCCCAATTCATTATATACCGCCAGTCCTTTCACTGTCAAAAGGTATTTCTGGCGAGGATGACGGGGAGAGTTGGGATATTTCATCTTTATCAGGCCTTCTGTAATGGCTGGCGTAAGAGAGTATTCAAGGAAATTGGGGCGGTTCTTCAGTCCAACAGCTTCCATCATTTCCTTTACGCTCTTTTCATCTGTACCTATCGCAAGAATTAACCGCTTTATATTTTCCGATAACTTTGATATAGTTTCGTCAAAACTTGTACGGGTACTTGTATGGGCGCTTGTATGGGTATCGGCAACATCTGCATATCCAATCAGCATGTAGCGGTTCTTCAACTCATTATGTTCTCCTAACATTAAATTACGGAAGAACCTAATGAGAAAAGATTTGTTGGGTTCTATACCCTTTGACGGATTACGATAGTTTGCACGAACAAGGGCATTGCGGAAGTACCACGAATTGTCGGCAAACAAATCGTTGTCCACCTTGAATCCGATAGAGCGCAGATATTTGATGACAAACACCGCCGTTGTTCTTGTATTGCCTTCACGAAACAGGTGGTTTTGCCACAGCGAGGTAACGAAGTCAACAATATGTCTGATGACTTCATCCGTTGCAAGTCCTTTATAACTGAATTCTTTTTCTTGCTGAATGTCATATCGCAACGCCATCATGATGTCGGCCGCACGACCATACACAACGCTATCGCCCTGTAACACCCATTCCTTTTTGCTGATGTCATAGGGGCGCACCTCACCGGCATGTTTGAATACTCCCTCAAACAAGTGCCTATGTATATTCAAGAACTCCAATGCTGTAAACGAGAAAGACTGCTCACTCAGTAGCTTGGCTATATTGGCTGCCACACGGTCGGCTTCTTCCTTTTCGGCATCGTCCTCGTCATGCGTAGTTTTATTTACATAGTAAGACTTCAACTGCTCACGCACATCGTCGATAGTAATATCGCCCTCAATATGCTTGACAGCCGTCTCTTTCAGATAGTCAGAAACCCTCAGCCCGTCAACATCCTGCAGACCGATAGCCGTGCGTCAAGCCGAAGCCCTCTCACGCTTATGCGGTTCTGCCACACGCTCATAGGCTACGAAATCTATGTATAGTTGCTTATTCTTGTCTGTCATTGATTTATTTCTTATCTTCGCCAAACAACCGTTCTATTTGTTTGTCAAAATCAGACATTATTTCACGATCTTGTATGACACTGGAAATTTTCGTATTCTGTCGAGATTGTACAATTTGTCCGAAGGTATTCGAATTTTTCTAATAGCATCGGACAAATGGATTTCTCCGCTTTTGTCTAGTTGGTCAAGATAGTAGGCACGTCTTTATACATAAGCATAACTGACTCCATGCTTCGCACTGCTACATCTGGTGTCATCGTATAGCCAAAGTATTGTTGGGCTACTTTTACACTTTCTTTCTTCTTGTCGGCATTCATGGCAACAGCCATGCAAGCAGTGCGGGACAAGCGAATAAGACCAAAAGTGCTTATATTTCAGTATTTCTAATTTATTTTTTTTCTTTTTCTTTTCTCAAATCACTTAGTATAATCCCTTTGTATGAGAAGTATTTAGGACCTTGATAAGAACGTGATGTAGTTTGATGCGTTTCTGGTAAGAATTCGGTAGTAAATGTAGAGAGCGACCACAAACGACCTTTATATTCAATTTTGTCATCCGATGCGACCTTTACAGGCAAATTCAATGCATCAAATACTATTTCATCACCAACATTAATACCTGCCATATGAAATTTAAAAGCTGGTTTCGGTTTCTTCCGTTTAATTTCTTCTTTTACTGCATTAATTTTTTTATCTTCATCTTTGCTTTTGCTGATTACTGGCTTTCCGTTCACATACACTGCTAATTCTGCATCTTCAAGAAAATCTGCAATATCACGCATAATATCAAGAGCTACAGAAGGAGCAATATTGAAGAACTCTCGATTCGGACGTATACGAAGATCTGTCAAACGATCTATTTCCTTATGAATTTTCTTCTCTACCTTCTCGAATTTTGCAGTTTTAAGGGTTGCATATATCTCAAAAGGAAGAGGTACAGCCGTATTGTCCAATTCCTTAGAGCGAACATCAACAGGACGATGGCTCCTACCTATCTTTACCCAATCCTCACGAAAACTCGGATTGGTCAATATATAAACATATCCTTTATTATCATCTTTACACATAATGCCTGTTATGGTTAAATAAATTACTTTTCATACCCCTCATAAAAATAGCTCTGCTCTATTCCCTTGAATATCACTTCGCGGTTCTCAGTGTCTGAAGTCAGGTTCTGCGAGAGCAGATAGCGCAGTTCGAGGTCGTTGATGGGTGAGCGTTCCATTGCCGAGAGGTATTGGTCTTTATCCACATATTGCCAGTTGACCACCTTGCCGAGAGAGCGCCGGAGTATCATGTCGAGCCAGATGCGGGTAGAACGGCCATTGCCCTCCATGAAAGGATGGCACACGTTCATCTCGACATACTTCTCGATGATGTGCTCAAAAGTGTCTTCTGGCATCTTTTCTACAGCAGCGAGGGCGGCTTCAAGATAAAGACTATTGGCAAAGCGGAAACCACCTTTGGCTATATTCTTATCGCGGATGACGCCAGCAAACGGATATAGACCATCAAACAGATAATGATGTATCTGCTGAAGACCTGCTGTAGTTCCAACTGGAATTTTATCTATATCGCCCGACTCATAGAGGCGGTGTGCGTTATCTAACGACTTTTCGTCAATCTCCTTTGTTGTCATAATCTTCTAATTGTATTCGTCTTACTGGGTTGATGAGATATTAAGAAGTTTCTCCGCCTCTATCTCAATACGGCTTTTCTTTGTCTGCACGATGAGCGAGCGCACATCCACATCGAGTGCCTCTGCCACTTGCACAAGTGTTTCAAGACTTGCTGCGAACTGTTGGTACACCACTTGCTCACAGTTGCTGGGTCTTTACCCTGTTCGTCTGCCAACCACTTGACTCTTGTCTTCCTCTGTCACGACTCGGCAGAGTTCAAACAAGTTTGCCTCTGCTCTCGCTGCTCCATCGGTTAGCTGTTCTTTTATTCTCAACCAATACTATTTTGATGCGGTTGATGTCTTTCTTTGCCATATCCTTTCATGTGTTTCTTGATTTACAAAGGTAAACATTATATTGGATAATCAAGAAAGATTATGGAAATAATTATCCAAGTTATTGCGTTTTACATCAATTTTTCTATAAAAACAGGAATCATTCAAGGTTTCACCATCACAATTCTACTATTTCCTGCTTGTTTCTCACTTATTATAAATATCTTTGCTGCATCAGAGCTACCGCAAAATACTTCCCTGATGTCCCATATCACGTTAGCTAATTCTTGTTCTGTCATAATATATAATTGTTCTTTTTGCAAATTTAGTTATTATCTATGCAGCCTATATGCATTGAATAACTTTCTTAGAAGTAGAAATAACTTACACTATGTCTTATTGCAGCCCTAATCGTAAGTTCTTTCTGCAAATTTACGAATAAAACTACAACTTTCCAAAGGTTTTACTTAAATTTATTCTTACCATAATATGGTACGTTTTCGTTAAGCCGAATGAGCAAAACGAAGTTTACTTCGACTTTGCCATGGCGAGAAAAGGTGCATGAATATAAACAAAAAATCCCAGCACAGCAGAATTATATTCCGCCACGCTGGGAGTACTTATGTAATATTAAAAAAAGAGTCAACTTGAAAAAGTGCCCTCCTATATAGAGAAAAAAGTTTTACAGGTTGCCTCTCTCCTTGTCAAGATAGTACTTGTATGTTCCTACGGTGAGTTCGTCACATGCCGCCTCATCGCATATTACAATGCTGTGCTGGTGCATCTGAAGTATTGATGCAGTCCACTTGTGTGACACTGAGCCATCTATGATATGCTGAAGCGCACGTGCCTTGTTATGACCACTGCATACAAGGAGTACTTCCTTGGCTGCCATAACGGTGCCGATACCTACGGTGAGTGCCTGTTTTGGCACGAGGTCGAGGTTACCTTCAAAGAAACGTGAGTTGGCAATGATAGTGTCTGTGGTAAGTGTCTTGATGCGTGTCTTGCTGCTGAGCGAAGAACCTGGCTCATTGAAAGCGAGGTGTCCGTCAGGACCTACACCGCCCATGAAGAGGTCTATGCCTCCAGCGTCTTCTATGGCTTTCTCGTATGCCTCACACTCTGCCATAAGGTCCTTGGCGTTACCGTTAAGTATGTGTACGTTCTCTTTCTTAATGTCGATGTGAGAGAAGAAGTTATTCCACATAAATGAATGATAACTCTCTGGATGGTCCTCTGGAAGATTTACGTACTCATCCATGTTGAAGGTAATGACATTCTTGAAAGATATCTCACCTGCTTCATATTTCTTTATCAGTTCACGGTAGAGTCCGAGTGGTGAGGAACCTGTAGGACAGCCTAACTTAAATGGCTTCTCCTCTGTAGGATTTGCCTCTTTGATTCTCTTGGCTACATAGTCAGCAGCCCACTTGGACATCTTGTCGTAGTCTGGTTCAATGATTACTCGCATAGTTTACTTCTTTTATTGGTTGTTTAGATAAGTTTGCCCTCTCGTTTACGCTCAGTTGCTTTTCGTAATACTGAGTATCCTTTTCGTTGTTTTATATAACTTTTTGTAAGAAAAAACGTATTTTTTCTTATTTTATTGTGTTATTTCATTATTTTTTTAGTTTGTAATGTAGAAAAATAACTTGCGCAGTTTTTGCCTCAGATTGCTGAGATAATATGCCCCGAACTTTCCTGTAGAGAAACTGTAGAGCAAACTGAAAGGTTTGAACACATATGGCGAAGCAAGTTATCATAACCTACTTCGCCATTTCTGTTTAATTTCTACTACTTACGCTTGGTTAGCATATTTACGGCAGAAGATAACGTAACATATTATGCCTCCTACTGCCATTAATGCTCCTATAGCGGCTGGGTAATGGTATGTTGTCGGATCGCTCTCTACTATCGGTAGTCCTCCGAGCCATGCTCCGGCAGCATTACCAAGGTTGAACGCCAACTGTACCATCGCTCCTCCCATCAGTTCGCCTCCTTTGCTGAAGCGGAGCAGAAGCAACTGCTGGGGTGGTGACACTGCGAAGAGGCAGCCACACGTTACTATCATCAGCGGTATCAAGCACCACTTTATATCGGCTGTTAAGGCTATGATGATAAGGCACAGGAATATAACGACCTCCAGTCCACGACCTGTTACACCTGGACCAAAGCGGTCTGACAGTTCACCACCACAGATATTGCCTATCACCATTCCTGCTCCTGCAAGAATCATCATTATCGTCATCCAACCCACAGGTACACCGGCAAGTTGTGTCAACGTAGGAGAGATATAACTGTACCAACAGAAGATGCCTCCGTTACCGAATATCGTTGCCAAGATAATGAGCCATGGCGCGGGCTTCTTTAGAAACCTGAAGGTACCTTTTAAACCAGTATTTGGCAGTGGCTTCATCTCTGGTATCCAGCGCATTATGCTGAGGAGGGTAAAGGTGTTCCATACGCATGAGATTCCAAACACTACGCGCCAACTCACCATACTGGTGAGGAGGGTTCCTAAAGGTATGCCTATGAGGTTGGCTATCGTCATGCCTGATGTCATTATTGCCACTGCGAGTGTTGACTTTCCGTCCTCTGACAGTCGGTCAGCCACTATGCTGCCCACACCGAAGTAGGCACCATGAGGTATTCCTGCACAGAAACGAAAGAGTATCATCAGCAGGAATTGCCATGACATGCCGTTGTCTTCTGTGGGCACAGGACATACACTCATGGCAAAGGTGGAGATGACCATTATGCTACAGAGCATATAGAGGATTCGCTTCAATGGCCATGTGCGTGCTATGAGGGCTACCATTGGTGCTCCAGCACACACGCCAAGGGCGTATGCCGAAATAAAATAACCGGCTTGCGGTATCGTTACCCTGAAATCTGCCGCAAGAAAGGGTAATATGCCCATCATGACATATTCCGCTACGCCCAAGCCAAACGTTCCAAAGGCAAGGGCTGTTAATGCTTTTTTCATTACTGTATGTGTTTTTTGAGATTAAGTAAGTGTTCAAAATTATTTTTATATTTAATATAGAAATGATAATGTTCACTTACTGATATATATATATAAATAATTTTGAATACTTACTTATATTTTCTTTTTGTGAAACGGCACGTATTACCGAACTGTTATGTCGTATTTAATGTTTCCTAAGCATGAAGTATTCTTTACCTCCATTACTATGCGGTAGAGGTTCTTCCCCCACAGCCCTTGCAGCAATGGGTCAAGCAACTCTGACTTGTCTTCTATTGTTACTGCAACACTTGCTGCGTCATATGCCAACGTTGCGTTTCCTATTCTGACTACTCCTGCCTTTGTGGCGTCTGGCTTTGATGTCGTCATCAGCATTAGGCGCGATGGTGCCTTGTACTCGCTAAAGGCGTAGTTCTCTGCCACTGACACTTTTGAGCCTTTCAGTGACACTGTGCGCTGCCATGTCTTTACTGCCGCCTCCTTGGGGTATGCTCCTGCTATGTCGAGCGTTATGCTGTGGCGGCTGTTTTTCACTACCGTAGCGTGGTACTGCTTGCCGTCTTTCTGGCTTACGCCGTTTATCTGTGGCAGGTTGTGATAGTCACTCTGCATGGTCCAGATAGTGTAACGCTGTCCACTGAATGTCTTAGAGGTGTATTCCCCTACTCCACAGTCTATAAGCAGTGGCTCGCCGTTATCGTAGACGATGAAGGAGCCTACGTCGTTATGATTATGGCTCTCACCGTTTGTACCGCCTTTCACTGCCACATACACGCCATTGCTACGCATTGTGGCTATCTGCAGATTGGGGAGCCATGACTCTACCAATGGCTCAACGGGGTTTTCTGCCTCTAACGCTGTTACTTCGCGCAGCAACATCAGTTCTCTGCCGAGCGTAGGGAAGTTGCCACTCTTGGCGTAAAGTGCCGCTGGGTCGTTCCAGAAGTCCTTATCTTGCGCTACCCATGCAGCAAAGCCCTTCATGGCTGCATCGTTAAGGTACTGCGCAAAGGGCCACAACACATTGAGTTGCACCACGCTTTTATTTTCATGGGCATCAGCGAAGTTTACGGAATAGCCATTGCCTATGTACATTTTATATATATATGCTCCCATGCGTGCCACTTTTTCTTTCTGGTAGTTGAGCACGGTGACATTAGCGAGGCTGTCGGTCTGTATCTGCTTCATCAGCGCAAGGCACTCAAAGAGTGATGCCGCTGCCCTGTCCCAATAACTGGTTCCTTCATCGCAACCACCGTCTTCTGGATAAGCATCGATAAAGGCGCGCATACAGCCTTCTATCTCTGTTACCGCCTTCTGTCTGCGGTCACTGTCTTTTTCATATAGCATCACACAGGTAAGCCAGTTGCTACATATCCAGGGATTCCAGTTCATGCCTGCCTTCTTCCACCAGTCTTTGCTGCCAAGGGCCTTGGTAAGAATGCGATAGTTTATCTCTCGCTCTATCTTACGGTATAGTTCGGGAGAGAATTTGTCTAACTCTGCCTTCAGTTCCTTACCTGTCCAGGCTATGAGTGAGGCAGACTCTGCATTGAAGAGGTCTACGGGCTGGTCGCTATATACTGGTATAGGTTTGCCGTAGTGTGCTGGTATGCCCCACCACGGTTCTTCCATCATTACCTCAAGACCATTGATGATGTCGGGCATGAAGCGTCCCTTGCGCTCCGTTATCTCTGCCATGACAAGGGCGGCGAGTTGACGACGACGCTCAAAGACTATGCCTTCATACCCCACTCGGTTGCCTTCCTTGCGGAAGCGAGCAAACTCTGTTACGGGGAGCGTAGCCCATGGCTTGCCGAGGTATGTCTCGCCATAGCGTACGTATGACGACGTGTTTAATCTGCCTGCTGCAAACGTAACGCAGGCTGTTAAGAGTAGTAGTAGTGTTAGTAAATATCTGCGCATAATTTCTATTATTTTTTATTCTATTTATCCTGTTCCATATCTATTTATAACATACTAAGGTTCACCTGTTAACATATCACGAAGTAATTAAGCCCTAATTACATCGTAATCAGGTAGTAATTACTCTGTGATTAGGTAGTGATTACTCTGTGATTAGGTAGTGATTACTCTGTGATTAGGTAGTGATTACTTAACTCCTTCCTTCAATTATCTCCATCAAGCAACACTGGGAACTTTTTTCTAAAGTTGTCCAAGCGCTGCATATCTAATTCTACAGTGGTTGTTCCCACCATATTATCCTGTACTGTGGCCATCTCTTTGCCATAGGAGTCAACGGCAATGGTGCCACCATCATAACGACATACGGGGTCATTGCCTACCCTGTTTACTGCTAATAAATAGCATTGGTTTTCTAATGCACGTGCACGTGTGAGCACATCCCACACTCGGCGACGACTATCGGGCCAGTTTGCTACGTATATTGCGCAATCATATAACGGATGATATGCTTCTGCTTTGCTGCCATCACGCACTATTCTGTTACGTGAGAAGACGGGGAAACGGAGGTCGTAGCATACTTGCAGAAAGAAACGCACGCCACGCCATTCTACTACCACACTGTCTTCGCCCGGTGAGTACATTTTCTGTTCACCACCGTACGTGAAGAGGTGATGCTTGTCGTAATAGTTTACGTTGCCATCGGGAGTTACGAAATAGAGACGGTTACGACGTTCACCTTCTTTGGTTAAAACAGCGACGGAACCTGTTACGGCTGCATTTAGTTTACATGCCATCTTCTTCATCCATACTACCGTATCCCCATCTGCCGGCTCTATGCCGTTTCCTGGGGTAACGGCAAAACCTGTTGTAAACATTTCGGGTAGGACATACAGATCGGAGGCTGGTGCTGCCTGCATCAGTTCTTCTGCCTTCTGGCGATTTACTATGGGCTTTTCCCACACTATGTCCATCTGTACAAGTGTTGCTTTCATAGTTTTTTTGTTTTTTCTGCATCTAACAGAAATAATTTGAGAAGGAAAATGATTGTGCTTCGCACTGTTTTTTAACATTAATCTCCATTAATATTACATTAATACAGCATTAATACTTTTTACTCTTAAGGGTGGTTCTATAATTATGTCTGCAGTGATATATTTACGAAGATTAATGTAACCAAAAATAGTGCGTTAACGTTAATAAACGCATAAAGGGAGACACAGTAACCTTGCGATTACTATGTCTCCCCTTTTGTTTTTATGTCACCGTATGCTTATCATACGTATGTATGACCTTATATTACTTGTTCACCTGGAACTTTGTGATACCGTCCTTAATGTAACCTACAATCTGGTTGGCTGCTGCGATACCTGCATTGGTGTTAGCCTCAGCAGTCTGCGCACCCATCTTCTTTGGAGTTGAGAAGTAACGACCTTCAAACTTAGCAAACTCTGCGTCAGCGTCTGGCTTGATGTCTGTAATGTACTTAAGGTCGGTACGCTCTGCCATGAGTTCGATAAGACCTGCCTCGTCAATAACTTCCTTACGGGCTGTATTGATAAGGATAGCGTTCTTCTTCATTGTAGCGCAGAGGGCCTTGTTGATTGACTGCTTGGTCTCTGCTGTTGCAGGGATGTGTAATGAAACAATATCAGCCTCCTTAAAGAGATCTGCCTGTGAAGCCATTGCCTTAACACCTGCTGCCTCTATTACGTCTGCTGGACAATAAGCATCGTATGCGCATACTTCCATACCGAAGCCCTGAGCGATGCGAGCCACGTTGCGACCTACGTTACCGAAAGCAAGAATACCGAGTTTCTTTCCCTTTAACTCGCTGCCAGCCTTGCCGTTGTAGAAGTTACGAACGGTGTAAACGAGCAAACCAAGCACGAGTTCTGCTACTGCATTAGCGTTCTGACCTGGGGTGTTCATGACAACAACGTTGTGGGCTGTTGCGGCTGCAAGGTCTACGTTGTCGTAACCTGCACCTGCACGTACTACTATCTTCAGGTTCTTTGCTGCATCAAACACCTCGTTGTCAATTTTGTCTGAACGGATGATGATAGCGTCAACGTCGGCTACTGCTGCAAGGAGTTGTGCCTTTTCTGTATACTTTTCGAGGAGGGCGAGTTCAAAACCTGCGCCTTCTATTACTTCCTTTATTCCTGCTACTGCTGCAGGAGCAAAAGGCTTTTCTGTTGCTATTAATACTTTTGCCATTGTTTTTTCTTGTTTTACATTGTGTATCTTGTTGCTCGCCATGCTAGGTATCACCACACAATATGATTTTTAATAACTAGCAACGACTAAACAACAAAACAACCTAAAAACTAAACAACTAATTAGTGCTTTGCCTCAAATTCCTTCATGCAAGCAACGAGTGCCTCACAGCCCTCGATGGTCTGTGCGTTATAGCAAGATGCACGGAAACCACCTACTGAACGGTGACCCTTGATGCCTACCATGCCACGCTCCTTCATTGCAAAGTCGAGGAACTCCTGCTCCAACTCCTTGTACTCGTCATTCATAACGAAGCACAGGTTCATCAGTGAACGGTCCTCCACATTTGCTGTTCCGTGGAAGAGTTTGTTACGGTCTATCTCACCATATACTATCTCAGCACGCTGCTTTGCACGCTTCTCCATCTCTGCTACACCACCATTGCGCTTAATCCAACGCAGTGTTTCGAGTGCAGAATAAATAGGAACTACTGGTGGTGTGTTGAACATAGAACCCTTCTCTACGTGTGTGCGGTAGTCAAGCATTGTAGGAATCTGACGTGATACCTTGCCGAGGAGATCGTTCTTGATGACACAGAATGTTACACCTGCCATAGCGAGGTTCTTCTGTGCACCACCGTAAATCATGCCATACTTGCTTACGTCGAGTGGACGTGAGAAGATATCAGAACTCATATCTGCGATTACTGGTACTGGTGAATCGAAGTCCTTACGTATTTCTGTGCCGTAGATAGTGTTGTTTGATGTGATATGGAAGTAATCAGCATCTGCAGGAATAGTAAAATCTTTTGGTATATAGGTATATGTAGCCTCTGCTGAAGATGCTACCTCTACAACTTCACCAAAGAGTTTTGCTTCCTTCATTGCCTTCTTTGCCCAAACACCTGTGTTAAGGTAAGCGGCCTTCTTCTCAAGGAAGTTATAAGGTATCATGCAGAACTCAAGCGAAGCACCACCACCAAGGAAGATTACCGAGTAGCCCTCTGGTATCTGGAGTAATTCCTTGAACAACGCTACGGCTTCATCAACTACTGGCTGGAAGTCTTTTGCGCGGTGACTGATTTCCATCAGTGAAAGGCCTGAACCATTAAAGTCAAGACACTGTGCTGCGGTTGCCTCAATTACTTCGCGTGGAAGCATTGATGGTCCTGCATTAAAATTGTACTTCTTCATTGATTTATTGTTTAAAGTTTATATAGGCTCTTTTGGAGTTTCTTTTTTCCGCTTTTACGAAAGTTACTTCGTAGGCAAAGTTTATGGTTAGACTTTGCGGAGCAAAGGTACACATTTTATTTGAAAACGACAAAAAAAAAATGCACAAAATCAGTTTTTTGTGCATTTTTATAACATTTCATGATAATATGATAAGTATGGTTGTCAATATGCCAAAGATGAAGATATTTCTTGCTGTCATACCTAAAACGCGGTTTAATGCTTTTCCTTCACCTATTTTACGCATTGTATACCACGTATGAAGATGGGGGACGAGGATGGCTACGACGTATAGCAACTGCCATATATTATTCTTTATACCTAACAATACTAGTATTATCGACATAGGAACAATGAGCAAATACAACAATTCTGTTGACTCACGACCCAACAATACCACAAGGGTGCATTTGCCTACTGAACGATCGTTATCGATATCGCGATAGTTATTTACTAATAACAAGGTGTCGACTACGAGACCTGACGCAAGAGAAAGTGCCCAGACTGTTGCGTTGTCAAAAGATTGCAACGTCTCGGGCATCACAACATAATATGTAAAATAGCACGGCACAAGTCCAAAGAAAAGCAAGACTAACAGGTCGCCAAGTCCTTTACCGGCTAATAATGTTGTGTACAGGAAGCAAAATATCATGCAGGCTACACCTACCCATACCAAATGCCAACCACCATAAAGAACTAATGGCATGCCCACTACGCCTGCCAAAGCCGCTGTTATACCTATGGCTATATACATGGCGCGTAGCGTTACCCAACCTTGTTGACACGCACGCTGCGGCCCGAGGCGCTGCTCATTATCACGTCCACAAACGCAGTCATAATAATCGTTGACAAAATTTGCTTCTATCTGCATAACAAAAGCGAAGAGGAAACAGAATATCATTGCCATATATTCTACACCCGTGCCTGATGTTTCTCTCCACGCTACTGCACTACCTATCATTACGGGCACTGCTGCTGCCGTCAATGTTTTGGGGCGTGAGGCAAGCAACCACGCTCTTACGGAGTTCTGCTTTACTGTTTCTGACATGGGCTTAATGGTGAGGTTTGGGTTAATTGGTTATATATTCTGTCGAAGGTTTGGCGTAACAAAGACTCGTTTACTATTATTGAGCGTAGTTCATTAAGGTTTTTCTCATTCTCTGAACCTAATATCCACAAGTGGATGTAACCTGAAGCGGAATACTTTTGCTTTATATGTTCGTAGAATCTTTCCCAGTGTTCTTGGGCGTTTTTCTCTGGATAATGATCAAGGCCGAACTGTATTGTTCGCTTAAACACTGTCTCTGGTTGTAAATCGCGGTCTGCCTCTGCCACTATCTTGCCGTATATGGAACGTGGGGCTCTTGAGGCGGAAGCACGATGATCTTCTACTGCTTGAACCATCGTTTCTATCTGCTGACGCGTAAACCACTTCTCTAAGCGTTTATCGGCACGCAATATCTTTCCACCTGTTATATGATGGATGGCACGTGGTCCCTCTAATCCTAAGTCATGATAGGCTGCTATGGCATACGCCATGTTGGCATCTGCTCCCATTTTGCGAGCGAGTTTGCCTGAAGCCTTTATTACATGCATCACGTGTTCCATGTTATGTGCGGAATCAAAGGACGCATAACGTGGCAGTATGTTACGCTCTACGAATTCCATAAGATCAAGAGATACGCTGTGTTCCATTTCTTGTTTTGTTAAGGTGGTATATAAAAAAAAGTTCCTGCATCCGCTTAAACGCACGAATGCAGGAACTTTATACATGTCTTTATGTATCCCTACATTTACATTAGGGGATTTTTCTTGCCTTAGAACTTTGAAGAACAATTGTCAAGGTTCTACAGTTTCAAGTCTTTCAGTACTTGAGCAATCTTCTGACGCGTTGTGAGACGTGTTGGAACGAGTGGCAAACGCAATACATTCTCCATCAATCCCATCTCACTCATCAATGCCTTTACACCTGCTGGGTTGCCATCTACGAAGAGAAGACTGTAAAGGTCTGTAAATTTATGGTGTATCTTCTGCGCTGCACCAAACTCGCCACGGAACTCAAGGCGTATCATACGTGAGAATTCCTTAGGCAGGGCATTGCCGATTACTGATATTACACCTACTGCACCACATGCTATCATTGGGAAGGTAAGAGCGTCATCTCCTGACAGTACCTCAAAGTCTGCAGGCTTATACTTTATGATTTCGTCTACCTGCTCAATGGAACCACTGGCCTCTTTGATTGCAACAATGTTATCACAGTCGTTGGCAAGACGGCAGGTTGTCTCTGGCTTGAGGTTGATACCTGTACGTCCTGGTACATTGTAAAGCACTACTGGTAACTTCGTTGCAGCGGCTATAGCCTTAAAGTGCTGGTAAAGACCCTCCTGAGAAGGTTTATTATAATAAGGACAAACAGAGAGTACGCCATCGATTCCACTAAAATCGTATGTATGTAACATCTCAACTACTGCAGCAGTGTTATTGCCTCCACAGCCCATCAGCAACGGAACGCGTCCTGCTACCTGCTTAACGATAAACTGCTTTATAGCATAGTGCTCCTCGGATGAGAGGCAAGGCGTCTCACCTGTTGTAGCAAGGATGCAGAGAAAGTCTGCACCATTGCCCAACTGATAGTCTATTATTGACCCCAATGAATCGAAATCCACAGAGCCATCCTCTTTGAACGGGGTGACAAGGGCTATGCCCAAGCCGCGAAATATGTTCTGCATATATTATCTTATTTTCTTTGGTTTGGTTCTGATTACACCTCTTATTTATAATCCTGCCATGGCTTTATGGCAATCTTGTCAAGCGGCATTGTACAGAATGCATTTATGAATGCGGAAGCAAGTCGTGAATTTGTTATTAGCGGTATGTTAAGATCTATCGCTGCACGACGTATCTTATAACCGTTGTCAAGTTCTCTTGCTGTCAGATTCTTAGGTATATTGACTACCATGTCTATCTCCTTGTTGTGCAACATATCAAGAGCCTGTGGCTTCTTGTCTGCATCTGATGGCCAAAAGACTTCTATGCTTGGAATGCCGTTCTCTGCAAGGAACTTATATGTTCCGCCTGTTGCATACAGTTGATAGCCGTGTTTAACAAGCATCTTGGCTGCATCAAGCATCTCTGCCTTCTGCTTCGTTGAACCTGTAGAAAGAAGTATGTTCTTCTTAGGTATACGATGACCTACTGACAACATTGCTTTAAGAAGTGCACATGATGTGTCATTACCTATACAACCTACCTCACCTGTTGATGCCATGTCAACACCAAGGACTGGGTCTGCCTTTTGGAGACGATTGAATGAGAACTGTGATGCCTTGATTCCTACGTAGTCGAGATCGAAGAGATCCTTGTTAGGACGCTCAAACGGTACACCGAGCATTATCTTGGTTGCAAGGTCAATAAGGTTATATTTTAATACCTTGCTGACAAATGGGAATGAACGTGACGCACGAAGGTTTGTTTCTATCACAAGGATGTCGTTGTCCTTTGCCATATACTGACAGTTGAACGGACCTGAGATATGCAACTCCTTTGCAATCTGCTTCGTAATACGCTTGATGCGACGTACTGTCTCAACGTAAAGTTTCTGTGGTGGGAACTGAAGGGTTGCGTCTCCTGAGTGTACACCAGCAAACTCTACGTGCTCTGAGATTGCATAAGCGATCACTTCGCCATCTTTTGCTACACCATCGAAGTCTATTTCCTTTGCATGCTCTATGAATTTGCTGACCACCACTGGGTGTTCTGCACTTACATTGGCTGCCATCTGCAGGAACTTCTCTAATTCCTCACGGTTTGAACATACGTTCATTGCCGCACCTGAGAGTACGTATGAAGGACGAACGAGAACAGGGAAACCTACTCTATCAATGAAGGCATTCATCTCATCCATACTTGTCAGCGCTGCCCATTCTGGCTGTGCAACACCTATTCGGTCAAGCATAGAAGAGAAACGGTCACGATCCTCACAGTTATCTATATCTTTTGCTGATGTACCAAGGATTGGAACATTCTGCGCATCAAGTTGCATTGCAAGGTTGTTTGGTATCTGACCACCTGTTGAAACGATAACTCCATGAGGGGTTTCAAGGTCTATAATATCCATTACACGCTCGAATGTTAACTCATCAAAGTAAAGACGGTCACACATATCATAGTCTGTTGACACGGTCTCTGGATTATAGTTAATCATTACAGAACGGTAACCTTGCTTACGTATGGTGTTAAGTGCTTGAACTCCACACCAGTCAAACTCTACTGATGAACCTATACGATAAGCACCAGAACCAAGTACTACTATTGACTTCTTATCATTCTCGTACTTGATATCATTAGCAATGCCTGCATAAGTAAGGTACAGATAGTTGGTCTGTGCTGGGTATTCTGCTGCAAGTGTATCTATCTGCTTCACTACAGGCAATACTCCCATTCTCTTTCTGAACGCTCTTACCGTAAGACAAGCCTTGTGCATGTTGCCCAACTCTTTTTCAAGACCAACAGCACGAGCGACCTGGAAGTCGGTAAAGCCATAAACTTTTGCCTCAAGTAATAATTCCTTGTCAAGAGTATTGATGTTACACTTCTTCATCTTCTCATCGATATCGATGATGTGCTTCAACTTCTCAAGGAACCATTTATCTATCTTGGTAAGTTCATGTATCTGATCTACGGTATAACCTTTGTGCATTGCCTTTGAGATAACGAATACACGCTTATCTGTTGGCTCACGCAATGCAGCATCTATATCATCTATTTCCAGCTCTTTGTTCTCCACAAAGCCGTGCATACCCTGACCTATCATGCGGAGTCCCTTCTGTATTGCCTCTTCAAAGTTACGACCGATAGCCATAACCTCACCAACAGACTTCATAGAAGAACCCAGTTCCTTGTCTACTCCACGGAACTTTGAAAGATCCCAACGTGGTATTTTACAAACTACATAGTCAAGGGCAGGTTCAAAGAACGCAGATGTTGTCTTCGTTACAGAGTTTTTAAGTTCAAAGAGTCCATAACCCATACCGAGTTTTGCAGCAACAAAAGCAAGAGGATAACCTGTTGCCTTTGAGGCAAGAGCAGATGAACGTGACAAACGAGCGTTTACTTCTATGACACGATAGTCTTCTGACTTAGGGTCATAAGCATACTGCACGTTACATTCTCCGACGATACCCACGTGGCGGATAATCTTGATTGCAAGTGCACGGAGTTTATGATAATCTGTATTTGACAGTGTCTGTGAAGGAGCAATGACAATAGACTCACCAGTATGTATACCCAATGGGTCAAAGTTCTCCATGTTACATACTGTTATACAGTTATCATAACGGTCACGTACTACTTCATACTCTATCTCCTTCCAACCTTTCAGTGATTTCTCTACAAGCACCTGTGGTGAGAAAGAGAAAGCCTTTTCTGCCAACTGATTAAGTTCTTCCTCGTTGTCGCAGAAGCCAGAACCAAGTCCACCAAGTGCATATGCAGCACGTATAATCACAGGATAACCGAGTTCTGCTGCCGCCTTACGAGCCTCCTCAATATTCTCGCAAGCATGAGATTTAATTGTTTGCACATTAATCTCATCGAGTTTCTTTACAAAAAGTTCACGGTCTTCTGTGTCCATGATAGCCTGTACTGGCGTACCAAGCACACGAACGTTATACTTTTCCAGTACTCCTGACTGATAAAGTTCCACGCCGCAGTTTAAGGCCGTTTGTCCTCCGAACGCCAAAAGGATACCATCAGGATGCTCCTGTTGTATAACACGCTCTACGAAGTATGGTTGTACAGGAAGGAAATATACCTTATCGGCTACACCTTCAGATGTCTGTACTGTTGCGATGTTAGGGTTAATAAGCACAGTTTCTACGCCTTCTTCGCGCAATGCTTTCAATGCCTGTGAACCAGAGTAGTCAAATTCTCCTGCTTCACCAATTTTTAAAGCACCAGAACCTAACAAGAGAACTTTCTTTATATTTTCGTCTTTCATTGTCGTTTGTTTCTTTTTACAGTTAAGGGGTGTTCCTATGTGTTGTAAGAATTTATTTAACAGTTTACAGTTTCTCCACAAACTTATCAAACATAAACTCTGTATCTACAGGTCCTGAGCATGCCTCTGGGTGGAACTGACTTGAGAACCAAGGCTTAGTCTTGTGCTTAATACCTTCATTAGAACCGTCATTCATGTTTACGAATAACTCCTCCCAGTCACTTCCAAGTGTCTTGGCGTCAACAGCATATCCGTGATTCTGTGATGTTACAAAACACTGATTTGTACCAACCATGCGCACTGGCTGATTGTGTGAACGGTGACCATACTTCAACTTATATATGGTAGCGCCAGCAGCCTTAGCAAGGAGTTGGTTACCCATGCAGATACCACAAATCGGCTTATCACTCTTTGCCATTTGCTTCTGTATTATTCTTACAGCATCCTCACACATATCAGGGTCACCAGGACCATTTGCAAGGAAGAGACCATCAAACTCCATGTCAGTGTAATCATAGTTCCATGGTACTCTTATAACCTCACAGCCACGGTTTATGAGACAACGAATAATGTTGGCCTTAACTCCACAGTCAACAAGAACAACCTTCTTTGGAGCCCCTTCGTTATATGTAAGGATTTTCTTTGTTGACACCTTATCTACAAAGTTCACTCCTTCGTAGTCAGCTTCCGGCACATTATCAGGCTCATCATCAAAGATTATCTTTCCCATCATGACACCATGCTCACGCAATACCTTTGTAAGTTCACGCGTATCAATGCCAGTTATTCCTGGTATCTGCTCCCTTTTCAGCCAGTCCGCAAGACTTTCCTTAGCGTTCCAATGGCTATACTCTGTGCTATAGTCTGCAACAATGATAGCAGAAGCATAGATTTTGTCGCTCTCCATGAATGTTGGCAATCCGTTTTCTTCGAATGTAAATGGCGGAACTCCATAGTTACCCACGAGTGGGTATGTGAGCACCATCAACTGTCCTGCATACGATGGATCAGTAAGGCTTTCTGGATAACCCATCATAGCAGTGTTGAACACCACCTCACCCGCTACGGGTTTGTCGTATCCGAATGACTTTCCATGGAACTTGGTTCCGTCCTGTAATACTAATGTTACCTTTTTCATTTTCTTTGTTTTATCTATTTCCTATTGCCAAACCATGATGTTTATTGCGACAATTGGTCTGCATATTTTTCATAATAGTTTACGAACGCCTGCAAGCACAGTTTAGTGCCTCCTGGCGTTGGGTAATTTCCCGTAAAGTACCAGTCTCCTTTATGATCTGGTATTGCCCTGTGCAGTCCCTCAATACTTTGGAACACCAATTCTACAGGTGTTGTCATACCATCAGGATGCAGCATCTCCACAATCTTGGCGTTTATCTCTTCTACAGTGAATGGCTCGTATATTTCCCTCACTATATTCTTCATTTCTTCCTTTGGCTTCTGCAGTTCCTTGCAGCATGCAACATAAACGTCTCTTAGAACATTCTCTTTTCCGCGTTCCCTCAGCAGTTGTATGGCAGCACGGAAAACACAGAACTCTTCCAACCTTGCCATATCTATGCCGTAATAGTCTGGATACCTTATCTGTGGTGCACTGCTGACTATCACGATTTTCTTAGGGCGCAGTCTGTCAAGTATCTTCAAGATACTTTCCTTCAGCGTTGTGCCACGCACTATAGAGTCGTCGATCACCACGAGGTTATCTACTCCCTTTTCTATTGAACCATATGTAACATCATACACATGTGAAGCAAGGTCATTACGCGTACTGCCCTCACTAATGAATGTGCGCAACTTTATATCCTTCCATGCTATTTTCTCTGAACGCACATACTCATCAAGTATTTCCGTCAACTCCTCACGCGATGGCATATGTCCCAATGCCAGCAGTTTTTCGACTTTTTGACTATTAATATAGTTTTTAAAGCCAGTCAACATGCCATAGTACGCAACCTCTGCAGTATTAGGTATATATGAGAATACTGTATGACGATGATCATAATCCACAGCCTTCAGTATCTGCTCCGTCAACTGTTCGCCCAGTTTTTTACGCTCCTTATATATATCACAGTCCGAACCGCGACTAAAGTATATTCTCTCAAATGAACACTTGCTGTCGCCTTTCTGTTCTATTATCTGCTTTCTACTTACCTGTCCTGCCCTATTTACGAATATGGCTTCACCAGGATTCAATTCTACGACATCTTCTTTCTCAAGATCAAAGGTCGTCTGTAATACAGGTCTCTCACTTGCCAATGCCATTACCTCATCGTCAAGATGGAAGTATGCTGGGCGTATGCCCCAAGGGTCACGCATGGCGAACATCTCGCCACTACCTGTAATACCACACACAACATATCCACCATCAAAATACTGCATGGACGTAGACAACACGTTACTCATGTCAACATTATCGTCTATGTAGTCCGTTATAGCACGTCCATCAAGTCCCTGCTCTTTTGCCTTAACGAAATTACGCTCTACCTCCCTGTCAAGACGATGTCCCATCAGTTCTAGCATAATGTAGGAATCACTGTAAATACGCGGATACTGTCCCTGATTGGTCAACTTCTCGAACACCTCTTCTATATTGGTCATATTGAAGTTACCACACAGACACAGGTTCTTCGCTTTCCAGTTATTACGACGAAGGAACGGATGCACATATGTTATACCACTCTTTCCTGTTGTACTGTAACGCAGGTGTCCCATATACAGTTCACCAGCAAACGCCAATTGTTCCCGAGCATAATCGACATCATCAAGCAGTTCCTTCGGAACGCCTTTAAACTTTCCATGCACAGTAGCGAATATCTCCTTTATAGCATTCGCCCCCTCCGCTCTTTCCCTGAACATATACTCATTTCCTGGTTCTACATTCAGTTTCACAGCAGCAAGTCCTGCACCTTCCTGTCCGCGATTATGTTGTTTTTCCATCATCAGGTACAGTTTGTTGATGCCATACATCCACGTACCATACTTCTTCTGATAATACTCCAATGGCTTTAACAGGCGTATCATTGCCACGCCACATTCATGCTTTAGCGGTTCCATAATTCGTTAATTCTAATTCATATCACACGATCGCTTAACCAACATTCCTCCGTATTACGAATTTACTTGATCAGCATTCATGCTAATGAACTACGGTAATTGTTATTTGTGTGTTGTGTATTTATTTTTTATTCGCAACGCACGAACAACAATTAGCAATCCGTGCGTTACAAAATATGGTTTCTTATTCCACAGTAACCGACTTAGCAAGGTTACGTGGTTGGTCCACATTAAGTCCCTTTGCCACTGCCACATGGTATGAAAGCAACTGCAAAGGTATTACGCTGAGCAACGGATCAAGGCACGCCAATGTCTCTGGCAGTTCTATAACCTCCTTCGCCATAGCCTTCACCTGTTCGTCTCCCTCATTACATATCGCTACGATACTACCGTTACGCGATATCACCTCCTGCATATTTGATAAAGTTTTTTCATAAAGGTTATGCCTTGTTGCAATAAATACTATCGGCATCTCTGCATCTACCAATGCTATCGGGCCATGTTTCATCTCCGCTGCAGGATAACCTTCTGCATGTATGTAACTTATCTCCTTCAGTTTAAGCGCACCTTCCAATGCTACAGGATAGTTCCATCCCCTACCAAGATATAAGAAGTTACGAGCAAACGTAAACGTTTTTGCCAGTCGCTCTATCTTATCATTCTGCTCCAGCACCTTCTTTATCTTATCTGGTATGCACTGCAGTTCCTTTATCGTAGTCTCATACTCTACTTGCTCCACAGTACCCTTAGCCATACCAAGAGCGAGTGCAATCATAACGAGTACTGTTACCTGACCAGTGAACGCCTTTGTTGACGCTACGCCAATCTCTGGGCCAACGTGTATGTACGTACCAGTATCAGACTCACGCGCAATTGAAGATCCAACTCCGTTTACTATACCAAAGATAAGCGCACCATTTTTCTTTGCCAACTGTATAGCAGCAAGTGTATCTGCCGTTTCGCCCGACTGTGATATCGCCATCACAACATCCTCTGGCCCTATTACAGGGTCTGAATATCTAAACTCACTGGCATAAGCCACTTCTACTGGTATACGACAGAAGTGCTCTATCAACTGCTTTCCTATAAGTCCAGCATGCCATGACGTACCGCATGAAACTATTACCACTCTTCTAGCCTGCAGCAAGCGTCGACGACTATTTGTCACAGCAGACAATATTACCTGTGGGTCATGCGAATATGGAGACTCAACCACACGTCCACTCATACAGTCACGCAACACGTTAGGCTGATCAAAAATTTCCTTCAACATAAAGTGAGGATAACCCTCATGGTCAAGCATAGAGAGGTCAACATTCACTTCTTTTACCTCTGCGTCAGCATGTTCACCATTGAGGTTCATCACCATCAACTCCTTGCCACGCTCTATCACCGCCATCTCTTCATCCTTAAGATACACAATGTGCTTGGTGTATTCTGCTATAGGCGATGCATCAGAACCAAGGAAGAACTCCTTATTACCATCCACTACACCCACTGCCAGCGGTGAAGACTTTCGTGCCGCTACCATCACATTTGGATGTCTCTTGTCTATCACAGCAATAGCATACGCACCAAACACCTGTTTCAGCGCACCTCTTACCGCAGTAGGAAGATCTACGTCATTCGACTCCATAACGTATTCTATAAGTTGCACCAATACTTCTGTATCCGTCTCACTCTTAAACACGAAGCCACGTTCCTTCAACTGTTCACGCAGAGTAGCATAGTTTTCTATAATACCATTATGCACCAATGTCAGATTTCCACTTTGGCTTACATGAGGATGAGCATTCACCTCACTTGGCACACCGTGCGTAGCCCAACGCGTATGAGCGATACCTATCGTACCACTAACATCTTTCCCTTCCGCAACTTTCTCTAGGTCAGACACCTTACCTTTTGCTTTGTACACATTCAACGCACCATCATTATCAGACAGCATTGCACAACCTGCCGAGTCATAACCACGATATTCCAAGCGTTTCAGTCCCTTGATAAGTATAGGGTATGCTTCTCTCTCTCCTATATATCCAACAATTCCGCACATATTGCTTTTTCTTTATTCGTTAGTATTATTTTCATGCAGCATTCTCGCCGCCATCTCTCCATTTTTTCAGAAAAAGGAGTCAATACGAAGAACATCGTTCCTCATATCAACTCCATTTTCTCATCATTATTTCGTTAAACTTATTACTAATGTTGCAAGTGATACAAGCACACTTGAAATAGGCGTCCAGAACGTATACGAACTTACATCCGCACTACGAGCCTTTGCCTTATGTGGCTCCACATACACAATATCATTCTGCTCCAAGTAATAATATGGAGAGTTAAAGATATTAGCATCATTAATATTTACTCTCACGGCCTTCTTATGGCCATCAGACTGCTCTCTCACTAGGAGTATATTAGGCCTTTTACCATACACTGACAAGTCGCCAGCCTGAGCCAACGCCTCTATGATACTAATACGTTCATTTTCAACGTTAACCACTCTCGTTCCCGTCACCTCACCAATGATAGTAACTCTAAAACTACTATACCTCACCTTTACCACCGGCCTTTCGTTAGCAGCGAAATAAGGCTTGATAGCATTAGTGATAAACTCTTCCACTTCAGGTCTTGTCATTCCAACGACCTTCAGTTTTCCAACGACAGGAAAATTAATACATCCCTCTTTGTCTACGATGTACGAATACATACCCCTACTGGCAGTAGAGTTACTCACGCTCGACGTATATCTCGACGTAAGGTTCATGTTAAACGGCTCTGCTGCTTCTGGTGCAATAGATGAAACGAGGATAGTTAATTCATCATTGGTCTTTACACGCGCTTCTGGCACGTTGACCCGCTGGTTAATGTCAACAGAATCAATGTTCTGGAAATAGGTTACTTGCTTGGTCATCACGCAACCGGAGAACATCACCGTCATTGCGCATAATACCACTGCAATCAAAATTTTCTTCATCGAGTACCAGGATTATTTATTTTGCTTTTATTCTGCTTTACCCTTACGTATGCGCACAATTATGCCACACACATAAATTCTCTGCAAAGTTAATACATTTTTTCCCATTTTGCAAGCAAATGCAACATTTTTATTAATATAAATTTTTCATCACCTATTTACCTTACGTTTTAGTATTCATTGTGTGCAGTTCCAGCCCCTTTTGTACTTTTCTCCCACGCTATAAGAAAATCATCACTCTTAGGTATTGCGAGTTATTCTATATATTAGTACCTTTGCGTCACATTTTTTATATAACAACGTGTCACCATACACATTATACAATATTCCCAACATTATAACGTTCTATAATTAAAGACGGGGGTTCTATTAAAAATTAGCCCCCCTACCCTTTTATATTACTGTGAGCATCAAGCGCAACAATAAATATTACACATTTACACAATTAAACAATAAATATTACACTTTTAAACAATAACACGAAAGAATATTATGAAACTAAATTGGTGGAAATCTATTGCATCGTTCCTTGTGGTACTCTTTACCATGCCTTTAGGACACGCATTGATGATGATTATGGATAAGACGATGACTCCTGAGGCCGTGCATTACTCTGCCTTCCTCATGGGGTTGGTTGGTCTTATTATGGTAGTAATTGGTGTTTTCGTCAAGGGTGATACCAAGCAAACGCTTTGGGGTCTCTTCGGCGGCCTACTCTTTTGGACTGGTTGGATAGAGTTTCTCTTCCAGTACTATGCCACTCGATGGGGCACACAACCCGAGATTGAGAATGGTGAAGTGGTTACTCGCCCTGAATACCTCATTCTTCCCGCCACCTTCGGCATGTGGATGATGGTGATGATGCTCTACATTTTCTCTACGAAGAACGGCTGCAACTTCATCAACTGGTGGCAACGTGTACTCTTCCGCTCTCGCAAGAACGAGATTGCTGCTCGCCCTATGACTCACCACACAAGTATCGTCACCTTCATGGAGTTAAACATGATTCTCTGGACCAGTTATCTCCTTCTGATGTTCTGCTACGACAAGAACTTCCTCGGTGACCATCACCCCGTCACCTCCATCATTGCTGCCGCATGTCTGATTGGCAGTATCTTTATCTTCAAGAAACAACTAAAACTCTCTGCCTGGGGAGCAAATATTCGTATGGCGATAGCCACTGTCATCGTGTTCTGGGTACCTGTAGAAGTGCTTGGTCGCCTCGACTTCTTCAAGGAGATTTGGATAGAACCAGAGAAGTACACTACCCAGATGCTTTCTATCCTTGTAGCATTCATCGTATTGCTCGGTTACATCATGATAGCAGCAAGAAAAAAGAAAACACATGAGTAAATGTGGTTCTATAACAAACTCACGCTTAATTATCTATGAAGAAAGGAACCTGGCGAAAACATCATAAGTGGCTTGGCATCGGCATGAGTTTTTTCATGCTAATGTTCTGCATATCGGGTATTTTACTGAATCATCGTTCGCTCATCAAAGACGTGAACGTAAGCAGGAAATACCTGCCAAGTCGCTACGAGTTCCAGAAATGGAACGGCGGTTTACTGCGAGGCTCTCTCTACCTAGAAAATATTTCACTAGCCGATTCCTTAACGCCTGCTGTTTCCTACCATTCTCTGTTGCTTTATGGCAACGGTGGCATTTGGCTTACTGACTCTAAGGCTTCCTACTTTGAGGACTTCAATAAGGGATTGCCTACTGGAGCAGACTACCGACAGATAAGGAACGTTATAAGCACCAGTAAGGGTAACATCTTTGCAGTTTCTCCTTTTGCTCTTTACCGTTACGACATGCACGGCACATGGCATGAAGTAAAGACACCATTGGATGATGATGAGAAACTGACTGACATTGCGTTCCATGGTGACACTCTCCTCGTCCTTAGCCGTTCGTTTGCCTACGTTTCTCTTCCTCCCTATACTTCATTCCAGCGCATCCAACTCCATGCGCCTAAGGATTATGATGGTAAGGTGACAGCCTTCCGTACGGTATGGCTGCTTCATAGTGGCGCTCTCTTCGGTACTGCTGGGAGATTGGCGGTCGATGCCATTGCCGTTATTCTGGTTTTACTCTGCATTACTGGCTTCATTTTCTGGCTACGCCCCAAACAAAAAGTATTGTTGCGAACTTCGCTTCATCTTCATGACAAGGTGGGGCGATACACCATCATTCTTACATTCTTGATTGCCCTGACGGGCTGGTGTCTTCGTCCGCCTGTAATGATAGCCTTGGTATTAAACAGGATACCTGCACTCCCCTGCACTTCTCTCAAGAGCGAGAATGCCTGGAACGACAAACTTCGCTTGGTTCGCTACGATGAGACTTGTCATGACTGGCTTCTTTCTACATCTGAGGGGTTCTATTCCTTAAACCTCAATAAAGCGACGGTAACACCTATTACTTACGCTCCCCCCGTCAGCGTGATGGGACTGAACGCATTATTAAAAGACGAACAAGGCAGGTGGCTTTGCGGTTCGTTCAGCGGTCTGTATATATGGGATAGACAAAATGGCTTTGCCACTGACTACTTTACTGGCAAAGCAGCGCCTAAGAACACTGGCACACCATTCGGTCAGAAAGCCATCGCTGGCGTGAGCCAAGACTTTTCCTTTCCTGTCATAGCGGAATATTACGAGGGTACTGCCGCCATTCCTCAACCCGAGGACCTCCGCCAACTTCCTATGTCGCTGTGGAATGTAGCGTTAGAGGTTCATAGCGGCAGGATATTCATTGGTAGCATCGCCACCTATCTTTTCATCTTTGTTATGGGCATACTCGCTCTTTGGTGTCTATGGTCTGGCTATCGTATCAGACTGAAGAAGAAACAATAACATAATATTGGTTCTATTAATTACCCCCGTTATGTAAAACCTCATTAGAACAATGACGTTTTGTCATCTATAACAAAGGTAATTTATAGAACCAATGCGTTAAGTTAAGTACATTAAGCCGTAATAGATATTACATGATGCACTTCTTTTATAAATTCCTTAAGACCTACGAACTTATTACCAAAGACATCACGCCAACGATAATTGCTCAATGGATACTCCATGAAGTCACTCAACTGTATATCACCATTAACACTGATATAGTCAAGTATATTTTTTAAGTATTGTTCTTGTTCTGAGGTCATATCAACATCCTTTATGAAGTGAGCATACTTCTGCAATGCCTTTCTGCGATCAATACCTTTTATCACTCGTATGAACGCCGCTACATTGTCGCCATACCGCTTACCATGCGCTATCTCGTCATATTCCTCTCGCGTTCCCAGTTCTTCCCAGAATATGCGTTGTAGTTCTTCTATATCATCTGGTGTTAATTGATCAAAGTTCCGTATCTTGTTCAGTGTCTCATTATTATCATGACTGGCAAGATACTCTATGACACGCTGTTTGTATGTTGCTCTCAACTCTACTCGTGCTGCCTCATCATCCGATGTAGTAGTATCTTCTATATCAATGATAAATTTACGATCATTACGACTTTTCTCCAGAATATGTATCAGGTCACGCAATTCTTTGCGTACCCGCTCTAATCTGTCGATAGTACTATTCTCCCAGAAGCGCACGGTCTGTACCTCTCTTATGGTATCAATACGAGTCCTTACTATCGGTATTGTCGCTTTTCCTTCTAACAGTCGGGCTATTGTTATCACACTCGTTCTGCACTTATCTGCATTCACCGTACTATCAACCTTCTCCAACTGTAGATGAAGCATCAGAATATCGAACTTCTTCGCTGCTTCATTCTCATTCGGACGTGGAAGCAATGGCGCTATATCCTTTAGTTTTGCCACGTCCACTTCGCTAAGGCATGTCCATGCCTCCATACTGCGAAACGGCTCTACCTGTGACAACTTTTCTCTTACGTCTATTCTCGCCATGCTCAGACTATTTACCTGGCGATGAAGTATCTCCTTCAATTCATCATGCAGTTTCTTGTCTTCTTCCTTCTCCTGGTGTTCTGCCGCTTGTAATGCAAAGGCTATATCCAAACGTAGTGAGAAGAGTCGTTCTGTCAAGGACTTGACCGCTACGGGAGACGCGCCTTCTGTATGAACTGAGAAGTACTCAAAGTTATTACACCAGTCGAAGATGTAGAACTCCCTCTTGTCTTTATTACCAAAGAGTCCTGGACAGAGACGAGTGCCACGACCTATCATCTGCATAAACTTTATCTTCGACTTCACTCGCTTAAAGAACACGAGGTTCAGTATTGACGGCACATCCACACCTGTGTCTAGCATATCTACACTAACGGCTATCTGTGGCATCTTCTCTTGTTCTCCAAAATCAAGAATCAGTGCCCCTGCATACTTCACGTAGTTATCTATCAACTGGCAATACTTCTCCCCCTTCTCTGGATAGAGTTCTCGGAATCTCTTTACTATCTGCTCTGCATGTAGATGATTCTGCGCAAAGATGATTGTCTTGCCTATCTCTTCCCCACTATGCACCTTCAAGCCCTTATCCATCAACTTCTGCAGCACCTTGTCTATGGTATCATTGTTTATAAGGTAGTTGAATATCTCCCTCGACTCTATGTCACGATGATATTCCTCCTTATCTCCCATGCCTGCCAAAGCCTTCTCATAAGACCACACCTCGTCTAGTTTCTCTCGCTGTTCTTTCGGCAGGTCATCCCATTTTATGCCTGTCTCCATTATTTTTGAATGATTCTGCAGCGTCTTGTAAGGGATTAGGTAACCATCATCCACGGCTTCCTTATAGTCGTAACTGTAGTTTGGAGTACCATTATCCAGTTGCAACAAGTCGTATGTGCTACGGTCTATCTCATCTCGTGGCGTTGCTGTAAGGCCTATCAGCAATGAGTCGAAATAGTTAAAGATTGCACCATAACGTCCGAATACACTCCTGTGTGCCTCATCTATAATAATAAGGTCAAACCTACCGACTGAGAATTTCTTTTCTTCCATGTCGATATAGTTTATCATGGTCTGATATGTGGAGAACATTATTCGCGCGTTCATGTCGGGCTCTTTTTCTTCGCTCAGCACTGCCATAGATACGTCTGGCAACAACGCCTCATAGTTCTTATGCGCCTGGTTAACAAGTGCCGTGCGGTCGGCAAGAAACAATACGTTCTTTACCCAATCATTACGCATCAACACGTCACAGAGCGAGATACTGACACGTGTCTTTCCCGTACCTGTCGCAAGGACAAGGAGTCCACGACGATGCTTCTGGTTCAACCATTCTACGATGCTCTTTATGGCTGTCTGCTGATATGGTCTGTTCGTGATGTTCTCGTTGATGGAGAGATTTCGTATCTCTGAACGGCCACGCTTCTGTATCAATCGCTCTAAATCGTCCATTGAGTGGAAGGAATATATCGCTCTGTCCATATACCCCATGCCGTCTATCACCTTTGTCTCAAAACCGTTTGTATAATATACTACTGGTCTTACTCCATATTTCCTTTCCAGTGAGTCTGCATAGAGGAGTGCTTGCCTGCGTCCCTCTCCAACCTCATGCGCTGTTGACTTCGCTTCTATTACAGCCAGTGGCTTACCACCGCGACTGAACAACACATAGTCGGCATAGCCTTTTCCTGATGCGCTTGGCATGCCGTCTACTTCCACCTCTATGCAGGCCTTGCCTCCCTGAATGTCTCCTTTCACTTCCAGTATATCCCATCCTGCCTCATTGAGCATATAGTCTATAAGATATTTGCGTGTTATCGCCTCACTTGCAAGGCTTCCCCTCGGCATTTCCCAAGGCTGCGGATGCTCTACGTTCTCCCTTGGCACGCTTCCTACCACGTCTGGCTCTACCTGTGGTTCGGGTGGTGTAGCAAGCACAGGCCCCGTAATGGTGTCTGGAATAAGTGTCGCGTCAAAGGGGGCTATACTCCTCATGGCTCCCCAGCGATACATAAATCCTGCTACTACATTATAAAGGGCATATAAACAACGGAATGCCCTTGCTCGTTTTACTGGTTCACCACCATAATGACTGGCACTGTTACCTATTCTGTGAACCCTACGCATGTCATTCACCAGTCCCGTGTCACCATTAATAAAAGCAGCAGTTTCTGGTCTGTTAATCATTTCGCCGAGGGTCTCACGTTCCATAATCTGAACGTCTTTCATCTTCAGCATATTCTTCACGAGCCATTCCAATGCTTTTCGTGAACTATTGGCAGAAGCCTCAGGATAAGTGGCCTGCAATGATTCTGCCATGTCACAGTAGTCGTGCAAGCGTTTGAAGCCTGGCACTCTCTCTGCTACAAGCAGGATATAATCAAAATTCTTTGCCATATCAATTAGGTTATTTTTTACACGTGATTGTTTTATTATTTACTCTGCCATAGATTTGATAAATTGGTCGATATCCCATTTGAGATGCTGGCAATGTAATCGGGTCATACAGTTCTGGAAAATCTGAATATCTTCATACTCTCTGGTGTCTATCAGTGCCTGAATGTATTCAGCCTTATCCTCTTTGAGTACCTTTGTTGGTAATGCACCATATTCCATTTGGAGTAGATTCATCAGCAGGCGACAGGTTCTACCATTCCCATCGGCCCAAGGATGGATGGTAACCAACTCGAAATGAGCCCAGAAACTTAAGTCATAAACAGCAACTATATCAGTTGGGTCAATTGTCTTACGACGTTTGTTCAGTTCCTCACAGAACGCCTCAAGTCTTGACGGTACTTTCAAGTACGACATATACGATTTTCCGCCGAAGCCTGCAGTTACATTAAGTTTTCTTAATTCGCCCTTGGCTGCAGAGAAATCGCCACCAAGCGAATGATATTCACTTCCCGTACGAGCCATTACCTTTGATGCAAGAGTGATGAGCCAGTCTACGGTGATCTCCGTATGTTTCTTAATCCACTGCACCCCATAGTCATATGCCACCTTTAGATCAAGGTTCATCATCTGCTCAATCATGGAGCGTTTGTTTGACGTAATGCCTTCGTCAAATAGTAGTTGAGCCTCCAGTTCTGTAACTGTAGAACCTTCAATTGCTGTAGAGTGTGTAATAATTGAATACAGGTAGAATTTTTCATAGTCTATCTGTTCGCTGATGCCTAACTCCTTATGCTTCTGGAGCAGCCTCATTAGTATTTCTTTATTCTCTTGTGTCATATTGTTTCGCTTTTTTATTCAAACCAATACTGCATGCGTGAGGCGAGCAACGTCTCGAGGTCGGTAATGGCTTTCTTTACCTCCTCCTTCTGACGCTCCATCTGCTCTATGCGCTGGGCAAAAAGACGCTGGAGAGAAAGGGGAGGGAGGATTAAAGGAATATCTCTTACATCTTTCATATTTATCTGTTTTAAGGTAATTCCTCGTGTGTGTCCTGCAATATATTGTTGTATAGATGGATTCAATAACTGATAATATATGAACCACTTGTTGCAAGATAAACCACATTCAATCGGTGTTACACCTCGAGTAACATTACAACCTTGTAATTCCATGGAAGCCATAGCAACTATTCCTGTCGTTCCTCGCACACACATCAAAATCTCATTACCTTTTAATATTGTTCGTTTATACGAATCAGATATTTCTTTTGTGGTATTTTTAAGTCCTTGACGTAATACAAAAGTTCCTGTCATGTCAACTGGACGAACCACTGGTACACCATTTTCTACGCCATCACCAGGCTGTACGATACCATAGGAAATGGAGCAATCCTCAGAAACTATCTCCTTTAATATCTTTCTTTCCCATCCTTTTTCGTTTTCAACAGGGTCTCCGAACATATCGTAGAAGATGCTTTGGGCGAGGCGGTCATAATCCTCCAGTTGCTCCTTCTTCAAGCGTATCAACTCGTTGATTTTATCAAGTTCTGCAACTATCAACTGTTGGGTGGACTTGGGAGGAAGGGGAATCAACGTATTGTCAAAATCTTTCTTTACAATATGCTTCATGGTCGCCCCATGAACCTGTCCTGCCATAGTCTCCAGTTTGGATGTGACAGCATATTTAAGGAAAAATTTATCAATATCCATTTTGTCGAACACAACTTTGAAGATGTGTTGATTTAGAAATGCTTTTCCTCTATTCCAAATATACACTCCTAAACTTGCCGACCACGAGATGAGTAAATCTCCATTCTGAATTATTATATTATTAGGAACATCGCCATCGAAGTAATTATAAGGAGCATTGGGGTTATTAAGATTTTGGATACGCACGATAGGATAACCAGATTCTTTCCATTGATCTGGCTTAAATGCGTAACCATTTATAAACGTGGCAACCTCTCCCAACTTCTTATATTCCCATCCGTGTTTCATTCTTCGTTTTACTTTTGCCCTTCTTGCTAAGCGGCAGAGCCGAGTGACAGGGCGTTAATTACATTATTATCACATTTATATGGAGCCGAGGTTTTTAACCTCGGTTTATGTTTTTTGCACAACACCGAGGTTGGAAACCTCGGCTCCATATAAAACCTTGGCTCCATAATCTCGCAGTCAAGACCAAAAGCATGATGTGAAACATCCCATCAGCCCCCTAGGGTGTTCTTACCAAAACGACAAGCAGTATTAACTTCTCTCATTTTATTTCCTCCTTATTAAACTGATTAAACAACCCAACGCCCTTCACGGTAAGCAGATATTTCTGACGTGGATGGCGTGGCGAATCAGGATAAAGCATGCGGACGAAACCTACAGAAAGTGCTGGGGTTAGATATTGCTCAAGGAAGTTGGGACGATGCCTTAGACCTATTCTGTCCATCATCTCCCTTACTGACCACTGTCCCGTTCCTATGATTTGTACCAAATCACGTATATTCTTGTTATTAGTATAGAACAGGTTCACTGCTTGTTCGGTACTTGTTCGGTGCTTGTTCGGTGCTTGTTCGGTACTTGTTCGGTCTGTATCTTATTTGTAAGAACATCCAGTCTTGGTTGTTCTGCATATTCCGCAGGGGGATTGATTACGAGATAGCGATTACGCAAGTCCCATTGTTCGCCAAGGATCATGTTGCGGAAGAAGCGTTCCAAGTATATAGGTTCCGGCATTACCCCCTCGTTATTCTTATATACATAACGCACCATGGCATTACGAAAATACCATGAATGGTGGGCAAAGATTTCATTATCTACTGAGAAGCCCATAGAGCGGAGATATTGAATGACAAAAACCGCCGTGGTGCGTGTGTTACCTTCGCAGAACGCATGTATCTGCCAGAGATTGGCTGTAAATTTGCTAATGTGACGAATTATCTCATCAGACGAAAGACCACCATAATCGAACATGCGCTCTTGCTCCAAGTCGTATTCTACTGCACGCTTTAGATCGGCCGCATACATATAGTTCACGGTATCGCCTCTGAGCACCCATTCACGTTTGGTAATATCATAATTACGTATCCGTCCCGCATGCTTGAAGACACCATCAAATATATTACGATGCACTTGGGTATAACCAAAAAAACTAAAGGCGAGTGTGTTGGTACTCAACAGTTTAGCGATATTAATCGCCACACGGTCTGCCTCCTCTTTATCTTCGTTGTCTTCGTCATGCGCCTGACGACTGATATAATATGAATTGACAAGTTCTTTAGCCTCGTCTATCGTAATCTCGCCCTCTATGTTTTTAAGAGCCGTCTGTTGCAGATAAGCAGAAGTCTCCAACCCATCGACCTTCTGCAGACCGATGGCTGTGCCCCATACTATTGCTTTCTCCCTTTGCGACGGTTCTCCCTGACGCAAATATGTATCAAAATCAAAATATAACTGACCTGACTTTCCCATTTTTCCTATTCATCTAACATGCTGTTCAATGTCTCGAACCCTTTGGCATATTCCTTTTCTGTCTTCTCCAGACGTAAGAGGATGTCCTTGACGGGTTCATATTCCACCTTCTCACGCTCTACCTCCTTGTATTTGTTGATTGAGAGATCGTAATCGTTTTGGCGGATGTCTTCTACTGGCACAAGGAAACTTTGCTCCTTGCGTGTGCGACCTGCCTCGGCTTCCAAGTTCTTGAAGCGGGCTATCACATCGGGAATATCATTGTCTGCGATTGGTGTGCGCTTATCATCGAGCGAGAAACCGTCTGCCTTCATGTCATAGAACCATACATTGTCTGTTCCGCCACAGTTGGTCTTATTAAAGATAAGGACTGCCGTGGACACGCCAGCGTAAGGTTTGAACACGCCACTGGGCATAGAGATGACTGCACGCAAATGCTGATTGTCTACTATCTCCTTACGTATGGCGATATGGGCTTTTGACGTACCGAACAATACGCCATCGGGCACAATGCTTGCGCAACGTCCACCCAGTTCAAGCGAACGGACAAACTGTGCCAGGAAAAGCAGTTCGGTCTTAGTAGTGTTGGCATAAGCCAGTATCTTCTTGTTCACATTACCTTTATCGAGGCTGCCCGCAAATGGTGGATTTGCCATAATGAGCGTATAGCAACTCTGATCTTCATTCTGCTCTGAGAGAGAGTCTCTCCATGCCAGTTCTGGCGCTGTTACGTCATGAAGCATCAGGTTCATGGCACCTATGCGGAGCATCGTCTGGTCGGTGTCATAGCCATTTATCAGGGATGTTTTGATATGGTTTGTCTGTTCGGAAGAATAGAACGCTGTCTCGTAGTGTTCCTTTATATACTTCACCGCCTCTACAAGGAAACCGGCGCTTCCCATGGCTGGGTCGCAGATATAGTCTTGTGGCGTTGGCTCCATCATCTCTACTATCATGCGTATGATATGGCGAGGTGTGCGAAACTGTCCGTTGGTGCCTGAGGCTGCCATCTTACCGAGGATATACTCATACACATCGCCCATAGCGTCACGGTTGTTCATGTCGAGCGCATCTACGCCATCCACCACTTTGGTGAGTGTGCGAGCATTGGGTATAAGGAATATGGCAGTCTTCATGTATCGGCTATAGGCGCTCTCCTCGCCTGTACCGATGTGTTTAATAAACTCAAATACGTTCTGACGAACCATGTTGAACATGTTCTCTGGTCCTGTATGACGGAACACTGACCAGCGCATGCTTTCGTAGGGTATTTCTTGATTGGTATCTGGGTTCAGCCACATCTGTCCTGCCGGGAATGTAGGGTTTCGCACTTCGCTTTCAAAGTCACGGGCATTGTCTTCCTCACGTAGTTGCTTATCGTCGAGCATCTTCATGAAGAATATATAAGTCATCTGTTCAAGTACGGTGATAGGGTTAGTAACGCCTGCCACAAAGAATGTGTCCCATATCTGGTCTATCTGGTTTTTTATTTCTCCTGTAATCATAAATATAGAATAGTATAGTTGCAAATTATGTTGTAAAGTTACTCTTTTTTTATTAATTCTCTTGCATGTTTTTGAAGAAAATTACGGATAAACGATTAATTCTTTTGTTTTTTATTCATCTTCACGCACATTTTTATCTCCTAGGCAAAGTCAAAGTATAATCAAACAGAAATAATTTGAGAATACCAACAATATTGATTGCTTTTATCTTTCAACATTTATCTCCATCTAACGCTAATCTTTCATCCTATCATCTAACGAGATATTTGATTAAGTAAGTATTCAAAATTATTTATATATATCAATAAGTGAACATTTTTATTCCTGAAATTATATTTAATACAGTCTCTTTGGCGCATCTGCTTCCTCTGTTTTCAGTCACAATGATTACATTGTTCCCTCAAATAGAGAAAACATCTGCATCCAAATAGCCTATATTAAATATAAAAATAATTTTGAACACTTACTTATATGTTGGCAAAAGCAAAAGTTTCAGGGTAATTATATGCCAAGTACAGATAGAATTAGCCTGGAAGGCTATACTTTGAGTAACCGTGGGCGAAGCCTACGGATTTTGTATAGGTAGTGAAATATCAGCCTGGAGGGCTGTACACTACCAACGATGTACAGCCTTCCAGGCTGAGAATAGGGAGAGCACCCTTTGGCTGGAAGCCAATACTATGAGTAACCGTGGGCGAAGCCTACGGATTTGGCATAGGTAGTGAAATATCAGCCTGGAGGGCTGTACACTACCAACGATGTACAGCCTTCCAGGCTGAGAATAGGGAGAGTAACCTTTGGCTGGAAGCCAATACTATGAGTAACCGTGGGCGAAGCCTACGGATTTTGTATAGGTAGTGAAATATCAGCCTGGAAGGCTGTACACTA